>NZ_CANLMM010000008.1:0-189409 GCF_947492115.1 uncultured Aquimarina sp.
GGTAATGTTACATTAACCGATATTGAGATAGAGGATGCGAATGCAGATGCGGGAAGTATTGTAGGCAGTCCGATAGCAAGTTTATTACCAGGAGCAAGTCTAACGGTTACAGCAAATCAAACAATTACACAGGCAGATATTGATGCAGGCTTTATAGAGAACAGTGCTACAGCTACAGGAGATAGTCCAAGTGGTACGGATGATGTAACAGATGTATCTGATGCAGGCGATGAGAGTGTTGAGACACCAAATGGGGATGGAAGTACAGATTCAGATCCTACCAATGACCCAACAGTTACTACGATTACTGCTGATCCAAGTTTGAGTGTTATCAAGACAGTTAGAGTAGCAGGAAGCGCCTTGAATGATGTTATTGAGTATGATATTGTAGTGACTAATGCAGGAAATGTTACATTAACCGATATTGAGATCACTGATGATAATGCAGATGTGGGAAGTATTGTAGGCAGTCCGATAGCGAGTTTAGCCCCAGGTGCTAGTGTAACAATTACAGCAAATCAAACGATTACCCAAGCAGATATCGATGCAGGATTTATTGAGAACAGTGCTACAGCTACAGGAGATAGTCCTCTAGGAGGTCCGGATGATGTAACAGATGTATCCGATGCAGGTGATGAGACTGTTGAGACACCAAATGGAGATGGCACGACCGATGGAGAGACGGATAACGATCCAACGGTTACAGATCTTACGGCAGATCCAAGTCTAAGCGTTATCAAGACAGTTAGGGTAGCAGGAAGTGCCTTAAATGATGTTATCGAGTATGATATTGTAGTGACCAATACAGGTAATGTTACTTTGACAGATATTGAGATAGAGGATGCGAATGCAGATGCAGGAAGTATCGTAGGCAGTCCAATAGCGAGTTTAGCACCAGGCGCTAGTGTAACAGTGACAGCAAATCAAACGATTACTCAGGCAGATATCGATGCAGGATTTATAGAGAACAGTGCTACTGCTATAGGAGATAGTCCAAGTGGTACGGATGATGTAACAGATGTATCCGATGCAGGCGATGAGACTGTTGAGACACCAAATGGAGATGGAACGACCGATGGAGAGACCGATAACGACCCAACAGTTACAGATCTTACGGCAGATCCAAGTCTAAGCGTTATCAAGACAATTAGAGTAGCAGGAAGTGCCTTAAATGATGTTATCGAGTATGATATTGTAGTGACCAATACAGGTAATGTTACATTAACAGATATTGAGATCACTGATGATAATGCAGATGCAGGAAGTATCGTAGGCAGTCCGATAGCGAGTTTAGCACCAGGCGCTAGTGTAACAGTGACAGCAAATCAAACGATTACCCAAGCAGATATTGATGCAGGCTTTATAGAGAACAGTGCTACAGCTACTGGGGATAGTCCAAGTGGTACGGATGATGTAACAGATGTATCCGATGCAGGGGATGAGACTGTTGAGACACCAAATGGAGATGGCACGACCGATGGAGAGACGGATAACGATCCAACAGTTACAGATTTGACAGCCGATCCAAGTCTAAGCGTTATCAAGACGGTTAGGGTAGCAGGAAGCGCATTGAATGATGTTATCGAGTATGATATTGTAGTGACCAATACAGGTAATGTTACATTAACCGATATTGAGATAGAGGATGCGAATGCAGATGCGGGAAGTATTGTAGGCAGTCCGATAACAAGTTTAGCACCAGGTGCTAGTGTAACAGTGACAGCAAATCAAACGATTACCCAAGCAGATATGGATGCAGGCTTTATAGAGAACAGTGCTACAGCTACAGGAGATAGTCCAAGTGGTACGGATGATGTAACAGATGTATCCGATGCAGGCGATGAGACTGTTGAGACACCAAATGGAGATGGCACGACCGATGGAGAGACGGATAACGATCCAACAGTTACAGATCTTATAGCTGATCCTGATTTAACATTAGTTAAAACTGGTGTAGCTAATGGTTCAAATGTTGGAGATGTTATTACCTATACATTCACTGTTACCAATACAGGTAATGTAACGGTAAGTAATATTTTTATCGATGATATTCTTACTGGAAGCACTAATCTAACTATTACACCATCTACATTGGCACCAGGAGAACAAGGTACTGCACAGGCAACATATGTAATTACACAAGTTGATATTAATAACGGAGAAGTTATAAATAGCGCTACTGTGATAGGAGAAGATCCAAATGGAGATGATGTGATCGATATTTCAGATAATGGAGATGAATTAGTAGATGATAATGGAGATAATGATCCAACCAATGATGAGACGATTACCGAGATTGATCAGTTACCTAATTTAGCACTTACTAAAACAGGTATCTATGTAGATGTAAATGATGATGGTCTTCCTAATGTTGGAGATGAGATTCAGTACACTTTTACAGTAGAGAACACAGGTAATGTAGATATCACCAATATTGTATTATCAGATCCATTACCAGGAATTGTTATAACTGGCGGTCCTATTGATTTAGCAGTAGGAGAGATTGATATGACCACATTTACAGCTACCTACGTGTTAACGGCAGAAGATGTTCTTTCAGGAGAAGTAATCAATCAGGCTACAGTAACAGGTCAAGATCCAAATGGAGATGATGTGGTTGATGTTTCTGATGATCCTACCAATACAACAGATGTTGATACCGATGGTGATGGAGATGCAGAGGATGAAACTGTTACAATTATCGAAGGAGTGTTTACAGATCCTGATGATCCAATTACTATCTATACTGGTATTAGTCCAAATGGTGATGGTATAAATGATGAGTTTATCATTGTAGGATTAGATAGCTTCCCAGATAATACGTTAAGGATTTACAACAGATGGGGTGTTCAAGTATTCGAAGAAGATGGATATATGCAACCAGGAGTGGAATTATTTACAGGAATTAGTAACGGAAGAGTTACCATAGCTCAGAATAATAAACTACCTGTAGGAACATATTACTATGTTTTAGAATACATAAATTCAAGAGGAGAAAATACGTATAAAGCAGGTTACTTGTATATTAACAGATAAATTTATATTTGGAATAGTATATTTGTTATTCCCTAAATCAAATATTGATACTTATGAATAGACTATTAACAATATTTATGCTGATTGCATTTGGTTTGGTTTCGAACTATGCTACGGCTCAGCAAGATGCACAATATACCCAGTATATGTATAATACGATAAGCGTAAACCCTGCATATGCAGGTAGCCGAGGTGTTATGAGTATTATGGGGTTGCATCGTAGTCAATGGGTTGGATTGGATGGAGCCCCAAGAACACAAACCTTAACGTTAAACACTCCAATAGGAGATAATAATCGAGTTGGGTTAGGGTTCTCTATCGTAAATGATGAAATTGGACCTACAGATGAAACCTACTTTGATATTGATTTCTCCTACACGATTCCTACTTCGGATACAGGAAAATTAAGTTTTGGATTAAAAGCGGGAGGGCATTTACTAAATGTAGATTTCCAAAGATTGTCACAGTTCGAAATTAATGACCCGAATTTTGAGAATAATATCGATAATAAATTTAGTCCAAATGTGGGTGTTGGAATCTATTATCATACAGATAAGTTTTATGCTGGATTGAGTGCTCCTAATTTATTAGAGACAAATCATTTCGATGAAGATGCTACAGTAAATAGTAATGATTCATCAACATTTATTGCAGAAGAACGTATTAATTATTATTTGATAACAGGATACGTTTTTGAGCTAAATGATAATCTAAAATTTAAACCAGCATTATTATCTAAATTAGTATTTGGAGCTCCTTTACAGGTAGATCTATCGGCTAATTTCTTGTTATATGATAAATTAACATTAGGAGCAGCTTACAGATGGAGTGCGGCTTTTAGTGCCATGGCTGGTTTCCAGATTTCAGATTCTTTAATGATTGGATTTGCATATGATAAAGAATCGACCGAATTAGGAAGAACACAATTTAATGATGGAAGTTATGAAGTAATGCTACGTTTTGAATTGTTTAGAAAATATAATAGAATGCTAACACCTCGTTTCTTTTAAAACCTTAATTAGATCAATCTTCAGAACTGTAGTAAAGTTTTAGAACGATTTTTTACTAAAATACAACCAAAATAAAATGAAGGGAATATTACACAAGTTATTAGTTGTTTTTGTCGGAGTTTCATTTTTGAGTGCTACTCAAGCCCAGGATAGAAAGTTGAAATCTGCACAAAGTCAATATGATAAATATGAATATATAGACGCACAGGAAACCTATTTAAAAGTTGTTAAAAAAGGATATAAAAGTGCTGATCTTTACAAAAACCTTGGAAATAGCTATTATTTCAATAGTCAATTTGAAGAAGCTTCAAAATGGTATGAAGAGTTAGTGAAAAATTATCCTAGCGAAGTTGAGCCAGAATATTATTTCAGATATGCGCAGACTTTAAAGTCAGTAGGACGATACGATGATGCCGATGTATATATGAAAAAGTTTGCAGAAACAAGTTCTGATGATCAAAGAGCTCAATTATTTCAGGATGAACCCAATTATTTGAAACGAATTGATTTTCAGTCTGGAAGATTTGAAATAGAAAATTCATCTGTAAATTCTTCGTTTACAGACTTTGGTTCTGCATTTTTTGGACGATTTATTGTATTTAGTTCTTCCAGAGATACGCTTTTGTTTAAGAAAAGTGTGCATCAATGGAATGAGGAGCCCTTCTTGGATTTATATAGAGCAGAATACAATCCTACTAATGGAGAGTTGTCAGAGATAGAAAAGTTTGATAGTAAACTTAATACCAAGTTTCATGAGTCTACACCTATTTTTTCAAAAGATGGAAATACAGTGTATTTTACAAGAAATAATTATGACGGTAGACGATATGGAAATGATAAGAAAGGAACAAATCGTTTAAAAATTTATCGTTCTTACAAGAATACCCAGGGAGGTTGGACTACACCTCAAAATTTATCCATAAACAGTGACGAGTATTCTACTGCTCATCCGGCGTTAAGTGTTGATGAAAAAATATTGTATTTTTCATCGGATATGCCTGGTGGAGAAGGACAATCTGATATTTACCAGGTATCAATCAATGCAGATGGAGGTTTAGGAGAACCTAAAAATTTAGGAAATCGAATCAATACAGAAGGTAAAGAAACATTTCCTTTCATTAGTTCAAATAATGATTTATACTTCGCCTCAGATGGTCATATTGGATTAGGAGGTTTAGATGTGTATGTTACCAGATTAAATCCACAAACAGATGAGGAGAAGCTGGTTGTTAATATAGGCAAGCCAGTAAATGGTCCAGATGATGATTTTGCATTTATTGTAGATGATGAATCTAAAAGAGGATATTTTTCATCTAATAGAGATGGAGGAAGAGGAAAAGACGATATTTATAGTTTTCTACAGCTGGAGGATCTTAAGAGTTTCTGTGAGATTACTATCGCAGGCGTTGTAAAAGATAAGGATACTGAAGAATTATTAACAGGTGCAAAAGTTTCTATCTACGATAGTAGTAATAATTTATTAGAAAGTTTCATTGTCGGAGATGATGCAGCATATTCTCATGTTGTAAAATGTAGTTCCAAGTACTTTGTGAGAGCAGAAAAAGAGGAATACACAACGATTGAAAAGTTAGTAGAAACACCAGGAAAAACAGAAACGTTGGATGTTCCACTATTACTAGAGAAGAAAGTGAAGACAGCTAATGTTGGAGATGACTTGGCTAAAGTATTATCATTAAATCCAATTTATTTTGATTTTGATCAATCTTATATACGTGCCGATGCGGCGGTAGAATTGGCTAAAGTGATTGAAGTAATGAATCAATATCCTGATATGAAAATCGACGTGAGATCACATACAGATAGTCATGGAGACGATGCTTATAATATGTGGTTATCAGAGCAAAGAGCGAAATCTACGGTGAAATATATGATCTCTAAAGGAATTTCAGCGGATAGATTAACAAGTAAAGGGTATGGAGAGACACAACTCGTAAATGATTGTGGAAACGATTCTAACTGTACCAAAGCAGAATATCAACTTAGTAGACGAAGTGAATTTATTATTGTTAAGTAATATATAATAGCCCTATATAAATCAATAATAGATTTTCAGTTTACAAAAAACACCTTACTAGTTTAAGGTGTTTTTTCATTTTAAATCTTAAACAATAGTTTATTTTTTGTCAAAAAAAAGATAGATTATGAATTGCTTTTATGATTTTGTAGCTTTGAGCCAATACTAAGAAATGGAAGAAGAAAAAGTCATTTTAGTGAATGAAAATGATGAGCAATTAGGGTTAATGCCTAAGCTCGAAGCCCACGAAAAAGCATTATTACATAGAGCATTCTCGGTTTTTGTTTTGAACGATAAAAAAGAAGTAATGCTTCAACAAAGAGCTCATCATAAATATCATTCACCAGGACTATGGACAAACACTTGCTGTAGTCATCAAAGAGAAGGAGAAAACAATATCGAGGCTGGAACCCGAAGATTGCAAGAAGAAATGGGATTTGTAACTCCTTTAAAGGAAACAATTTCGTTTATTTATAAAGCTCCATTTGATAATGGTCTTACGGAGCATGAATTAGATCACGTATTGATAGGACATTATGAAAATGATCCTGTAATTAACCCAGAAGAAGTAGCAGATTGGAAATGGATGTCAATTGCCGATATTAAAAAAGATATAGCAACCAATCCAGAAAGCTATACAGCGTGGTTTAAGATCATTTTTGATAAGTTTTATGAATATATAAGGTTATGAGGATAAAAGCCTGTAGAAAAGCTCATTTTAATGCAGCACATCGACTGTATAGAAAAGATTGGAGCGAGGAGAAAAACAATCAGATTTTTGGAAAGTGTAGTAATCCCCATTTTCATGGTCACAATTATGAATTAATAGTGGCTGTTATTGGTGACATAGATCCCGAAACCGGTTATTTGATCGATCTTAAAGTATTAAAAGATCATATTAAGACGGAAGTAGAAGATTATATGGATCATAAAAATCTTAACGAAGAAGTAGAAGAATTTAAAAATTTAAATCCTACTGCAGAAAATATTGCTGTCGTAATTTGGAATCGACTTCGTAAAAAGCTAAATTTAAAATACGATATCGAAGTAACACTTTTCGAAACCCCACGTAATTATGTAATATATAATGGCAAATAGTAACCTATGGGTTTGCAATTAGGGGATAAAATACCTGAATTTACGGCTAGTAAAGATGATGGAGAATATTTCCATAGCAATGTAATTATAGGAAAAACACCATGTGTAATCTATTTCTATCCGAAGAACTTTACTCCAGGATGTATTAAAGAAGCTTGTGACTTCAGAGATAGTTATGAAGATTTCAAACAAGAAGGAGTCGAAGTAATCGGTATTAGTTCTGATAGTGTAAAATCACACGAAAGATTTAAAAATAGATATAAATTACCCTTTATTTTTTTGTCAGATAGGAAAGGTGAATTAAGAAAACTTTTTGGAGTTAAACCTAGTTTGTTCGGATTGCTGCCAGGAAGGGAAACTTATGTAATTGACCAAAACGGTATCATTAAACTAAAGTTTAATAGTTCTAGCGCATCAAAACATATGAAAGAAGCGTTGAGGATAGTAAAAGCTATTACAAATGGATAAAGACTCACTTTACATATTGAAATTTGAGCCTATATTAAAAGAGAAAATATGGGGAGGTTCTAAATTAAATACAATTCTTGGTAAACAAGAACAAGGTGACCATATTGGCGAAAGTTGGGAGGTAAGTGATGTTGAAGATAATTATTCTGTAGTGTCTAATGGACATTTTAAGGGAAAAACACTAAAAGAATTATTAGAAGTCTATTCAAAAAGGATATTAGGAGAAAAGAACTTTAATCGTTTTGGTACTAAATTTCCGTTATTGATCAAGTTTATTGATGCAAAAGAAGATCTTTCTGTGCAATTGCATCCCGATGATGAATTGGCCAAGGTAAAACATGATTCATTTGGTAAAACCGAAATGTGGTATGTGCTCCAAGCCGATCGAGATTCTAATTTAATTATAGGTTTTGACAAGCAAGTAAGTCCGGAAGAATATGAAAAGAGTGTAGCAGATAAAACGATCAAAGAATTACTGCATTATGAACCTGTTACTACAGGAGATACTTTTTTTGTATATGCTGGTTTAATCCATGCAATAGGAAAAGGAGTATTATTAGCAGAAATTCAACAAACATCTGATATCACCTATCGTATTTATGATTGGGATCGTACAGATGCTGCTGGGAATTATAGAGAGCTACATCAGGAAGACGCATTAGAGGCTATAGATTTTTCTACTGATAGGGAATCTAAGGTTCAGTATTCTTCTAAAAAAAATGAAATAACCTCATTGGTAGCGTGTCCATACTTTATAACAAATCTTATCGATATAGATCAGAAAAAAGTAATAACGCATGAGACATTAGATTCTTTTGTGATTTATATGTGTGTTGCTGGTAGTGCAGAGATTATTCAAAATGAACAAAAGATGAAAATAAATGTTGGAGAAACGATTTTGGTGCCTGCGGAAATACAAGAAATAGAAGTAGTGTCTAAAGAAGCAAAATTTTTGCAAACCTATATTTAGAATAAAAACCATTTGATTAATGGTCGAAAAGACTAATTTTGTACAAAATTTATAATAATGGCAAATAAAAGAAATCTCAAAAAAGATATTAACTACGTATTAGGAGATATTATAGAAGAAGTTTATATCTGGGAGGAAGGTAATCCTGATAAGGATAAAAAAGCAGGTGAGGAGATCATAGATGAAGCTATCAACTCTTTTGATACATTGATGACGAGAGTTAGTGATAGATCCATAGAAAATCCTGCTCAGCATTTTAAATCAATTCGAGAAGATTTAGAAAAAACAGCGAAGTCTTTAGCTGAAAAAGTAAATTCGTTATAATTTTTTTAAAAAAGTATTTGCAAATTTGATTACAGAAATTATATTTGCAACCGCTTTGCCGATATAGCTCAGCTGGCTAGAGCAGCTGATTTGTAATCAGCAGGTCGTGGGTTCGAGTCCCTCTATCGGCTCTTTAAGTGCAAATCCTAATTTCTTTATGAAGTTAGGATTTTTTTGTTTGCGAAATTTTTAAGGGACGAGAAGCCTGTCCTGAGCACAGTCGAAGGGAGTCCCTCTATCGGCTCTTTAAGTGTAAATCTTGATTTCTAATGAAGTCAGGATTTTTTTATATCTAAGAATAATAAGGAGTTACAAAAGGTTAAAAGCATTTTTCTATAAGATTTTATGGATTTTTATAAAACAACAAAACCCCAAACTTAGTTAAAAGTCTGGAGTCTTTTTACCAAAATAGGTTCTTCTAAATCTTAAATACAGCAAGTGTAATAAGGAGGAATAGGAGAAGTAGGATTAGCTGGATGAAAATAACATCCAGGAATATAGGTCGCACCACATACTGGATTATTAACTAAATCGGTTGTTGTACAACAAGCTAATGCTGGATCACAGCATCTGCTTCCACCTGGACGTAAACCTCCTCCTAAAATTGATTCTTGCTCTTTTTTACCTAGTTTTTGAGCCCCGTTTAGATTTAAAATCTTTTTTAACATGATTTAAAGAGTTAATTGTTAGTTAGTTAAGGTAACTAAAAAAGCTCTAAATCAATTGTGGTAATAAAGTTAAATACCTAAGGTATAATTGTAATTCTAGTGCAGAAAACTAAAAGAGCTAAGGTTAGTTTGGCGATTTCTTAGTTCTTTGGGCTTCTTTAGCTTTTCGCTCATCTAAATATTCGGTAAGTTGTTTTCCATAAAGCGATTTTTTTACTTTTGGAGATAAAGAATTTACCACAGTATCTAGATACTTTATATTAGCATCAAAAACTTCATGAAGTGTAACGTAAGGAGCTACCTCTAACTTTCGATTATTAATTGCAAAATTGATAGTGTAAAGATACTTTTGTCGTAATAAGTTTTTATAAGCAATATCATTTTCAGCTAGTTTCTCTTCGTCATTTTGCTTTTTGGCTTCATAATCTTCTTTAATGATTCTAAGATTCCTGTCCTTAAATCTCTTATTCATTTTGTTGTATTCTACCAATTTGGTTTGGTTTTTACCACCTGCGATGATAGCGTCCTTTTCAAAACCATTTAAAGAAGTGTTAATGGTAATTTGGCCAGGTTCTGCGAAGAAATCAATTCTATCATTGTACTGACTCCCATCGTGTTTGTCTAAAAATAAATAATGAATTTCTGGTTCTTCAACATTAGTTTGAAATGCGAATTGTGGATCCCCTTCAATAACTAAAGAATCTAGGTTTATTAAAATCGTATCTTGTATCTTTTGTAGATATAAAGTTCCTTTTTTTAGTCCTTTTACGGTACCAGAGATTGAAACGTTTCCTTCTTTTTTAGGGGTGCTACAAGAGAAAAATAAAATGCTTAAAAGCAAAATAACAGAAATTCGTTGCATTAAGGTTTTTTTAATTTTAAAAATGGTGTACAAAGATGCTATAAATTCAATTGAAAAACTAACTTCCCGAAGCAATTTGCATCAATATTGTACATAGAATTGCTCCATAGGTTCCTACTACATATCCAAAAACTGCTAATAATACACCTACAGTAGCAAGTGAAGGGTGAAAAGCAGCGGCAACGACTGGTGCAGAAGCTGCGCCTCCTACGTTTGCCTGACTACCAACAGCCAGAAAGAAGTAAGGGGCTTTGATAAGTTTGGCGACTCCTATTAGTAGTAGAGCGTGTATCGTCATCCAAACCAATCCAATAGCAATAAGACCTGGATTTTCTAAAATCATACCTAAATCCATTTTCATACCTATAGTAGCAACAAGAATATAAATAAAGATACTACCAATTTTGCTTGCTCCAGCTCCTTCATATTTTTTGGCTTTAGTGTAAGAAAGTAAAATTCCAATGGCCGTAGCAATAGTAATCATCCAGAAAAACTGTGAGGTAAAAGATGATAAGGCAGAACTTTTATCATTAAAAATTTCAAAATTGCTAGATAAAAACTTCGAAATTCCTCCTGCTCCCCAATGAGCTAAGCCAACGGTTGTAAAAGCTATGGAAAGCATGATGATATAATCTGTTAATGTAGGGTTGCGGTTTACACTCTCGGCATAACAGGATACTTTTTCTTTTAATGATTCAATAGCACTACTATCTGCTTTTAGCCATCGATCGATTTTTGCACTTTTGCCAATTCCGATTAATAAAATTGCCATCCAAAGATTCGCTACGACAATATCTACCAGTACCATGCCACCATATTTGTCAGGATTATATTCATAGATTTCTAGCATGGCAGCTTGGTTAGCTCCACCACCAATCCAACTACCTGCAAGTGTAGACAATCCTCTCCATACGGCATCAAAACCTGCTCCTCCAACGGTGTCAGGAGAAATTAATGAAATTAGTAATATTGCTAGCGGCCCTCCAATAATAATACCCACAGTTCCTGTGGCAAACATGATTAATGCTTTTGGTCCTAAATTAAATATTCCTTTTAAATCGATGCTTAGTGTCATTAGGACTAAGGAGGCAGGTAATAGGTACCTGCTCGCAATGTAATAGACATTAGAAGATTTTTCTACGATCTCACCATTTGCATCAAGCTCTTTCCACTCTGGAGAAATAATTCCTAAAGAGTTAAAAATAGCAGGTAATAAGTAGCATAATAAAAGTGCAGGAACGATCTTATAAAAACCTTGCCAAAAGCCCGTTTTAATCGAGGATGTGTAAAATACCAAACCAAGGCATAATAGTAAGATTCCAAAAACAATAGTGTCGTTAGTGAAAAAAGGAATATTTTCCATAGAGTGAGTTCATTTTATGAGATGTGTTGCAAAATACAATTTTTGAAATTAACACAAAGATATAGTATCACTCTAGTCGTTAATCCAACTTTTTAAGGTAGAAATTTGTTGGGTGGTTGCATTTGGATTTTCCTTTAGAATCACTTTCTCTATTGTTGGCGTAATTACTTTAGAATTAAATTTAAGTACTTGATTATTCCGTTCTATAGTAAATAAAATGTCATCTCCAACTTTCCACCTGTTAGAATCGCTAAACAGATCATAGATGTTTTTAATCGAATATTCTTTTGTATTAATTCCTAGTAAGATATCATTCTTTTTAATGCCTACTTTTCTAAGAAAGTTACTTCGTTCTGCACCTTCGGTGAATATAACTTTTTTTGTGCTTTCAGATCCTTTAATAAAAGGCTCTTGTTCATGAATGAAATAACCTGAAGGGATTTCTACTGAATTATAAATTAAACCAACTTTTTTAAGGTAAAACCCATAATCGATAGGTATGTTATTGATCACGTGAGCATTTAAAAAATCAGCAACTTCTGGATATGACACTTCTTTAATAATATCAATTAACTCATCATCTTTAAAAGGTTTTTCACTACCAAACCTGCCTGATAATCCTTTAATCAAATCTAAAATGCCATAAGCTCCAGAACTTTTTTCGCGCATTATAATATCAATACACATGGAGATGAGTGCACCTTTTTCATACACGTTCCGATAATTTTCTAAGTAAGGGCTTTGTAATATGTTTTTACTCATTTCGGCAAAAGAGTGAGTATCATCAAAGTTTTTAGAGTTATTAATTTTTTCAAGTATTCTTTCGAAAAATACTTCTTTACCGATAAGAGCCTGATTTATTTGAAATAATAAAGAGAAATATTCCGTAGTTCCTTCATATAGCCATAAATGCTTGGACATTTTAGGAGTGTTGTAATCAAAATCATGTATTTCTTCAGAATGAATACTTAACGGTGTTACAATATGAAAAAACTCATGAGAAACAACATCGGTTAATGATTCGTCTAATTTTTCTAAAGGAATAGATTCTGGTAACACGACTACAGTAGAAGTATTATGTTCTAAAGCACCAAAACCTTTTGCATCACCATTTTTAGCAGTAGAAAGATACAGTAAAACACTATATTTTTTTGTGGTGTTGATATAGCCAAGAAAGTTCTTTTGGGCTCGTATCATTCTTTCCATTTGAGGCATCAGCTGTGCCGCTCGGTGAACTCTGTTGGGAGAGTATACGCTTAATAAAACCTCTATTTCATTAATGTTAAAAGTTACTCGATCTGGAACAGTATACATAATAGGAGAATCTGCCAAATCTGCATATCTTTTAAAAATAAAAAGATCCGTATCGTAGGTTGCCCCTTTTGGAGGATCTTTTGGTAAATATTCTGATAAAGAAGTTGAGGCTTCCATATCAATAGGGTGTTTAATGAAGAGATTATATTTTTTCTCTTTCATTTTATCAAAATATCCAATGAATGCATATAGATTAAGGATAAAATTTTCATTCGGAGAAATATTCGTTCCTGTAGGAGAAAAAACCTGATGAGTTTCTTCAATATCAAAAGTGTCATTTACCAGATAGGTAATCTTTCTTAAGGAATTAGAGTTGTTAATTTTCCATCTATTATCACCAAGTTTTTCGACATCAAGTTGATTATCATCAATATCAAAAGCTTTGAATTGTTCTACATATTTTCCATAATTATTATTTTGATAAGTACCAGGAACAATTTTTGGTAAATAATAACTAATAGTATCGGTTTCTATATTACTTATCTTTAACTCAACTTGAATTTTATCTTCAATGATATTTACTAAATCCAATGAAGCAATAACTGGAGTAACATCCAGTTTTACTGTTGGCTCTACAGATTTACAACCAATAGCAATTACGAATAGCAAATAGCAGAGAACAAACGCTCTAATTGATTTAATTTTTCTTAGCACAAGTATTAGATATGGTTTTTAATATAGGTTGCTACTCCATCTTCTTTTCCGGATAAAGTAACTACATCAGCAATTTTTAGCGTCTCAGGCTTGGCATTTGCGACTGCGACTCCAGTGCCAACAGCTTTGATCATAGCAATATCGTTATAATTATCACCAAAAGCTACAGCGTCTGATAGAGAAATTTTGAAATGAGTATCCAATAACAATTCAATCGCTGTTAATTTTGAAATACTTTTATGAGCAATTTCTATATAAGTAGGTTTGGATCTATAAAGATGTAAGGAATTACTATAGTTGCTTTCTAAAAAATGATAAGCTTCATCAATGTACTTTTCCTCGCCCATACACATGATTTTATGAGCACCTTTATTTTCTGCCTTCCAATTGTCAATAACTTCTTTGGTTGGTTTTACTACAGGATTTACTTTGGTATTTTGAGCTTCTCTATTTGCCCAAAAATCCATAGACGGAACAAACCAATCATCGTTATGGTATAGACTTATATGAAAAGAATTTTCATTATTAAAATTGTGTAATTCATGAATGACTTCAGGGGCTATAAATGTTGAATGAATAGGTTTGTTATCAACCAATATAAGACCGCCATTATAGCAAATTAAGGGCAAGTGAGTAATGTCTAACTCTTTTTGCAAATGAGTCATGGCACTCGGCATTCTTGAGGAAATCAGTATTACAGGAACCTTGTCTTTAATTCTTTTTATTTCTGAAATAGTAAAATCTGAAAGCTCTCTTTCTGCATTTAACAGCGTACCGTCAATGTCAGAAAAAACAATACTAGGTGAATTCAATTCTGAAGGATTAGGTTAGCGATTCTTTTTTCTAAAGGTAGCTATTTTTTTGCGAAACTTGCAATAGCTGTTGTCACTTCAGGCATAATTTCTAGCCAATATTCGTTGTAAGATTTATGATTTTCTAGCCTACTTCCCTTTATTTTACGTAGAATATGGTTCATATTTTCTATAAGAACATATTCGGCATTAGGAACAGCTTCTTTTAATTTTTCCGCTTCAGAAACTTCTACCTGAAGGTCTTTGTCACCTTGCAGAATGAGTATAGGAATGTCTAAATTTTTGATTTCTTCAGAAGGAGTGTATTTTAACCAAGACTTCATAAATGGTTGTAGTTGATACCCAAAGATGGATTCTAGAGCTGGATCGTAATTCATTGCTCTTCCTTTTTCCTTAAGGTCAGAAAAAGCTACAGCCGCACTTTTATCTAGACCAGGAGCTTGTTTTTCTAGTTGCTGCACAACAATTTGATCAATAGATTGTGCATTTCCTGCAATAGAAATAAAACCATCCACATTATTTTTTGCTGCAATCATACCTATTAGAGATCCTTGTCCATGCCCAGCGATAATGATTTTGGTATAATTTCCATTTTTTTGAAAATAGGATACTACCGCAGCAGCATCTTCTATAAAATGATCTATCGATATTTCGTTTTCACGTATGCCGAAAGCATCAATTTTAAAAAGCCGTTTATCATATCGATACGAAGCTACACCTTGCTTTGCCAATTGAGTGGCTAATAATTTGAACGCATCATTTTTAGACATTCGATCATTTCCCTCTCTATTAATAGCTCCCGCATCCATTATAAAAATCACTAATGGAACCTTGTCATCTGAGTATGGTGTAGCTAAAGTACCTTCGATAAAACGATTGACTCTAACAACAGCAGAATTATATTCTTTTTCTTCTTTCTCTTGCGCTAAACAAATAGTAGTTAAAGCTATTAGAAAAATTGAAAATCGTACTTTCATATATCAAGGGGTTTACAACACTATATTTATGAAACGACAAAAATGTTGCCATATTTTGGATATAGATTCTTTTGATAAAATATTCTGAGTTAAACGAGACATTTAACGATTCACTAACATACCCTTTTTTATCTTTGTGGCAAAATTCAATACATGATTGTTCGATACATTACATTTTTATTTATATTACTTATTTCATACAATATCCAAGCAAATACTGACGATTGGGGAAAAACTGGACATAGGGTTACGGGACAAATTGCAGAAAAATATCTTACCAAAAAAGCTAAAAGGAACATTGATAAATTACTGAAAGGACATGGTCTGGCATTTGTTTCGGTTTATGCGGATGAAATAAAAAGTGATGATCAATACAAAGGATATAGTCCATGGCATTATGTTAATTTTCCTTTTGGTAAGAAATACGGAGAAGAGACTCCAAGTAAGTATGGAGATTTAATAAAAGGAATTGAAAAATGTGTAGCAATATTAAAGGACGAAAATACTTCCGAAAAAGAAAAGGAATTTCATCTTAAATTGTTAGTTCATTTCGTAGGTGATTTGCACCAACCGTTGCACGTTGGTAAAGGTGAGGATAAAGGAGGGAATGATATTCAAGTTCGTTGGTTTAGAGATGGTTCTAATCTCCATAGAGTTTGGGATAGCGAGATGATTGATTACTATGGTATGAGTTATACCGAACTTGCAGATAATGCAGATGAATTGTCTTTGTCCCAAATATCAGCCATCGAAAAAGGAGATGTGCTCGATTGGATTTATGAATCCCAAAACTTGGCAAAACAAGTATATGGATCGGCTAATGTGGGCGAAAAATTAGGGTACAAATATATGTACAACTATTTTCCAATAGTAAGATCACAATTACAAAAAGGTGGAATTCGATTAGCCAAAATGTTAAATGATATTTTTGGGTAAACTCTTACTCACTTAATGTTGTTAAGTCTTTTCGATACTGTTTAGGAGACATAGAAAAATATTTCTTAAAAGTTTTTGTAAGATGACTTTCATCAGTATATCCTAATTGGTATGCGATCTCTGCAATGGTAAATTCTGTATTTTGTAATCGGTACTCTACCAGTTTCATTTTGTATTTGGTAACATATTGGTGAATAGATTCTCCAGTAGCTTTCTTAAAATAGGTGCTGATAGAACTTTGAGACATATTAAATTTATCCGCCATATAACTGATCTTTGTTAAATCATTGTCATATACGTTTTGTCTAATATGACTTAAGATTTGATCAATTCTAGAATCTGTTATGGATACGTTTCTTTCATGACTGCTATATTTAGCAGAAATATTACGAACGATAATACTTAAAATTGTACTGATCGCATTAGAGATAATTTCTTGATAATAAATCTTTTCATTTTTAAACTCCTCCATCACTACATTATGAATATCCCATATGATATTTCTGTCTTCTTCATGAGTTATCACATCACCTGGGATGATATTAGGATGATGTAAGAGTTGCTCAATTCTTTGTAGCCAGTATTTCCTATCGGGTAAGTTGACTTTACTGGAAAATAAAAGCTCGGTAAATTTGAAATGAGTAAATCCAGAATGTTTTTCAATTTCGAAATGATGTGTGTCTTCAGGAGCTAATAGAAAAATATCATTTTTCTTATAACGAAATCTTATACCATTTATAGTATGATACCCACTTCCTTTTTCTACAAAAATAATCTCAAAATAGTTGTGATTATGTGGTTCCGCTTCCCATTTATCAAATGCATATTGATGTACAACAAAAGTTTCATGTAAGGTATATCGATTCATTATCAGTGCTTTCTTTTGTTTTAAAGTTACAAAAATAAAATCAAACAATATAGTGATTTTGTACTTGTATTTTTAGTTTAAATTATTCAATTGTATTGATATTTAAGGGGTTATGTTTTAATTGTACAAGTTGTTTGCTAAATTTTACAAGTTGTTTTTTGCACTTGAGATATATTTTTGTTGCCCAATTTTTCACACAAATGCATATGAAGTTTAAAGTATATCTATATATGATATCAAGGGTGCTTTTTGGTCTCTATTTGGTAGTTCATTCCGTTTATAACGTTTTTATATATTCAGAATTTCTAAAAGAAATAAATACTTATTTCGAATATACAGAGTGGTTTACGCATCCGCTGATTGAATCCCTTGCTCCATTGGTTCCTTTTGAAGAGTTTATATTAGGGATGTTTTTGGTACTTGGAATTTTTACTAAAGAAGTCCTGATATGTGCGTTATTATTGTTTTCTTTTATATCACTTTTCTTATTGGATGCTAATTTTCCGTTTTTGGCTATAATGCATGCGATGTTTTTTGTGATAACCTTAATCTTATTGAAGAACAACAATTATAATATTAAGTCGATGGATTATCATAGAGATTTGTATAATTCTATATGATCATTCTATAAAACGAAGTGTAGCCGATTTTTATAAATCCAAATTTATTTGATAATCCGAAACGTAAGATTAATTCTAGGTTTTTGTATTTTCTTGGATTTCGGAAGTTGATGTAACCAGTTTTCTTGTGTTTTTCCTTTCATTATTAGCAAACTTCCATGTTGGAGTAATATTTTTTGCTTTAGGTCTTTTGTTTTGTGTTTAAAATGAAACCACCTTTCTTCCCCTAAACTAACCGAGGCTATTGTTGGTTCTTTTCCTAATTCTTTTTCGTTATCAGAATGCCAACCATTACTGTCTTGGCCATCTCGATATAAATTAAGCAAACAGGTAGTAAAATGTTCAGAGGTTATCTGTTCGACCTTTTTTTTAATAATCAGTAGCTCGTTTGTAAATTGATGAGGTTGCATGGTGATATTGGAATACGAATATGTGTTGTTATTATTGGCATATAAAGCAGTAAGACGAGGTTGTGGATATACTTTGCCAAAAACTTTGATATCATCTTGTTGCCATTGTATAGTGGTGCTGAGTATTTCAAATAAACTATCTGCTTCATTTTTGTCAAAAAAGCTCGGATAGTAATGCGCCTCACCATCAGGTAGTGTAATTGGGATATGTTGGTTTTGATGGGTAAAAAGATCCAAATTAAATATGTTTTAGGTATATGAATACGCCCAATATATTAAACCAAATTGAAGTAATAATCGTAAAACAAGAATTGTTTTAGGCAATCCAAGACCTGCTTTTTGATGCACCAGCATATGAATATGTACAGGAAAAAACAAAATAAGCATTGTAACAATTCCCCATGCTGCTGCAGATTTTGTTGTTATAAATAATAACCCAATTCCTGCTGCGATTTCGGTTAAACCACTTAAGTAAACAAGTTGTCTGTGATAGGGAATATACAAAGGCATGACTCTCATAAAAGCTTTAGGTTTTACGAAATGAAAAATACCTGCAAGAATAAAAATACCGGATAAAAGAAATAAATGCCAACTCATTAAAAACCTGTAGTTTTTTCTTTTCCAGCACTACTCAATGCGAAATCTTTACTCCTTGTCATTTTTTTGATAAAACCAACTTTTCTAAATCTTAAAGCACTCCAATCTTCGTCAATAGCCACCTGTCTAACGGCTTCCAAATTGTAATCCCCTAAAACACCCCATCCATGATCTCTTGTGATTTCAGAACTGTATTTTTTGGAACTTTTTTTAGGGTATGCAAACCACAATACCGCATCACCAACTAATTTTGGATATACAGTTTCTATACGATTTTCAATCTGTTTTTTTTCAGTGACAAATACTAAAGCAAAATCAACTTCGGATACTTGAATTAAAGATTCCTTTACTGTAACATCTTTCAAACAATCTAATTCTTTGCAGAAACCTTCTGGCTCGTTTAATATTAAAATTTCATCAAGAGAAGGAGGAAGTTGAAGTTTTTTAAATAAAGGAGTCATGAGAAAGAATTTTAATTTATATCTGCTAATTTGTGTGCTATCTAAAGATACAAAAAAATAAGATTAGTGAGATAGATTTTAACGTGTCATATATGCAGATTGGGTTCAATTGTTAGGGCAATGATAGTAAGATAAATGTTAGATGTAAAAACGAATACTTATTTATAGGACTCGGTTTTATACGGTTAGAAAACACTTAGTATTTTACGGTTAAAAAAATCAATTGGAATCCATACCATTGTATAAACTTTTATACCTAACACAAACTCAACCATGAAAAAATATTTCTCATTATTTGCGGGATTGTTTCTTATTTCCACAAGCATATTTGTTATTTCCTGTGAATCTCAGGAATTAGAATCAATCGATCAACAAAATCTATTTGAAGATTTCATACTCGAACAAGCATATCCCAAAGAAACTGGAGAATTAATTCAGATTTTGTTAGAAGGAGAAGAAGTAGAGGTAGAAAGTGTAAATAAGCATTACATTTTAGAAGGAGATATCAAGGTTTTACCATCAGAAACAGACAAAGGTGTTGGTAGAGTAGGAGGTAGATGGCCTAACAATACAGTGTATTATGCTATCCAAAGTGGAATGCCTAATCAAGCTCGTATTACGAATGCAATTGCCCATTGGGAGTCTAAAACCGCACTAAGGTTTGTGAAACGTACTAACGAGACCAATTATGTATACTTTAGAAATGGATCAGGTTGTTCTTCTTACGTTGGCCGAATTGGAGGTCGACAAGAGATTACATTAGCTAATGGTTGCTCTACCGGAAATACAATTCATGAAATTGGTCACGCTATTGGATTATGGCATGAACAAAGTAGAAAAGATAGAGATCAGTACATTCAAATTCTTTTTGAAAATATACAAGATGGAAGAGAATTTAATTTCAGAACATATACAGAACAAGGACAAGATGGAAATGAATATACTTCTAGTTTAGATTTAGGAAGTATTATGATGTATGGTTCTTACGCATTTTCTAAGAATGGACAACCAACTATTACAAGACTTAATGGAAGTACATATAATGCGCAAAGAAATGGATTGTCTAATAGTGATGTAGATGGAATTAATAAGATGTACCCTCCAAGTACTGCTGCCGGAATCATTACATTAAAAGGAAACAATAATCAGTATGTAAGTAGTGAAAACGGAAGTAATCCTATGAATTGTAATAGAACAACTATAGGATCTTGGGAAAAGTTTGAAGTTATTACTCTAAGCGGAGGAAAAGTTGCACTAAAAGGTAATAATGGTAAATATGTGAGTAGCGAAAATGGAGGAAAACCAATTACTTGTAATAGGTCTCAAGTTGGTGCTTGGGAACAATTTACCTTGGAAAATGTTGGTGGAAATACCTATGCGTTAAAAGGCAATAATGGAAAATATATAAGTTCTGAAAACGGAACAAAACCAATGACCTGTAATAGAACAGCTATAGGGTCTTGGGAACAATTTGTGATATCCGGATTGTAGACTGACTGTGTGAACTGGATTATGTAAGTGGAAAAACACCGCCATGTGAGCGGTGTTTTTTTTATGTATTGAAACGGTTATTCAATAATCTTAGAGTTTCCAGGATCATCAAATAAATTTCCTTCATCTTCAATAAAAGTAATGTTAGAAATGGTAGCTTCTCCCAATTTGTCTGTCATTCCTTTTTCAGCAGTCCAACCATAAAACTCCCATGCAGTAGCAAATAGAATACCATCTACAGGTTTAAAATCTTTATATTGTATCGCATGAGGATCTGCTTCGGCCTTAGAAATATCTCCATCACTTCCAAAGGTTACAATATAAGCTGCTGCTTGTAGTAACTTAGCATCTGGATCTGCGTAGATTACGTACCAATCATCAGGAGCATCTCCAATACCATCTTCAAAAGTAAGCTTGGCAGTACTATGGGTTTTGTCTCCTAGCTTACGATCTTCTTGCATTTCCCATTTCGTGCCAGGATCACTGAATTTATAAGGGAACCCAAAAAAGTAAGTCCAGGTAAACATATCAAATCGTGCTCCTTGATCATTAGCATCTGCGGGATACAAGAATACTTTTTCACCATCATACACTAGGGTACTATTATCTTTTTTGTCAATTCTAATTTTTGAAGAGTTGGTAAGCATCGTAATCTTTCCTTCCAAGTGTTCCTTACCATTAAATAGAATTTTGATATCAAAACTTATGGCTTTGTGTTTTAGGAATTTTTCTTTTTTGTGAGCTTTTTCGATACTCTTAATAAAATGGTCAGTGATAGATAAAGCTCCATCTCCAATTCCTCCATCAGCTTCTACAGGAATTTGTTCTATTTCTTCTTTTACTTCAGGAACTACTTTTTCTTCCTTTTTTTTCTGATCACATGCCAATAGACAAAGGGTTATCAGAGCCAATGATATTCTTTTCATAGTAAGGTTATTTGTGTTTATAATCTAAAATAGTAAAAGCGCATCTAGTACTATAATCTTTATGAAAATTGTAACAGATATTATGATTTACCGTCTAGGTATTTTGAAATTAAATTTTGTTAATTTTTTTAAATAATGTAACAAAATTACCTTATCGATTACTAATTCCGTATATCTAAATAATTATCATCAATCTAATAAAAATCACATGAAACAATTATCAAAGAATTTTTTGAGTATCTGTATGGTCATGCTTTGTATGGCATTTACTCAAATATACGGTCAGGATGCAGTAGGAACTTGGAAAGGTAAATTATCTGTACAAGGAACGGAAGTACCTTTAGTATTTCATATTGAAGAGAAAGAAGGAGCACTTTCTTCTACGATGGATAGTCCTTCGCAAGGAGCTTCTGGAATTCCAATGGATTCCACAGTTTTTGAAAACAATCAATTAACTTTGATCTTCAAACAAGCAGGGATTAAATATATAGCATCTCTGGAGAATAGTAAATTAAAAGGAACTTTTTATCAAGGCGGAATGGAACTACCATTAGAAATGGAAAAATCAGAGAAAACGATACCTGGAAACCCATCATTGGTTTCTTCAGATTCGGAATTAGAAAAAATGGCAAATTTGGATCAAGGCAATTATAAGTATTCTGTAGAGGATTATTTTGCAAAACCAAAAGCTAGAAGTTTTCAATTTTCTCCAAATGGAAAATATCTTTCTTATCGAGAGAAAGATGATAACAGTAAAAATCATGTATACGTAAAGGATATCGCAACTGATAAAGTAACACGTGTTATAGAAGAAAAAGAAGAATTAATACGTGGATACGGTTGGGCAAACAATGAGCGATTAGTATATGTTATGGATAAAGGTGGAAATGAAGATTACCATCTTTTTGCAGCAAACATAGACGGAACCGATCAGAAAGAATTAACTCCTTATGAAGGTGTTCAGGTAAATATATTAGAAGGTTTAAAAGAGGATAAAGATCATATGATTATCTCTATGAATAAAAATAATAAACAAATCTTTGAGCCTTATAAAATTAATATTGTTACAGGAGAGATTAAGCAATTATTTACCAATGACGATGCTGCAAATCCAATAGCAGGCTATAGTTTTGATAAGGGTGGTAATCTACGAGGATATGGAAAGATAAGAGATGGAGTAAATGTAGATTTCTATTACGCTAAAGAAGATGGGAAATATGAAGTGCTTAAGCAAATGAATTGGAAAGATACTTTTTCTATCCTAAACTATGATTATTCTACAGATAACCCTCATGATGCGTATGTGGTATCTAACTTAGAAACAGACAAGTCACAAATCTATTTATACGACTTAAAAAAAGACAAAGTAATCAAGAAGTTATTCTCTAATGATAAATATGATGTCTCTAATCTTTCTTTATCTAGAAAAAGGGGATATGAATTAGATTATTTCTCTTATCAGGGAGAAAAGAGAGTAGTAGTACCAGTAAGTGATTATTATAAAAAATTACACTCAAAAATCACTAAAAAATTTCCTGATCACCAATATTCAATAGCAGGAAAGACGGATGATGAAGATAAGTATTTGATCTTCTTACAAAGTGATAAGTTATATGGAGTGTATTACTCTTATGATGCTAAGAAAGATACCTTTAAGCTATTGTATAATTTAATGCCTCAGCTAAAGGAGAACGATATGGCAGAAATGCGTCCAATTACTTTTAAGAGTAGAGACGGTTTAACAATTCATGGATATATTACATTGCCTAAAGAAGCTATCCAAGGAAAAAAAGTACCATTGGTAGTTAATCCTCATGGAGGACCACAAGGTATTAGAGATTCTTGGGGATTCAATCCAGAATCACAATTATTCGCAAGTAGAGGATATGCAACATTGCAAGTAAACTTTAGAATTTCTGGAGGATATGGTAGAGAGTTTTTAGAAACAGGATTCAAACAGATCGGTAGAAAAGCGATGGATGATGTAGAAGATGGATTGCAATACGTTATTGATCAAGGATGGGTAGATAAAGATAAAGTTGCTATTTACGGTGGTAGTCATGGTGGATACGCAGTACTACGAGGATTAACAAAAACACCAGATTTATATGCTTGTGGAGTAGATTATGTAGGAGTATCTAACTTATTTACATTCATGAAAACAATTCCACCATATTGGAAACCATATTTAAAAATTATCAAAGAAATCTGGTATGATGAGGATGTAGCTGAAGAAAAAGCAATTATGGAAGAAGTATCTCCGGTGTATCAAATCGATAAGATCAAAAAACCTTTGTTTGTGGTACAAGGAGCTAACGATCCTAGAGTAAATATAGATGAGTCTGATCAGATCGTAAAAGCATTACGTGATAAAGGATTTGATGTTCCATATATGGTAAAATATGATGAAGGCCATGGTTTTGCAAAAGAAGAAAATTCTATAGCGATGTATAAAGCTATGATGGGATTCTATGCAAAGCATATTGGTAAAAAGGAAACAACAAAACCTGTAAAGGGTTAGTTGGATTCATTTCTTAGAAGAACGGGACTTATTATCTTCTACGAAATATATCAAAACCTCCTGAAAACTTGGGTCAGGAGGTTTTTTTATTACCTTAAATCAAATACATTCTGGATTTACTCCACTTCCTGTTCTAATCCTAATTCTTTTAATAAATCCTCACTGTTTTCTGGTTCCGAATCGGGTTTAGGCAATTCTTGTTTTGCAAAAAATCGAGGAAAAAGATTGATATACCGATTAAAAGTGTCAATTTCCTGATCGATAAGGTCATCATCTTTGTTCGTAACTAATGTATCTATAAGATCTCTGTAATAGGTTACGTTATCCATTATGTTTTCGAAATGTTCATACTGTTTTTCATAAGATAAACCAGAAAAATAGATTAATTGTTCTTGGTATTTGGTTGCTACCTGTTTCCATAATGATCTTGCTTTTTCTGTCTTGTCAATCTGATAATAATTATGAATAAAATCATGAAGTGGTGTATAGTATTCGTAGAATTCTAAAGGAAATTTTTCCAGTCCAAGATCTAAGATTTCTTCAGCTTTCTCGGTTTGATTTTCCCTAATTAACTGCTCTGCCAGTCTGCTTAGATTTGTTCTGTATGAAATGCCATTGCGTCTGGTTTCGGTATCATGATAAATCCCTGCACTATCTCCGTTTCCCCAATCCCAGTTCATCACATTTTTATACATAACTTCTGTATTCACTCTACCTAATTGATATGGATTCGAAGGATTTACTTTAGTCTTAATCGGTACTAGTTTATACGTCATACCGTCTAGTTGTAGATAATCTTTCATCCATATATAATCATCATCGCCAAAACTACCTCCTGTGAAATAGATAGGACGCTCCCAATCGTTATTGGCTATGATATCTAACATCACTAATCTATGTTTTGGAATATAACCACCTTTTAAATGAATATCGATATAAGGCACAATCTTATCTGCATCTTCCTTAGAAACGATACCATTTTTAAGGACTTTTTCTTTATCAACAGGAATCCTAATGTTTTTAGTAGGAAAGGTAGATACTGTTTTTCCATTCATAAGTTCACCCTTTGTTCTCGGATCATTAGAGGTTATCCATCGCATCCAGTTTTTAATATGCATCGTATCTTTAGTAACCTCTTTGAAATAAATTACATCATTGTTGCCATAGGCATAAAATGAATGCTCTAATCCCGAAGGAACAGGTTTCCCTTCATAAGCAGCTTTTTTCATCTGATCAACGTACCAATCGGTAGCTAAAAGATTTGTAATGAGAATACGAATATCGGTACGGTATCCTTCTATTTCTTGCAAATACCATAAAGGGAAGCTATCGTTATCTCCAATAGAAAATAGAATTGCGTCTTTCTGACAAGATGATAAATACGTTTGTGCAGAACCCTTGGCGGTATATCTATTAGAACGATCGTGGTCATCCCAGTTCTGAGCGATTAATATTGCTGGAGCGCCTAACAATGAAATGATAATTGCTACATAGGAAGCACGCTTGGAGTGTATATAGTTTTTAAGTAGATCAAAAAGAGCAAAAACTCCAAATGAAATCCATATAGCAAATACATAAAAAGAACCTACTAAGGCATAATCTCGTTCTCTCGGTTCAAAAGGTCTTTCGTTTAAATAGATCTTTAGTGATAAACCAGTAAACAAAAAGAATATGAATAATACCCAAAACATTTTTTTATCAGTTCGAAATTGAAAAACAATTCCTAATAACCCTAAAATTAAAGGTAGAAAATAGTAGGTGTTTCTTGCTTTATTATTCGCAGCATCAGAAGGTAAATTGTCCTGAGAACCAAGATGAAACTTGTCGATAAAATCAATACCACTAAGCCAATTACCATGTAAATCAGTTAATCGTCCTTGTACATCATCTTGTCTACCAACAAAATTCCACATAAAATATCTCAAATACATATAATTGATCTGATATTGAAATAGATAAGATACATTGTCCCAAAAAGAAGGAGGTTGTATGTCTAAAAACTGACCAAATGATTCTAAAAATTTATGATAGTCATTATTATCTAACTCTCCAGAAGCATATTTTTTTCTGAAATCGATAACAGTTTCGATGAGTTCTTGTTCATCCTGAAATTCTGTTTTTATGGAGAACTCTAATGGCCCACTAAAGATCATATAATTACGAATGTGCTCTGTACTCCACATTCTTGGTAATAGAGTCTTATGCGTATTATCTAAGTTTTGTCTGGCATTTTTCCAGTCATTTACGATAATGTATTTTCCAGAAGAGGTATCTTTTTCATATTTAGGCTTATCATCTAAATAAGGTTCATTCTCGTCGAGATTTCCATAGATCTCAGAAAATTGTGGACCATAGAAAAGATGTGTCTTTGGGTATTGTTCTAGATTATAATAGGCGAGTAGTTCTCGAGCATTATTCGGATTATTTTCATTAATTACAGTGCCACTATTAGCTCGCACCGGAATCATTAACCAGCTAGAAAAACCAATTAAAATGAATGCCAAGCATAATAATGATGTATTTAATAAAGGATATGCTTTCTTTCGAGTATATCTCAATCCTGAATAAAAAAGTACAAGGATGCTTATAACAGATAATATAGTTCCAGAATGAAAAGGAAGTCCAATAGTATTTACAAAAAATATTTCTACAAAACTGATGTAGGTCAGTGTGTAGGGAATGAACAATTTGAAAATGAAAAGTAATACCGCTATTACAATGAGATTAGCAATAATAAAATTCTTTATGGTAATACTTTTATAATTTTTAAAATAGTAAAGCATGCCTATCGCAGGAATAGAAAGTAGTCCCATAAAATGTATTCCAAATGATAATCCTATAACAAATGCAATTAGAATGATCCATTTATTTCCTTTTGGAGTATGCATATCACGTTTCCATAATAAACCTAAGTAAAACATAACAGATAGTATTAGTGTGGCCATTGCATACACTTCGGCCTCTACCGCATTGAACCAAAAGCTATCTGTAAAAGCAAAACCTAAGGATCCCACTATAGCACTACCTAAAATATTAAAGGGTGTATTTCTTGTATTGCTATTTATGGTGGAAGCTAAATCTCTTAGAAGTATAGTGATTGACCAAAACATGAACAATATGGTAAATGCACTGGCTAATGCGGATGTAAGATTAAGAGTATAGGCAATCTGTTTTGGGTTGGTAGCAAAGACAGAAGCAAAGGCACCGATCATCTGAAATAGGGGAGCACCAGGCGGATGTCCAATTTGTAATTTTGAAGAAGTTGCTATATACTCTCCTACATCCCAGAAACTATTGGTGGGTTCTACAGTTTTGATATATACTCCTAAAGAAATTGTAAAAACTAACCAACCTAATAATAAGTTCCATTTTTTAAACCGATTGATCTGCATCTGATTTGATTGTTTCTCTTTTTTAAAGTCAAATGAAATCTAAAAATTGGATGAATCGAAAGAATGATGGTCGTAAAAAGGAACTAGTACCGGTATGATTTTATGAGAAATTCCAGTAAACAAAGGGTTTATAAGATGTGAAACAAGAGTAGCAAAAGAATGCCAATCTCAATAACAAACTTTTTGATGTAGGTTATTTAAAGATTACAACCCTCTGTATTTATCTAAGGAATAAATTTTTTATTTAGTAATTACGTATTAATTATTTCTTAAAATGTGTTTTATATCGATTATTATAGTTTAAATACTGTTTTATAGGTGGTTTAAGTAATTTTATACCGTTAAAAATCCTACAAAATGATAAAAATTACGTGTATTTTGTACGGTAAAACCGTAAATTTTGTGTATTTCATCGATTTAAAAAACCACTTTGTCTAAAAGTTTTTAAAAGATTTTATAGAGAGGTTTTTTCGACTTAAATTTACATCAGTTAATCAAAGTAACTTAAGCCCCAATACTATGAAAGCTATCTTCTTTACCATCGCAGTTTTATTTTCTACTCTTACTATTACAGCACAAGATGTTGCTACTAATGAAGTTAACACATCTATCGAAAATGTAAAAAGTACTAAAACTGATTTTTTCAAAGCATTGGTAAAAGCGAATGACTTTGATATTGCAATTAAAGAAGTAAAGAAAGAAGTTGCTACTAATAAGAATACTACTAAAACTGAATTTTATAAGAGCTTATTAGAAAAAAATGGTTTTACTACAGATATTAGAAAAACTACTAGATTAACTAATGTAATCGATACAAATAAAAATACTCAAATAACTCAAAAAAATACAGTGGCTAGTTTATTACCATAATTTAGAGGTCTAAGAAATAGAATATAACTCATAGTAAAAAACTCCTTCTAATCGAAGGAGTTTTTCTTTTCATATGTTTTTATGTATATCATAAACGTATTCTCAATTGTAAGGAATCTATTTAAGTAGAATGGTTTCCAGAAGAAAGTAATATTGGTTCGACTTATTTGTTTTTTATTAATAGTTCTTTTCTGCTCGTAATATTTAATTTGCTGTAAATATTAGAAATATGAGTTTTCACCGTATTTACACTAATAAAAAGTTCATTTGCAATTTCCTTGTTGGTTTTTCCGGAAAGAATAAGCTCTTTAATAGTGTTTTCCTGTTTGCTTAATGATGAGGTAATAATGGTATTTTGTGCTTTTCTTCTTTTACGTAACACCAAGAAAATAAGGCTCCCAATTATTAATATAGCAATACCGTTTAGTAACATACTAACAGAATATTTTTGTTCAGCTTCTTCTTTGTAAACTAAAGAAAGCTTATTCTCTAAGTATAAAAATAAAGCAGGATCAATCTCACTAGATTTTAGTTCTTTTAAAAGACTTGTGTAATAGGAAGTGTTTTCCATAATGTCTTTATCCAGAAGTTTCTTATCATCCAGCTTTTTGATGCTAATTAGTTTTACTAACAAGATTTGAAGTGAATCTTTAATATATCCCTTTGTTCTAAGAAGATACTGGTCAGTATCAAAGCCATCATGTAAAGTGTCAAATTTAGATTCGAATTTCTTCAGTTGTTGCCATTCTTTGTCAGCCTTGTTATTCGTGGTATATGTTTCAAAAGGAGAAGATCCTTTTTCAAAATGTATAGAATCGTTTTTAGATAAAATGAATAATTTAGAGTCTTTGTTTTGTTTATTGGTAGTAGATGCTGCTACAGGTTCTAGTTGTATTTTGTATAAATGGTCTTTAGAGGAAAACCATTTTTGATCAAAAGAAAAATACCCTTGATCAGAAATGTTAGTAGAAGCTATTCTAGTGTATGAATAACTTTTGTCAGTATCATTTAAATCTACTTTACTTAGGTGAATTTTTTGTTCTACATCTTTATTATTTTCCAGAGGGATATAACCAGAGACGATGTCTTGCGCAATCCCTTGAAAAGCAATAGAAAGTATTGTTAAAAAAAGAAAAAACCTGTTATTCATTTGTTTCTGTAATCTTTATAAAGAAAATGATATGGTAAAAATACTAAAATATGAAATATCCAGATTTGGATAATAAAAAACCGCTTCAATTTCTGAAGCGGTTTCAATTACATGCTAAAAGAAGATAAACGCTTTTGTTTATTTAATCATTTCAAAACTACGCTTGATAAATTCTGTCAGTTCTTCACCTTTCAGTAAATTTTGAGATAATCTAGCAAGGTCTAAGGATTGTTTGATAAGACGTTCCTTCTTTTTATCTGTTTTAGTATCTTTTATCTGACTGATCAAATCATGATTGGTGTTTACGATCAGATTATACATCTCTGGCATATTACCAAACATATTCATTCCTCCGCCACCAGTTTGCTGCATTTCTTTCATACGACGCATAAATTCTGGCTGGGTAATCATAAATGGAGAAGCGTTACTATCCATTGCTTCTAGCTGTACTGTATAGGTAGAAGTAGGGATAACCTTTTCTAAATCTGTTTTTAAGGTTTCTTTTTCTTCATCAGAAAGTTTAGAAATGGTTTCTTCGTCTTTTTTGATAAGATTATCGATGTGATCACCATCTACACGAACAAAAGAAATGTTTTCTTTACTAGTTTCTAGTTTTTGAATTAGATGAGAAACAATAGGTGAGTCTAGTAATAGAACTTCGTATCCTTTATCTTTTGCAGCAGCAATATAAGCGTGTTGCGCATCTTTATCAGAAGCATACAGGACTACTAGCTTATTGTCTTTGTCTGTCTGATTATCTTTTATTTTCTCTTGTAATTCTTCAAAGGTTAGGTACGTGTCATCTACGGTTGGGTATAAAGCAAATTTATCCGCTTTTTCGAAGAATTTTTCTTCTGATAACATTCCGTATTCGATCACTACTTTGATATCGTTCCATTTCTTTTCAAAGTCTTCTCTATCATTTTTAAATAGAGAATTTAATTTATCTGCTACCTTTCTGGTGATATAGCTAGAGATCTTTTTTACAGCACCATCAGCTTGTAAATATGATCTAGAAACATTTAATGGAATATCTGGAGAATCAATCACACCACGTAACATAGTAAGGAATTCAGGTACTATACCTTCTACATTGTCTGTTACAAATACCTGGTTTTGATATAACTGAATTCTATCTTTTTGCATATTCATATCCTGCCCAAGCTTCGGGAAATACAATATTCCTGTTAGATTGAAAGGATAATCTACATTTAAATGAATGTTAAATAATGGCTCCTCGAATTGCATAGGATACAATTCTCGGTAAAAGCTTTTATAGTCTTCATCCTTTAAATCTGTTGGTTGTTTAGTCCAAGCTGGATTTGGATTGTTGATGATATTATCCACCTCTTGAGTAGGTGCTGGATCTTCTTCTTTAGCATCCTCTGGTTTTGGTAAGGTTTCAGTTTTTGTTCCAAATTTGATTGGAATAGGCATAAACTTATTGTACTTCACCAAAAGTTCGCTTATTCTGCTATCCTCAAGAAATTCAGACTCTTCTTCGCCAATATGTAAGATGATTTCAGTTCCTCTTTCGGTTTTATCATGTGCTTCTAAAGAATAGGTTGGAGAACCATCACAAGTCCAGTGAGCAGCAGGCTCATCTTTATAAGATTTTGTAATGATTTCTACTTTATCAGCTACCATAAAAGCCGAGTAAAAACCTAATCCAAAATGACCTATAATACCAGAATCTTTGGCACTATCCTTATATTTTTCTAAGAACTCCTCCGCACCAGAAAAAGCAACCTGATTGATATATTTTTCTACCTCTTCAGCAGTCATACCAATTCCCTGGTCAATAATATGTAGTTGTTTATTCTCTTTATCAATCTTTATTTCAATTCTTGGGTCACCATATTCAATTTTGGCTTCACCAATATTGGTTAGATGCTTTAACTTTAATGTTGCATCTGTTGCATTAGATATTAATTCTCGTAAAAAAATCTCGTGATCTGAATACAAGAATTTCTTAATCAAAGGAAAAATGTTTTCAACCGATACATTAATACTTCCTGTTGCCATTTTTTTATGTTTTAATTTTTATTATCACTATTGTGTCTCTCCATAGACAAAAAAAGTACCAATCCTATATTGCTGACAAACTGACATTATGATCAAATTATCCATAAGACGTAAGGATAATAATTGAATTGCGTCTACTTAAATATTAGAACTTTAAGTTTCATTTTTTATGAAACAACTTTAACAATTTTTTTGTTTAGGTTTTTTTAAAAAAAGTTAAACAATGACTATCTTTACTCTGTAAATTAATAGATATGGCATCATCCAGTAAAAAACAAACCGTAGACAGTCAGTACATCATAACTAAGTATATGAATTATGTTTTAGAGCATGATACATACCCTAAGTCGGTGTATAAATTTTGTAAAGAGTCAAAAATAAAAGAAGAAGAGTTTTATGAGTTCTTTGGTAGTTTGGATAGTGTAAACAAAGGAATTTGGAATACGTTCTTTAGCACTACTATAGACGCGATGAACAATAATAAAGAGTACGCTCATTTATCTAGTAAGGATAAAATGCTGACGTTCTTTTTTACGTTTTTTGAAATGTTGACATTGAACAGAAGTTACGTGCTATTAGCGCTACAATACCATAATATGCCTCTTAAGAATTTAACTCAGTTAAAAGGACTAAGAATGCATATCAAACATTTCGCCAAGGAATTGATCGAAACGGATAATGATGAAAAGTTATTTAAAATAGCTAAAAATCCAGTTTCCGTGTATTCAGAAGGAGCTTGGTTGCAATTTTTATTCTTATTAAAATTTTGGATGGATGATGAATCTGCTGGTTTCGAGAAAACCGATATTGCTATCGAGAAATCAGTGAATACCATATTTGATTTATTTGATAATACACCGCTAACCAGTGTTTTAGATTTGGGGAAATTCCTCTGGAAAGAAAAAGCCATGTGGAATTAATAGTTGAAAGTAAGATTGTAGATAGAGAAAAGGAATATGAAGACAATTGATAAAATACCCACTTCCAAACTAGGTAGAACCACAGAATTGGTAAAGACTGGTGTAAAAGTAGGAGGGAATTATCTGAAATATTATAGTAAAAAAGCGATAAACCCTAACATTACTAGAGATAAACTAAATGAAGATAATGCCGCTGATATTTATGACGGACTAAAAAATTTAAAAGGTAGCGCATTGAAAGTAGCGCAGATGCTTTCTATGGAGAAAAACATATTGCCGGATGCTTATGTTGAAAAATTTTCGCTATCACAGTTTAGTGTTCCGCCATTATCAGCTCCTTTAGTAAGAAAGACATTTAAGAAATATCACGGAAAATATCCGGAAGATTTATATGATACGTTTGCAACTCAATCTGTTAATGCCGCCAGTATCGGACAGGTACATAAGGCCGCTAAAGACGGGAAAAAACTTGCTGTGAAAATTCAATATCCTGGAGTTGCAGACAGCATAAGTTCTGATTTGGCGATGGTAAAACCTATCGCCATCAGGATGTTTAATTTAAAAGGGAAAGATTCTGATAAGTATTTTCAGGAGTTAGAAGGGAAATTACTAGAGGAAACTGATTACGTATTGGAAGTAAAGCAAAGTAAAGAGATTACAAATGCCTGCGCTAAAATTGAAAATCTAAAGTTCCCAAAGTATTACGAAGATTTATCTAGTAAGCGAATCATTACGATGGATTGGATGGATGGAGAGCATCTTAGTGAGTTTGCAAAACATAACGAGGATCAAGAAAAAGCCAATAGAATTGGACAAGCTCTTTGGGATTTTTATATGTATCAAATGCATATCCTGAAAGCTGTGCATGCGGACCCACATCCTGGTAATTTCTTGGTAGATAAAGAGGGAAATCTGATCGCAATAGATTTTGGATGTGTAAAGAAAGTACCGTTGGAGTTTTATACTCCTTATTTTGAATTAGCTGAAAGAGAAAATATTAATAATCCAGAATTCTTTGCTCAAAAGATGTTTGAACTCGAAATACTCCGAGAAGATGATTCTGAAGAAGAGAAGAAATTCTTCTCGGAGCTATTTTATGAGATGTTAAGTTTATTTACAAAACCATTTAATGAAGAAGTTTTTGACTTCGCAGATCAAGAGTTTTGGGATAAGATAACAGAGTTAAGTGAAAAATATTCTAAAGATACAGAGCTTAGGAAAATGAATGGAAATAGAGGAAGTAAGCATTTCCTATATATCAACAGAACATTCTTTGGGTTGTATAACTTATTACACGATTTAAAAGCAACAATTCGTGTGAAAAATTTTGAAAAGTACCTTTAGTCAGTTGCTAAGACTGGCTTTGGTTTGTTTATTTATTGGTTAGGTTGTTAGAAAGGCATGCTGTGGTTGGCGTGCCTTTCGCTTTTTTAAAAGAAAACATTTTACTAGTATAAACACTTTTATAGAGTTTATGCGTCATTCATCGAAAAAAAGAAAATTTCCACAAAGAAGTCGCTCTTAACAAATTTTCTGTTTATCTAATTTTATACCTGACAATACTTATTTGCTTTAACCACAAATTAGGTATTACAAACGATAAATCAGATCGGGAAAAAGAATAGAGATATGAATGTGCAGTCGATATATAATACCAAAAGAATAGATACTTTAGAAACTACGTTTTCCGTGTATCTTAATCAAAGATTAAATGTTATTTATATCGATTTGCATAGGAATGATGCTAACGTTTTTTATAAGATCTATAACAGAAAAAGAAAGCTCGTAAAAGAAAAATACAATCTTTCTCAGAGAAACACTTTATCTCTTCATTCTTTTCCCACTGATTTATATATCATCGAGGTTAGTGATGGCATACATAAAGTTGTGAAAACTATTTTGAAACTTACATAAGTACTATCGTTTTCCAAAAAAGCTCTAATCGTTTTTAATGATACGATGAGAGAAAATATTTGTTATGCATGCATACAATAAGCTTGTACTTTCTTTTATCAAAAACGTAAGAATACATATCTTGCCCTGCAGTTTTTTTAAACTGAATAGTAATAATTAATTATTACGCACAATACACACTCAATATTATAATATATGTATACTTCAAGAGTAACAGGATTAGGGAGTTATGTTCCTGAAAATGTTGTAACTAATGACGATCTGTCGAAAATAATGGATACAAATGATGCTTGGATTCAAGAGCGTACAGGTATTAAAGAAAGACGTCATATAAAAAAGGGAGATGGTAATAGTACTTCTATAATGGGAGTAAAAGCAGCAAAAATTGCTTTAGAAAGAGCAAACCTAACGAAGGATGATATAGATTTTATCATTTTTGCCACATTAAGTCCTGATATGTATTTCCCCGGAGGAGGCGTTAGAGTTCAGGATATGATGGATATGAATACAATTCCAGCTTTGGATGTTAGAAATCAATGTAGTGGTTTTGTATATGCTGTATCCGTAGCGGATCAGTTTATCAAAACTGGAATGTACAAAAATGTACTGATTATTGGAAGTGAGAATCATAGTGGAGGTTTGGATATGACAACAAGAGGTAGAGCAGTATCTGTTATTTTTGGTGATGGTGCCGGAGCTATGGTTTTATCTAGAAATGAAAAAGAAGATGGTAGTGGAGTATTATCTACGCATTTACATAGCGAAGGAGCGCATGCTAAAGAATTGTCGTTAGAAGGGCCAAGTACTGAACATTGGGTGCCTGAGATTATAGAAAAGAATGATCAGGAGAATATCACGTATTATCCATATATGAATGGACAGTTTGTTTTTAAGAATGCGGTAGTACGTTTTTCTGAAGTTATTAACGAAGGCTTACAACAAAATAACTTATCTCCATCGGATATAGATATGCTTATTCCGCATCAGGCGAATCTTAGAATTTCTCAGTTTGTACAAAAGCAGTTTAGATTATCTGATGATCAAGTGTATAATAATATTCAACGATATGGTAATACAACGGCTGCTTCGATCCCAATTGCACTTACAGAAGCCTGGGAAGAAGGAAAGATTAAAGAAGGTGATGTTGTCGTTTTAGCAGCTTTCGGAAGTGGATTTACATGGGGTAGTGCTGTTATAAAATGGTAACCTGATCAAACGACTGTATAAAATAAAATCGCGAAACTCATGGTTTCGCGATTTTTTGTTTTACCGGGTTATTTTTTTCTTTAAAGGCTAATTCAAATAAATTATAACCATAATGGTACTATAATAGACGTAACATATTGCATAGTGTTACAAAAACATTATAATTTTTACAATTATTTAACTTAGCAGGCTTTAATTTTGAAGATATTTAAATTTAACAAAAAATGTAGACATTCTTTAAAGAATTAACAAAATAATTAATTTTTCTAGAGTATTCCTCCACCAGATTTTTCATTTGAATCTCTTCGTTTTCTTCTCACTTTTCGATTTTTTCCACTACCAAAACGATAGGATAGTCCTAAAAATACGGTTTGTGTTTCCCCTTGGAATTGTCCATTTTGTTCAAAAGGAAAATCTCCAGAGAATCTAAAACGCATGGTGTTAAAGATATCGTTGAAATTAATGCTAGCCGTACCTTTTCCACCCAAGAAATTATATCGTGCACCAGTGTTTACGAAATAAAATGGTTTTGTTTTAAACTGTATTCCTTCTTGCTCACCACGATAGAATCCAAATATCTGAAAGGTCAAATTTTTAGTCGCCTTAAAATTGTTATTTATTCTGAAGTTGTATACCACTGCATCAACCTCGCTAGAAACTTGTACAATTTCATCTACTCCATTTACTTCTACAACATCTTCTACAATACCTTTTTGAGTTTGCGCATACAAATCAAAACTAGCATTAAAATTCCACCATTTTGTCGGTCGGTAGTTACTAGAAATTTCGATTCCATACGCAGAGTTGTTATCAAAATTCTCAAACGTAAGAATTTGTCCTTCTTCAACTGTTGGATCTGCTAATAGCGTTTGATTAATTTCATCATTGATAAGGCGATAAAATGTACCTGCAGTTATAGATCCTCCTGTCAATTTACGAGTGTAGTTAAACTCGATAGAATTTGTAAATTGAGGGTCTAATTCCGGATTTCCTCTAGAGGTAATTCTAGGAGTGCTCCACTCTCTTATTGGGTTTACCTGATTTAATCCTGGTCGGTCTACACGTCTGCTATAACTTAGTTGATAGGAATTTTTTTCACCAGGCGTATATGTTAGATAGGCTGAAGGGTACACAGTAAAAATATCATCTTCAAACACTTTTACATCGTTAAAAATAGCTTCTACTTGATAACTTTCTAATCGCGCACCTAGTTGATATGACCATTTCTCATAATTTTTACCATAAGTCGCATATAAAGCATGAATGTCTCTATCATAACGATATTTAGAATCATCAAATAGAGTAGATCTGTACTCATTATCGGTACGTCTTATACGTCCTTCATATCCTAACTCTAGCTTTGCTTTTTCTGATAGTGGGTTTACGTAATCTAGGTTGATAGTGGTATTTGTTCTTTCGTTATTTAATATATCATTATAATCTGGAGTAGCGCCGCCAGCAAAATTGAAATCATCATCACTATCGCCTTCAAAAACATTATAATCTACTTCTAATTCAATATTATGCCCTTCTTTCTCAAAGTCGTGTTTAAAATCAAAATTATAAGTAGAACCAAGGTTATCACTATCATTAATCAAGTTTTGGAATATGTTGTTTTCTGGATTATCGAGAAAGTCTATATCTGTAGTACCATTAATATTTCCATCAAATAAATTTTGATTTGTATATAACGATATGGTGTTCTTGTCATTAATATAGTAGTCAAAGCCTACCTTGAAAAGGTGAGATTTGTTATTATCTAAAAAACGAAAATCAGTTCTATAGTTTTGATCACCTCTAAAAATGAAACCTTGTTGTCGATTCTTTGTAATATTGGCTCCGTAATTTCCATAAACGTTTATTTTTCCACTTCGGTAATTCAGATCGATTGAGCTATTAAATCGCGCATTTTGATCCCAGTTTACACCCAAGTTGATGTTCCCGTTAAAACCAATATTAGCATTTTTACGTAGTACTATATTAATGATACCACTCATACCTTCGGGATTATATTTTGCCGATGGATTGGTTATTAATTCTACGGATTTAATCGATGTTGAAGGAATTTGTTTTAATAATTGAGTAGGAGAAATGTTTGTTGGTTTTCCGTCAATTAGTATCTGTACATTGGGGTTTCCACGTAGTGCGATATTCCCATCTTGATCTACATTAACTGATGGAATATTTTGCATAATTTCTGCAGCAGTACCACCAGTAGTCGTAAGGTCTTTTCCTATGTTTACTACCTTACGATCTATTTTTTGTTCGATCGTTGTGCGTTCTGCAATTATGGTAACATCATCCAGTGCTTGTGCTTCCTCTTCTAAGGAGATAACTCCTACATTAACATCTTTGTTCTTTCTAGATATTTCTATAGGTTGTGTATAACTGGTATATCCAATGAATTGTACTTTTAGTGTATAATTTCCATTAGGAATATCAGGAATAAGAAAAGTTCCATCTTCTTTTGTAATTCCTCCACTAACTAATTTATTAGCTCCGTCATTTACTACTATTGTTGCATAAGGAATTGGTTGTTTAAGGTTTTTATCGATTACTGTTCCCGAAATAGTACCAACAACTATACTGTTGCTAGGTTGAGCGGTAATCAAAGAACAGCTTATTAATAAAATAAATAAGAATACATTACGGGTGGTTTGCCTAATAGGTAGGTTGTTTTTTTTCATATTAAATGTGTTTTGATTGATGTATGCAAAACAATGTACTGGGTATTGCATAATATCAGTGCATTTGTTTTCCCTTTTTTACGTTGATTAAACGTATATCTGTATGACGATGTAACCTAAAATCTGTTACACAAAATATTTCTTTTAACAATTAATTATATAACCAAAGACCGCTCCTGGATAAGGAGCGGTCTTCTTATAATAATCAAATAGTAACACTAACCATCAACTATGAATAAAATTTGATTATTAAGTAACTAACTAACTAAATTTATGAAAAATCATATTTCTTTATCTATAAGACGTGCAGTACAAGTCTTATGTTACACCTGTTTTTTGTTTTTAACATTTTAGGGTTTATTTTTAACGTTTGCAGACCGTAATCGCTATGAATTAACGTTATTTTGCGACTAAAATCATGCTTATGAAGGGAAAAAAGACCTTAGTGTTGGGAGCTTCGCTTAAACCAGATAGATATTCTAATTTGGCAATACATCGATTGGTGAATTATGATCAGGCAGTGGTAGCAATTGGATTGCGATCTGGCGAGGTAGCAGGAATTACTATTCATACATCTCTGATGGCATTTGAGAATATACATACGGTAACCCTATACCTAAATCCTACCAGACAAAAGCAGTATTATGATTATATTATTGGTCTTTCTCCAGAAAGAGTGATTTTTAACCCAGGAACTGAAAATCCAGAGTTTTATGATATACTGCAAGAAGCAGGTATTGATGTTGAAGTTGCCTGTACTTTAGTATTACTTTCTACGGATCAGTACTAAACCTAAAAAGGTTAATAAGCCATTAAGAATTAAAATAAAGAACCCAAATTCGAAACCAAACCATTTGGCACTATTGATACTAATAATGTAAGATAGTATGGGTGATAGAATTGCAATGATAGGAACAAATCTATCTTTGACATTCATTTTAGTAAATAAACCAAAAGCATAAAGTCCCAAAAGTGGACCATAGGTATATCCAGCAAAAACAAATAACTTAGCAATAACGCTTTCATCTTTGATTACGTATTTAAAAGCTATGATCACTAATATTAATAATAAAGAAAATAGAATGTGATATTGTTTTCTCGCTTTTATTTGATCTTCAGGATTTAGTTTTTTTTCTATATCCATGATATCAATACTAAAAGAAGTGGTTAACGAAGTTAGTGCACTATCAGCACTACTGTAGGCTGCGGCAATTAATCCTAAAACAAAGAAAATCGCAATCCCAATTCCTAATCCACTCTGAGTTGCAATAATGGGGAAAAGTTGATCCTTATGAGCATCAATTCCATGTTGTCCCGCATATTGAGTTAATAATAAGCCTAAGCCCAGAAATACAAAATTGACTATAGTCAGAACTATAGTAAACCAAAACATGTTTTTTTGAGCATCTTTTAAGTTTCTGCAAGTAAGATTTTTTTGCATCATATCCTGATCCAAACCTGTCATAACAATGGCTATAAAAGCACCAGAAATAAATTGTTTTACAAAATGATCTCCACTTTTAAAATCATCAAAAAAGAAAATTTTAGAAAGGTCACTGTCTAAAACATACCCTATTAAACTAGTACCATCAATTCCTAAATCACTAGCGACGTAGTATACAGCAACCCCTACTGCAATTAGCATAAATAAGGTTTGTAATGTATCTGTCCAAACGATGGTTTTGATACCTGATTTAAAGGTGTAAAGCCAAATTAGAAGTATAGTGATAATCACAGTAATCCAAAATGGAATCCCAATACTATCAAACATAATAACTTGTAGAACATTTGCTACTAGAAATAACCTAAAACTAGCACCCACAATTCTGGATATAAGAAAAAAAGATGCTCCAGTTTTATAGGAAGACCTTCCAAAACGTTCTTCTAGATAGGTATAAATAGAAGTTAAATTTAGTTTATAATAGAGTGGTAGTAGTACTGTACCAATTACAGCATACCCAACGATATACCCTAATACAACTTGCATGTAGCTAAATTGCGAAGCTTCAACCCAACCTGGTACAGAAATAAAAGTAACACCGCTTAGTGATGCTCCAATCATTCCAAAAGCAACTATATACCATGGCGATTGGCGATTGGCTTTAAAAAAAGCGTCGTTTCCCGAATTCTTTCCTGTGAAATATGAGATTAAAAGAAGTACACCAAAATATCCGGCGATTAGAAAAAGAATATGTATCGGTTGCATAGAGTATTCAAATTAGTAAAACACCAAAATACGAATTAATCTATGACAATATCAATCTTAAACTACAAACTATCTATTTCTGGTATCGCTTTCGATCATGCCATCACGTAATCGAATGACTCTATGTGCATGAGCGGCAACTTCTTCTTCGTGAGTAACTAGGATTACCGTATTTCCAGCAGCATGAATATCATCAAATAACTGCATGATTTCCAACGAGGTTTTCGAATCTAGGTTTCCTGTTGGTTCATCTGCCAGTATAATAGAAGGTTTATTTACCAGTGCTCTACCTACAGCAACTCTTTGTCGCTGCCCTCCAGATAATTGATTGGGTTTGTGATCCATTCGATCAGCTAGGCCTACGTCTGTCAATACTTCTTCTGCTCTGGCATTTCTATCCTTTTTAGAAGTACCTGCATAAATCATGGGTAATGCAACATTATCTAAAGCGGTTGTTCGCGGTAATAAATTAAATGTTTGAAATACAAAACCTATCTCCTTATTTCTAATTTCTGCTAATTCGTCATCAGTCATTTTACTCACATCATTTCCATTAAGGTTATACGTACCATCGGTAGGGGTGTCCAAACACCCCAAAAGGTTCATAAGTGTCGATTTTCCGGATCCAGAAGGTCCCATAATTGCTATATAATCTCCTCTTTTAACTTCTAGATCAATACCTTTGAGTACATACACTGTTTCTTGGCCTAGTTGAAAATTTCTAATGATACCTTTAATATCGATAACGTTTTCCATGTGATGCTTTAATTATAGCGTAAGATACGATTTTAGCCTATATGACGTACGATCAATAAATTTGTTACAATAAAATAGATTTAATTATCAGAGTTTTCTGGGATATGATGATTCCATCCCGTTCTTTTTAATTTAAGAGGCTTTAAAAATGAAGGAATTTTTAGTTATTTGGGTGTTGTTTTTATGGTAGATTAGTGCTATCTTTAAGAGATAAGATCAACATCTTAAAATAAGGGATATAGTATTTGGAAATATGTAAATAGAAAGTCTGTTTGCATTAATCTCTAAATATACCAATATGTCTTTACACAACCCACCAAGTAAGAATACTACCGAAAACCAAATTGTACTTTCCAAAGAATTTGTAAGTTCTAAAAAGAGTCTTTATCATTTTGTCACTCATATAAACCATGATTTTATGTTATGGAATGACAACGAAAGAACAGATTCCTTTTCTGATGCTCAAAATCCTATTTTGCAAATTGATATTCCCAAGATCATCCAAAAAAGATTTTGGTTACAATTATATACTAAAACAAATACTTACCTGATTAGCCAATGTTTAACCTCGGAAAGAGAATGGAAATGGGTGACTACAACCTTCAAAGTAAGAAGAAATGAAGACAATGAGATTTTGAATTATTTAATTGAGAGAAACATACCTTCTAAACGTGCAATCAGTAATATCGGTTCATTGTACAAAAAACTAGTAAATATCGAAACAACCATGGGAGTGGAGGTAGCAAATAACTATTTTAATAAATTTCTTTTGGAAAAAAATAAAACATATGACCAGTACATGAAAGAATTATGTTTATCTACAGATAGGACTATGTTAAAAGTGAACTATCATAAAAATAATGCTATTCCTTCTATTTCCTAATGATAAAATGCTCTTTTGCTTGTTCGGTTCTAAAAAATACAAATCCTAGTGAATAGGTATCTATAGTTACAGTTACTTTTGGATGCTTTTTTATGGTGTTCCAGAGGTCGAAATTTTGTTTGGTATATCGGATGGAATTTATAAGTAATAAAGAGTCATTATGTGTGCTTTTTATTATGGTATTTAATACATCCATATTTGATGTAAAGTAATCAATGTCCAAAAATACCAAATCGAACACTATATCATTCTGAAAAGAAGTATACGTAAATATCTTATTGTCTTCTGATATAATTTGGGCAATAATATCTGGTTTTTTCTTGAGGACAAGCGCTTTTTTATAATCTAAATAGGGAATAGTGCGATTTAATAGTTTGGCAGAATTTAGATTAATACCAACATTTGAGTTTTTATTTATAATTGATTGTATTTTTCCATAAGATTTTCTTTTAGTCCGATTATAAAAACATTTGGTTACCAAGCTGTAAACAAAGGGTGAATGAACCCCATGTTGATTTGTAGATTTTACTAAAAAAAGAAAGTAAGATTTAATTTTGAATAGCATGCTTACAATAAATAAGATGTGTTATTCCATTTTTTCGGATAACTCTAGCCAACGCATTTCTTTTTCTTCTATGCTATCAATAATATCTTTTAGTTTAGCAGATTCCTCATTGATTTTATCTTCATCTAAATTACCACTCGAAAATAATTCTTCTATCTCCTTTTTTTGTAACTCCAGTTTTTTAAGATCACGTTCTATACGACTATACTCTTTCTGCTCGTTATAGGATAGAGCGCTTTTATTGTCTTTTTTCCAAGAAGTCTTTGGTTTTGATGCTGGATCATCTGTTTTAACTTTTTCTGGAAGTCTGCTGTTTTCATAAACTCTATAGTCGGAGTAATTTCCAGGGAAATCTTCGATAACTCCTTTGCCTCTAAATACAAACAAATGATCCACAATTTTATCCATAAAGTAACGATCGTGAGAAACCACTATCAAACATCCAGGAAAATCCAAAAGGAAATTCTCTAATACGTTTAAGGTTACGATATCAAGATCATTTGTAGGTTCATCAAGGATTAAGAAGTTTGGATTTTGGATAAGAACAGTACATAAATATAGTCTTTTCCTTTCTCCTCCACTTAGTTTTTCTACAAAATCATATTGCTTTTTACGATCGAATAAAAAACGCTCTAATAATTGTTGTGCAGAAATTTGACGTCCTTTTTTCAAAGGAATGTAATCACCAAACTCTCTAATCACATCAATTACTTTTTGCCCTTCTTTTATGGTAATACCTCTTTGTGTATAGTACCCGAATTTTACAGTTTCGCCAATTACTATTTTACCTTGATCGGGAGTAATGGCACCAGTAATCATATTAAGAAAGGTAGATTTGCCAGTTCCATTTTTACCAATAATCCCAACACGTTCACCTTTTTTGAAAACGTATTCATACTTATCTAGAAGAACAAGATCGTCGAATTTTTTGGAAACTTTATGGATTTCCAGAATCTTGCTTCCCAGACGTTCCATATTGATTTCTAATTGTACCTCATGATCATTTCTTCTTTTATGAGCACGTTCTTTGATTTCATAAAAATCGTCAATACGGGATTTAGATTTGGTAGTACGCGCTTTGGGTTGGCGTCTCATCCAATCTAATTCTTTTTTGTAAAGTTGTTTAGCTTTATTGGTTTCTATTTCTTCATTCGCTATTCTAGCTTCTTTGTTCTGTAGATAATAGGCATAATTACCTTTGTAGCTATATAATCTTCCGTTTTCTAATTCTACAATTTCATTACAAACATTTTCTAGAAAATAACGATCATGAGTAACCATAAAAAGAGTAAAATTCTCTTTGGCAAAGTATTCTTCTAACCATTCGATCATTTCTAGATCTAAATGGTTTGTAGGTTCATCAAGATATAATAACTCAGGTTTGCTAAGTAAGATATTCGCTAAAGCTAATCTCTTTTTCTGCCCACCAGATAGTTGACTAACTTTTTGCTGTAGGTTTTCTAGTTTTAGTTTAAAGAGTATCTGCTTGTATTGTGTTTCAAAATCCCAGGCATTTAAAGCATCCATTTGTTCAAAAGCTTTTTGGTAAGCTTCTGTATCATCTGGATTTTGTAATGCTTTCTCGTACGCATTAATAACACGTAAGGTATCATTATCTGAAGCAAAAATAGTTTGTTCTATAGTAAGATTAGGATCTAAATTGGGCTCTTGAGGTAGAAAAGCTACTTTCAGATTTTTTCGATATACGACCTGACCTTCATCTGGTTCTTCATCTCCTGCAACAATATTTAGTAAGGACGTTTTACCAGTTCCATTTTTAGCTACAAAACCAATTTTTTGCCCTTCATTAATTCCGAACGATATGTTGTTAAATAGCACTCGTTCTCCAAAAGATTTTGCAATATTTTCTACTGATACGTAATTCACAAGCTTTTTTTTAAAGATGCTAAGGTACAAAGTTGGTATATAATAAGTCTATTTGGATTTAAGTTTCTTGATAGATTACAGCAAGTATTCTAGATGATTTAGGAAGTCTAAAGAAAGCAAAAAGAGTGTGAAGATTTAAATTTCACACTCTTTTTTTTGAAAAATAGCTTATCAATTAACTCTGCTTAAACCAACTTCTGCGGATACAGTAACTTTACAGTTAGAAACCGTTACACAACAGCAGTTACAAAGACCCCATTGATCTGCATAGCATCCACAGGTCCCGAATTCTACATCACATTCTATGCTAACTCCGATTCCAGCGGCTAGTACAATATTGTTTGGGTCAAGATTGTTTAGAAAAGGAGCATGGTGGTAGGTTTCGGTTAACTCTTTTAATCTTTCAGAATGTTTGAAGTTTCTATCTACAATACTTTCTTTCATCACAGAAACCACTTTGTGTTCTTTAAAATAAGGCACCTTTCTAGTGTGTTTAAAAATAGCTGCCGAGGTATAGATTCCATCATTTGCTTTAAGATCATTGTAAGATCCGTCATCAAAAAACGATGTGTTATCAAATGTTACCGTATCCAGCATGGGCTCCTCTTCAGAAAAATTTACAAAAACCAATTCTCTCACATATTCTTTTTCAGAAATACTTCTAATTCTAGATTCCAATAAGGCAACATTTTCTTTAAAAAAAGAAGATTCTCTCTCTTCAAAATTTACTGTTTCTGAAGATTTTTTCTGATCAACATCTGTAATGTTGAGGTTATCCTTGGTGCAGGATAATAATGTAAATAAACAACCTAATATTGTGGTGTAAATCTGTATTTTTTTTCATGTTACTTTGTCTTAAATATTACCTACTCTATCTATAAGCTTTTCGGTTTTCGCTTTTTAAAAATTGTTGTTTGAATTATAATTTTGGGTGATCAGCCAAATAATAAACAATTGTTTATTTGTACAGAGGAGTAATAACAAATGAAAATGTTACCCAGACAATTCTGTTTTTTTTTGAAAAGGTGAAATATCAACCGTAAAGAATGTCAAGAAGTTTGAAAACTATTCTCCTACTACAATAGAGTTTTCTATATTTTTTTGAAGAGTTAACATGTAATAACAATGAGGGGTATTATACGGGTTTCTTGTTGGATAGTATTGTATGGTTCAAGGGCGAGCTGTAAAAGAATGAATTAGGAAATTCTTAAGTGATCAAATGCGTTGTATTAGAAAACGGAAATAATTAAAAAATTAACATGACTTTTATCTAGTGAAAATAATTTTATATGTAAAAGGCATGAAGTGATAACTTCATGCCTTGGTAGTTATTAAAAAAAATATATTAGAGAATTTATTGCACTACTATTTTTTTAATTCCTTTTTTGTTGTTTACTGTAATATTTATAAAGTAAATCCCATTAGTGAGTTGCGATATGTCTAACACATTTTCTTCAGAATCTTTGGAGAATACCAAACTTCCTAAGGTATCATATATTTTTACTTTTTTATAACCTAGATTCCCCGCAATATTTAGGACACCATTTGCTGGTATAGGATATACCGAAAAATCTAAACCATTATCAAAATCAGGAGTACTTAATAAATTACAATCTTCTGAAAATTGGGCATCTGCATCCTTGTTCCACGAGGCATATTTTCCGATCCTGTTAGCAGCGTCTATTTCATTGTCCACTTCGATACAGGTCAATTGACTGTTTGCGGTTAGTATTACAAAACTTGGGTTGGTAAGGGAACCGTTCTTTAGATTAACCTTTTCTAGCTGTGTTGCAGCACTAATACGAACTTCTTGTAAATTTGTATTTTTAGAAAGGTCAATTGATGTAAATAGATTCGTATTTGCACGAATGTCTTTAAGGTTGTTATTTCCAGAAACATCTAAGTTATCCAATAGGTTAGACGAACAATCTAAAACTTCCAATTGGTTTAGTCCGCTAATATCTAGGTTTTGAATAAGATTTTTTTGTATGTCCAGTTCCTTTAGTGAAGTAGGGAGTTGGTTAGCGGTAATTGTAGAGATGTTATTGTCATAGCAGATTAATTTTTCTAATGCGATAAATTCCTGTAGACCAGTTAGTTCATTAATTCCGTCTGAGTTAAACTCCAATTCTTTTACATTAAGGATATTCGCTTTGGGAATTAATCCGTCTTTTAAACTTCTTTTGGTATCAAAACTACTAAGGGCTATTTCTAAATTAGGGTCTGGTATCAAAACATATTTTTCTGTAATATCTTTAGTACAATCTTCTGTATAATAGAAACGGTTATCCGCATTCCATCGGACGTATGTTCCCAAGTCATCCATGGCCATAATTTCATTGTCGACGGTTATGCAGAATAAATCTGGATTTCTAATAGCATTCATTTCTTGTAAGATATCGTTGTTCCCATTTTTTAAATTTAAGGAATGCAACATATTTTCTAAAACGTATACCTCCGTTAAAGCAGGGTTGGCGGAAAGATCAAGGGATGATAGACTATTGTTTCTAAGGGTCAACCGTTCAATTTTAGGATTGGAAGAAAGATTGATCTCGGTTAACTTATTGTATGACATTTCCAATCTTTTAATATTTACATTATTGGAGAGATCAATGGAGTTGATGTTGTTGTTGGTTAACAAGAGGATTTCGAGTTTGGTATTCTGCGATATGTCGATGACTGATATATTACAATTGGTCAAGGCTAGGTTGATAAGATTAGAATTATTAGAGAAATCAAAAATAATTAATGGGTTGTTTTGAATTGTTAATGTTTCTAAAGCTTCAAACCCTTCTATACCAGTTAGGTTTGATATACCCTTGTCTACAAGAGATAATCGCTTTAAGGATTTGATATTGGTTGTTGGTATTTTTCCGTCACCTTCTATATCGTCCAGACCTTGTTCCGCTAATGCAATTTCGAAATTGGAATCTGGTATGTCCGTATATTGAGCGAACATTTGGCTAAAACTTATAAAGATCAGTAATAAAAATAACGATATTTGTTTCATAATTTTTTGCTTTGGTTTGTTTCATATGGTTTATGAGTAAAAATTTAGTATATAATAACTACATTTTTATATTATACTTTATGTATTGAAAGGAAATAGTAGCTATAACGCTATTTGATTAACCTAACTACAAATAGTTGTCAATATTTATACTTAATTTATAACTGTAAACTGTATGATTTTCAATTAATGGTTGTTTTAAATTTTTGTTGTTTTAATTTTGAGTAATTTTTTGCTTTATGCATTGCCTTGTAAATTCTTTTTTTAGTGATTTTTTTCAAGTTTAATCTAACTAAGGGTATGATTATCTTTGTTTTTGTATCAAACTAAAATAGGTAAATTTTATGTCAGCAATTTCAAAGTCAAAGTGTTATTTATAATTTTATGTATATAAACAAGTAAATATTACTAAACCCTACTTTTTTTTAAAACAAAAATTATGATTTAAGTTTTTGAAAATTAATTTTATTGAATTGTTAGTTGTGCAGATTGGTTTTGCCTCTTCGTCTTGTTACCGAGAATAGAAAAATAAAAATCATAAGAAAAATAGCAACTCTTGCTAGATAGTCGCCAGCTCTAACATAGAAAGTGATTTTTTTATTGGTAGTAAGAGTACCTTTTAATACTCCTTGCTGGTTATATGGTAAAGACGAGTCAATATTTCCAGTTTGGTTAATAATTGCAGAAATACCAGTGTTTGCACTACGGGCAATACTTCTTCTTGTTTCTATTGCTCTTAATTTAGCATAAGCCAAATGTTGTTGATGACCTTGTGTTACGCCCCACCAAGCATCATTGGTGATAATTGCTAAGAAATCCGCATTATTTCTTACATAACCTGTAACAAATTCTCCGTAAACGCTTTCATAACAAATAATTGGAGCGGCACCTAGTCCTTCTTTTGTGAAAAAGACTTCTCTGTCTGGTTGGGTAGTTTTCTTAGCTACAGTACCTCCTAAATCAATCATAGCATCACCAACAATTGGTTTAAAAACGCTTTGATATGGAAAATTCTCTACACCCACTACTAATTTACTTTTATGATATAACTCATCTGTACCATCAGGCCTTACTAAAAAGGCAGAATTATAGTCATCATAAAACACACCGCTTTTATGTTCATTTGTTTGTGGACGAACTTGAGCTGGATCTCTAAAAACATCTAATAAGGAAATTCCGGATAGAAAATTAGCTTTTGGATAATTTTGAACAATTGCACTAGCAGTCTTTTTTGCAATAGAATTCTTAAATGTTTTTAATCGATTATTATCAGCAAAAACGGTTTCTGGTGCGATAATAAAATCTGTGTTTTCCGTTATTTCTTTTTGAGAAAGAGAAGTTAACAATGCACCCACACGATCATCGCTAGTATTATATTTTTCGGTGTAGGGGTTTATGTTTGGTTGTAGAATAACAACTTCCACCTCTTTACCATCTTCTTCATAGGTTTTTAGAATAATAAAAGAAATTATTATTGGTATGATAATGATCAATCCATTTCTAAGACCTGCTTTGTATAAAATTGTCTTGTCTTTATGTTCTAGAAAAAGTAGTATACTTTTGTAAAGACCTATGTTTACAACCCATATCCAAAGGGTTCCTCCAAAAGTTCCGGTGTATTCATACCATTGTATCCATGAAGTAAAATTGGCAAATCCATTTCCTAAGTTAAGCCAAGGCCAGGAAAACTGCCATTGTAGATGAAGGTATTCAAAACTCATCCATATGCAAATAAGAAAGATAGTTCCAATAAAGAAAGAGGCTCTTCTTGCCACAATGTGATATAAAAGAAATACCAATGCCATTATAAGCGTATTTACAATTTCTGCAAACCACATTCCAAATGGAGTAGAATTATAGATCCACCATGTGGTAATCATATTCCAAATAAATAGCGATAGAAAAGCAAATCCAAATACTTGTGATTTATGATACTTGTTTGATCGGACTTTGTATTCAACAATTAATAAAGGAACAAAACCAAAAAAGAGAAATAACGGGAAACCATAAGTAGGCCAACCAATAGCAAGCAATAAGCCTGATAAAATGACAAGTAATATGTTCTTCATAAAAGATGTAATGTCTTAGAAACGAAATTAAACTTATTTCGTTACAAAACTGAAACCCTAAGCTAAAAAAATGTTATGATAGTATAAAGGCTATCTAAAAAGACTCCAATCTACTTTTATAGAAAATACATTAGAATAAATCGCAGCACTTTGATCGCCGATGTCTGTGAGTGCATAATCTACCTGTATGCCTTTATATTGAAAACCAATTCCAAAATTTGGTTGAAAACCTACGTTGTCGGATCCATCAAATTGCTCAATATTTTGGAAATTACCTACACCTCCTCGCAGGTAAACGATTTTAGCATAATCTAATTCAAAACCAAAAGCCGGAGTAACACTAATTGCAGAAGATGAAATAATATCATTTGTTTCAGCAAAACGCACATTCATATCTAATTCTGTATTTAGACCAAATTTTGTTCCTATATCAAATTTTCTGGCAGCTCCGAATTGAAGTTTAGGAATCGTTATTTCTGTAGTTTCAGGTAATTCTTGATCTCTTATCTGTGGGATTTGATCTTCATCAGGAATACCATCTCCGTTAAGATCGCCAATAGCAAATTCTTCAACACTCCAGGCATTAAAAGTTGTGGTGATATCTCTAACCATCACTCCAAATTGCCAGTTGTTCTTTTGATATTGTAAAGCAGCATCGAAACCGAATCCCCAAGAAGAGGCAAAATCTCCAATAATACGTCGGATTACTTTAGCATTAGCACCATAACTGAGACCTTCTATGGGTAGCTTTCTCGAATATGAAAATGTGAAGGCATAATCTGCCGCGGAGAATAAATTAATTCTTGTATAATCAATGTTACCATCTGCATCAACCAAGCTAGTAGTATCAAGAATATCATCAACCCCAAAACGAATTAAAGAAAATGCAATAGCACTTTTTTCGTCTAAAGGCATACCAAAAGCTAAGTAGTCGTAATTAGCAATATTAGCGAAGTATGCAGCATGCATAAAGGAAACCTGATTGTCTTCTAAATTGATCAATCCAGCAGGATTCCAATATCCAGAATTCACATCACCAGAAGTAGCAACAACAGCATTGGCCATACCTAACGCTCCAGCATCTACACCAATATTCAAAAATTCATTGGAATATTTTCGAGTTTGAGCTGAAGAGAAAAACACAGACAAACTAAACAATGCGATTATAATTCTTTTCAATCCTAGCAATTTTTGACAAATATCTTACTATTTTTCAACATTATAAACTTTATTTACGATTTCATATTGTGTAGCCCTTGTTAATAGACGGAAATAGTTTGCTATTTTTACACAAAATTTATCCATATGAAGCTGAAAAAGCAAATTCCTAATATCATTACCCTTCTTAATCTTTTGTGTGGCTGTATTGCTACAATTTTTGCTGTTCAGGGAGATTTAGAGCCGGCTGCTTTATTTGTAGTGCTTGGGATAGGATTTGATTTTTTTGATGGATTAGCGGCTAGGTTACTAAAAGTACAAAGTGAACTTGGATTACAATTAGATTCACTAGCCGATATGGTAACAAGTGGATTAGTACCAGGTATTGTAATGTTTCAATTGATGGCAAAAGTATATAATGTCTCTTCAGATCAAGTGCTAAGATATCAGGTTTATGATGAAGATTTTATAGAAGGTTATGTAGAGTTTTTACCTATTTTAGGCTTGCTTATTACGTTGGCTTCAGCATATCGATTAGCAAAGTTTAATATCGATACGAGACAGACGACTTCATTTATTGGATTACCAACTCCTGCTAACACTTTGTTAATTATTAGTTTGCCTTTAATTCTTAGTTTCAACTCTGCGGAATGGATTGCTGATGTTATTTTGAATCAATGGTTTTTAATAGGTCTCACATTGGTGAGTTGTTACTTACTTAATGCCGAAATTCCATTATTTGCATTAAAGTTTAAAACATGGGGTTTTCAGGAGAATAAAATTAGATATGCTTTCTTAGTAATAACGATTTTGTTGTTGGCATTTCTTCAATTCACCGCGATACCAGTAGTCATATTGCTGTATGTTTTGATGTCTTTGATTTTTAAGGAAGGAAGTACAGTCTAGATTCCGTATTATCATGAGAAACCATATTGGGTTTTACTTTTTGTTGTTCGTAAGCTTGCTTATTCTTAGCTGTTCGGATACCACCAAAACTGCCTTCAAAACGGGAGAGCATACTATTACTCTGGTAAAAGAACATGATTCACTGTATTATGTGCAGATTGCTTCCGATTCTTTAGTTGATAATTGGGAATTACCGTATCCAGTATATCAGTTTACGCATGGAGATGTAGATGGTAACGGAAAAGACGATATATTAGTGGGAGTAATAAAGACCACAAGATTTGATTCTATAAAACGAAAACGTCTTTTTATTTTCAAAAATTACAAAGGATATGTTCGACCATTATGGTTAGGTTCTCGTTTAAGTAAACCTTTAGTAGATTTTGATTTTATAGAAACTCAGGAAGGAAACTTTATTAGAAGTATTGAAAAAGAACAAAGTGGTAACGTGCTTATCGCAGAATATAAATGGAAACGTTTTGGACTGGAATTTACAAAATATCTGTATAGAGAAATAGATAGCGCAAAGGCCATACAAATACTAAGAAATAAAAGTTAGCAACTTAAAAACTATGAAAAAACAATTATTGTTGATCAGTGTATTTTTAATTCTCATCGCGTGTGGAAGTGATACAAAAACAAACAAACAAAATGATCCCGTATCGACATCTAATGAGATAGAGGAGACAACTCTAGAAGAGGAAGAAACTAAGAAAATTGATAATCCTGTTATAGTAAATGGAAAGCTAGATATAGAAAAATTAGGAGAAGATGTGGATTTGCAGATGGATATTTCTTCATTAACCCTGTACGAAATAAGAGTATTACGCAACAGTTTTGCGGCAAAACAAGGATATTGTTTTATGAAAGGTGATCTCAGGTACACTTTTGAAGCTACAAGTTGGTATAATGAGAGAATGGAAAGTAGGTATTGGGCAGAAGAAGGAGGAGAAGATATTGAGCCCATTTCATACTCATCTCAAGAAACAGTTTTTATCGAAAAGTTAAAAAAGCGAGAAGAAGAGTTAAAAACTAAAAATCTCTTAGACCAAGGAAATAGAAAGGTGGCGAATATTGATAATATTGTAAATCTTTTTCAATTAGAAAAGCCTGCTCCTGAGTTGATGGAGATGTTAGCTAAAAATGGATTTGCGATTGTTCCTAATTCGAATATTCAGTTTTTTCATTTGTATGAACAGAATGATTATGCGGAGTTCCCAAATTTTGTGACTACGGATATGTATATGCAATTGTTTCACATGTATTTTGGGTTTATACTTAAGAAAATTGAAGAAGAACAATTTATTCCGATCCTATCAGAAATTTGCCAAAACATGATTAAGGATATGCAAAGTTTAGCTGAAACTTCTTCTGGTGAAGCTTTTAGTGAAATGGCAAAGTTTAATCAGACGTATTATGCAATTGCATATACATTATTAACCGATGAGAGGGTTGAAGTTCCTTCTGGATATGAACAACATTATGAGAATGAATTATTGGCTGTTAAAAGCGCAAAAGATAAGATTTCTGAGTTTTTAGAATTTACTGAAGTTCAGTTTCCATACAGTTTGTTTAAACCAAGAGGGCACTACACTAGAACAGGGGCTTTAAAACGTTATTTCTGTGCAATGATGTGGTTGCAATCCGCTCCTTTTTGTCTCAATAACGATCTTCAGTTTAAAAGAGCTTTGGTAAATGCTGCCGCTCTTGGTAATAGTTCTAATTTCGGGAAAGAGACATTAAAGAAATATAAAGCAATCATGGAGCCTATAGACTTCATTATTGGACAAGCAGATAATGTATCTTTCTTAGATTTAGCTGAGTTGTTAGAAAAAGAAGAGCTTCCTTTGGAAGCTATTTTACAAGATACTGAGCGTATAGAAAACCTTAAAGTCGAAGTAAATAAGATTGCGGATATCAAAGATAAAATAAGATCTGGTGGAGGTAGTTGTAAGATAAAAATCAACTTTATACCACAACGATATGTTTCTGATAATGATGTGCTTCAAAATTTGGTGGATTTGAAAAGTGAAGTTTCCAAACGTGCTTACCCACAAGGATTAGATGTAATGGCTGCTTTTGGTAGTAAAGCTGCAGAAGATCTATTGATTAATGAATTAAAAGAAGGAGAGAAGTGGGAAGAATATCCTGGATTGTTAACTAAGATGCAAGAAGAAATGAGTTCCATAGATTTTGGAACTACTGTTTATACAAAGTGGATTCAGAGTTTATTAGAGCTTCAAAAAGCTAATGATAGTTATCCTTATTTCATGCAAACTCCAGAATGGAACAAGAAAAATTTAAATGCTTCTTTAGCTTCTTGGGCAGAATTAAAGCATGATTCTATTTTATATGCAGAACAACCAATGGCTGCAGAGTGCGGAGATGGAGAGGGAGTTCCAAGTCCTTATACAGTTGGATATGTAGAACCTAATATTGGCTACTGGAACACTGTAATCGAATTAATTGATCTTACTAAATCGGTATTGGAAAGAAATGAACTTTTGGATTCAAATATTTCTAGAATTACCACTAGCTTAAGAGAGAACGCAGAGTTTTTATTATCTGCAAGTAAAAAAGAACTAGCAGGAAAGAAGCTATCTATTCAGGAGTATGGTCAGATAGAAATCATAGGTAGTACATTCGAATGGATTACACTAGATTTGGTAAAGCAAAAAGATCAGTATTTAGACGGATGGCATAATGTACAAGGACCTGATAAATCTGTCGCTGTCGTAGCAGATGTATATACAGCGAATAGTGGGAACAATCCCGATAAGGGGATTTTACATGTGGCTACGGGTAATGTAAATGATTTGTATGTGTTAGTGGAGATAGAAGGGTATTTGCATATCACAAAAGGAGCGGTATTTGGATATCACGAATTTCATCTTCCTCTTGGAAATCGTTTAACCGACGAAGAATGGCAGGATATGATAGATAAGAATCAAGCTAAAGGGATTCCTGAATGGATGAAAGCTATTATTGTTCCAATTCCTGCTCCAAAAACAAATGAGAAAATATTCTATAGTTCGGGATGTTAAAAAAAATAAAGCATCTCAGGAGAGTGCAATTTTCTTTTAGATTTATAATCGTAGCTTTAGGAATCCTGGTTTCTTTTTCTTCTTGCGATTCGGATGATGAAACTACGATAGTTTTTGTTGGAGATTTGTTATTAGATCGTGGAGTGAGGACAAGGGTTGAACATTTGGGAATGGATACTCTGTTTCATGAATCGATAGATAGCGTTTTTGCAAAGAGCGATGTGGTTATCGCTAATTTAGAATGTCCAGCTACCAAAATAGAAGAACCTATTCATAAGAAATTTATTTTCAGAGCGGAACCGGATTGGTTGTTTGCGCTAAAAAAACATGGGATCACTCATTTGAATATGGCAAATAACCATTCTATGGATCAAGGTAGAAATGGTTTGGTAGAAACAGAACGGAATATTATAAATGCTGGTTTAATTCCTTTGGGATATGGGAAGCATACCCAAGAAGCATGTAAACCAATATTGATTACCTCAAATCCTAGAAATGTATATTTGTTATCTTCTCTTCAGGTTCCTTCAGAAAATTGGACATTTTTAGAAGATAAGCCTTGTGTTTGCGAAGATTCTTTTGATGAGATTTCTGATAAGATTCATGACATAAAGAAAGATAATTCAGAAGCGGTAGTAATTGTTCAGTTGCATTGGGGAGCGGAACATACAAAAGTTCCACTGATATCACAAAAGCAGCAAGCATATAGTTTAATCGATGCTGGAGCGGATGTCATTATTGGTCATCATCCACATACCATACAAACGATAGAAGTTTACAAAGAAAAACCTATTTACTATAGTATCGGTAATTTTATTTTTGATCAGCATAATCCTATAAATTCTAAGGGATTGTTAGTTCAATTAAAAATAGGGAAGCAACACATTTCAGTTTCAGATATGGAATTTGAAATCAAAAAATGTAGTCCAAGGCTTATAGATTAGTCTTATATACAACTAGGAATCGAAATCTATTTTCTTTTTTCTAAGCTCGAAATTTTGACCAAGATAAACTTTACGAACCATTTCATCTTCAGCCAGTTCTTCAGGAATTCCAGCTTTTAGAATACTTCCTTCGAACATAAGGTAGGTTCTGTCAGTAATTGCTAAAGTTTCTTGTACGTTATGATCCGTAATTAGAATACCAATATTTTTATTTTTTAACTGGGCTACAATTCGTTGAATATCTTCTACAGCAACTGGATCTACCCCAGCAAATGGTTCATCCAATAAAATAAAATTAGGATCTGTTGCTAAGGCTCTAGCTATTTCTGTTCTTCTTCGTTCTCCACCACTTAATAAATCTCCTCTGTTCTTACGAATATGACCTAAACCAAATTCTTCAATTAGAGATTCCATTTTGTGCAACTGTTCTTTTTTGGAGAGTTTTGTTAACTGTAAAACACTAAGGATATTATCTTCGATACTCAATTTTCTAAAAACAGAAGCTTCTTGTGCTAGATAACCAATCCCATTCTGAGCACGTTTATACATCGGAAACTTTGTAATATCAGTACTATCAAGTGATATTTTTCCTCCATTTGGTTTTACCAATCCTACAATCATATAGAATGAAGTTGTTTTACCAGCTCCATTAGGACCTAATAAACCTACGATTTCTCCTTGATTTACTTCCAGAGAAATCCCTTTTACTACTTTTCTTCCTTTATATGATTTTATTAAGTTGTCTGCTGTTAACTTCATATTCTGAATGACTTCTTTCTATATTGGATGTTGCTAAAATAAGCGAATAAATTGACTAAGAGCAATGTTATGAGTTTTGCTCCTCTAAAGCATCCCAAAATTCATATGCTTTTCGTAAATGTGGTATAACAATGGTTCCTCCAACTAAAGTCGCAATACTTAAAGATTCTACCACTTCTTCTTTGGTTAAACCTTCTTTATAACAGGTTTCTAAATGATATTTTATACAGTCATCACATCTAAGTACAGTAGATGCCACTAAACCTAAAAGCTCTTTTGTTTTTACATCCAATGCACCCTCCATGTAAGCATTGGTGTCTAAATTGAAGATTCTTTTAATAATCTTATTGTTATCTTCTAGAATTCGAGAGTTCATTTTCTCTCTATATTCATTGAAATCGTCTACTATGGTACTCATTTGGTTTGCGGAATTAATTTTTTGTTTTGTCTTTTGACCACTATTTTAGAAATAATAATACTTACTTCGTATAAAATCAATATTGGAATTGCTACAATCACCTGACTCGCAATATCAGGAGGAGTGATTACAGCGGATAAAATCAATACAATTACTAATGCGAATTTTCTGTATTTCTTTAAAAATTGAGGAGTGACAAGCCCAACTTTGGTAAGAAAAAACATAATAACAGGCAGTTCGAATATCAATCCACAAGCAATCACCGAAGCTCTTACTAAGGCGATGTAGCTATCAATATCAAACTCATTTAATACTTCTGCACTCACCTGATACCCTCCTAAAAAGTTAATTGATAATGGAGTGATAATATAATATCCAAAAAGTACACCTAGAAAAAATAGACAAGAGCAGATAATGATGAACCCCTTAGAGTATTTTCTTTCTTTGTCATATAATGCAGGAGCAATAAACTTCCAAAATTCGTATAATACATATGGGAAAGCTGCTATAAAACCAGCAGTAATAGATGTCCAGATATGTACCGAGAACTGCCCGGCTACTTTTCTACTTTGTACACTAAATGGTAACTCTTGGAAACATAAACTTTCATCTAAACCTAAAAGTTTAGAAAGATTGCAAAGCCCTTTGTAAGTAGGGAAATCTGGTTTTTTTGGACCAAAAATTAGTACATCAAAAATAAATTCTTTAGCAATAAATGCTACAATTGCTGCTATCAGAACGGCTACGGTAGCTCTTATTAAATGCCATCTCAATTCTTCAAGATGATCCAGAAAAGACATGGATTGTGGATCTTTTGTTATCTTCTTTCCCATTATAGTATTCCTTCTCTCATTAGGTCATGAATATGTAAAAGGCCAGCATAGTTGCCTTGTTCTTCTGCTAATAATTGTGATATTCCGTATTCTTCTAGACGATCAAGAGCGTCTACTGCCATCGCATCGATATCAATACGCTTAGGATTAGGAGACATAATATCCTTAGCAGTTAATCCTGCAAAAGAAGTATTTGTGGTTAACATTCTTCTTAAATCTCCATCCGTGATAATACCTATGATCTTATTATTGTCGGTAACGGCTGTGGCACCTAATCTCTTTTCGGTCATTTCTACGATTACTGAATTGATATCAGAGTCTGGACCTACTTCCGGTTTTTCGTTTTTAGAAACGATATCTTGTACTCTTAGGTATAATTTCTTGCCCAATGCGCCTCCTGGATGATATTTTGCAAAATCCTTGCTAGAGAAACCCTTAAGGTGTAATAAAGATACCGCTACGGCATCACCCATAACTAATTGCGCGGTGGTACTTGTAGTTGGTGCTAGATTATTAGGACAGGCTTCTTTTTCTACATATGCGTGTAGTACAAAATCAGCTTCTTTTCCTAAGAAAGACTCCTTGTTTGAAGTAATGCCAATTAAAGTATTGTTAAAGTTTTTAATTAGGGGAACTAGCACCTTTATTTCAGGAGTATTTCCACTTTTAGAAATACAAATAACCACATCATCTTTCAGGATATTACCCAAATCTCCGTGAATAGCATCTGCAGCGTGCATAAATACAGCGGGAGTTCCCGTAGAATTCATGGTAGCTACTATTTTTGAAGCAATTATGGCGCTTTTTCCGATCCCAGTAATGATTACTCGTCCATTAGAATTATGAATGGTATTCACGGCTTCAGCAAATTCCTTGTCGATAAGTTGTTCTAGATGTGCAATGGCTCTAGCTTCTTCATTAATAGTTTGTTGCGCGAAGGAAATAATCGTATCGAGGGTGTTCAAAATTTATAAAATTTGCGTGTTATAAATAAAGATTTTAGTATCTTTAATTATGCAAAGGTATAGAATACCTTATGAATATTAAATAATGCTGAAAAAAAGCTTTCTAAATTTTAGTTTGCTTATCTTTGGTAACTTTTTAAAAAAGAACAATCCACTAAATCTGAATTGGGGAAAAAGGTTTATGTGATAGAATTATTTTTAATTTAATTGGTATATAAAAGTTTGACAATTTAATGAGTTTGAACAAAACTGACTTACAAGGAGCTTTAAAAAAGTACTTTGGGTTTAGTCAATTTAGAGGATTGCAGGAAAAGGTGATAGAAAGTATTTTAAACAAAGAGAATACTTTTGTAATCATGCCTACAGGTGGTGGAAAATCCCTTTGCTACCAACTTCCTGCCTTAATGTGCGAAGGAACAGCAATTGTAGTATCTCCGTTAATCGCATTAATGAAAAATCAAGTAGACGCCATTCGTAGTATTTCTTCCGAAGAAGGGATTGCGCATGTGTTAAATTCGTCCTTAAACAAATCTGAAGTAAAAAGAGTAAAAAGTGATATCGTTAACGGAGTTACTAAGTTACTTTATGTTGCTCCAGAATCATTAACCAAAGAAGAATATGTAGACTTCTTAAGGGAACAAAAAATTTCTTTCTTGGCGGTAGATGAAGCACATTGTATTAGCGAGTGGGGACACGATTTCAGACCAGAATACAGAAATCTTAGAAATATTATCAAAAGAATAGGAGAGGATATCCCCATTATAGGATTAACCGCCACAGCTACTCCCAAAGTACAAGAAGACATTCTTAAGAACCTTGGTATGAGTAATGCGCAGACCTTTAAGGCCTCTTTTAATAGACCTAATCTTTTTTACGAAATACGTCCAAAAACTAAGAACGTCGATGCTGATATCATTCGTTTTGTAAAGCAAAATAGTGGTAAAAGTGGTATTGTATATTGCTTAAGCAGAAAGCGCGTAGAAGAGTTAGCTCAGACCTTAGAAGTGAATGGAGTAAAAGCAGTTCCTTATCACGCAGGTTTAGATGCCAAGACTAGAGCAAAACATCAAGATATGTTCCTTATGGAAGATGTGGATGTAGTGGTAGCAACGATTGCTTTTGGGATGGGGATTGATAAACCAGATGTTCGTTTTGTGATTCATCATGATATCCCTAAAAGTATCGAAAGTTATTATCAGGAAACTGGTCGTGCTGGACGTGATGGAGGAGAAGGACATTGTTTAGCTTATTATGCCTATAAAGATATCGAAAAGCTAGAAAAGTTCATGAGTGGAAAACCTGTTGCCGAACAGGAAATTGGTCATGCTCTATTACAGGAGGTGGTTGCTTTTGCAGAAACTTCTATTTCCAGACGTAAATTTATTCTGCATTATTTCGGAGAAGAATTCGATGAGATAACAGGAGAAGGAGCGGATATGGACGATAATGTTCGTAACCCTAAAAAGAAGCACGAAGCAAAAGATGAGGTACAACTCTTATTAAAAGTTGTAATTAAAACCGGAGAAATATATAAGTCTAAAGATCTTGTAAATACACTCATTGGGAAAAGTAATGCTCTTATTATTTCTCATAAAACCCATGAACAGCCATTCTTTGGAACTGGAAAATCAAAAGAAGATAAGTACTGGATGGCATTGATACGACAAGTGTTGGTTTCTGGATATTTGCGAAAAGACATAGAGACGTATGGAGTGATACGTATCACCAAAGAAGGAAGAGAATTTATCGAGTCGCCTGTTAGTTTTATGATGACAGAAGATCACGTGTATGATGAAACCAAGGATGATTCTATAATTACCGCAGCGAAATCAGGAGGAAAAGGAGGAACAGACGAGCAATTGGTTGGAATGCTTAAAGACCTAAGGAAAAAGGTTGCAAAGAAACTAGGAGTGCCTCCATTTGTGGTATTTCAAGATCCTTCTTTAGAGGATATGGCACTTAAATACCCTATAAGTATTGAAGAATTAGGAAATGTGCATGGAGTAGGAGAGGGAAAAGCTAAGAAATACGGAAAAGAATTTGTAGCGCTTATCGCTAAATATGTGGAAGAAAACGATATTATGCGTCCTGATGATTTTGTGGTAAAGAGTACTGGAGCAAATAGCGGGATCAAACTATATATTATTCAGAATGTAGATAGAAAATTGCCATTAGATGATATTGCTGCTGCTAAAGGAATGGACATGCCAGATTTTATAAAAGAAATGGAAGCGATTGTCTACAGTGGTACAAAACTAAATATCAGTTATTGGATAGATGAAATATTAGACGAAGATCAGCAGGAAGAAATACATGAGTATTTTATTGAAGCTGAAAGTGATAAAATTGATACAGCCATCGAAGAATTTGATGGAGATTATGATGATGAGGAGTTGAGATTGTATCGAATTAAATTTATCAGTGAAGTAGCAAATTAGAAGATTAAATTTTATATAAGTAAAAAAAGGATTATACTAATTGTATAATCCTTTTTTGTTTTTTTATTTTATGATTGTTTTTGTGCCTAAAAAATATTGAAAGAAACATAAAGACTAGAAGTAGTAAGCTCTGAATCTGGTATTGCAGTACTTTTAGAAATGTTTTTGGGAGAGTATTGTCTGAATCCAATCTTTAAACGACCAGATCCAATACCACCTCCATAAAAATAATCTGTGGTTGTGTTTTCTAATTCATTCTCCATAAATTGAGTAGCTTCTGTGCCGATATTAAAATCTACAGTAAGTCCTCCTTCCAGGAAGAGCTCAAATTTAGGACTCAAATAAATATGGAATCTTGGTCCTACAGCAACGTTAATACTTTTATAATCTAATTCGAATTCACTGTTAGAAATAGCAAAATCCCTACCATCCATTGTAAATGCTTTATAGGTAGATTCTAAAAAGAAACTTAAATCTACTTTAGAAAACGGAATAAAGGTTTCTATAAAGACTCCATAACGAGGAGCAAATACATCATCATAATTTACATCGCCTGCAGGACCAGCAATAGAACCATGAGTAAATCCTGTTAGATCAACTGCAGCGACCACACCAATTCTTGTTTGGTTAATTTTTTTACGGATGATATATTCAATTTTATTGCCTTTGCATTCATTATATTTTTTAAAATATCGTTTAAGATCTCCTTGCGTATAGGTTAATTTAGAAGGATCTTGATCTCCACATTTTATTTTTTTAGCTAATTGTTCTTGGTAGGTGTTATTTTCCTGAGGAATTACTTTTTTTCCTGGTTTTTTGCTTTCATCAGGAGTATAGAAAACCTTGTATAATAACAGTTCTGGGTATACTGTCTCAGGATTGGTATAGAAAAAACGATGCACGTCGTTTTTTGAGTATTGATACAGCGTTGTTTTACTTTTTAAGATGGTTCTTAAAAAAATCTTTTTATAGGTAAGATCTGGATCTTTGTATTTGGTAGACTTTCCTACGGTATCTCCGTTAAGATCAAATTGTAAAATGTACCTTTTGTAAACGTAATCTTCTCCAACCCCAAATTCTTTTATGTTTTCGATGGTAGCAGTTTTAGAACTAGAAGAAATGTTTTTTTTCCATTGGAATTCCGTTGGGTTGGTTCTCCATGGAAGTTTTTTGATTAAGCATTCTGTACGTTTTCCGTTATTATCTACAAAATAACCCGCTTCATAAATGCTCTGTGCCTGCATAGTGGTTATAAAAAATAAACCAACTACAATACTAAGTAAAGATTTCATGTGTGTGACGATCTGAGTTTGCGCAACTACAAATATAGCTTTTTTGGAAAAAATCCGATCCGTTCGGTTAAAAATAACTTTTAATTAGTTAAGTAAGTTGTGTTATCTTATTCTAAATAGAAATACACTAAATGATCTTGTTATTAAAATAGTGATAACTAATACGAATAGAGTGGTTGTTATAGGGAATGATAGCGTAAAGTTATAGAGTTATCAGATGTCATTTTGTGAGATATAGTTCTTTTTTTAAATGCTATAGAGATATGATGTGTAGAATAAGAAAATAGAGAGAATAATTGATTATGCTATTATTCTCTCCATTTTTGTATGATTTGTTTAATAATTTAGATTAATGACAGATCATACATGAAGTACCACCTAGCCATACTCCGCCAACTTGTTTACAAAACAATTGATTAGTAAAATAATTGATTCTTCCACCAGTATCCCCACAAGGATGCTCCTCTACTAGTATTGGTATGTCACCTCCTTTAATAGATTTTTGCTGTTGTTTGTTTACTTTTTGTACTCCGTTTACTTTTAAAATGTCTTGTAACATAATTTTTAGTTTTAATTTTAAAAAAACCCGAACATTTATAGACATTCAGGCGCTATGTCTACAAAGACGTTCCTTAGAAAATGAATTGTTACTATCGTTTTTTCTTTTTTATAGAAAAATTAACAGATTTTTTTCACAATCGAATTTTTGGAGGCACTAACGATTATCTTGTTTTTTTAACTAAGAAATACACCAAACACAAAAGTAGTACTGCAACTAATCCGATCCACAGCATCCATAAATCATTAGATTGTGGCAACAATGTTCCTGTATCTCCGATAAGGATCATCGATGCCCAATAGTGTGGTGATGCTTCTGCATCGGTATTGCTTTGTAGATAATTTAGTTTTGCCGTTCTTAAGGCTGCTGATTTGGTTTGTCCTTCGCTTAGGTTTTTATAAAAATCAGCTGTGATCGTAGCAGTAGCTTTATCATTGGTACTCCATAAAGATGGAATGACCGTATTAGCACCAGATTTAAAAAAACCTCTGGCAAGACTCAAAACACCTTCGCCACGGCTTATTTTTCCTAAAGATGTATTGCATGCACTTAATACTACCAACTCTGCCTGACTTTGCAATAAATTAAGTTCTAAATCCGTGAGTTTCGAATTTCTAAACGCAATCCATGGTGCAATAGAGTCCGATGCATCTGCATGTGTAGCAAGATGTAGGATTTTATAATCTTTGATCTTTTTAATAAAGTTTTCTTTGGTAGCTTCTTGATCCAATAATAAATCTCCATTATAAAATGCATTCGCCGCCGTAATCTCTTTGTTACTGTTTTGTAAAGGTGTAAGTTCTTGTTTGAAGTTTACAGGTGCAATACCCAAAAAATCCTGCGCTGCTGTTCTGGATATCTTAGCATTTTGCTGTTGGAAGGTAAGTGAAAAAGCATAATCAATTTCGCAATCTTCGATGAGATAAGTATTATTATCTAGATTAGTTACCAAGGCTTCAAAAGGAATCATACCAAGCATGTGATCAGGTATGATAGTTACTTTTTTGCCTTTGAGCACTGCTCTTATTTCTTCTGGAAATAAAGATTTGTAGATATCATTGGATGTTTTTTTATAAGTAATAATATTCTCTGCCGTAGTAAAAGGTTGGTTTAAGAGTTTTCTGAGCGTTTTGATATTATCAATTAAGGTTTTTATATTGGATATCTTAAACATTTTTTGACTATCCTTAGCAAAAACTAGCATATATGCATGAGGAAGTTCTCCTGCTCTTCTCTCTGCCATGGCATATTGAATAATGATTTCATTTTCTGGAACTTCTACTTCTGATAGTTCTAATATTTTGGGTATTTTATTATTAGAAACATCATCAGGATACTTGGCGCTTAAAGAGTCTTTCAATATGCTATATTGTTCTTTTTCTTTATTGAGAAGTTTTATTAAAGAATCCTTGTCTTTATCAATAGCAATTAGCACTTTACTTTGTAAATCTTCTATTGCATTTTTATAGTTAACTTTATTGGATAATATTTTGTGAGGTAACGATGTACTTTGATCATTCATCGTAAACATTAATAAAACTGCCTTGCTTTTTTCCATTAAATAAAAAGCTGTCTCCAAATCATTTGTTTGATGACAAGCTTCTAATCCCATAATATTTATTTCTGATTCTAGATCTCTTGATAATAACTTGGTGTCATAAGAAAAATCTTCAACTGTCATATAGTTAATTAAAGAATCACTTAATCTAACAGTTTTAAGTATTTCTGCGTAAATATCATCATTGTTTTCAAGCTTTACTTGTTTTAAATAGTCAACTATTTTAAAATAGAATAATTCTATGATATCTTCTTTATTATTGGAAGTTTGCAATGATTTAGATTCAGGAGTCCAGGATTCAATAGATCCTTGATAGTTTAAAATATCAGCGAGTGATTTTTGATAGAATTTTTGTGCTAGATTATAGTTTTCTTGTTTGGAAGCTATAAATGCTAATCCTAAAAAATAGGGAGCTCTTAAATCTATACTATCATCTAAATAATCTAAAGATTTTGCGAAACAATTATTAGAAGCCTCAATTTTGTTTAATTCCAAATTCGAAAATCCCATATTAATATAACTTATTCCAATAGATCTTTCGTTATTTAATTCCAATGCCTGTTTTAATGCTTCTTTGAAATAGTGTAGAGCCTTTTCGTGATTAAGGAAGAAATCTCGGGTATACACAGCCCCTAGATTTAGATTTACCGAATATAAATCTATTAATTTCGGTTTCTTTTGAGTTTTAATCAAAGAATCAGCAGCTAATAAGTGATGTAAACTTTTATTAGCATTGTTTACTATTTTTTGGCTAGAATAAGCTTCAGATATTCGAATATGATTTGTTATGATTCTCTTTTTATCCTTTTCTGGATGATATAATTCAAAGGCTTTTGAGTAATGTTCAACTGCTAGATGAGGATCTTCTAGTTTCTTATAAATTACACCTAGTCTTGTATACGATAGTCCATTAAAAATAGTACTTTCCTTTATGTTAAGCATATTTTCATAGGCTTGTATTGCTTTAGTATATTTTTTTTGAATTGTATAATAATTTCCAAGATTCACATAACTTCTTTTTAGTAATTCTGGATTGAAAGGTGCTGCTTTCTTTCGTGCTGCTATTCCTGTTTCTATAATTTCAATACCCTTATCCCATTGATTTTCACGAACCAACCATTTTGCTAATTGATGTGCATCTGATCCTAACTGCGTATAGTTTTTAGTTTTTTTATAATACGTAATTAAAGAATCATATAAATGAATATTACCGTAATCATCTTCCGGATTCAATTGATGAATAGAATCCAAAGCAGATGAAATTTGTTGTGCATTACAAATTAATGTAGTCAACCATAAGAAAAAATAAAGTATAAGATTTCTTATCATACTCGGGTTATTCTTTTGTAAACGTACAAGCTTAATGCAATCGCTGCGATAATCCCAAATCCTAACAAAAACATCCATAAATCATTAGATTGTGGCAACAATGTTCCTGTATCTCCAATAAGGATCATTGATGCCCAATAATGGGGTGATGCTTCTGCATCTGTGTTGTTTTGTAGATAATTTAGTTTTGCAGTCCGTAAAGCTGCCGATTTGGTTTGCCCTTCGCTTAGGTTTTTATAAAAATCAGCAGTGATCGTAGCAATCGCCTTATCATTGGTACTCCATAAAGATGGGATCACGGTATTAGCACCCGATTTAAAAAAACCTCTGGCAAGACTCAGAATACCTTCGCCACGGCTTATTTTTCCTAAAGAGGTATTGCATGCACTTAATACAACTAATTCTGCCTGACTTTGCAATGAATTAAGTTCTAAATCCGTGAGTTTCGAATTTCTAAACGCGATCCATGGAGCTATAGAATCCGAGGCATCTGCGTGCGTAGCGAGATGTAGGATTTTATAATCTTTGATCTTTTTAATAAAGTTTTCTTTGGTAGCTTCTTGATCCAATAATAAATCTCCATTATAAAATGCATTCGCCGCCGTAATCTCTTTGTTACTGTTTTGTAAAGGTGTAAGTTCTTGTTTGAAGTTTACAGGTGCAATACCCAAAAAATCCTGCCCTGCTGTTCTGGATATCTTAGCATTTTGTTGTTGGAAGGTAAGTGAAAAAGCGTAATCAATTTCGCAATCTTCGATGAGATAAGTATTATTATCTAGATTAGTTACCAAGGCTTCAAAAGGAATCATACCAAGCATGTGATCAGGTATGATAGTTACTTTTTTACCTTTGAGCACTGCTCTTATTTCTTCTGGAAATAAAGATTTGTAGATATCATTGGATGTTTTTCTATAGATGGCAATGTCCTCTGCCGTTTTAAAAGGTTGGTTTAATAGTTTTCTGAGGGTTTTGATATCTTCAATTAATATATCGACATTAGAGATCTCAAACATTTTTTGTGTATCCTTAGTAAGTGTCATTACATAGGCATGAGGTAAAGCTCCAGCTGATCTTTCTGCCATAGAATATTGTATGATCACTTCATTTTCTTTAACTGAAACCTCAGAAAGTGGTAAAATTTTTGGGGTTTTACTAGGTTTACTATATTCAGGGTGTATTAGTTCAATAGAATCTTTAAAGCGAGTATATCGTTTTTTTATCTTTTTAATTGTTGTAGTGAATGAATCTTTTTCACTATCTACAGCAAGTAACAGTTCATTTTGTAGTTTTTGGATTCTACGCTCGTAATTTGCTTTTTTAGATGCAACATCCGTAGGTAAAGCTATAATTTGTTGTTGAATATCATTCATTAGTAACACCGCTTTGCTTTTTTCCATCAAATAAAAAGCATCATTTAGGTTATCAGTGTGCAAACAGGCTTCTAAGCCCATATTATGAAATTCAGAACCACTATCCCTTGCTTCTAATTTTGTGTTAAAAGAAACATCCTCTTGGATTATATGGTCTACTAAGGAATCACCTAGTTTTATCATTCTTAATACAGTATCGTATACCTTTAAGTTTTTACCTTGTTTAGCCTGTTTAAGGTAATCACGTTTACTAAGGTATAATAGATTAAGAATAACCTCTTTGTGATTGGAATCTGTAATATCTTTTAAATTTAGATTCCAATTTTTGATATCTTTAATTTTTAAAATTTGTTCAATTGATTTTTTATAGTTCAATTGGGCATCAGAAAATTTCTCTTTTTTAGCATTGGATCGAGCCTTACCTAAATAAGCAATTCCTTTTAAATAATTATTTTTCTGGCTCAAATCAATAGCTTTTGCAAAGTAATCTTCGGATTTTTTAAAGTTTTTAGAAAGTAAATAACAGTTTCCTAAATTAATGTAACAACCTATTATAAATCTTTCATTTTTCATTTCTTGGGCATATTTCAACGCAGTTTCAAGATGAAATATGGCCTTTTTTTGATTTGGAGTATTGGTGTCGTTTAAATAAAAAACTCCTAATTCTAAATGAGGTGTGAATAAATCCGATAAACTCGGTTTTTGAAGAAGGTTCGTTAGCGAATCAGCGGATTTAATGTGATTAAAAAGGACTTTAATGTTAGGATCTTGTTCTTGATAACCATACATTTTTATTTGTCTGTAAACTGAAGCAATCTTATAATGAATTTGAATTAATTTCTTATGATCATTTTTAGTTTGATATATGGATAATGCTTTGGAGAAGTAGTCAATAGATCTAAAGGGATCTTCAAATCTGTTGTAAAGTTCTCCTAGTTGAAAATAAGCAATTTCATTAAAAATTGAAGTTTCTTCCACTGCTATCATACTAATGTATGTTTTCATGGCGTTTTTATATTCCCTTTTTACATTATAGTAGTAACCTAGATTTCCATAACTTCTTTTTAATAATTCAGGATTAAAAGGAACTGCTATTTTTCTTGCTGCTATACCAGTTTTTAATACTTCAATCGTTTTGTCTAATTTACCTTCTCTGGATAGCCATTTGGCTAATTGATGTGCATCCGATCCTAATTGAGTATAATTCTTTGTTTTTTTATAATGAGCAAGTAGAGAGTCGTATAGATGGATATTACCATGATCATCTTCTGGATTTAATTGATGAATAGAATCTAAGGCAAATGATATTTGTTGTCCTGATATAGTTAGAGGTAGTGAAAAATAAAATAAAAAAGCCAAAAGAGACCATAATATTGATCTCTTTTGGTTGATAGTGTTTCTTTTATAAAGTATCCTCATCGCTAATCACAAATTAAGCAGGAGTTTTCATCATTATCAATAATTATGATATCTGTATCCTTCACAAAGATGGGTACGTCTGCGCAATCTCCATACCTCTCAATATCATCGCCAAGGAATAATCCGTCATCCGCTGTTATAGTTTCATCTGGGTTAAGTTCCTCTCTATTTATTGTAGTATTATCCGTTTCTCCTCCTGTTCCTGGAGCTCCACAGCCTTTACAAAGCACAAACCATTCGTCAACATAATCACAACCGTTATCAAAAACTACATAAAAGTCATCGAAAATTTGAGTACCTATGTTGTCTGCATGAGAAACTCTTTGTTGGTAAGTTGTTCCAATAGGATGTCTAACAAAGAATGACGTATACCAATCTATTTCTCCAATGGGTAATATGTCAATTCCCTTTTTAGATTTGCTTCTAAAATGTACTGCATTTTCAGGTATATTGTTTTTTACCTTTGTTGGGCTTTCTTCTAGAAGTACTTCTTCTTGTTCTGTAGAACAGCTTTGTATTCCAATTACAAAAACTGCAACTATCAATAGTAATGTGATTTTTTTCATTTTTAAATGTTTTTTGTTTTCATTATTCATTAGTATATTCCCCGAACCTAATAAATGTTACTACGCGAAAGTAAAAAAAATTTAACGTTAAAGATCTCTTAATGTCTATAAATGAAAAAGATCAACTAAAACTTCTCGTAGCGGGTGATAAAAAAGTTATACAAGATTTGTATGTAAACCAATTCCCCAAAATAAGAAGTTTTATATTAAAGAATAATGGTACCATTAGTGATGCAGAAGATGTTTTTCAGAAAGCTTTGATGCAATTAATTGCCAGATATCGGGTTAAAGAATTCGCTGTTGAAGGTTCGTTTAGTGGGTATTTCTATGTGGCCTGTAGAAATTTATGGCGTAGAGACCTAAATAAACAAAAACGGATAGTAACAAATAATGAGATTGTTGAACGTGATAAAGAAGCAGAAGACTTGACCATGGGAACACTGGAACAGGAAAAATGGGAATTGTTTCAGGAAAAACTAGCCGAGTTATCTGATAACTGTAAGCAATTGTTACAAATGTTTTTTAACAAAGTACCCTATAAAGAAATTGTAGAAAAACTTGGTTACAACAGTGATAATGTGGTAAGACAACGTATTTTTAATTGTAAGTCACAGTTGACAAAATTGATTAAAAAAGATAGTAGATTTAACCAAATCAAAGAATTATGAAGGATTATCCGATAGAAATTGATGATTACCTAAGTGGTAATATGTCAATATCAGAACAACAAGCGTTCGAGGAAAGACTTCGCACAGATGCAGCACTTGCTCAAGAATTTAAATTGCAAAAAGAGATGTTTGCAATGTATGGAAATGAAAGTTGGGCAGAAGGGGATGAAGACATATTAAAGACAGATCAGGCAAAACAATTACAGTCTTTTTTTAAGAGTGATGAAGCTTCAGATATAAAAGCTACCATCAATGAAGTGATCACGGAAAACCGAACCAGTGTAAATTCTAGAAGATTTTGGTTTATTGGTATTGCAGCATCTATTGCGGTATTACTTACAGTTTCTTTATTTGTTTTTAAGGATAGGAATTACGAAGAATTATATGCTTCGTACATACATTTAGATGAAATACCTTCTCTTGTAACCAGAGGAGAGGATGCCCACAAATTATTGGAAGAAGCTCAATTGTTATTCGAAGCTCAAAAATATGAGGAGGCCACTCAATCTTTTTCAGAATACCATCAAAAAGAAGCTACAATAAACCCGTTAAGTTATATTTATAATGGTATTGCTTACATAGAACTGGGTGAATTTGACCGTGCTTTAGTACAGTTTAAGCGGTTGGAAGATTCAAATACTTTGCAGGCTAAAAAGGCAAAATGGTATCGCGCTTTAGTCTTTTTAAAACAAAAAAATAAAACAAAACTTAAACAGACATTGCAAACTATCTTAGATAATAATAGCAATTATAAATATAAAGAAGCACAAGAATTATTGGATATGATTGATTAGCCAATATTTTGTTATATGAGAATGCTTTAAAAGCGTATGAATTCCATAGGATTATGTTGCTAAACAATCGACTGTTTTATAGGATAAAAACTACCTAATTACCTATCTTTGCAGCTCAAATTTTAACAAGCTTAAAAATACGCAGTTATGCAAGACGGATTATACGCAAAATTTAATACTACAAAAGGAAGTATCCTTGTGAACCTAGAGTATAAAAAAACTCCAGGAACGGTTGGAAACTTTGTTGGTTTGGCCGAAGGAAACATGGATAACCAAGCTATTCCACAAGGAAAGCCTTATTACAATGGATTAAAATTTCATAGAGTAATTCCTGATTTTATGATTCAAGGAGGAGATCCACAGGGAACAGGTGCTGGTGGACCTGGTTATAAATTTGATGATGAAATCCATCCAGATTTAAAGCATGATGGACCAGGAGTATTATCTATGGCAAATGCAGGACCAGGAACTAATGGAAGTCAGTTTTTTATAACACATGTAGAAACTGCTTGGTTGGATGGTAAGCATACTGTTTTTGGAAAAGTAGTAGAAGGACAAGATGTTGTGGATACCATTGCACAGGGAGATACTATTGATTCTTTAGAGATTTTGCGAGTAGGAGCAGAAGCAGAAAATTTTAATGCTGTAGAAACTTTCAGACAGTTTAACGGTGCTAAAGCTGAAAGAGAAGCTGCTGCTAAAAAAGCTGCAGAGCAATTACTAGAAGAGGTTGCTGCTGGATTTGATAAAACAGAGAGTGGTTTACGATATAAAATCATTCAAAAAGGAGATGGTGTTCAGGCAGAAAAAGGAAAGACAGTATCCGTACACTACAAAGGAAGTTTGACAGACGGAACTGTTTTTGATTCTTCTTACAAACGCAACCAGCCAATTGATTTTTCATTGGGTATGGGACAAGTAATTCCTGGATGGGATGAAGGAATCTCATTATTACAAGTAGGGGATAAGGCTCGTTTTGTAATACCACCATCATTAGGATATGGAGAGCATGGTGCAGGTGGTGTTATTCCTCCAAATGCTACACTTATATTCGATGTAGAATTGATGGCTGTGAAATAGCATAATTTTTAATAGTTTGACTATAGAAAAACCTCTGAAAATGTATTCAGAGGTTTTTTATTTTCTTCTAGAAAGTTGACTACCCTACATAAAAAAGTCACTTTAACTCATAATTAACACTTGATTTGAAGTGTCAAATGTTAATTTCCTTTCTAAAATTTGGAAGTTTTTCCAAAAAGAGTAAACTTTCCCGTCTATAATTTAGATATTTACAACCCTTTTTGGGATAATAAACCAATAAAGAAACCCCGATTTTGGATAGTTATGAAGTGGATACTAATCGTTTTTTTAACATTTTGTTGTATAAATTACTCTTTTACACAAGATAATAATGAAGCCATGGCAGCTATCAGAGACCAGATAGAAATTATAGATAGCTATATGGAATCTGATGTTTTTTCTCTGGATCCAGAGGAATTTTTAGATCAAATAGCAGATCATGGAGCAGAGCTTAATGGATATTATGAGCATGAACGCCTAAAGAAGATTATTCGTAAGATAGGAATGCCTAATGCGATGGTGATTACTGTGTTCTATTTTTGGAATGATCAACTCATACATGTAAACTACAAACAACGTCAGTATATGGAAACTAAAAATGCTGATGGTCTTGTAGTCATGGATTATTCTAATGCGTTTACCAAATTTGAATCAAAACACTTTTTTGATAAAGGAAGCGAAATCTATAAAGTAGTTTCTGGAAATGCTGTAAAAAATATAAAGCCAGAAGAAACCTTCGTTTCTTATAGTTTGCGAATGAAAGCCTTATTGGATAATAAGTTCAAAAACAGAAATACGTATGAAGCGTTACAAGGGAAATGGGTAAATGTTCAGTTTCCTGATGAGCATATGATTTTTGAAGAAACTATACGTTTTAATTTTAGGGATGGAAAATTTCTGAAACGGTTAAAAGTAAAAATAAAGGATGATGTAATGTATTGTTCCTCTCCAAAAGATCAGTATGTTTATCGATATGAAATCGAATCTTTGAACGCTGTAGAATTGGTAGTAAAAGATTTGCAAGATGCATCTGCAAGTTTAGTTTTTTATAAAAAAATCGAATAAATGCTATGAATCTTCAATACCCTATAGGGCAGTTTGAGTGTCCGTCCAAAATAACAACAGAACATATTACAAATTGGATACAGGATATAGAAGACTTACCAAGTAAAATAGAGACGCTTGTTGCTGATTTTAGCGAACAACAATTAGAAACTCCTTACAGACCAGGGGGCTGGACAGCAAGACAGGTAATTCACCATATTCATGATAGCCATCATAATGGCTATATCCGTTTTAAATGGGCTCTAACCGAGGAGAATCCTGTAATAAAAGCTTATTATGAGGATCGATGGGCAGAATTGTTCGATACCAAATCTGCTCCAATTTATCTCTCGCTAGATATGATTAAAGCATTGCATGCGAAATGGGTGTATTTTTTAAAAGGATTGTCTTCAGAAGATTTAGAGAAATCATTTATTCATCCCGAAGGAGATGTTGTTATCTCGCTAGCAGAAGATATTGGAATCTATGCATGGCATGGTAATCATCACTTGGCACATCTTCAGATTGTTGCGGGAATTGAAATGTAAAAGGTTGTTATTACTGCTTCCATTTTATATTACAGCCTATACTAGGTTTTTGAACTTCGGAAACGGTTGCATTGCGCAATACGGCATCTAAAGCCTGTCTAAGATCACGACCGTTCACTGGAATTCCATTTCCAGGTCTAGAATCGTCTAGCTGACCACGATAGATCAATTTTAATTCTGAATCAAAAAGGTAAAAATCAGGCGTGCAAGCAGCATCATAAGCTTTTGCTACTTCCTGATTTTCATCATATAAATATGGAAACGAATAATTATTTTTCTGTGCGGTTTTCCACATAAATTGCGGAGCATCTTGAGGATAGTTTTCGATATCATTACTACTAATAGCAACAAAACCAAAACCCTGTACCCGATAATCGTTGGCAATTCTTACAATTTCTTCGTTTACATGTATTACAAAAGGACAATGATTGCAAATAAACATGATTACAGTACCTCTTTCACCTTTAATATCATCTAGAGAGGTTGCATTATTAGTAACAGCATCAACAAGGGTAAAATCAGGAGCTATCGTGCCTAATGGAAGCATATTAGAAGGTGTACGTGCCATAATCTTTGTTTTTATGAAGTTTCGAAATTACAATATTATACTTTATAAGTCTAAAAATTATTATCTTAGTTACATTTCAAAATATAAAATTATGAGAACTTTAGAAACTTGGTTTGCGGAGTATGCTGTAAGTCATCAAAATAAAACAAATATCCTTATACATTTTATTTGTGTTCCAGCTATTTATTTTTCGATCGTAGGACTTTTAATGAGTATTCCTAATGGATTTTTAGCTTCTGTAATCCCAGGAAATAACCAGTTTATAGAAAACTGGGCATTTGTAGTATTACTATTTGTGCTGTTCTTTTATGTAAGATTATCAGTAAAAATGGCATTGCAAATTTTGATTTTTTCCGCACTCTGTATCATTGCTAATTATTATATAGGTCAATATGCTCCCTTATGGATGGTTTCTTTAGGGATTTTTGTAGCGGCATGGTTAGGTCAGTTTTACGGACATAAATTAGAAGGGAAAAAGCCTTCTTTTCTTAAGGATCTTCAATTTTTACTGATCGGTCCAGGATGGGTTATCCAAAAAATGTTCGGGAAAAAATAATATGAATTTACAGGATTGGAAGAATTCAGGATTATATTTTACTTATAAAAATCATGAAATTTTCTACAAAAAAGAAGGTAAAGGAGATCCTTTAATTCTAGTTCATGGTTTTCCGACTTCTTCCTGGGATTGGCATAAAATCTGGGATCGTTTAGTTGATAGTTATCAGGTTTATGCAATAGATATGTTAGGCTTTGGTTTTTCATCTAAACCTGAAGAATTTGTTTATACAATAGGTGCTCAGGTAGATATTTGGGAAGCGTTTTTACTTTCTGAAGGGATTTCTTCATTCCATATTTTGGCTCATGACTATGGAGATACGGTGGTTCAGGAAATGTTGGCCAGAACAAGAGAGAAGGATGCGTATCCTTTGAATATTAATTCTGTTTGTTTTTTAAACGGGGGTATGTTTCCCGAAACTAATTTTCCTACACTTACGCAGAAATTATTACTAACACCACTAGGAGGTTTGTTGAAGTATTTTATGGGACGCCATACTTTGGCTAAAAATTTTAAAAAAATATTTGGAAAGAAAACTCAGGTTAGTGAACAAGAAATTGATGACTTTTGGGAAACGATAGCCTATAATTCTGGTAAAAATGTAATCCCAAAGCTTATTAAGTATTTAAAGGAACGAAAGGTTTATAAAATCCGTTGGCGAGAAGCTTTACAATATACAGATATTCCGAAAAGACTAATTAATGGAGGTGTAGATCCGATTTCCGGGAAGCATATGGCAACGTTCTACAAGGAGAATATTGCTGATGCAGATGTGGTAATTTTAGAAACTATTGGGCACTATCCTCAAACAGAAGCTCCTAATGAAGTGTTGCATCATTATTTAGAGTTTAGAAATAGCTTACCGTAACACTTCGTAAAATAAAAGAACTTATTTTTACTATCGAAATATGTATAGTAATATTAAGGTTGTCCAAGTCTAAAAGACTTCATCCGCCAAACGGCACTTAAAAACTGCTCTGTCTAATAGTATTTGTTAGATGAAAATGTGAACGTTATCACATTTCATCACTAAAGAATATAGCATTCATTAGTAATTTATTGGTGCCATACCAAAATGCTCTGAAATTAGTATTGTCTGTAAATAAAATAGTATTTCCTCTACCTAAACTTTGATGTCTAAAGGGAACTGTGCTTGCTAATGAGTCTAAATTCTTCTTACTAATATATCCGCTTAATAAAGGAGATTTGGTATACTGAATGGGATTATTGTAGCTCTGCTTATCAGGTTTGATGAATAATGTAGTATTCCTGAAAAGGGAAATTTTATTATTCTTGTAACCAAAGTTGATAGGATGAGATCTGTCTGTTTTTGCTTCAAAAATAGCACCACCAATTACTTGCGCTCCGAAGAAATCTCTTTGTTGTTCGAAAGAGATATTTTTAGCATCATTTTCAGGTTTAGAAAACTCAATTTTCATGAGCTCATTGTTCTTAAAAAACTGTGCGGCATTTCTATATCCAATGAGAGTTCCTCCATTTCTGATCCAAGTTTTTATTTTGTCGATCACATTCTTACTCATGCTTTGATTCCAGCTGTTTGGGAGAATGATATGAGTATATCTGGATAACCCTCTTCTTTCTAAAGATTCTGTATTTAGTTTTGTAAGCGGGATGTTATAACGTTGGTCCATTACATGCCATATTTCTCCAGCGTCATAAGGTGTAATTCCATTTCCTGTTAACAATGCTATTTTTGGTAAACTTAATGCTCTAAACTGACTACTTCCTAGGTCTATTCCTGAAGTTAAACCGGTTGAAACTCCAGTGATATCCACATGATTTTCTGCGGCTAGCTGTTGTAAAAATGTATGGAGTTCGTCTGCACTTAGTCTTTGATTCTGAATAGGAATCATTATAGTTCCATAGTCGTAGTTCTTGTTTTCTACAGAAAAAGGTGTCATTCCTACCTTAGCTCTTAATCCTTTACGAAGAATCTTATATAAAACCGCTGGAGTATAGTACTCATGCCATTCCATAAGATAGGCATAGTTACTTTTTGCAATTACCGTAGGTTTTCTAAACTCCAAATTTGTAACTTCATTACCTAATTCTGTAGTAGAAGCTCTTTCGCTAAAATCCAAATTAAAAGCTAGTGGGAATGTCCAAGCAGACACATCATAAAATAGACTGTCTTGGAACTTAGTGCGTTTCTCGAACATAGCTTTGATCAAGCGACTTTGCTTTTGATTTTTTGGTACTACATAACTATATCCTTTTTTGAATTTTTTACCATTAGAAGAGATATCATTTTTTAATTCATAAAATGAAACTTGATGTCTTTTTAGGATTTCGGCTAGGTGATATGCAGAGGCTGCATCTTTTTCGTTTCCGAAAAGATAAGCGCCATTTTCTGCTTCTCTGCGCGCGTTAGAGTAGAAGTTTTTTTGATATTGCAATAACTCAGTACGCATAGATTTGGCAGCTTCTAAGGTCGATAACATCGCGGTAAACTGATTTCTAATGGTAAAAGGAAATGTTAGTATTCCGTTGTCACTTTCCTGAGCATGACCACGAGAACTCCCTTGTTCGAATAAAATACCTATTCCTCCATTGATATCAGGAAATGTAGATCCTTTTCCGTAGTAGAAGTCATCAAAATTTTCTTCGGTATAGTATAAAGACCCAATTTTATTTAAAGCATCTGCATGGTAGTTGCCAATTTTCTTTGTGAGTTCCTGATTTAATTTTGGTGTTAATGGATGGGTTCTTGATTGTATTCCTGGTTGAAAGAAAAACGTGCTATTTGTTCCCATCTCATGATGATCCGTTAAGACGTTAGGATACCACTTATGAAAAGTAGCTATTCGAGCTCTAGATTCTGGTAATTGTACAGGCAACCAATCACGATTCATATCAAACCAGTAGTGATTCGTTCTTCCTCCTGGCCATACTTCGCTATATTCTCTATCCTGTGGATCAGGATTAATGTTTTTACTTTTGTTGGTATTCGCCCAATAAGAAAATCGCTGCAAGCCATCAGGGTTAAGAGATGGGTCGAATAAAATAACAACATTTTCTAAGAGCTCATCAATTTTTGGTCCTTGGGCAGCAGCAAGATAATACGCTGCTACTAAACCTGCGTTAGATCCACTTGGTTCATTACCATGAATAGAAAGTCCTTGGTATACAATAGCGGGCATCGATGAGATATCTTTTGTGTTAGAAGTACTTGTTGTAAGTTCTAGATGTTCTTTTCTAATCTTTTCTAAGTTCTGATGGTTTTTCTCTGAAGTAATGGTTAGAAGAATAAGAGGTCTGTCTTCAAAAGTTTTTCCGCGATCTTCAATAGTAATTCTAGATGAAGCTTTTGCTAAACTTTTCATGTACTCCACCAACTTATCATGTGTAACATGCCATTTACCGGGAACGAAACCTAAAATACTCTGTGGAGTGGGAATGTTAGGGTTATAAGATACATCTTTTGGTAAATAATAGTCTAACGAAAGATTTTTTTGAGCAAAAGAAGAAAGTGATAAAATTGAAAAAATGATAGATAAGAAGTACTTCATAGGAATGATATCTGCGATTGTTGAGTTTAATGCTGTCGAAAATAAAAAAAACCGCTTCAGAGATTGAAGCGGTTTGCATAAGTTTAACATAACTTATTGCTCTTATATATCGTCAAAGCTTACATCTGTAAAACTTTCAGTAGAAGCAGTAACTTCTTCATTAACCGAAGCGGATACCGCACTGTGGTCATAAGACTTCTGATAATCTCTTTGATGTCTCTCACTGATTACTTCTTCACCTTTTTCATTAACGATAAAATCGGTCATTTCATTTAATATCTCAGTGAATCCAGCAAAATCTTCTTTGTATAAATAGATCTTGTGCTTTTTGTAATGAAAAGATCCGTCATCGTTAGTGAATTTTTTACTTTCTGTAATAGTAAGATAATAATCCCCTGCTTTTGTCGATCTTACATCAAAGAAATAGGTTCTTCTACCTGCTCTTAAAACTTTTGAGAAAATTTCCTCTTTATCCAACATTTCATTATCGCTCATAATCCTTATTTCTTAATTAATTAGTCTGTTACGATGGAATCAAAAATCCAAAAAAATTGTTAATCGTACAACAAAATATCAAATTTCTTTTTCGCTAAGCTGTTTTAAATACAGTTCTTTGTAGTATCCATCGACCTTTAATAGTTGATTATGAGTACCTTTTTGGATAATTTTTCCTTCGTCTAGTACGATTATTTTATCCGCATTTCTAGCTGTAGAAACACGATGACTTACGATAAAAGTAGTCTTATTTTTAGAAATTCTATGAAGATTATTCAGAATTTCTTCTTCTGTTTCTGTGTCTACTGCAGACAAACAATCATCAAAAAGTAATATCGATGGATCTTTAATAATTGCTCTGGCAATAGATACACGCTGTTTTTGTCCGCCGGATAAAGTTATTCCACGTTCACCTAATACCGTATCATATCCTTTACTGAATTCTACAATGTTTTTATGAACCGCTGAGTTTTTTGCAGCTTGGATCACATCATCATCAGAAGCGTCTGTTTTTCCAAACTTAATATTGTTTCTAATAGAGTCGCTGAATAAAAATGCATCTTGTGGTACATATCCAATCGAGGATCTTAAGTCGATGAGGTTTAATTTTTGAATAGGAGTATTGTCTACTTTTATTTCTCCATGACTTACATCATATAACCTTCCTAATAAATCCAAAATAGTTGATTTTCCAGATCCTGTTTTTCCAATTATTGCAATGGTTTGGCCAGAATTGATAGAAAAGCTAATATTTTTTAAAGCTGTAATATTTGTGTCATCATAAGTAAATGAAACGTCATCAAATACGATATTACCAGTAATTGGTGTCTCGGTAGTTACCGTATTCGTAATTTCTGGTTCTTGGCTTAAGAACTCATTAATTCTTACCTGCGATGCTTCTGCTTGTTGAATAATTGAGGTAACCCAACCAACAGTGGCAACTGGCCAAGTGAGCATATTTACAAAAATGATAAACTCCACAATGATTCCCAGATCTTTTATAGTACCATTAATATACTGTTGACCTCCAATATAGATGACTAAAAGATTACTTACTCCGATAAGAAGTACCATTAATGGGAAAAATAGCGCCTGAACTTTAACCAGATCTATATTTTTTTCTTTACTAGTATTAGATAACTCTGTGAAGTTGGTCAACGTTTGAGTTTCTATTCCATACGCTTTAATGACCGAAATACCGCTAAAAGATTCTTGCGTAAATGTGGTTAGTTTTGATAAATACTGTTGTACGATAGTACTCCGCTTATGAATAGCTACACTAAGTTTATAAATAGAAATAGATAAAATAGGTAATGGCGCTACGGTATATAATGTTAATTGTGGAGCAATTGTAATCATATAGCCAATTACTACTACAAATAATGTTATTGTGTTTACGCTATACATAATCGCGGGACCTACATACATTCTCACTTTGGAAACATCTTCACTAATACGATTCATCAAATCCCCAGTTCGATTTTTTTTGTAAAAATTCAGAGACAAAATTTGATAATGTTCGAATACTTCATTTTTTAAATCGAATTCTATAAATCGAGACACAACGATAAAAGTCTGCCTCATTAAAAATGTAAAGAAAGCTGCAATAAGAACCGAACCAAGAATTAATAAAATGTTAGTAATCAATCCCGATTTTACTTCGTTGATATCCGTAATGCTATGGTTGATATATTGCTCTACTATTTCTACAGAGTCTCCTACAAATTTAGGAACAGCAACTGCAAAAATTCTGGCAATAATGGTAATGAATAAACCGATGATGAGTCGATATTTATATTTCAGGAAGTACTTGTTCAGATGCTGTAATGCACGCATAAAGTATTGATTTTTAGAAACTCAATTATTAACAAATTCTTAAAATTTAACAACAAAAAATTTTAAATTCGTAAAAATACATTATTTTAGCACTCCAATTTTGACTATTATTTAATAATAACATTTTAAAATTTCTGAAAATGATAACTGAAGTGCTTACTGCAAATCAATTAAAAAAAGAAGCTCCAGTATTTGGACAATTGTCTTTTAATGATCACGAACAAGTTGTTTTTTGTCAAGACAAAGATACAGGATTAAAGGCAATAATTGGTGTGCATAACACAATTTTAGGACCTGCTTTGGGAGGTACTAGAATGTATAATTATCAAACAGAATGGGATGCATTAAATGATGTATTACGTTTGTCTAGAGGTATGACCTACAAAGCTGCAATCACTGGTTTAAATCTTGGTGGTGGTAAAGCAGTAATCATCGGAGATCCTAAGACGGTCAAAACACCTGCATTGATGAGACGTTTTGGAGAGTTTGTACATACCTTAGGAGGAAAATACTACACAGCAGAAGATGTTGGAATGGAAACTTCTGATATGGATACTGTTAGAGAAGTTACTCCTTATGTAACAGGTATTTCTGAAGAAAAAGGAGGAGCGGGTAATCCATCACCAGTAACTGCTTATGGGGTGTATATGGGAATGAAAGCATCTGCTAAGTTCGCTTATGGAACAGATAATCTAGAAGGCAAAAAGATATTGGTACAAGGAATAGGTCACGTAGGAGAGGAATTAGTTCGTTTAACTGCAGAAGAAGGTGCTAACGTAATTATTGCAGATATCAATCAAGAACGTTTAGAGCAAGTAAGTGCTGCATACGGAGTTGATATTTACAGAGGACAAGATTTATATGCAGAAGAAGCGGATATCTATGCGCCGTGTGCTTTAGGAGCTACTATAAATAACGATACTATAGATAAGTTAAAAGTAAAAGTGATCGCTGGAGCGGCGAATAATCAATTAGCTACCGAGAATATCCATGGACCTTTATTGCAAGAAAGAGGTATTGTTTATGCTCCTGATTTCTTAATTAATGCAGGAGGTATTATTAATGTATACGCAGAAATAGAAGGGTACGGTAGAGAGCAGATTAAATCTAAAACCGAAAATATTTACAATACTACATTAGATATTTTGAATAAAGCAAAAGCTACAGGGATGACTACGAATGCTGCAGCAATGAGCATTGCTGAAGAAAGAATTGCTTCTAAAAAAAATAGCAAATAATAGTAATCTAAAATTTACAATATAATAATGTAAGTTTTAGAACTTGTAGAATAAAAATAATAGTATTTTTGCAGGGCGAAAGTGAGAACCACTTTCGCCCCCTTTTTATTAATGTTCTTTGTAATTTCTTATGTTAACCAGAAGACATATTCGAGTTAAAGTAATGCAGTCACTCTACGCAATGGAGCAGACGCAAAGTGATAATTTAGATAAAGAAGAAAAGTTTTTACTTTTTAGTATCGATCAGATGTATGATTTATTTCTTATTAACCTGCAACTTTTGGTAGAAATAAGAAAACATGCGGCTGATTTTATAGAAAAAAGTCAGAAAAAACATTTAGCTACTTCAGAAGAGAAAAATCCAAATTTAAAGTTTATTAATAATGAAGTTCTTTTATTGCTAGAAAAGAATCTAGAATTAAAGGAAGCTATGGATCGCAAGAAATTAAATTGTTGGGATCTAGATGACGAGTATGTAAAAATACTTTGGAAAGAAATTAAAAAGAGTGAACTATACTCAGATTACATGAGTACAAAAATGAGCTCTTTTAAAGAGGATAAAGATTTTATTCTTGATGTATTCAAAGAGATTATAGCTCCTAATGAAAAGCTCTACGAATATATAGAGGATCAAAAACTTACCTGGATTGATGATCTACCGCTTATAAATACTGGAATTATTAAAATGCTCAGAAAAATCAAAAAGACACATGATGAGCATATGTCATTACCTAGTCTTTATAAAGATATCGACGACAAAAAATTTGCAAAAGATATTTTTAGAAAAACTGCTTTAAAAGGAGTAGAGTTTGCAAAAGAGATAGAAGGTAAGACCCCAAATTGGGACAAAGACCGAATTGCAGAATTGGATAAAGCAGTGATTAAAATGGCAATTTGTGAGTTTCAAAAGTTTCCGTCAATACCTGTAAAAGTAACAATTAACGAATATTTAGAGATTGCAAAGGAATATAGTACTCCAAAGAGTAGTATATTTATCAATGGAATTCTTGATAAAATATCAAAAGAGTATCAAGAAAACGGTAAATTAAATAAAGTTGGCCGTGGACTTATGTAGTTCAAAAAAAATAGTATTTTTAACCCTCAATTAATTAAAAACCCAAGTAATGAAAAAAGGAATCTTAATTTTGGCTGGTGTTTTTGCTTTGACATTTATGTCTTGTAAAGATAATGCAGCAGAAAAAGTTAAAGAAGAAAATGTAGCAGATGCTGCAGATCGTGATGCAAAAAACACAGATTTTCCTGTAATGACTTTCTCTGAAACAGAGCACGATTTTGGAACTATCAACGAAGGTGATGTTGTAGAGCATACATTTACATTTACAAACACAGGTAAAGCTCCTTTAGTAATTGTAAACGCAAAAGGTAGTTGTGGTTGTACAGTTCCTGAGTGGACTAAAGAACCAGTAGCACCAGGAGCAACAGGATCTATGTTAGTAAAGTTTAACTCTAACGGAAAGCCTAATGCTCAGAACAAACAAGTTACTATTACTGCAAACACTGAAGCAGGAAAAGAAATCCTTAAGATTAAGGCAATGGTAACTCCAAAAGCTAAGCCAGTTAGCGGAACTCCTGTAAGTGAGTAATATTTATGGAAGGATTTGGAGGACAGTTACCTTTTATACTTCTGATATTTGTAGTGATGTATTTTTTTATGATACGTCCACAAATGCAAAAGGCTAAAAAGGAGAAGAAATTTGCTGAAGAACTTAAGAAAGGAGATCGTGTTGTTACAAAAAGCGGTCTTCACGGAAAAGTTTTTGACTTCAGTGAAAAAAATAATGCCGTTATTATCGAAACCGGATCAGGAAAGCTAACATTTGATAAATCTGCCATTTCACTAGAAATGAGTCAGAAATTAAATGCGCCACCTGCAGAAAAGAAAAAATAATAAAGGCTATCGTTAAAAAAAAGCGTCGTACATCTTGTGTACGACGCTTTTTTTATGGGTAATATGTACTTATGATTTCATAGTCACAATACGTTGTGGTAATGGTGCTGCATAGTTAGCATTACCTAATGCCTCAACAATTTTTTGACGTGTATCCCAATATACATCCCAATAATCATCGCAAGTAGAATATGGTAGTGCTAATAGCTCAACTCCATTCGCTCCCAAATTATTAACAGCAACTCTTGGTGCAGGATCATTCATTACTTTTGGATCATTTTTCATTACCTCTAGCACGATTTGTTTTGCCTTTTCGATATCGGTTCCATATTGGATACCAAAAGGCATATCTACTCTTAAGTTACCAATTGTAGTAAGGTTGGTGATTGTTCCTGAAGTAATAGAACCATTAGGAATGATTTCTGTTTTGTTTTGGAACGTTTCTAAGATGGTAACGAAAACCGAAATTTCCTTAACAAAACCTAATTTCCCTCCAGTTTCGATAAGATCTCCTACCTTAAACGGTCGGAAAACTAATAACATTACTCCTGCAGCCATATGTCCTAATGAACCGTTAAAAGCGCCACCAATAGCTAAACCAACGGCCGCTAATAAGGCTGCAAAAGTCGCTGTTGGAATCCCAACGATTCCTGCAATAGAAATAAATAACAGTACCTTTAGTAAGAAATTAACTAAAGTAACTAAGAAAGGTTTTAGTGTGTGATCTACATTACTTTTGTCAAACGCTTTTTTGATGGCTTTCATGATCATCTTTACAATCCAGAGACCAATAATTAGGGCTACAATTCCTCCAACAATTTTTAATCCATATTGACCTACACCTTCTTGTATAGAGTTAAAAAATCCTCCTAAAGAGTCCATAATGGCACCTCCGGTCTCAGTTGTAGCAGATACTGCTGTATCCACTACTTTTTCTGTAGTTTGCATGATTTACGTTTTAAAGTGATTAAATAGTTATCACATAAATCTACTACTATACGAGGTATTTGCTTTTTATTTCGAAATGAGAAAAAAGAGTAAAATCGTCCAAATAATTAAAATATCGACGAAGTACTATTTACGTTCTGCAGTAAGTTGTGCAATCTTTACGATTACTTCTACAGCTTTGATCATACTTTCTACCGGAACATATTCATATCTTCCATGGAAATTATGACCACCAGCAAATATATTAGGGCAAGGTAATCCCATATAGCTCAATTGCGATCCATCGGTTCCCCCGCGGATTGGTTTTATAAGCGGTTTAATTCCCAATGCCTTCATAGCTTCTTCGGCAATATCTACAATATGCATTACAGGTTCCACCTTTTCCTTCATATTATAGTATTGATCTTTTATCTCTACATGGATAACATCTTTTCCATATTGCTTATTAAGCTCATCACCTAGTTTGGACATCATTTCTTTGCGAGCTTCAAAATGCTCCTTATCATGATCTCTAATAATGTAATGTAATTTGGTTTCTTCTACTTCACCATTCATGGTATGAAGATGAAAGAATCCCTCACGACCACTAGTATGTTCTGGAGTTTCCAATCGAGGTAAAGAGTTAATAAAATCCTGAGCGATATACATACTATTAATCATTTTGCCTTTAGCATACCCAGGATGTACTATTTTTCCTTTGATCGTAACTACGGCACCTGCGGCATTAAAATTCTCGTATTCTAATTCACCAATTTGACTACCATCCATTGTATAAGCCCATTCTGCACCAAACTTTTGTACATCAAATTTATGAGCTCCTCTTCCAATTTCTTCATCTGGAGTAAATCCAATACGGATTTTACCATGCTTTATTTCAGGATGTTGGATTAAGTATTCCATAGCAGATACTATTTCTGCAATACCAGCTTTATCATCAGCACCTAATAGAGTAGTACCATCAGTGGTGATTAACGTTTGTCCTTTGTATAGTTTTAAATCTTCAAAATAATCTGGCGATAAAATAATTTCTTCCTCCTTATTCAGTATAATGTCTTTTCCATCGTAATTTTCTATGATCTGCGGATTTACATTCGCTCCTGTAAAATCAGGTGTAGTATCGAAATGAGAAATAAAACCAATAGTAGGTACTTCATGATCTATATTAGAAGGTACTGTCGCCATGATGTACGCATTTTCATCGATAGTGACATCCTCCAAACCAATAGATTTTAATTCTTCCACTAATTTATTCGCAAGATCCCATTGTTTCTCAGAGCTTGGAGTAGTATCGCTGTTAGGATCACTTTCTGTATCTATAGTAACATAACTTATAAATCTATCAATAATATGTTTTTTTGGAATCATAGCGAGGTGTGTTTTTACTTGAAGATTTCAAAAATACGGTATTCTACTAAAAAGTTGTTTCAAAAAAAAGAAAACCTTGTGAACAAGGTTTTCTTTATATAAGCCAAACAATTATAACTTAACAAAAGGGGTATTAACAAATCATAAAATTAGAAGCTAGTTACATTGTTGTTCGGCTGGTAGACATAATTAAATGTGAAATATCTACCTTCATCAGTAAAGGCATCTGGATTGGTAGGTGCATCTTTATAATAGCTGAGAATTTCTACTTTAGCATATTTATTTTCAGATGTTCTAATGACTAAGATTTTCCCCGGTAATGGAGTAATCAAAAATAACGGAGATCCAGAATAATTATACCATCCGTTATCACTTCCTGATGGAATAGCAAGAACGTCTGCTGCATCTTGTGTAAAAAGATTAGTGTCTACAGAGGCGATATCCGTCATGGTTCCAGTAGCAATATAAGCAGCAGCATTTGAAGTTCTGTCTGGTTCATCAGTAGTTCCTTGAGAAACTCCTCCGTTTATTATAATCGTCGTTCCTCTAAAAGCAATATCCCAGTCATCTGCATTTGTAGTGATTTGTCCTGCATCCAAATCATATAAGGTAAACTCTCCAGATATTGGTTGTCCTTGTCCGCCTTCTTGAGGGGCGTGGATATTGTTTGCAGTTGCAGAAACAAGGTCTGCTAATGCTTGGCTGTCATCATTGTCATCTGAATTAGCAACAAATCCATCTGGAGCTGTACATGCAAGTTGTGATGAAGCGGCATTTCCTAGTCCATCGCCATCAGCATCTTCAAAAAAAACAGTCTCTGCACATGATGAGTCGTCATCACTGCTACAAGAAGCAACAATGAAACTAAAAATTAGTAATAAATAAAATCCTCTTTTCATTTTTATACATATTAAAATTGGTAATTAACTCTTACATATCCTCTTATTCCGGGATTTCCTGGGATATTAATATTTTGGTAGTTGAGTACGTTATCCGCACCTGCTTGTATTTCAAATTTTTTAAATAGCCTTTTGCTGGCTGCTATGTTCAGTGTTGCAAAACCATCAACGACAACCGCTTCACTATCGAAAGCATCAAATGTTCCATTACCATTAGTGTCTCCTAGTCCATACGTACTTCTGTAGATGGCACGTGCATTAAGGTTTAAAGTCCATTTTGGTATTTCCCAAAAGACTTTGAGATTTCCATTATGTCTTGATCGATTAAAAAAACCGTAATGATCATCTTCGGAGAGTGCCACGGATGTTAGGTTTTCGTCTCGTACAAATAGTTCTCTGTTTTTTACTTGTCTTTTAATGTCTTTATTAAAAGCGTATAATAGCTGGTAGCCACCACTGATTTCTATATTTTTATGTAAATGATAAGTAGCACTAAATTCTATTCCTTCGGTATAGATTTCATCAAAATTCTGATAGCTAAATACATTTTGTCCGTTCGTTTTTCTAGCAAGCACAAAAGTGTCAATCAGATTTCTAAAGTCATTCCTAAAAAAGTTGAGATCTAATATGAGTTTATTAGATTGTCGATAGTTAAGTCCAATGTTATAACCAATAGAACTTTCAGCTTCGAGATCATTTCCAAAAGGAGCTATTAGTTCATCAACTCTTGCTTGTCCTTGTGCAGATGTTAGATTAGTTCCAAATGCTAATTGTCCTTGATCAAAAAGAGTCTGTAGTTCTTGTGGTACTGTTTTGTAGCCTAAAACTGAATATCCAACAGATGGATTAGTAAAGTTTAGGTACAGTTGTCTAAAATCTGGGGCTTTGAATCCATAACCTGTAGAACCTTTGATAGAAAGGTTGTCAGTTATTTTATAGTTAAAGGCAAACTTTGGACTTACCTGATTACTATATTCTGAGTGATTGTCAAAACGAGCTCCGATGATAATATTTAGGTTTTCTAATGGATTCATGTCGAACTGACTATAGATATACTGAGAATTGAAGCTAACTTCATTTTCAAAAAGACTTCTGTCTAGAAAGTCATATTGATAACCAGCACCAGTGGTTATCGTACCAATATTTCCAATTTTATTATTCGCACGTATTTCACCTCTAAATAGTTTTTGATCAAATAAATTGCTGAAAACTATATCATTAGTTTCAGAATTTCTGCTGATATCTTCCGCGATATAATTAGTATAGTATAACTCATAAGTAGCATCAAACTTTTTAGACCAGTTTTGATCTAATTTGATAAGGGCGTTTATATCTCTTTCTATTGCTTCACCTTCGGCATTTACTATAACTTCTTGTCCATCTGCATCTGTATCGCTAATTGAAAAACCAGAATCTTGTAATTGATCAAAATACCTTCCTGAAGCACTTAATTTTAGGTTGTCATTAATCTCATAATAAAATCGACCATTAAAAGTGTAATTCTCAATTGGATTTATCGTTAAAGAGTTTTCATCATTATCAGGATTAAGAGTGTATCTTCCTCTAGAAAAACGGTTTCCAAACAAAGCATATCGTATTTTACCTTTTTTTTGTTGGAATGATAGATTCATGTCCTGAGCAGTAAAAGATCCAATTCGATAAGATGCTTGTCCTTTCAGTTTTTCGTTTTTAGGTTTTTCTGTAATAATATTAATTACTCCTGCTAAAGCTTCAGATCCGTATAAGCTACTGGTCGGTCCTTTGACCACTTCTATCTGTTTAATATTACCAACGGTTAATCTACTTAGATCAAAATTACCTGAGCTTCTACCCACAAGTGGGACACCATCTAATAATATGAGTGTGTAATCAGAATCTATTCCTTGTATTTGAATGCCTTCAAAACCACTTTCATCATTAGCAAGAACAAGTCCAGTTTGTTCTGCTAGAATATCATTTAAGCGAACACTTCCAGATTGTTTAATAATCTTATCCGAAACTAAAATTACAGGTAGTGGAATAGAAGATAATTGACGTTCTGTCCGCGTAGCAGTCAGAACAACTTCTTCCAGCTTTTCAGTTTTTAAGGAGTCATTTTCTCTAGATAGAGGATCTTCCTGACCGTATGAATTAAAAGATAAAAGTAATATTAAGGTAATGAATTTCTTCATTTATTTAGATTAATTAAAAATAATAATTAGCTTTGCAAATATATAATCTTATTTTAATTGAGTCTAAATAAGAGTAATTAATTTTTTGTTTTTAACCTTTTTAATTATTAATCAAAATGAAAATCAGTCGGTTAGCAGCTATCTTGTCACTATTTATGTCTGGTGTGGTAGTAAGTCAAACAAGTAAAAAAGAAAATGATCTTACCGCAATAAAGTCTATGTGCGGGTGCTATGAAGTGTCTTTTAATTTTGCAGAAACCTTTAGTTACAGTAGTGATTCTTTATATAAACCTTCTAAAGTAAAAGTAACAGGAGGTATAGAATGGGCACAGCTTGTAGTCGATGAAGAAGATAAAATATCTATCCAGCACATCTTACAAGTCGGTAATCCAGCAGAGCCTCATATTGTGAAGCATTGGAGACAAGATTGGGAATATGAAAATCAAGATTTTTATCTATACGATGGGGATAACAATTGGAAATATGTTCAAAAGCCTAAAGAAGATGTAACTGGGCAGTGGTCTCAAAAAGTCTTTCAAGTAGATGATAGCCCTCGTTATGAAGGTTCAGCAAGTTGGGTACATGTTGATGGTAAAAGCTTTTGGGAAAATACAACTCCAGCACCACTGCCAAGAAGAGAATATACTACAAGAAGTGACTATAATGTTACGATCAGAGGAAATCGTCATGAAATCACTGAAACTGGATGGATTCATGATCAGGATAATGCTAAAGTAATACGAGAAAAAAAGAAAGAAGATGTTATTCTTGCCAAAGAAAAAGGATATAATGTTTACAAGCGTGTAGATGATAAACGTTGTGCAGCAGCTGCTAATTGGTGGAAAGAGCATCAAAGTAAATGGGCATTAGTTCGTGGTAAATGGGATGAAGTATTTGCTAGAAATAAGAATTTATCCTTAGAGCTGAAGGTGGAAAACAAGGCACTATATAAGCATTTGTTTACCGAAGATTATACCGCAGAAGCTGATATCAATTCTATTATAGAATCCTTTGTAAAAAAACCATAATATGTATTACAAGTATTGTACGTGCCTTATCCTTGTTTTTGTCTTGACAAAAATGACGGCTCAGCAAAATGTTTTTTTAGATAGAGCTTACTGGAAAGCTAATCCCACTATTGATCAAATAGATAAGGACATTGCGAATGGAAATGATCCCACAGAATTAAATCGATTTGCTTTTGATGCAGTTTCCTGGGCACTAATTGAAAAAGTAGATAATACAACTATAAAATATCTATTGACTAAAAAAGGAAATGATGTAAATAAGAAGACGCATGACGGTCGTACGTATATTTTTTGGGCGATTTATCGAGATAATCTTGAGATGATGCAATATCTTTTGGATAAAGGAGCAAGAACTGATTTCATCGATAGTCATGGATATTCGGTACTAAACTTTGGAGCTGTTACTGGGCAAACAAATACTAAGCTGTATGATTTTTGCATAGCTAACGGAGCAGATCCTTTAAAAGAGAAAAGTAATGACGGAGCTAATCCAATGTTATTAGTGGCTCCATTTTTAGAAGATGACACGTTGATCACTTACTTTCTTGATAAAGGTATTGATCTGCACAGTAAAGATGATAAAGGGAATGGAATCTTTAATTATGCTGCCAAAAAAGGAAATAAGAAACTGTTGGATCTACTCATTCAGAAAGGAGTAACCTATAAAGAATTAAATGACAATGGTGGCAACGCTTTCATATTTGCAAGTCAAGGTACCAGAGGAACTGAAAATAGTCTTGATGTCTATAAATATTTAGAGGCATTGGGAATTCAACCTAATGTAGTAACAAAAGATGGAGTAAATCCATTACATGCTTTAGCTTTTAAAAATAAAGACCTTAATATCTTCAACTATTTTATCGAAAAAGGAGTGGATGTTAATCAGGCAGATAGTAAAGGTGATACTCCTTTTGCTAATGCAGTTTCTCGAAATGATTTCAATAGTATTTCGCATTTGATCAAAAGTGTTAGTAACATAAATCATGCAAATAAAAGCGGAGTAACTCCATTGATGAAAGCTGCTCAAAGAAATTCATTAGAAGTGGTAGATCTATTGCTAAAAAATGGAGCAGATCCAATTTTGAAAGATGTAGAAGGAAATTCATTAGCATATTACGTTGTACAGTCTTACAATGCTAAAAAGCCAGATGAATTTGACAAGAAGATTTCATTGCTTAAAGAAAAAGGAGTGAATTTTACAGAACAGCAAGCAGATGGAGAAACACTATGGCATCTGGCTGTAAAGAAGAACGATCTAAGCTTGCTTAAAAAGATCGCACAATTAGATGTGTCTTTGAATACAAAGAATTCAGATGGAAATACAGCACTCCATTTAGCAGCTATGAAAGCTAAGAATACAGATGTATTGAAGTTCCTATTAGAAAATGGTGCCGATAAGAATATCCAAACCAGTTTTGATGAAACTGTTTTTGATCTGGCATCAGAAAACGAATTATTACAAAAACAAAATATTCAGTTGAACTTCTTACAAGATTAGATCAAAAGAATATTTCAATTAAAATAATAGAGATTAACAGATAATATGGAAAAGATTTTTAAGATATTTCCAATAGCAGTTTTTACAATATTGGCTTTATTTTCTTTTACAAAAGAACCTAATACGACAAACTTAAAATGTATGATTCAGATGGTCAATTATACCGGAGAAGGAGCATATGTTGTAATTTCCCTTATGAAACCAGATGGGTCATATGATCAAACCTTATATGTACAAGGAAAGGACAGTGAATGGTATAGCGATATTACAGAATGGTGGAAGTTTTATGGAAAAAGAAGGCCTGATATCGATGCGATTTCAGGAGCAACAATTGGTGGTGGAGAGAGAACAGTGAGTGTTATTAAAATTCCCAAGGATAAAATCAATGCTGGTTATAAAATCCGTTTTGAAACTGCAGTAGAAGATCAAGAGTATTACAAAGATGACGTGGAATTCGAATTAACCACAGCAACTTTAAAATCTAAAGTAAAAGGAAACGGTTTTATTAGATATGTGAGGATGATGCCTCAATAATATAAAGGAAATATGACGATTTCGATATGGAGATATAGCCATTTAATTTTGGCTATATCTTCTGCTGTTTTTTTATCAATAGCTGCTATTACTGGAATTATTCTGGCTTTAGAGCCTATTTCCAATGCTGCTCAACCTTATGCTATCGAAAATATAGATACTATATCGATTGCAGAAATGGTTGAAGTACTTCAAAAAGAATATGAAGAAGTAATTGATATTGTTGTAGAAGAAGCCAATTTTGTGATAGCTTCTGTAGTTACCAAAAATGGGAAAAATGAAAGAATCTACATAGACCCAAGAACAGGAGAAAAATTAGGAGTTCCAGAAAATAAAGCAGCAATATTCAAATTTGCAACAAATTTGCATCGATCTCTGTTTTTGAAAAGTATTGGTCGGTTTTTTGTTGGGTTAGTTTCTTTATTACTGGTAATTATAGCAATTACAGGAGTCCTTCTTATTTGTAAGAGACAAGGTGGGTTTACACGTTTTTTTTCGAAAGTACACAAAGAGTATTCTAATCAATTCTATCATGTAGTTCTCGGGAGATGGTTTTTAATCACAATACTCATTATAGCTGTCACAGGAGTATATTTATCACTAGAAAAATTTTCTTTATTACCTAAACATTCATCATCTAATCAAGTTCCTATTCTAGAGCATACAGAAGATTCGGCTATTTCTATTGCTGATTTTGAAATTTTTAAGAATATAAAACTTGACGAAGTAAGAAATATACAATTCCCTTTTTCAGATGATATTGAAGATTATTTTACATTAGAATTGATGCATAAGGAACTTATCGTTAATCAGTTTAACGGTCATGTTCTAGTTGATCAACAGTATCCTTTTGTAAAATTGGTCTCGTATTACAGTCTAATATTGCATACAGGAAAAGGAAATGTTTTATGGTCTATCGTGCTGCTTGCTACTAGCGTTGTACTCCTTTTTTTTATGTACTCAGGTTTTTATATGACTATTCAACGTAGAAAAACAAGAAAACTAATTCAGAATGATACAAGTAAAGACTCAAGTGAATATATAATTTTAGTGGGATCCGAAAATGGTTCTACTTATATTTTTGCAGACTTGTTGAGAAATGCATTAACTGTTCTGGGAAAGACGGTATTTGTTTCCGAATTAAACGCTTATGCCACTTATAAACGTGCAAAACATGTTATTGCTATTACGGCTACCTATGGAGAAGGAGAAGCTCCAACGAATGCAAGAAAGTTTAGTCGTTTATTTAAAGAAATAGAGCCTTTGCAACAACTCAAGTTTTCTGTTGTGGGTATGGGATCTTTGGCATATAAAGATTTTTGTAAATATGCAGATGATATTTATAAAATGTTTAGTTCTCACCCTAAATTTACCACCGAAATACCCTTGCAAAAAATAAATAATAAGTCTACTCAGGATTTTAAAGAGTGGATGAAAAAGTGGAGCGATAAAGAAGAAACCTTATTTGATTCTAAAAATTATGAAGAGTATAATATACCGAAATATGATTCTTTCAAGATTGTTGATAAAACGGAAATTAACAAAGACAACACTTTTTTATTAAAACTACGAGCTACTGATCGTTCGATTACTTATAAATCAGGGGATTTGTTAGCAGTTATCCCTAATGAAAGTATAATGGAGAGACTTTATTCCATAGGAAAATTGGATACTGATATTATATTAAGTGTAAAAAAACATGAACGAGGTGTTTGTTCAACATATCTGAGTGCACTTAATATAGGTGATACTCTGAAAGCTAGAGTTCAAATTAATACGAAGTTTCATTTACCCGAAAGAAGTAAAAAGGTCATTTTAATAGCTAATGGTACAGGTGTAGCACCATTTTTAGGGGTGATTCGAAATAGAAACCTTAGAACAGATCTTTTTTGGGGAGTGAGAACAAAGGAATCACTGAATATTTATGACTGTTTTGTAGGGGCAAATATAGCACAATCGGATTCGACTCATATTGCATATTCTAAGGAGAATGAACAACAGTATGTGCAAGATTTGATACATGAAAAAAGAGATGTCGTAATTGATGTTATTAAAAATGAAGGGGTTATTATGATTTGTGGATCTCTAAATATGCAAAAGGGAGTATTCGAACTATTGGAAACTATCTTGGAAAAAGATTCGGAGGTAACACTGGATGATCTTATAGATGATCAAAGATTACTAGTGGATTGTTACTAAAATCATATTCGTATTTTCTTGAGCCTAATACTTGATGGAAATCTAATATCATCACAAAACTTCAATTTTTGTATGCTAGAATTTTTGTAACCCGTATTTTTACAGCCAAAACCATATTGGAATGTATAAAACACTAATTCGTCCAATTCTATTTCAATTCGATCCAGAAAAAGTACACTACTTTACTTTTAGTTTAATAAAATTTATTTCTAGATTTCCTTTTGTTTCTTCCTTAATTCGTTCGCGATATTTTGTAAAGGGCATAGGTCTTCATAGAGAAGTTTTTGGTTTAACATTCAAAAACCCAGTAGGATTAGCAGCAGGGTTTGATAAAAATGCTGTGTTGTATAACGAATTAGCTAATTTTGGTTTTGGTTTTATCGAGATAGGCACAGTTACTCCAAGAGGGCAAGTTGGAAATCCTAAAAAAAGATTGTTTAGATTGAAAGATGATAAAGGGATCATTAATCGAATGGGCTTTAATAATGAAGGACTTGAAGCTGCAATCACTCAATTAAAGAAAAACAAGGGGAAGCTTATTATTGGGGGAAACATAGGTAAAAATACGGATACTGCTCCAGAAGATTATACGAAAGACTATTTGCAATGTTTTGAAGCTTTACATCCTTATGTAGATTATTTTGTTCTAAATGTAAGTTGTCCTAATGTAAGCAGTCATGCCAAACTAAACGATAAGGACTATTTAGTAGAATTGATTGAAGCGGTTCAAAAGAAAAATAAAACTTTTGATTCGCAGAAACCTATTGTATTAAAGATCGCACCAGATCTAAACACAAATCAGTTAGATGAAATTGTGGAACTGGTCCAAGAAACAAAACTAGATGGTGTTATTGCAAGTAATACTTCTGTTTCTAGAGAAGGATTAAAAGTTTCTCAAACAAGACTGGAGGAAATAGGGAACGGAGGTTTAAGTGGACAACCTATTAAAGATAAAAGTACTGCTGTAATCAAATATTTATCAGATAAAAGTAATAGATCATTTCCGATTATTGGAGTAGGAGGAATCCATAACGCTAACGATGCCATAGAAAAAATGGAAGCAGGTGCAAGCTTGGTACAGATCTATACTGGTTTTATTTATGAAGGACCTAAATTGATAAGAGATATCAATAAAGCTGTAATAGCAAAAGGATTATAAAATATTACTTAAGAATAATTTTCTGGGTTTCTATTCGTCCAGCTTCAGTAAATAAACGTACAAGATATATTCCAGAGTTTAGATTAGTTAAATCAAGGTTGATAGTATTGTTGCTGTTTTTGAAATCGTAACGCCTCACTTGTTTCCCAAGTACGTTGTATATCTCAATTTCTTTAATGTTAGATACCTTTCCAGTTAGTATAGATATATTACCGTCACTTGGATTAGGAGAGATTTTTATTTCTTCTTTTTGATTATTGAAGTCTTGAACGTTGAGTTGTTTTTGAGTAAAAACAATGGTTCCAATTCTTTCGTTAATTAAAGGGGTATTCGTGTGATTCACCAAAGAAATAGGTTCGTGTGGATTGGTAGGATTATTATTTAAACTGTAACCATTTCCTTCTTCTGTTCCTGCATCATAAGTAAATAAATCCATGGTAATTTCAGGAATCCATTGTCCTCCATTATCAATTAGAGAAACACTATTTACTGCAATCATCCAATCAGGACTTGGAGCTAACATAGATGCTAAACTTACTAATGGATAATCAGAACTTACTGTAACATCGCTTATTGTAATCGTTCTTTCTGGTCCATTAAAAAATAAATCTGGACCTTCTATAAATTGATCTGCATTATTCGCATTGATAGCAGCATTAACTTCAGATTCAAAAATACTGAAACCTCCAGTTTCCGCTACTTGTTCAATTCCCGGAGTAGCCAAACCTCCCATTTCTAGCAAAGTAATACTGGTGTTATGGGTGGCTCCTACCAATTCTGTAAAGTGAGCACTACCAGGAAGCGTTCCATGTGCTTCCCAATTACTGGTAAAAATAATATCATAGGTAGCTGTTGTAGTCTGACCAAAAGAATAAAAACAAAATAATAAGAAAATAGGTTGGAGTATAAGCTTTTTCATTTGTGTGGATATTGGTTAAAATGATTGTGTTATATATGCTAAACAGTTGAATTAAGAATAACCCTAATTTGTTTTACCGATTATGTATATTTTTGAGATGTCGTTTTTTGAATCAAAAACTTACAGAGTATTCGATGAATTTTGAAATTTTATATGCATTTATCATAGCGACATTCGCGTTATCTATTTCTCCTGGACCAGATAATATTTATGTATTAATGCAAAGTATTGTAAATGGCAAAAAATATGGAATTGCAACTGTGATGGGTTTAATGACAGGATGTTTATTCCATACAACATTAGTTGCTTTTGGGGTTTCTGTGATTATTAAACAAAGCGAAGTCTTATTTTTTGTGATTAAACTGGCGGGAGCATTGTACCTGTTTTTTTTGGCGTATAAAGTTTGGAGAAGTAACGCTTCATTGCAATTCTCTTCAAGCAACATAGAAAAGAAAAGTTTAGGTCAATTATTTAAACAGGGATTTATCATGAACGTATTAAACCCTAAAGTTTCAATTTTCTTTTTAGCTTTCTTTCCAGGTTTTTTATTCAGTGATGAATTAAGTAATGTAATACAGTTTTATGTATTAGGGTTTCTGTTTATTCTGGTGTCCTTTATTGTTTTCGGAGGAATTGCAGTTATGGCGGGTTATATTTCCAATTATATAAAAGGGAGTTCCAAAATTGGAGTGTTTTTAAAATGGATGCAGATTGTAGTCTTTGTTGGAATTGGAATTTTTATCCTGTTTTCTGAAAAATAATCATATTTTTATACTCTTAATTGAATTTCTTTTAGACAGAAGCTCTTAAATGACTGAAAAAGTAAAAATTATTGAATGTCCAAGGGATGCTATGCAAGGCATTAAGGATTTTATTCCAACAGATAAAAAAGTGCAATACATCCAATCTTTATTACGATGTGGATTTGATACGATAGATTTTGGAAGTTTTGTTTCTCCAAAGGCGATCCCCCAGATGGTAGATACTGCAGAAGTACTTTCTAAATTAGATCTTTCAACAACTGAAAGTAAATTACTGGCAATTATAGCTAATGTGCGAGGAGCAAAAGATGCAGTACAGCATAAAGAAATAAATTATCTAGGATATCCTTTTTCTATATCAGAAAATTTTCAAATGCGTAACACGCATAAAACGATTGCACAGTCGGTAGAAACTTTACAAGAAATTCTTAATCTGGCGGATCAGGCTAATAAAAAAGTAGTAGCATATTTGTCTATGGGGTTTGGAAATCCTTATGGAGATCCATGGAATGTAGAAATAGTAGGGGAATGGACAGAAAAGTTGAGTCGTATGGGTGTAAAAATTTTATCGCTTTCCGATACTGTAGGAACCTCTAATCCCGAAACTATTGAGTATTTATACTCTAACTTAATTCCAAAGTATCCGGATATCGAGTTTGGGGCTCATTTACATACAACTCCAACAACATGGTTCGAGAAAGTAGATGCTGCCTATAAATCTGGTTGTCGAAGATTTGATGGCGCAATTCAAGGATTTGGAGGGTGTCCTATGGCAAAAGATGAGCTAACAGGAAATATGCCTACTGAACGAATGTTGTCTTATTTTACTACTGCCAAAGCAGATACGAATATAAAAACAATGAGTTTTGAAGCTTCTCATAATGAAGCAACCAAGATATTTACTAAGTACCATTAACTAACACTAACACACAGAAATGAAAAACATCTTAAAAAAAGTAGGGCTAGCTTTAATTGTTATATTAGTAATTATGCAATTTATTCGTCCTGATAGAAATGAGTCTGGCTATGAATCTGTTGCTTATTTCGAAATTGAAACCAAACCCACTTCGGAGATACAAGAGATTTTAAAGAGTAATTGCTACGATTGCCATAGTAACCAAACTATCTATCCTTGGTATGCTAATATAGCTCCCGTATCATATTGGTTAGCAAATCATATCGAAGAAGGAAAAGAACATTTTAATGTTTCAGAGTGGGAAACATATTCGGATAAAAAGAAGGATCATAAATTAGAAGAGTTGATCGAAGAAGTAGAAGAAGGTGAAATGCCTTTGCCATCTTATACTTGGACTCATGGAAATTTAGAGGATCAAGAAAAAGAGTTGCTAATCAATTGGGTTACAGCACTGCGAAAGAAATATAGTACAGATTAGTATATGCTTTAAAATACTATTAAAATTCCTGCCTAGTTTTACGAAATTGTTAAAACTTTAAATTTATTTAGATTTATTACAAATAAAGTTTGTAGAATATTTCTGTATGGATATATTTGCACCTCATTAACTATTTAAATTAAGTCTAAATAAAAAACAATGAAAATAAAAAATATAGCTAAAGTAATAGGTATAACAGGAGCAGTCTTTTTAGTCTCTTGTTCTTCGGATGATGATAATACTCCGGTTGTTCAGGTAGAAGCACCAGCAACCTATGTTTTTGAACGTGATGGACAAAGTACAGTAAGCTTTAGCGGACAAACTACTAGAATAGCAATGGCAGAAGCTATTATAGGTCAGTTTAAAAATACAACTACTACAGAAGCTATTGTGGATGCGATGTTTGATCATCAGGAAAATGCGGATGATTTCGAGGATGCTGCGCTAAATGCGTCTGATAAGAGTGTAAGAAATAAAACAGCTGCTTCTAGAGACTATTTTTCTTCTAATGCTACAGATGCAGCAGAAATTAAAGCGGATTTTGATGCCTGGATCAAAGGACAGATTGATGAGGTGTTTCCTAATTGGGCAGTAACAGCAACTGCTGGAAATGCTGGTGTTTTGCAAGAAGCTGGTGGAGGATCTGAGCGTTATGTAAATGCGAAAGGTTTAGAATACGATCAAGCTTTTACAAAAAGTTTGATAGGAGCTTTAATGACAGATCAGGCATTAAATAATTATTTAGGTACTGCTGTTTTGGATGAAGCAGATAATATTGCTAATAATGATAATGGAGTAGTAGCTGATGGTCAAGTATATACTACTATGGAACATAAATGGGATGAAGCATATGGGTATCTATACGGTGCGTCTGCAGATCCAGCAAATCCAAACCCAACTATTGGGGATGCGGATAGTTTCCTTAATAAATATATAGGTAGAGTAGAAGGGGATCCCGATTTTGCAGGAATCGCAGCAGAGATTTATGATGCACTTAAATTAGGTAGAGCAGCTATCGTAGCTAAGAATTATACAGTTAGAGATGCACAAGCAGCTATTGTAAAAGAAAAAGTTTCTGAGATTATCGGAATCAGAGCAGTATACTATTTACAGCAAGGTAAAAATGGTCTAGAAGCTGGAACAGTTGATTACGCAAGTGTTTTCCACGATTTATCTGAAGGATTTGGTTTTATCTATAGTCTTCAGTTTACCCAAAATCCTGCTACTAATCAACCTTATTTTAGTAAAACAGAGGTTGAAGTATTGTTGAACCAATTAATGGGAGCGACTAATGGTTTATGGGATGTAACTCCAACAACATTGGATTCATTGTCAGATACTATCGCTGCTAAATTTAGTTTTACAGTTGCTCAAGCAGGTAGTACGAACTAAACAATTCATAAATTATGAAAAAAAGAGGCGAAAGGTGAATAACATTTCGACCTCTTTTTTTACATTTGCACAGATTTATTAAGAATAAATAAAAATAAGATGAGGAAGTATTTGTTTTTGTCAGCGTTCGTGTTAGCTCTTTTTGTAGTTGCCTGTTCGTCTAGTGATGATGAAGGAGGAACTGTTGATAATTTTGATAGAGAAGCGATGTTAGAAAATATAGCAGATAATATTATAGTTCCTGCATATCAAAATTTTTCCTCTGATATGACAGCGCTAAAAACTGCTACATCAGATTTTGTAACTACCACAGATGAAGCTAATCTGGTATCTTTAAGAGAAGCTTGGTTAACAGCATACACTTCATGGCAATCGGTAAGCATGTATGAAATTGGAATGGCTGAAGCTATATCTTTCAGAAATTTCATGAATGTGTACCCAGTAAATACAGCTAATATAGAAAGTAATATCTCCTCTGGTTCTTATGATCTTTCTTCTATTAGCCAGCAGGATGAACAAGGATTTGGTGCTTTAGATTATTTAATAAATGGTGTTTCTGATTCGGATACTAATATCGTTGGAGTTTTTACCGATGCTACTGCAGGTGCTGATTATAAAGAATATCTTACCAATTTAGTAAATAGAATGGATGCATTAACATCTCAGGTGGTTACTGATTGGACTGCCAATTATAGAGATACTTTTGTGAATAATAGCGGATCTTCTGCTACTAGTTCGGTTGATAGAATTGTAAACGATTTTATTTTTCATTATGAAAAGCATCTAAGGGCTGGGAAAGTAGGTATTCCTGCAGGAGTATTTTCTGGATCTCCGCTGGAAGATAGAGTAGAAGGGTTTTATAAGGGAGATATTTCGAAAATGCTATTCAATGCTAATCTGGATGCCCTTCAGGACTTTTTTAACGGAGAGCATTTTACAAGTAGTACAACAGGACAAAGTCTTAAAACGTATTTAGATTTTCTTAATTCCATTAAAGATGGAGAAGATCTAAGTACTTTGATCAATAATCAGTTTAACGTTGCAAGAACGACAGCTACTAATTTAAATAATGATTTCTCTGAACAAGTAAGGACAAATAATAGTTTGATGCTTAATACTTATGATGAATTACAAAAGAACGTTGTATTGATCAAAGTAGATATGCTTCAGGCAATATCGGTTAATGTTGATTTTGTAGATGCCGATGGAGATTAAATTTATCTTCAGTATTGTATGATATATCGACGAAACGAATATTTAAAAAAATATACAGAGGCTGCACCACTTGCAGTCTTTCGTATTTTTTTTGGGTTAATGATGTTGATCAGTATTATTCGTTTTTGGAGTTATGGGTGGATAGATAAATTGTATATCAAGCCTACTTTTTTCTTTTCATACTATGGATTGGATTTTATAAAGCCAATCGGTAATTATACATATCTTATTTTTGGTGTTTGTGCTATAGCTAGTATTTGTGTAATGCTAGGATATCAATATAGAGTAGCAATTATTACCTTTTTTTTAAGTTTTACTTATATAGAGTTGATGGATAAGACCACCTATCTAAATCACTACTATTTTATAAGCATTCTTAGTTTCTTACTAATTTTTTTACCGGCAAATGCATACTATTCACTTGATGCTAAAATAAAAGGAAAGTCTTTTCAGAAAGTACCCGTTTGGACTATAGATGCCTTAAAATTACTGATAGGAATTGTGTATTTCTATGCAGGTTTGGCAAAACTCAATTCGGACTGGTTAGTACGTGCGATGCCTCTTAAAATTTGGCTTCCTTCTAAGTATGACATTCCTTTAATTGGAGATTTAATGCAGCAAGAATGGATGCATTATGTATTTAGTTATTCTGGTGCGATCTATGATCTTACTATTCCATTTCTTTTACTATTTAGAAAAACTAGAGTTGTGGCATTTGGTCTAGTTGTTATTTTTCATGTTTTAACCAGAGTACTTTTTCCGATAGGTATGTTCCCCTATATTATGATTGTTGGAGCTACCATTTTTTTTGGGGCACAAGTACACCATAGAATATTAGGTTGGATATCTAAAATAATGAAGATAAATAAAGACTATTTTGATAGTAATATATCTCTGGTTTTTACTCAAAATAAGACTAAAATAATTACCACTATACTAGGGTTGTTTTTTGTGATTCAATTACTTTTGCCGTTTCGATTTTTACTATATCCAGGAGAACTATTTTGGACCGAAGAAGGGTATCGTTTTTCTTGGAGAGTAATGCTTATGGAAAAAGCAGGATATGCTAATTTTAAAATTGTGAATGCTGAAACAGGCAAACGATTTTATGTGGATAATGATGATTTTTTAACCGCATTTCAGCAAAAACAAATGGCAACCCAGCCTGATTTTATTTTGGAGTATGCGCATTATCTAAAAGCACATTTCGAAAAACAAGGGCACCAAAATGTGCAAATATTTGTAGAAAGTTACGTAGCGCTTAACGGTCGGTTAAGTACTCAATATATCGATCCTAATGTGGATCTGGGAAAACAAAAAGAGTCATTTAAACATAAAACATGGATTATTCCATTTAAGGATGAAATTAAAGGATTGTAAAGTAGTTGTCTTTTTTTTACTTATAACAACTATTGTGTCGGGGCAGTATAGTATTAAAGGGGTTGTAAAAAATCAAAATAACCAACCTGTTCAGGGAGCTGAGGTTTATAATAGATCCAACGGTGATCAAACAGTTACTAGAAGCGATGGTAGTTTTGAACTTAATGATGTAGAACAAGGGGTTTGTTACCTATCTGTTTTTAGCTTTGATTATGAAATTTTAGAAAGACAAATTACCGTTTCTGATAATGTTGAAATTAGTCTGGTTTTACAACCATTAGGAGAAGAATTGTCAGAAGTGGTAATTACGCAACGTAGAGAAAAAGTTTTTGGACTCAAACAATTAAAACCAGTAGAAGGTACGGCTATTTACGCAGGTAAAAAAAGTGAGGTAGTTTTATTAAGTAATGTACAAGGTAATTTAGCATCCAATAATACTAGACAGATTTATGCACAAGTAGCAGGATTGAATATCTATGAAAATAGTGTTGGTGGATTACAGCTAAATATTGGTGGTAGAGGATTGGATCCTAATCGTACTTCTAATTTTAATACACGACAAAATGGATATGATATTAGTGCAGATGTATTAGGCTATCCAGAAAGTTACTACACACCCCCTGCAGAGGCTATTGAGGAAATACAGGTTGTTCGTGGGGCTGCTTCGCTTCAATATGGTACGCAGTTTGGTGGTTTGTTGAATTTTAAAATGAAGAAACCAAATCAGAATAAAAAGATCGAATTGATTTCTCGACAAACATTAGGCTCTTATAATTTGTTTACTAGTTTTAATAGTTTAGGTGGCACCGTTGGTAAGTTTAGTTACTACACTTATTTTAATTACAAAAGAGGAGATGGTTTTAGACCTAATTCCGAGTTTGATTCTAAAAATGTTTATGCGCATTTGGGATATCAATTTTCTGATAGAACTAAATTAATTGGTGAGTTTACGTATTTAGATTATTTAGCGCAGCAACCTGGCGGTTTAACGGATACCCAGTTTAATATAGATCCTACGTTTAGTAATAGAACTAGAAATTGGTTTGATGTTAATTGGAAGTTATTTTCCTTAAAGTTAGAGCATCAATTTTCGGATAAGACGGATTTTAGCATTAATCTATTTGGATTAGATGCGTCTAGATCTGCTGTTGGTTTTAGAGGAATTCCAGGGAGTTTAAATACAAATCCTATTACAGACGTAGATGAAGTAGATGGAGAGGGTAATTTTGTAAACTCCAGAGATCTTATCGTAGACAATTTTAAAAATTGGGGTGCAGAGGCTAGATTGTTAACTAGGTATAGTTTATTGGATACAGAGTCTGTATTCTTAATAGGATCAAAATATTATCAGGCTTTGAATGATTCCAGACAAGGATCTGGAGGACTTGGGTCAGGACCAGATTTTAATTTCCAAGATGAAACTTTTCCAGATTACCCAAATCAATCTTCTTTTGATTTTCCAAATTTAAATGCATCGGTTTTTGGAGAGAACATATTTAAATTTTCAGATAAGTTGTCTCTTACGCCAGGATTTAGATTTGAATATATTAAAACAGAAAGTGAAGGAAGTTTTAATAACGTAATATTTGATAATGCTGGAAATCCAATTTCTAATACAGAAGAAACCGATAATAGAGATTTGGAAAGATCTTTTTTTCTTTTTGGAATAGGATCTAGTTATAAATTAAATAACTCTTTAGAAATATATGCAAATGTATCACAGAATTATAGATCTATTACATTTAGTGATATTAGAGTGGTGAGTCCTACTTTTAGGGTAGATCCTAATATTGGAGATGAAGAAGGGTTTACGGCGGACGTTGGGTTTAGAGGTAGATTAAACAATATGCTATCTTATGATATAAGTGTTTTTGGGTTAGTGTATGATGATAGAATTGGTATTGTGTTTAATGATAGAGCAGAGCGCGTAAGAGGAAATATTGGAGATGCTTTTATTTATGGACTGGAGAGTTTTGTGGATTGGAATATTTGGAATACGTTCTCTGCTGATAATGAGAATTACAGATTGAGTTTGTTTGCTAATACTTCATTAACCACATCCGAGTATACTGCATCGGATCTTGCTGGTGTAGAAGGTAATAAAGTAGAGTTTATACCAGAGGTGAATCTTAAAACAGGATTGAAATTCGGTTACAAGAATTTTCTTTCTAGTCTTCAGTATACTTATGTTTCCGAGCAGTTTACAGATGTTTCTAATGCTTCTGCAGCCTTAGATGGAGACAGTAGAAATGGTATTATAGGAACAATACCAGCATATTCAATTTTAGACCTTTCATTATCATATACCTATAAAATGTTTAAACTAGAAACAGGTATTAATAATCTGTTAGATGAAAGTTATTTTACACAAAGAGCTACTGGATATCCAGGACCAGGAATTATTCCTTCAGAGCCTTTAACTTGGTATGCTACTTTGCAGTTTAAGTGGTAATTTATATAGTATTTAACGTTTGTTTACTTGTATAATTAACTTTTGTTCAATTAATTAATCCTAATTAAATCAATACATTTGCTCAAAACCAACATTATGAAGGAGTTTGAAGGATATGACAACATGATGGCAGAGTATTATACTTCTGTTCCATCTCTTATTTTGCCACTTACGAGTTGGGAATTTTACAGTGAGCACAATTGGTTTTTACAAAATTTTAAAAGCGACCTTGATAATCTAAACAAGATTACTAAGAAATGGGATTTTGAAAATGTATATCATAATGAATTGGTTCATAAAAAATCTGTGATTGTCATTACAAATCCGGATCTTCAAATTGTATATGCTACTCGTAATATAGAGAAGATGAGTGGTTATACTCCAGAAGAAGTGATCGGAAATTCGCCTAAAATGTTTCAAGGGGAGCAAACCGATCATACCATTTCCAAAACTATTCGACAAGCTATAGACAATGAAGAATCTTTTGAAGTATCAATTGTAAATTACAAGAAAGATAGATCTACTTATTTATGTCATATCAAAGGATATCCAGTAAGAGATAAGAAAGGTAGATTGATTAATTATATCGCTTTTGAGCAGGCTGCTTAATATTTCATTTTATTCGGCTTATGCAACCCTCACATTCTTACAGAAATTAAGTTTTATAGAAAAAATGCGAGTTTAAAACAGTCTTTGTTTGTTTTAAACTCACATCAGTAAATTATTATGTTGTCTCTAATTATTGAATTTTATTAATTTTAATTGCTAGCTCTTTTAGGATAAGGAGGTCTTTTGTATTCTTTTGGTGGATTGTTTTTCAACTCTTTTAAAACCACCTCTATCGCTTTCTCTAATTGAGGATCTTTTCCTTTAATTACTTCAGATGGTAATTGATCCACTTCGATATCTGGAGCTACTCCAACATTTTCTACAATAAATCCATCTTCTGTCCAGATGGCAACATTTGGAGCGGTGACACTGGCGCCGTCGATGAATTCTGGAAATCCCAAAACACCAACTAAACCACCCCAAGTTCGTTTACCAACCATTTGTCCAACTTTAAATTTTCTGAACATCCATGGTAACATATCTCCACCAGATCCAGCAGTTTCATCGATGATCATAACTTTAGGCCCTTGAATGGAAGCACTAGGAGTCTTTAGATCCTTACCATATCTAAAATTCCAATGCGATTGGTAAGGGTTTAGTAATAGATTTATATAATAATCTGCTATTTGTCCACCACCATTAAAACGTTCGTCAATGATAATAGCTTTTTTATTTGCCTGCGGAAAGAAATATCTCTTAAAGTATTCATGACCAGCTCCTGCTGTATTAGGAACATAAACATAAGCTACTTGTCCATTGGTGGCCTCATGAACCTTTTTGAGGTTACCTTCCACCCAATCGCGATTTCGTAATCTGTATTCATTTTCTATAGGAGTTACTTTTACTACTCTAGAGTCTTTATAACTAGCATTTGGTCCAACAGTAATTTCAGTGATTTTGTTGGCTGTATTTTCAAAGACGCTAAATAGATTTATAGTACTTTCTACATTTTTTCCGTTTACCGCTAATAAATAATCGCCTTCATTAACTAATACACCAGGTTCTGTTAATGGAGATCTTAAATTAGGATTCCAATTTAAACCACCATAAATTTTCTTGAACCGATATCTGTTATTTTTTATTTCATAATCTGCTCCCAAAAGACCACCAGGAATTCTTTTTGGGTTGTTTAACCTTTCTCCACCTCCTTGGAGTCTATGATGTCCTACAGATAGTTCACTACACATCCATTGTATGACTCTATTAAGATCATTTCTACATGATAAATGTGGTAAAAATTGTTCGTACTTTTTCTTCATACCTTTCCAATCAGAACCATGCATTCCCGGATCATAAAAATAATCTCTATTTATCCTCCAGGCTTCTTCAAATATATTTTTCCATTCCTTAGTTGGATTCATTTTCACCTCTATACCATCAACTTTTAAAATACCTTCTCCAGCTTTTGGTTTTTTTCCTGTGTCTGTGATTCCCCAAGTATCTCTTTTTTGATAAAGCATTTTTTTACCGTTTGCAGAAATAACATAATCGTCCAGATCCATAACTTTAGAATCCTTACGTTCTTTTAGATCATATTGATGAAGGGAAGAAGGTGCGGAACGATCTAATGGGTTCCAAGAAACATATAATATTTTGTGAGCTTCACCAGAATCTAATCCATAATAATTACCAGCTCGTATTGGAAGATCAATGATTCGATTTTGAATACCATCTAGATCAATTTTTAATAATTTTTCTGTCTCTTCACTTTCTGATGAGTTTTCTTCTTCTTTGGATTCTTCTTCGTCACTTTCTTTCGCAAAAGGAGAGATAATATCTTTTCTAAGTGTAGTTAGATAAATGGAGTTTGTAGAATTCATATCCTGATTAGACTGATCAAACCAGTTTACAACAGGTCCAGCATCTGTAGAAGCAAAGAAATAAATATAATCTCCACTAGGATCAAACACTGGATTGGAGGCATTGCTTAATCCATCACTTATAGGATAGGATTTAGAATCTTGTAGATGATATAAAAATACTTGCTCAAAATTAGAATCTATGATTTTTGTATACAAAATCCAATTAGAATCATTCGACCAATCTCCAAATAGGTTTCTAAAAGGACCAGGAACATAATATTCATCGTTGGCAATTTTAGAAACTTTTTTAGAATCAATATCTAAAATGTATAAATTTCTACCATTATCTGAAAAGCTTATTTTTTTGCTATCTGGTGACCAATTGGTGAAAGCATAAAATCCAGTGCCAGGTATTGTAAACTTTTTTAAATCACCTTTACCATCTTGTGATTTAATGTGTAATTCATATTCTCCCGAATTATCTGAGAAATAGGCGATGTGTTTTCCATTTGGAGACCACGCAGGATATTTCTCATGACTTCCAGGGCTTTGGGTTAGATTTCTTGGATCACCTTTACTTTCAGGAACTGTTATGATTTCTCCTCTATAATCAAAAACAGCTCGCTTTCCGGAAGGAGATATTTCTGCAGAACGAACATATCTGGAACCATTTACATAGCGTTCTCGTAATTCTAAAAGATCTGTTGAGATTCCTATTCTTAATTTTGAAACTGCTTTAGTGTTGATGTCATAGGTATGTAGATAGCCAGCTTGTTCAAAAATTATTTTGTTATTCCCTAAATCTGCATTAATAATTGGAAACTGATCAAATTTGGTTAATTGTTCTATGTTTTTGGAACCTACATCGTATGAAAATAAATTAAATTCGCCATTTCGATCACTTAAGAAGAATACGGTGTTATTTACCCACATAGGTTGTACATCGTTACTTCCTCCCTTGGGTTGAGGAATTTTAACAATAGATTTGTCTTTAAACGAAAACAACCAAATATTAGCAGTTGTACCTCCTCTGTAGTTTTTCCATTGCTGAAAACGTTCTCTTATCGGAGTGTACGCCATATACTGACCATCTGGAGAATACGTGGCATGCCAAGCGTTTGGTATTTCTAGCTCATTAGGAAAACCTCCGTTAACTGGAATAGTATAAAGTTTTGAATATCTATTTGTATGAATAGCTCTTTGAGAATTGAATAATATCGAGGAACCATCAGGAGTAAAACCTAAAACCATATCCCTTGTTGGATGCCAAGTGAGTCTTTTCGGAATTCCTCCTTCTATAGGAATGGTAAACACATCGATATTACCATCATATTCTGCATTAAAAGCAATAATCTTACCGTCAGGTGAAAAGACAGGATTGGATTCGATTCCTTTGTCTATAGTTAATCTTCGTGGTTGAGAACCATCTGATTTGGCAATCCAAAGATCTTCTGCATATATAAAAGCAATATGGGATTGACTTATTGCAGGTGTATGCAACATTCTGGTATCTTTAGGATCTGTAGAATAAGATTTAAAGGAACATAAAAACGCTACAAAGAATACTTTGTAAAAAGCTGAATTTAATTTTTTCATGAGTGATGATTGATGATAATTTATGTGATTTGTGAATAACGAATGATGAAATTAAGTTTTTATCAATTGGTTTTTGTTAATCAAAATTTAAAATAATCAAGTTTGCAATTATTTTATAATGTAATTGCTGCAAAATAATAGTTTCATAGGTTTTTAGTGCAGACCCTTTAAGGTCGGTAAAGGATGTGTCTTTGTTAGGTTGAAAATTCCGCAAACTGTTATTCGTTAGTTTGTTAATCTGCTGTTAAAGATGTTTTAGTAGTGTAACAATCTTTGATTTCTGGTCGTCTTATAAACATAAATCAATAAAAACGAATAGAATGAAAAAATTAAATGTTATGCTGTTAGCAGTGGCTTTCGCAATCAGTAGTGTTGCAAGCGCGAGTACAAAACCAACAAAATCAGAAACTAATTTCACAAGCGAAATTAAAGAATTGTTAGAAAATCCATCTTTCAAGGTAGAAGATGAAATCGAAGCTAGCGTTACCTTTACCTTAAACAACAAAGGTGAAATTGTAGTGTTATCTGTAGATTCTGATAGCAATATTGTAGAAGGTTTTATTAAGAGCAGATTAAACTATCAGAAGTTAGAAGCTAAACCTGCAACGGGTGTTAAATTCTATACAATGCCAGTGAGAGTAGTTGCTTCTTAAAAAGTAAATAGTATAAAGTTAAAATCCCGGATTCATCACCCGGGATTTTTTATTTTCCAGTAATATAATGAATACTTACTGTCGCAAGGTCTGAATCCGGAAATTTAGAAAAATAATCCTGATGACTATGCAAACCAACTTCATTTATAATTTTTAGAAAAGAACTTATTTCTAAAATATATTGATCAGAAAAACCATGAGTTGCATCATAAGCAGTAGCGGCAGTTCGTCCTATGTTTTTCGAGGTTAATTCTGGCGGAATTGTATGAAGCTCTATAACAATAAGCCCAAATTTCGCAATATGAGGTTCCCATTTTTTGAAATGATCTTTTAGATTTCTTTCCACATCGTTATTAGATAATAATTTTCCTCTATAAGCAAATGCTCCAGTTGATAGACTTGGATTATCTAACTGAGCGAGAGGTTCGCTCCAAATTCGATTATGATCCAAAAAGGTTCTTACAGAAAGTAAGTCTTTGAGGGCAATTTTATAATTTTCGTTTAGATCTTTTTCTAATAGATCAGGATCACTAATATCACCCCAGATTACCTTGGCCCAGATATCCGCCTGGATGAGGTTTGCTCGTGTGACTTTTAACGCGGCTTTATTATAATCTGCACCTACTAAAAATAAAGGATGATCATCGAGATGTTTCCCTCTTAAGGTTTTGGTAGCAATAATGTCAAAAAGATGAATTAAAAAAGCGCCATTACCACAGCCCATATCTAGAATCCCTTTAGGCTGTTCATCTAGAGGTTTATTAAATAAACGAATAATAATTTCGTCGATCTTTTTAAAATAAGTAGAATGGGCACCGCCGCTTCCCCAGACGTTCATTTCTCGATCTACATGAGTTTCATCGGTATCTTTTTCAGTATTCCATAAAATAGTTGGATCTCCCAATAGCAGTTGATCCATTTGTCGAAACATTGGGATATAAGAAACCGTTACTCCATAGGCAGTTGCTCTTTTAGCAAAAAATAAACCTTTATTGGTAAAAGTGTAATTGTCATTATTTTTACTAAACCATCCTAAATTCGCTAAAAATGTAAGGATCGTATCAAAGCTTTCTGGAAACTTATGGTACTCATCTGCACTGAAGGAAGCTTCCATAAAGTATTTATGAAACATACCTCCCATACCTAAATGAACAATAGTAGGACCAACTAGAATTCCTTCGATGTGTTTTAGGATTTGTTTTTGTATAGTTTTGGTAGTCTCATTTTCGGAAAGTTGAATGTTAAAGGAGTTTTTAAATTCCTGAAATAGATTCTCGAGTTTGCGGAAAGGTTCTAATTCGAATTTTCGATGATGAAACTTTCCTGAATATGCTAGAAGATCGACAACACCTTCGTATAATTTGAAATGTTCAAAGGCTATTTTGGTATTTTCGTTTACAGAAATAAAGGGAATAGTATCTATGATAGTATAGTCTAACCATCCTTGTGAAGATAACATTCTAAGGGCTACATTAATATATCCCGAATTGCCTTTAAAATGTTCTGAGATTTCTACTACTGATAACTTAGAATGATCAAGAATGTAGTCTGTAAGACCATTTTTTAAGAGAGAATACGCTACTGGAGCGATAGTTATTCCGTCTAAATGTCTAAATAATTCTTCTCGGAATGTTTGCTTTTCCTGTTTTGTTAGCATAGATACTTAATTGGTGTATGTTTGAGTTTATTGATAGCATTGAGATACACAAATTAAGCATTTATTTCATAAGTTGCTATTACCTTGTCTTATTTAGAAGAAGGTGGTTTTGGTTTTTTTTCGGGCATAGGACCTCGTAAATGAATAATAAGTCCATTGAGAAAATTACGTAGAATTTGATCTCCACATTCCATATATTTAGGGTGGTTTTCATTTCTAAAAATAGCACCCAATTCGCTTTTGGAAACTTTAAAATCAACCAAAGCACAAATTTTTACGATTTCATCATCACGTAGTTTGTGAGCTACTCGTAATTTCTTAAAAATATCATTGTTTGTTAAACCCATAAGACAAAGGTACTTTTTTAATTGACTTCAAAAAAGATATCCTTCTATGTTTCATAACAAATATGTTTATAAGATATTTGTACTCTTTAAATTTTAGAAAATATATGTATACCAAGGAGGAGAAATTGAGTTTGTTATCAGAGATGATTGAGTTTGCAAAAGCGGATAAAGAAATTAAAGATGAGGAGTATAATTTTATATTGGCAGTAGCTTCGCAATTGAATGTTACCGAAGAGGAAATAGGGTATTTGGTAAGAAACAATGCAGAGAAAAAGAACTTGCAGCCAGAATCCCAGAGAATACTTCAGTTTCATAGGTTGGTGTTGTTAATGAATGTTGATCAGGAAACCAATCCTGCAGAAATAGATAAAATAAGAGAAATGGGATTGCATATGGGATTAAGGGCAGAAGCTATTGATACCGTTTTAAAAGAAATGCATAAGTATCCAAATAAGGTGATTCCTCCGAATGAATTGATTGCTATTTTTTCGAGATTCTATAACTAGAGAGGAAAAATAAACTTCTTATAGCTAACCTTCAGTGATCATCTGAAGGTTTTTTTATGCGGTTTTGTCACAGAAAACAATATAAAATTGACAAAAAGTCAGTTTTGTATATTGCATAAATGACAAAATGACATAAAAAATGTAATGGAATCCATTTTGCTATATACATATCGAATTTAAATCTAGAATAACTTAAAAAATAAAATACAATGAGTTTAATAAAAAGAACAGACAGATTACCATTTATTTTCGATGATATTTTTAATACTGATTGGTTTGGAGGCAGTGTTAACGAACACAAAATAGGATTCAATACACCAGCTGTTAATGTGCAGGAAAATGATAACGAATTTGTTATCGAGTTAGCAGCGCCAGGATTAGTAAAAGAAGATTTTAATATCGAATTAGACAACGAAGTGTTAACGATTTCTTCTGAAAAGAAAAATGAAGTAAAAGAAGAAAAAGATTCTTACACTAGAAAAGAATTTAGTTACAGCACATTTAAGAGATCATTTAATTTACCGGATACTGTTAATGTTACGGAGATTATAGCTTCTTATGATAGTGGAATATTATCGGTAAAACTTCCTAAAAAAGAAGAAGCAAAAGTACAGCCAAAGCGCTTTATAGAAATTTCATAAGTTGTGAGACTTAAGTTAGTTAGTTAATGTTACGTAAAACGCCCTCTAAACTAGAGGGCGTTTTTGGTATTTATAAGCTGTTTCCGTAGTAACAGTCCTGGGATAATGCTTTCGAGTAACTTATCTTGTCTTGTAAATCCATGATAAGATAAATTTCTTTTTTCAATTTGATTTCAACTCTATTTTGCTTCCAATAGATTTTGATATCCTTTGATTTTAAATTTTTAATATAGCTATATTTATTAGCGTAGTTTGTAGTTAATGGCGGAGCATTTCCATTTTTGGTAGCCTCTTGCGGACTTATAGTTATAGATTCGGGATCTACTACAGAACAAAGAAAACCATCAAAATCAATTCCTTGTTTATCTTTGTTTAGTAAGTATACCCAAACAGAATATTCATCTTCTTCTATCATTAAAGTTCTTCCAGAAATAGGATCCGTAGAAGTAATAAATATTCCTTCTACATTGGCAACTAATTTGGTTTTAGGTTCACCAATGGCAAAAACACTGGTAAATAGGGATAGTAAAATTAGTTTCATAGGGGACGTTTTATATTAATACTAATTTATATTCAGCAATTTATTATGCTAAGCCCTAAAATGTAATTATATAAATGTTTGAGTGAGAGATAAATGAGTATGAACAACTCATCTTAATTTGTGAATCACTAAATTACTAAATTAATTATAAAGTTGTATGCCTTGTATGTGTATAATTTTGTGAGATTTTCCCGTAAGATTATGAAGGAAAAATCCTATAAACATTTGAAGATCATAAGTGTATAGATTTGCGAATCGTACTATTTCTAAGATCATTATTACGTATTAGGAAGTGAGAAATTACTAAGTTAGGAACCCAACATAACCAGGAAACAATTTTATACGCAACTATAAAATCACCAAATGATAGCGTAAGTAGAGGTAACCATATTCTTAAAGTAACTGCAGCAAAACAGCATGCAAAGCTATAATACATATATTTTTTATGGGTGTCCATTAACCCTTGTCGAATATGGCTAAATCCAATAAAAGTGAATAGGATCCATAGTACTCCAAGACTAATAAAACCTAACGAAGCTATTATACCACCTGTTGCAAAAAAACCTATATAGATTCCTGCTAAACCACTAAGTAATGCAGATATGACATAGACTCTTCCACAAAAGCGATGTAATTTGATTTTACTTATACGAATTTTTTCACTGAACTGTATCCAACCCGTTAATAGAGCAATTCCGCCAAGTATAATATGAAAATAAAAAGAAATATTCCAAGCGAGATCTAAAAGCAGTTTTGGGTCTTTAGTACTGAGTAGACCAAACTCTCGATGTAGTATAAAATAAGAAGAAGGATATAGACCAATGAGAATACAGCATAGTACAAATAGAATTCTAATACCTTTTTTCATATTACGCTAAACTGAGTTTTATAGCGCTTTCTGCACATGCTAAAATAGCTTCTTTTACAGGTATTGGTTTCCAATCTAACAGTTTAATAGCTTTATTGTTGCTCACCTTTCGTTCAGTACCTAAGTCTATTAAAATAGGTTTGATAGTTTTATCGATATTAGAAAATAGACGAACAGCAAAATCTGGTAAGGTAAATTTAGGAACCTTTTTGTTTGGGTAGTTTTCTCTTAGAATATTAGCCACTTCTTTAAAAGTCATATATCCTGCTGAGCATACAAATCGTTCTCCTGCAGCTTCTGGAGCTTCCAAAGCTTTTATGTGTAAATCCGCTACAGATCTAACATCCACCATATCAAAACCAATTCTTGGAATTGCTGGAGAGCTACCATCTAAAGCTTTAATCACAATATTGGCAGAAGTCCCAAAATCTTTCTCTAGTATCGGTCCTAAAATAGCGCCTGGACATACAGTAGTTAATTCTAATCCACTTGTGTCCTGTTTAATAAATTCCCAAGCAGCTTTTTCTGCAATTGTTTTACTTCTAAAATATGGTGTGGAATCTAACCTGTTATGAATATCTGTCCAGTTGTTTTCATCGAATGTACTTTTCCTGTTGTCTTTATCTTTCCCATAGATAATAGCTCCAGATGATGAGGTAAGAACAACTCTTCTTAATCCATGTTTTGAAGCTGCTTTTAAAATATGTAATGTACCGTTTTTTGCAGGTATAATAAGATCATCCTCGTTTTTGGGGAGTTCTCTAGGAAAAGGAGAAGCGATATGAATAATATCCTGAACTTCGCTAACGAGATCACACCATACTTCTTCATCTAATAAATCAGCCTCAGCGAATTCTAAATTATCAATATATTCGGTGTTTTGGGCTATTACCTTTTTAATCTCTGAAACTCGATCTAAATTCCTTAGTGTACCAATTACTTTATAGCCTTTGTTTAATAATTGGATTGCAGTGTGTGATCCTAAAAAACCAGTTACTCCTGTTAATAATACTTTTTTGGTGTCCATGTTTTGATAATTTTTAATGATATCAGAGATCTAACCACTTTTTAAAATTTGAGGTTCTTTCTCTAGAAACAATAATTTGTTCGTCTTCCTGAGGTTTTAATTTTAGTAGTAATCTGCTATTGAAGTAACTATGGATTTCGATAACAGACTTTACAGAGATCATAAATTTTCTGTTGATTCTAAAAAAATGAACAGGATCAAGAATTTCTTCTAGTTGATCAATAGAATACTCGATAGGGTATTGTTGTCCTGTGTGAGAGTGTAGAAAAATTAACCCTTCGTTTGATTTAAAATAGGCAATATCATCCACACTAAACGTGTTAAACTGATTACCAACCTTGATCATAAATCGTTTTTTATATTCTTTATTGAATAGTTTTTTGATGCTTGCTAGTTTTTGTTCATCAAAAATCCCATTGTTGTTAGACTTAGATTTTCGATATTTATTTAAGGCGTTGTTTAGGTCATTTTTATCAATAGGTTTAAGCAAATAATCGAGTCCATTATACTTAAAACCTCTTATAGCATATTCGTTATACGCAGTTGTGAAGATAACAGGAGGATGATCTTCTAGCATATCTAAAATGTCAAAACCATATCCATCATTTAACTGAATGTCCAAAAATATCAAATCAGGTTTTGGGTTATCTTCGAACCATTGCCTCCCATTTTCTACAGATGTGATTTGCCCTATGATGTTAATTTCAGGAGCCAATTCTTCTATTAAAGAAGCTAATCTTTTAGAGGCAAAGTTTTCATCTTCTACAATTACTGCTTTCATCTTAGGATACTTTTACAATAGAAACATCTTTCATGTTTTTTGGCAGTAAAGGAATGGTTACTTTGAAATATCCATTCTCCGTTTCTATTTTTATGTTTTCGTTTGTATAAAAAGAATATCTCTTTTCAATGTTTTTTAATCCTAACTTAGTGGATTCTTCTTTTCTTTTTCTAACATGCAAATTGTTTTGTACTACTAAGCTGGTGTTTTCAACAGAAATGATAGTGATCTCAAGAGGTTTTTCTTTAGAATAATAATTATGTTTTAAAGCATTTTCTACCAGCATTTGAAGAGAAAGAGTCGGAATAACAAAATCTTTGGGATTTACTGATATATGTGTAGTAATGCTAAGAGCGCCTTCGTGTCTTACATTCATCATGAAGATAAAAGAATCTAAAAAATTAAGTTCCTTTTCTAAACTTACCAGATCTTCTTCTCGATTATCTAAAATATATCGGTAACAGGTTGCTAATCTGGAAACAAAATCAGAAGCGAGATCTCTGTCTTCATACATTAAAGATGTTAAGGTGTTTAGACTATTAAACAAAAAATGAGGACTGATCTGATTTTTCAAAGATTTATATTTAGAGGTCATTATTTCTTTTTGCATATCATTCATCTTATTCTCCATTTCTTTTTTCTGTTGTAAAGAATGATAAAACAAATTGAAAATAATGAGGGCAAATCCGAGAATCGCAGCTCTGAAGAAATCAATTCTAAATCGTAGCCAGGGATCAGCAGCATCTATTTGACAGATCTGATCAAATTGAAAAATGGCCAAATAATATATCAATGCAGAAACCGGAAGACATATTGCTAGATTAATTAGTAATATCTGTATGCCTTGTTTTATATCAAGACCACCACCATTTTTGGATTGTTGTCTTCTTACCAACCAATCATTGCTTTCCCAAGCAAGCATAAATAAGAAAAAAGCACTACTATAATAAAATACACCAGGTGCATCAAAAATGGAATCTTTCTCATCATGTACTATGGTAAGCTTTATTAAAAAGTATACCACATTAATGATGATAAATCGTATTCCTAATTTTTTTAAAGTAGTCTTTTTGAACATATAGCATGTAATAGTACAGTTAAAGATACGTAAGAATGGATCAAATTGAAGATTCGTTTTCAGCGAATTGTCAAAAAACGATCTGAATTGTAGTAAAAGTCATTTTATCTGCAAATGGACTAAGATCATGCCCTTAAAACAGCTTCAAAGAAGGTTTCATACACTTCAAAAGTAAAAATGACGACTCTACTAATTTAATTTTGTTCATCCTGAAGTAGTTAGCAGATTTGAGTAAAATCAAAAAGATAAGAAATAAACAATAATCATTTTACAAGTACCTATAAAGATGATTAATGAGAAACTCTGTCTGACTAAAAATAAAAGAGATGAAAAAAATAATGCTATTATGTACATTACTATGTATTTCCTTTATGAATGCGCAAACTGGCACTATAAAAGGATTGGTCATTGATAAACAATCAGAAACTCCTTTAGTAGGTGCTACCGTAGAATTGTTAAATACAGATGAAACCAATGGCGTGATTACAGATTTGGATGGATATTTTACCCTTGAAAATGTACCATTAGGTAGACAAATAATTAGAGTAAGTTATATTGGTTTTGAATCGATAACCTTACCAAATATAGTAGTAACTTCTGGAAAAGATGCTGTGGTGAATGTTTCGCTTACAGAGGCTTTTGATCGGTTAGATGAGGTGATTATTACCTCAGATACCAATAAATCCAGAGCAATCAATAAGCTTACTTCGGTATCTGCTCGGCAATTTAGTTTGGAAGAGGTAACGCGTTTTTCTGGTGGTAGGAGTGATGTAGGTAGACTAGCAGCCAATTTTGCAGGTGTATCGGCTCCTGATGATAGTAGAAATGATGTAGTTATCAGAGGAAATTCGCCAACAGGATTGCTTTGGAGATTAGAAGGAGTACCCATTCCTAGTCCTAATCACTACAGTACTTTAGGTACTACGGGTGGACCCGTTTCAGCATTAAACCCTAATATGCTAAAGAATTCTGATTTTATTACCTCTGCTTTTCCTTCCGAATATGGAAATGCTATTGGAGGTGTATTTGATCTTGGTTTTAGAAAAGGAAATAAAGATGATTATGAATACACCGCTCAAGTTGGAATTTTTACTGGAATCGAGGCAATGGCAGAAGGACCGTTAGGTAAAAATAACGGTTCGTTTTTAGTAGCAGGAAGATATTCCTTAGTAGGATTATTAGGAGTAGGAGCAGGAGGAACCTCTGCAGCACCTAATTATAGTGATGTGTCTTTTAATCTTGATTTTGGAAAAAGTAAGTTGGGTAATTTCTCTCTATTTGGAATCATAGGTTTTTCTAATATTGACTTTTTGGGTGATGACATTGATGAGGATGATTTGTTTGCAGCAGAAGATGAAAATACCTTTGTAGAATCTGGTTTCGGAGTTTTAGGTGTAAAACATCAAATTAATATTACTGATAAATCGTACCTAAAAACAATTCTTTCCGGATCTTTTACAGGAAATGATTTCGTAGCTGATCGTTTTATTGATAAAAATACTCCACAAGAAAGAACAATTAGATATACCGAAGCGGATAATACCGAAAATAGATTTACCTTCTCTACATTGTTTAATTCAAAGCTTAGTAGTAGAAGCACGATACGAACAGGAGTTTTGGTAGAGAATATAGGAGTAACATCCTTACTTAGAGATAGAACAGAGCAACCAGATCTTAATAATGATGGTGATCCTGATATATTTACATTTCGTGATATCGATGAAAACCTTACCATATTTCAACCTTTTATCCAAGGACAGTTTCGACTTACCGAAAAGCTTACGTTAAATACCGGATTGCATGGGCAATATAGTTCTCTTAATGAGCAATTTGTCTTAGAACCAAGAGCAGGACTTAATTATAAAGTATCACAAAACCATCGTTTGAGTTTTGGTTATGGATTACATCATCAACCCGTATCATTACCGCTATTATTCTTAAACGAAGAAATAAACGGAACCATAGTGCAGTCTAATAAAGATTTGGATTTTGTGAGAAGTAATCATTATGTACTAGGATATGATGTGAAATTAGGAAGCAGTTGGCGTGCTAAATTAGAAGTGTATTATCAAGATATTGATAATGCAGCAGTAGAACCATTTTCGTCTAGTTATTCTTCATTAACCGAAGGAGCAGATTTTGGATTTGATAATGATAGAGTTTCTCTGGTAAATGAAGGAATAGGATTTAACCAAGGAATTGAACTTACCGTAGAACGATTTTTTAAGAATGGATATTACGGTTTATTAACTACGTCCTTATTTGAAAGTAAATATAAAGGAAGTGATGGTATCGAACGTAATACGCCATTCAATAATGGATGTGTATTGAATTTACTGGCAGGAAAAGAATTTGCTATGGGTAAAACAAAAAAAGATGTATTGTTTTTTGATACAAGAGTAACTTTTTCTGGCGGGCGTTATTTTACACCTGTTGATTTAGCTGCTTCTCAAGCTGCAGGTTTTGAAGTGCTACAAGAAGATCTGGCATTTAGCGAACAGAATGATGGATATTTTCGTTGGGATGTAAAGTTTGGCTACAAAATAAACAGTAAGAAAAAGAAAACTTCACATCAGTTTTATGTAGATCTTCAGAATGTAACTGCCAATGAGAATTTGTTTGCCAGACGATATAATCGATTAACCAATAATGTAGATGAGGTAAATCAGATAGGATTTTTCCCTGATTTTGGATATAGATTTGAATTTTAACATAAATAATTGATATGAAACACAATGAGATAACCATTATTTACGTTTGGGGATATCTGTAACTTGGTTTTTGGGGATATGACGAGTTAGCAGTTTGGACGTTAAATGGGTTATATGGAAAACCAGTTACAAGATATTGCTTATTTGATTCAGTTTAGAGATCGATGTAATAGTCAGGTTTCTAATGTCACTGTGGCTTGGCATTTGGATCATATCCTTAAAGTAATAAATAAGATTCATACAATTCTTCAAAATTCGGATCCCACGGTATATGAGAAGCGTTTTAATGTATGGCGCAGTATTTCTTTTTTATTTAGGTTTATACCTAGAGGAAAAGGAAAATCTCCGGCATCGGTTTTGCCTCCAAGTGATATTAAGACAGAGAACATTTTATCACAACTCGAAGAGGCAAGAATACACATTTCTAAATTCGAAGAATTAGATGAAAATGCGAACTTTATGCATCCTGTTTTTGGTCAATTAAATAAAGGTCAGGCGAAATATTTTTTAAAAATCCATACCAAGCATCATCTAAAGATCATTCGAGATATTTTGGGTAAGAGTAGAGAATGAGTTTATTTTGCAGGTATATGCAATGAAAATTAATGTAAATCGGGACTCAGAAGATTCAGAATTTATATCATTAAAAGAGAAATAATCATAATGTATTATTTCTCTTTTCTATTTCAAGAGCTTTTTTATAAAATTCTCTAAACTTTTCTTTGGTATATAAAGCGTTCATAGCAGATAGAACATCTGGCAATGATAGGCTACACCATTCCCATAACATGGTACTGAAGTTATACCGATACATCTGTTTTCCGACTTCTTTTCTGATCATTTGTACTTCATTGATACTAAAACCATTTTCTAAAAGTAAAACTTGTACTTGTTGTTGATACTCTTCGGTTAGTTCGGTGTCTAGATAAGGTTCTAGAATCCAATCCCAGTTCCAACTATATGCTGATAAAGGGATATTATTTTTATGTGCAAATGTTTTTAAATCCTCTTTCTTTTCTGCAGCAATAAAAATGATATCTTCTTTTAGAATAACTCTTGCAGTACCAAAAGCAGTACAGATAGAGACAATATCCTTAGCGTTAATTCTTTTTTCGGGGTATGCAAAGGAAGGTTCGAAAGGATAATTGTAAACCCAAATATCTTTCTCATTAATTTCAGACGCTCCAATTCCGGAAAACAGAAGCGTAGGAATGATTTTTTTAGTTCGCTTTTTAAATATTTTTCTAAAAAAATTCACTTAATCGAATTAATAGTTTACTACAAAATTAAGAAATCCTCCTGTCCAATTAGAGGTTGAATTCGTTATATTTCGAATTCCTTTACCAGGAAAAGAAATACTAAATCCTGCATTAAAGAATAAATGTTTGCCAATAATTTTATTATACTCTATAAATACATCATCTGCTAAATGAGAATTGGTTACTCCAGCAATCACGGTAGGAATTTCATTAGAAAACTCCACTCGCGCAGCTTGTCCAAATTGTATAGGACTTCGTAATTGTTGAGCAGCAATATGAGCATATCTCAGCGTAATAATATCATTAGACGAAGGTCTTACCTGAAACGTTAAGCCTTGTGACTGTACATTAGAATTAATAAATACCATTGAGGATTTGGATCCTGTGGACCATGAACTTGGAGAGCCTTCAAAGTATACGGGATCAAATCGTTCTTGATTATCGGTGTCTGGATTATCTCCAGAAAAGAATTGATAAGAATACATTAATGTTGGTTTCCAGGATACTTTTGGAAATAGATAGGCCAGTTGCAATCGACCTCCTAATGAAGAAAGATCTATCGTAGGATTGAATTGATACGCAACATCCATTCCTAAGGATAACTTATGTGAACTTTTACCAAAGAGATTTATTTTAGAATATAGATTTAGAGCATTTAGATTTTTCCTATCTCCTATAGTAATAGTTGGAGGACCTTCTCCATTTGGTGCTGCCTGAGGATAAGGAGCATTAGAATTTATTACTCGTATGTATGATAATCCTAGATATCTTTCTTTGGAAATAAAATAATTGAGGTCTAAACCCGCTAATTCATTATCAGTATCATTAGAAGGTAACTCATTTGGTGCTAAATAAAAGAATGTACTATTGAATTTATTTTTACTTATTTTTCCTAATATAGTTTTTTGCCAGGCTTTCCTAGGTCCAAATTTCAGTGCACCACGCTCAAACCCACTAGAAGCTCCGTTAGAGATTAACATTCCTGTGCCTAATTTGAGTGGTTGAGATCCTATAGATAGCTCTACTAAAACACTGTCTTTTATTCTGAAACGATACCCTATATAAGCATCTTCTAAGGTTATCCGCCCAGTATTTTTTGCATCAAAAGCGTCTACACCCCAAGTGTAAGATCCAACACCCGATATTTTGGCATAGATACGGGAATTGGATTTAAAATTATGATAAAAAGTTAATCCTGGTTTTGCATAAAGTTCTAACCATTCTGTATCTGAATCAAAGTCTAATTCAGGGACATCTGCTAAATTCCAAAATAAATTGGTTTCTCCTACTGCATTTGCGCCAGCTTGTAACTGACCTTCAATCGTAATGCCATTTTTACTATAGAATAGTAGATCAGATTTTTCTTGTGACGTGGTCGATATTGTTATAAATAGAATAAAGCTACAGACTAAATTAGAAATATGTTTATATCTACCTAATGAGTTTTTCATTTTTCTAACAAATATTTAGCTACAGCATGATAAGCGGGTAGAGAAGTAGGGTCTATTTTTGCATTTTTGGCTTCAGGATGAGATGAGAATCTAACTAATACCATTTCTGCTTTTGGATCAATATAGATTGTTTGTCCATGAACGCCTCTTGCGGCAAAAGCATTATGCTCATTATGAGTAATCCACCACATATCTCGATAACTCCAATTAGTTAATGTTTTGTAAGCAGATTTTCTGAAAGCTTCTTGATTTCCTCCCTTCATAATATTTTCAACAGTTTTAGAAGGTATTATTTGGGTATTGTTGAAATACCCTTTGTTACGTATCATTTCTCCAAACATGGCCATGTCTCTAAGATTTGCACTAAATCCACCACCAGCAAAAGCAATTCCCGCACCATCGATCTGAAAATATCCATCGACATGAGTACCTAGTGGTTTCCATATTTTTTCTGATAGTAGGTGGGGAATACTTTTATTGGTTACTCGAGAAATAATCCAGCCCAGAGCATCGGTATTGATTGTTTTGTAACCAAACTCGTCTCCATGCGTTCCATTTTTTTGAACAGTTTGAAGATATTCATAATAGTTGTTAGGACCGTTATAAGATTTTGGTTTAGGCAAAGGGTTACCTGCAGCCGAAAAGGACCAGATTTCAGCATTAGGATCCGAATAATCTTCGCTATATTTCAGGTTTGTGGTCATATCTAATATTTGCCGTATGGTAGCATCTCCGAATGCAGAATTTTGAAGTTCTGGAATATATTGAACAGCTTTCGCTTCTTGATCTAATATACCTTCAGTGACTAATATAGCACCCAATGTTCCTGTAAAAGTTTTACTAACAGACATAGCTGCATGTACACCATCTTTCGTTAATTCACCAAAATACCTTTCATAAACAATAACTCCTTTGTGCAATATGATAATTCCATCGGTATAATTCTTATCTAGAGATGTCTTCCAACTCATTTTTTCATTACGATCTAATGGAATAAATTCAATTTCATCTATAGCAGGGTCTATTTTTGTAGTAAATTGATATCGATTGGAAGAAGCAGATTTTACCTCGGTAGTAGGCAGAAACTCTCTCATATGACATACACTATATCGCAATGCAGGAAATGTAAAAAAACTACCGTTAGATGCGGAGATAGTTTTTTCTTTGGTTGGAGGGTATCCTTGCATCCATTTTAATGTTTTAGGATCCGAATCTTTTGCACTAAGGAATTTTTGAGCGTTAAGTTGATAGTTTATGAATACAAACAGAATTAGAAAAAAAGTCTTTTTCATAAGATGATAGTTGATTAATCTTGAAAATATATTCCAAGGTGTGAGGATGAACTTTTTTATTTCTAAAGATACTTAATTTACAGTGCTTTATGAAAGGTTTTTAGATTAGTTATACATGAGTACGACTTCTCCATTTTGTAATATGAAGAGAGGTGTTTTTTTCTTGATTCATAATTATATTCAATACTTTTTTAAAATCTGAATACTCCCTTATTTGAAAACTTGTATTTTGATTTGATTCTTGACTCGAAAGTTCTTTCTTAAAGTTGTAAATACAGTTTAATTACTGCATTTTTGCGTTCAATTAAAAAACGAACAATTAGTGAAAAAATTAGTACTTCTTTTAAGTTTAACTTGTATACTGTTTTCTTGTAGTGAGAGTGATATTTTAGGTTTTGATGATGAAGATTTAGATGCTATTTATGATGCACCTAATGTAAAATCATATACCACTTATATTTCTGAAAATTCAGTAACTCTAAATGGTTTTATTAATCACGAAAATGTGTTTTTTAGGGAATCAGACACTTACAAAGTAGGATTTATATTTAGAACTGGAGATCCTCAAGATTCAAGTAATGATCGAGTAATTGAACTAGAAGGAGAAGTAGAGTATTATACTGGTTTCTACAAATTTAATTACGCGATAACATCTTTAGAACCTAATACTACTTATTATTACACTGCATTTACCAAAAATGGGCCAACAGGAGACAATGATTGGAGCTCATTTACTACTTCTGAAGTCCCTTGCTCTTATACACAGGATAACTATTATAGTATTGATGGTGTATGGAGAGATGCGTATGTGACGGTTACGGATCCTAATTGCTGTGGAGAAGGAAATGTTGGATTTAGATTTGGGATATGGCCTGATATCTTTGATATTAATTTTAATGAATTAGAAAACGGGTATCCTAAAACTGGTCAATACTTTGGAGTAGATTACGAATTTGAAGGTACTCATATTCAAAGAGACCTTGTTAAGTCTACGAATCAAGTGTTAATGGAGAATGGAGATTCTACTCCAGAGACCGAAATATTTGTAACGAATGATGGACAAAGAATAACTTTAATTTTTTGTGACACCAAATTAAGAAACGGAGATATTCTTAACGGTAAGGTATCAGTACTTATTCCTCAGAAATAAATAAAAACTCACAAATTAAAAGAAAACTCGACTATGGTCTATTGGATTCCTAGTCGAGTTTTTTGCTTAATGATCTAATATGTATGATGATAATTTTTTTGAATTGTATATTTATTGAAAACGAAATCATAAAAAAGTGCAACGTTTTGTTAAAACTTTAGTTACTATAGTTGATTTTTAAATTCATCACATCAATCAAAAAATATGAAAAAACTCATTACATTATTCGTACTACTTTTTATTTGTTTATTTGCTAATAGTCAGGAAATAAAGAAAATTTCAAGAAATTGGTCTTCATTCAGTCAATCTATAGAAGTTGCTACAGATTCCGTACGGAAATTTAAAGTAGTTGCCTATGTTAAAGTAGAAACAGATGATGATAAAGCTAGAGCAGGGGTTTGGGCTAGAGTAGATAATAAACCAAAACAAGGAAGAGGTTTTTTTGATAATATGAGTAATAACCCCATAAAATCAAACTCATGGAATTCATATACTCTTCAAGGTATTCTAGATAATAAATCTGAAAAACTTGTTTTTGGAGGGTTATTTTACAATAATGGAACATTTTTCTTTGATAAATTCGAACTATATATTGAAGATGATCAAGGAGAATTTCAATCTGTAGATATTAAAAATGCTGGATTTGAAACTAAAACAACCGATCGTACAATTCCCGAATGGACCCCTGGTATTGGAAGAGGAGAAATAATGATGGTAAGAGAATTCACTTTTACATCCAGTACAGATAGCGTAGATGGAAAGTATTCCTTAGCTATTGAAGGAAAAGGTATCTCGAAAAGTACAGGAAGTATAGAAAGTTTTTTTCCCAGCATTGGTATAATCATACCCATTATTCTAATGCTACTTTTCGTCTTCCCTTTGTTTACATATGCGTCTTCTACGGATAATGAAAAATGGTCTATATGGTCTCGTATTGGTTTCAGATTTTCATTTATCTATTTCCTATTAATTATTTTTTTCCAAAATAATGGTGCTTACCCGTTCTTCAGTTTTGTGGCTAAGTTTCCAAGTGATCTCATGGAAAAGTTTGTACTTTGGTTTGCAGAGAGTATACTGGGGATTCCGTTTAAGCTAAGTACAGGTCCTAACGGCAGCGGTGATACAAGCTACGATTATTTAGTGGTATTCGTTATTTTTATTGCAGCCGTAATAGGTACAGGAATTTGGTCTGCTTTAGACAGAAAGCGTTCTAATTATAAAACTTTGTTTTATTGGTTAACGACGGCACTGCGTTACTATGTGGGACTTATGTTGATTAATTATGGATTGGTAAAAGTTATTCAATTACAGTTTTCAGCTCCAAGTTTTTATAGGTTATTACAACCATATGGAGAATCATCCCCAATGGGATTAGCCTGGACATTTTTAGGTTTTTCTAAAGGCTATAACTTATTTATGGGAATAGCAGAAGTTCTTGCCGGGCTATTACTTTTTAGACGTACTACTACTTTTGGAGCTATTATTACATTAATGACAACGATGAATGTGATGGCCGTGAATTACTTCTATGATGTTCCTGTAAAAATATTGTCTACGCACTTAGTAATCATGACATTATTCCTGTTATCTAGAGATTTAAGAAAAGTGATGGAGTTTTTGGTAACTAATAGGCAGGTAGAAAAACTAACTGTTATTGCACAACCAAAATTTGAAAAAGGGATTCGTATCGGTCTTAATATTGTAAAAAGTTTAATCATAGTTTATGCGCTTGGTTATGGATTTTATAATACCATGGATCGTAAAGAATCATATGGTTTAAATAAGCCAAAACCACAGTTACATGGAGTGTATGAAGTGACAAATTTTGTAGTGAATGGAGATACACTAACTGATTATAGAAGTGATAAACGTTGGAAAAATATTAGAATAGAAAGAGAAGGAAGCGTTCAAATAGAGAAAATGAGTAAGAAGAGAGAGAATTTTTCGATCGAAATGGATTCCACAACGAATGGAAGGATTAAATTCATTCCTTCTTCTGGCGATACAGAATCTTTTAATTTTTATTATACGAAAACAAAAAATACTTTAGATTTTAATTTTATCCATAAAAATGATACCATTTATGGACAGACCACAAAAATGGGAGTGGATAAATTTTTGTTGGTCAATAGAGGTTTTAATTGGATAAATGAGCGACCATATAATCGCTAATCTAATTTTACTTAAAGTTAATATAATACAAAATGGACTGTCTATATACATTTAGACAGTCCATTTTGTATTAAATTAAATAGATGGTTCTATAACTGAGTTCCAAATTCCTAACGCATTTGTTTTTTCTGCATATTCTCGAAAAGTAATAGGTTTTCTACCTAGTACTTTTTCGATGTCATTTGATATTTCAGAATTATCAGGGTTCCCTAGCACCTCGGTAAATAAGTACTCAATTAACCAAATGAAATCTGCTGGGAGTTCTTCTTGTTGTAATGCAGATACATAAGTTTCTATGCTAAGAGGAGTAAATTGAATCTCTTTTTCAGTAATATCCGAGATGATCTGAACAGCTTCCTGAAAAGTAATAGCTTCAGATCCAGTAAGTTCATATATTTTTCCGTGATGTTGATCTTCGGTCAATGCTTTTACAGCTACTTGAGCAATATCATTTGCATCTACAAATGGAATTTTCATTTCAGAAAATGGTAAAGCTACATGACCTGTTAATATTCCTTCAACTAAAAAGTTCTCACTAAAATTTTGATTAAACCAATTAGCTCTAACAATGGTATAATCAATACCAGAATGTATGACAACTTGCTCACATAATTGGGCTTCTTTTTCACCTTTACCAGAAAGTAAGACTAACTTTTTTACATGCTGATTTTTAGAAATTTCTACTAATTTTTCAATTGCTTGTAAGGCACCAGGAACTGCTAAATCTGGTTGATAGGTAATGTAGATGGTATCCATCCCTTCGATGGCTGCAGACCATCCTTCTGGGCGATGCCAGTCGAATGATGGATTTTCTTGTCTAGATCCAACTCTTACATTGTGATCCTGATCTTTTAGTAATTTAACAATTCTCTTTCCTGTTTTACCGGTCCCTCCAAGGACTAAAATGTTTTTTTTCATGATGTATAAAATTTATGTATTTAATTATGTTTGATATTTAAGATTGATGATAATACAATGACCCAACTAGTAGCAAAACAAAGGATATTGTGGAGCTTATCGTTCGTATAAAATGCCACTGCTTCCAAGGGTTTTCAAATCTTTTACGGAGCATCTTAAGTTCTTCCAAAGAAGCATCTGCCAAATTTGTTTTATCTAGGACTTCGTTTAAAGGAACATTTTTGAGTATGGTTATAAAAACCACTCCAATAGTGAAGGTTAGACTAGCTGCTAAAAAGATCCAAAACGAAGCATCTTGGTGTTGATATTTCAAAAAGGCTACATAGCTATTGCTTATAAACGGTCCGAAAAATATGATCAGAAATATTGGATTAATGATCGCTCTGTTCATTTGTTGAAAAGACAATAAAAATGATAAATCGTCTAACTGGCCTATTCCTGGAGTTATGACATTGGTCCATGTAAAACATAGTCCTGCCGTTAATCCTGTTAATACAATACTGATGATCATGGTCGTTGTTTCGAAATTGATATCCATAATCGTTAGGCTTTGATTGTTTTTACTTTAGGATAAACCTTTAGGTAATAGAATAGCATGGCTACTCCCACAAGCTCTATCGCAATAATCCAAAAGCTGAAGTCTGTAAAAAACGTGTAGTAATTACCTCCATTTGGCATAATAAAGAGCGGAACAGTGATGAGCGTGTCTAAAAATGCTGCGATCAAAAAGAATACTACTCCTACGATATACCCATTAGTTGTAACGCCGTTTTTATAATATATAGAAGATCCTAACCAGACTAATGGAAGTATTGATAAAGATAAAACCATATTGGCTTGCTGTTCAGGGTTATGTAGGATTTGGAATTCATATGAGAATGTGAAAGCACATACTGCTAAAATCCAAATTCCAATACCGATAGTTACTAATCTAAAAATTTTCATGTCTTATATTTTTTTGATTACAAGACAAAATTAGAGTAGAACTTCTGGGATTATTTATTCCAAAAGAAGTATGATTTGTTCGAAAAGACGTTTATTTAATTTGACTAGGTCTATAGCCAAATTTCTTAGCGAAAGCATTGGAAAAAGAGCTTAAGCTATCATACCCCACATGCCAAGCAGCTTCTTGTACGGTAGCTTTCTTTTTGCTGATCATGCTATGAGCAGTAGTTAATCTTTGATTTTGTAAGTATTTAAATACGGGAAGTCCAAAAACTTCTTTAAACTCTTTTTTAAGTTTGGTAGTATTTAATCCCAATTCCTTAGAAAGCTCAGAAAGGGAAGGAGGGTTGTTGAGATTACTAGAAAGAATATCTTTTGCTTTTTGTAGTCTGTTTTTATCAATTGATTTTAGATGCTGTGCATGATTAGCAGCTAGTTGACCAAAAAAATGTGATAATAATGTGGTTATCTGACTTCTGAAAAACATCATTTTAGTTTTTCCTTCATATTTTATATTAAAAAGACTATCGATAATTTGATGCATTTCTGGAGTCATATAAAAACTAGGACCTTCTACATAATGGTCTTTTGGGTTTACAAGGTTCTTTAACAGTTCAGAAAATAGTTCTCCTTCCTGATTAGGTAGGTTTTTTAAATTTCGAGTAGCTGTTGCTATCACAATACATTCTAAGGGATTGTCTTTAGAAACTGTATGAATACAGTCTACCTGTTCATCTGCGAAAAAGGAAAGTGCCAGACCTTTGGTATAATTAAAATGATGAGAGCCCGTAGGAGCGGACATTTCCAAATCAACATTGCCAGATCCATAGAATGCCACTGCAATCACAGGTTCGTCGAATCTACAGGAGTCTTTGATAACTTCTTTAGAAAATGCGGTTTCCACCAAAATAGTGAAATCATTGATATCGATAATATCTCTGGTCATTTTAATAATTTAAAAGTATGTTCACTGACACCTCTAAGTTAGTAAAACCTATAGAGTTTTTGATGACTGTTATATACTTTATAACATTTTATGAGTAATATCTCTTCGTTCTAACCAATCTAAAGGTTTGGTGAGCTCATTTTTGTTAAACTCTAGATGTATGACTCTTCTTTTTTTTCCGTTTGTTGTTCTATTAGAAGCATGTAATGTTAGGGGCTTCATTAACATAGCACTGCCTTTATCTACCTCACACACCACTTCGTTTTTAGTCTTCCAATTTTTAGAATCTGTACGTATTATTCCTTGTTGGTGAGAATTAGGAATTACTTTTAAAGCACCATTGTCACGAGTTGTATTATCCAAATGGACTCTCAACGTAATAGTGTCTTGTAAAATTTTTAAAGGTGGTTGAACACCATACTGGCCTTTTTTAAAGGTCCAATTTGAATAATTTGGAACATTGGCCTTTTGATTAACTGAAATGCTCAAATCTTGATGATAAGCTACAAACCAATTGGATTCACTGGGTTTGTCAAAATAGATTGCCTTTGTTAAGAAATAAGTAGATTCAAAAAGATCATAAATTAATCTTGTCATAGATTCAGTAAATAACAAATCACCTAATTGAGGTACGTTTTTGATTAATTGCCTAATGGCAAACAAATCTTTTGTTTGCTTAAATGCATTTCCAGTTTGTTCCGTATTTTCTATGCAATTTAAAATTCTAGATATTTCTTCCTCTGAAAATAAAGATGATACTACTGAGTATCCATCATTTTCAAGTTGCGCCTTGTTTGTTAAGTAACTCATTGCTCTTTTTTTAATCAAAAACATTTAGATTAAATACCGTTTCTTATATGGCAAGTATGCTTCCCAATGGAAGTATATGCACTATACAAATCGTTGTAAGATGGTTTTATTTTTTTTACAAAGAAGTAATACTTTCTTTCCATAATTGCTTTCAGAATTACACCATTCTAGTTTTCTAACTATTTTTTCAGGAACTTCTATATTGCTATAAGTTTTAAATCCAAATTTTGAGTAAAAATTCAACAAATTTTCAAATGGTAGGCACCAAATATTAGATTCCCCAAATGGTTTCTTCTCACATAAATTCTGAACTATGTTTTCAGCAACTCCTAAACCTCTAAAATTTGGAAAGGTATAAATTCCTCCAAGTTCCGCATTATTTTCATCAATTTTCACCAATCTACCAAGTCCAGCATTTTCGTTTTCAACTTTAGCAATAACAATGTATTCATTTTCATAATTTGATTCAACAAAATCAATTTCATTGTATTTTGAGTTTATCCAATCTATCTCTTCTTTTTCAGCATGTTTTATAGTTACTGTTTTCATATGAACATCTCGTTTGATCAGCGCGCTTATAACTTCGGAATATATCCAACGTTATACAGTATCATCGTTTACTTCTATCCAATATTCATTCGGATCCTGAAAATATACTTGTCTGATACCGTCTTTTCTTATGTAATCCTTGTTAGGAGTATCTTTCCAATCCGAGTATTCCACTTTTAGCTCATTTAGACGTTCTATAAACGCATCAAAACTAGCTGTAGACAAAGCAAAATGAACTGCTTTATTTGTTTTGATTTCGGCATTTGGACGTGGAATCAAGTGAAGTTGTTTCCCTTCGGCAAAGGACAACCATCTTGTTTTGGAATTAGAAGCAGTATTTTCAATTTCTTCAAGGCCAAGTAATTCTTGATAAAATTTAACCGATTCATCAACATCTTTTACGGATAGTGCTATATGGTTAAATAAAAAGTTTTGCATGTATATTGAAAATTTATGATCGGTTAATAGGAATGTTTCTCAGGAATACGATTCCTGTTTTATAAGGTTTCCACAATTTGAATATTATTACCACAAGTATCATTGAAAACAGCAAATTTTACTGTTCCCATTTCTGTTGGTTGTACGCTAAAATCAACATTAAGTTTTAGGAGGCGATCATATTCTTTATCTACACTATCCACATCAAATTGCGTATAGGGAATACCAGCTTCCATTAATGCATCTTGAAAAACTTTGCTAGGTTCGAAGTGATTCGGAGCAGGTTCTAATAATAATTCTGGTCCATCTTGCCATTCTGGAGAAACGAGTGTGATCCATCTGTTTCCGCCACCTAATGGGGCATCTTTTTTTATGATAAAACCTAGTTTTTCGGTATAAAATTTCAACGCTTTTTCTTGATCTCTAACAGGAATGCTAATCAGGGTTACTTTCATTGTTTGTATTATTTGATTTATTTGTCAAAGGTTAAAAGTTTGTGTCTAATTCGCTTCTCGAAACTTGCTCTTTTTGAAATTTGCTTGGTGATTTTCCTGTTTTAGTCTTGAATAATTTACTGAATGAGCCTAAACTTTCGAAACCAACCGCAAAACAAGTTTCAGTTACTGACATTCCTTTTTTTAAATTTTGCTTTGATTGCTCAATACGTTTATCAATTAGATATTGTCTGGGAGTAAGTCCGTAATATCGTTTAAAAAGTCTATGTAAATGATATTTAGAAGTAGAGTTTACATCTGACAATACATTTAAGTTTAGATCTTTTTCAAAATTAGTGTCAATGAATTGTCGAGTTTCTATAATCGTTTGAATCTGCTGATCATTAGAATAGCAACTAGCTTTGATATGGTTTATTTTTTCCTGGTAGAATGTCATTTCTAAAAGGTGTGGCAAACAAATTCTTTAGAGTCTGCTGGTTGTTTTAATTTTTCTTGATCCATTAGGTTGCTCACCTTGTGTTAAAATGCATTTACTTATGGATCCTTTAGCATTAGTCACAAATTCAATTGTAGCTTTTGGTTTTACAATATCGACAATAAATTTTGAACTTCCTATAGATGTTAATTTAGAACTCCATTTACCTTTTTCTGTTAATATCAATTTTCCTCTTTTCAGTTGTACTTCAATTGCTCGGTTCGCAAGCACATATGTTCCGGTATAGTTCGTAAGATCTTCTTTTTTAGTAGTTAATTTTTCAGAAACCATAATTTTCTCATGCCCAGGCCAATTATATACCAAAGAAACGCTACTGATAATCTCTTCTATAATTTCTGTGTTTACATCATTTCAATTTAAAACAATTCAATGATACCTCTAATATGATACCAATTCTAAATCTTGTATTATATTTTCGAAACTATTTACCGTAATGCTACCGTTGGTAGGGATCATATTTTGCCATACCCAATTATAATGTGTAATTACTTTTTCTGCCGTTAAATGTGGTCTTTCACCAGTAGTATGACCATCGGAAACAACAGTGATATGGTAATCCTTTGTTAATGCAGATTGAATTGTGGATTCTACACAAAAATCAGTTGCGCATCCTGTTACTAATAAATCGGTCACTTCTAAGGATTGTAGTTTTGATTGAAGCTTAGAATTGTAAAAAACATCATTCGCATACTTGTTAATGAATATGTCAGTTGTGGTTATCTCTAATGATTCTAATAATTCCCATTCCCAAGTGTTTTTTTCAAAAGCTCCAGTTCCTGTTCCATCATGTTGAATATAGATTACAGGTAATCCGATTTTACGAAATACATCAGCTAATTGATTTATTCGTTTTACAACACCATCTGTATCAAATCGAGGAGTTTCTTCAGTAAAAGAACCTTTTTGCATGTCAATTATTAAAAGCGCTTTTTTATTTTTCATTAATGTTGACTATTTCGTGAGTTATTTATTTAGACTAAACTTAGTATGGAGATATGTATCTAGTTTTTTCGAATCGTTCTTTTACTTTCTACGGTGATTTTGGATCCTTCTGCAAGCATTACCGAATTTGGAGTTAAAGAATTTAGAAACTCAAATTCTTTGCCATATACAGCGCCAAAATCAACGTCGATATCGTAGTCATTTACTTTGTAAACTTGCCATGTAGGATGAGTCACTTCATATTCATTAGATTTCTGATCATTTACCTTTGCATAACCCCAATAATGCTCAGTGATGAATTCTGTTTCGCTATCAGCTTCGATAGGATAAGAATCGATACTTGCTTTTATCTCTATAGAATTCCATTTACTACTTCTTTTCCATTTGTACTGAACTGTTCTTTCATCATTTTCAGTGCTCCAAACATGTTCCATTGGGAGCGTTTCATAGTTTTCGTTATAAACGGTATTGGCAACAAAGGTTAATGCATGTTTAGGAACAATTTCTTTAATAAATACAACACCTCTTTTCCATTCACCATTTTCTAATCTTTTTACATAAAACCTCAAATTTACTTCTTCAAAATTTACATGATAAGGGATTTTTATACCTAATAGCTTCGTGTTTACAAACATGAAACCAACCAGACTCACATAGCAGTTTCCATTCCATATGTCTAATTCTGTGCCAGCAGGTAAGTATTTAACAAGCACATTTTTATCAATCACATAATTGGCGAGTGCAAGTTTTCTCCATTCTGCCTTTAGAAAGCTCATTATCTATGGTTTTATTCCTTTTTCTTTCCCAAGGATATCTTGTAGTCATCTACACTACCTTTAATCTTTAGGTTGAGGTATTTTGTTTTTTTGTTAGGATCTACTTCTACAATTTCATCTTCTTGTTCTGGACTGATTATAGTGTCTTTTTTGTTTCCAAATAGTTTTTGCCAAGAAGCTTTTCTTACAGTTTTCCAAGGTATTCGTAAGAAATAATCAATATTCTGATTGCTATCATGTGTACCTGATAACTCCATATGACCTAATGTAGATTCAATGGTCATAGAAGGGATGTTGATTTTTCCCTTATTAATATCCAAGTTGTTTTGTAAAGTATCAAATCGAATATTTTGAAGGTTTTTATCTCCCATATAATCCGAAAGCGCCAACATAGGATCATAATTTTTTAACCTTCCATTTAATACTTTTACATCCATTTCTACTGTGGATTGATCAAGATCCGGTACCATATCAGGATATACCCTAATCTTTCCTTTAATTCTGGAGGTTAGTTTTCCTTGTATATTTTCTGAAACAAGATGATCTTGACCAAAGTTCTCAAACTTGAACAACAGTTTATCCAGATCTACATTATTCATCACCAAATCTGGACGCATATAAATATGTTTAGGATCACTACCATTAAAATATCCACTTAATCGAATATTTCCTCCAGCAGCATTCATATGCAAAGTATCCACATAAATATAGTGATTAGGTGTTGTTCGTATATCCGCTTTGATGTTTTGAAGATCTATTCTATGATAAATAAAGTGTGCTATATCTGCTTTGAATTGCATATCTGTAAAAGGCAATTCATATAAGTTAAAAGCTTCTGCATGTTCTTTTACGTCTGCTGTTTTAGAAGCGGCTACTTCCGTTGGTTTTGATGATGAAACATCGAATTTAAAGAGGGCATCAAAGTCTATATAATTAGCTTTTACGGCAAGATAATTATCCCTTTTCTTTATTTTCTGATCTTCTCCAATGTAATAGTTAAGATCAAAATTAAAATTAGTTGTTCCTATTTCTCCATGAAAATCTTTTATCACGATGTGTTTATCTTCGTAATGAATATTTCCTCTAAAATTGTCAAAGCGAAGAGGATGCAGTTTCATTTTTGTATCCAATTTGTCTAATGTAAGATCAATAGAGTGTAATGCAGAGTCTTTGTAATGCATACTGGAGGCAAAATGCAAAGCCAAATCATCAAATTCTTCATGTCGATATTCTTCTGGGACATAATTTTCTCCTTTATAAGAAAAAATATCTTCGAGTTTTAACTTTTTAGAAGTTAGATTAATATCTAAATCAACATCGCCATTCAGTTCGGGTTGCATCCAAAAAGCATATTCGTGTACCAGCCCATCAAGATGAAAATCGCTATCATCTATATATCCAGTAAAATCTACAATTTTTAGATCTTTATCATCGATAAGTACATCCGCATGGAAATCATGTAGTTTATGTGGATAATGCTTTAAATCGGCATACAAACTATCGATAAAAAACTCTCCTTTAGGTAAATATTTAGACTCTGTAAAGTCTTTAGCAGAAGCTTTAAAAGAAAACCCCATACTTAGCTTTTTTATTTGTTCATCGAAACCAGTTTTGATAGAATCTTGATTAGAAAAACGTGTTAGCTGAGCGATATCTAAGTTTTTAGAACTAATATCTAAATGGACATCTACAGGAATATCTGTATGATGTACAATAGCAGGTAAGTCTGAAAGAAATCCACTAATAGACAAATCAGATTCTCCGATTAATAATTCAAACTGGTTTAGGTTTGCTTCTTTACCGTTCATCACTAATTGAACGTTGAGGTCATGTAATGGAGCAGGAAGTTCTTTAGCTTCTAAACTAAGATCTTTTATATTTAATTCTGCAAAATATGCTTGATTTAATTTTTGTAATGCCTTTTCAGGATTATCGATATCAATAATATCATGAAAGTTCATTTTTAAGGACACTTCGCCAGAAGTATTTTGTACTTGCTCCAGCTCAAAAAACTCTGTAATAAAATTAAGATTGAAATTGGAGTTTACTTGCATATCAACTTCTGGAGATTCAAAATTTTTCACAAAAAGCGATCCTTTAAATTCTCCTTTTTCTAAAGAAGCAGTCATATCTGTTAGCGAAAATTCCATGGTGCTGGCATCTCTATTACTACCATTGGTGAAATAGCCATTGAATCCCATATTATCTATCTTTTTCGCCTTTTTAGTATTTTCTAAATAAGCTTTGCCAGCACCAAAATTGGCTTTTATAAAGGGTCTATTTCCTTTGTTAGCAGGACCTTCAATTTTAGCGTTAAAATAAATTTCACCTGCATTTCTATATTTCTCTAATACGGGAATAACATCTGTAGGAGCAAAAGCAATCAGCATGTCGAAATTTGGTTTTGTTCCGTTGATAGAAAGATCTAGATCTACATCATTCTTTGTATCTATAGATCCTTCTAATTCGAAATCTCCATTTTCCATTACAATTCCAGAAGGAGCGATATCAAGAATTCCCGTCCTTTCATTAAATACTAAATCCGTATGTACTTCGAAATGTTTATTATGAATAAAGGTGGTATCTCCATCTTTAATGACATTTAACTCGAAATGAGTATCTACGTGCCCAGAGATCATGCTGTCTTTCTGACTAAATCCACCGTTACCAGCATATATGAATTTTTCTACATCCGAATTTGTAGCTTCGTCTAAGGTGTGTACATCCAAATTTTTAAATCGAATCTTTTTAAGATGAATATTAGTAGAGGAGGACTCCGATTCTGATGTGCTTGCTAATGAGTTTTGAATATTCGTGGTATTGTTTTCATGAATGACAATATTAAAAACACCTTCTTCTACGACTAGTGATTGTATGTCATAATTTCCCTTTACGATATCCCATAGATTGAAACCTACATAGATATCTTTTACATCCATAATAACGGGAGCATTATCTTCTTTGGTTTCAAAAATTTTGACATCATACACTTTTATAGAAACGTACGGAAAATTACTAAAAAGAGAGAGTTCACTTTCTCCAATGCTGACTAAACCCTTATGTTCTTTATTTAGTTTTTCAATTTCTCCTTGAATGATTTCGGATTGGTTACTTTGGATATATAGCATCAGGCCTCCGACTACTAAAATTGGGGCTAAGATTACTATTAATAAAATTCGTTTCCAGAATTTTTTACGCTTCAAGGTGGTGGTATTTAAGGTTATAAAAGATGTTCGACTTTAAAAGTAACGAATTCATCGGAAAAACCACTTTGAAGTTTTTAGATATTTGAACGGAGCTCCTCTTTTTAACAAATTTAGTGTAGTCTATTATTAACCTACACGTACAATAGCTTCTTACATATGAGGTATTGATTTATAAGTTTTGCGTAAACCAAGGATTTGATTTATTCCCATACATAAAACAAAAAATGCTATAATTCCGATAATGATATTTCCAGTTTCGGTAATCCCAAAAGGTTTAAAGATTATAAGTAAGATGCTTCCTATTACCCAGATGAAATCTTGAATAATAATCCAAACAACGGCTGGTGTTCGTTGTTTTTTTATTTCGAACCATATTGTCATAGCGAAGTATAGTAGTAATAGTCCAATGACCCAAAAGGGAGTATTATTATTAATTCCAAAAAGCGTTGCTATTTGTTGATTTAGAAATACCATTATAATACCTGATGTGCTGGAAAATAAGGCGTTTAATTGAAGTGATTTTTGTAAAGGATTCATTTGTTTAGATTTTTAAAACAAATTTCTACAAACCACACATAATCTCTCTTGACAAATGTTAATTAATGCATTTTCCTTAATCTACTTAATGATTCGGGAGCAATTCCTAGCATAGAAGCTATATACTGCAAAGGAACATACTTAAAAAGTTCGGGTTCTTCGTTCATTAATTTATCATATCGTTGCTTTGCCGTAGTATGCAATTGAAAAAACATCTTATTTTCTAATAAGGCAAAAGAATTAGCCAATAAAATATTATCAAACTCTAACCACTTTGGATAGGTTTTGTTTAGTCTAAAATGGTTCTCTCTCGTAATTGTGTAAAGGCTACAGTCTGTAATGGCTTGTATATTCCAACTATTATTAGTCTCAAAAATAAAACTACTAAGAGAGGTTATAAATCTTCCTTCACTGCCTATCCATAAGGTTATTTCTTTTCCATCCACGATATTATACAACCTCATGTATCCAGATACTATAAAAGCCATTTTTCTACAAATTTTTCCAGCTTGGAGAAAGAATTCTCCTTTATTGATTTCCAAAGGTTCAAAAAAGGAAAGAATACGATCTAAAGATTCGTTTTTTATAGATACTTGGCTTGCAATACAGTTTTTTAGTTTTTCCATAGCGTTTACTTACAGCTAAAGGTTTTTTTATTGAAGTGGTTTAAACTTTTTTCAATTTGCTAAAAAAATGCTTTTTTGCACCCATATTTCACAATTTTTGACTTCCGTAGCGCTGCTATGCAATTAAAAAATTACTTCATCTGATCACAAAACTGCTATTTTTCACTTAAATCAAAAAAGTTTAAACCACTTCATTGATAACAGGTCGAAAATGTACTGGATGTTCAAAATACATTTGTGAAAATTTTCTTGGATACCATAGTAGTAGAGAGGATCTATTTATGATGCGTGTGGTTTTGGTTTAAGGGGTTTTTAATAACTCTGTAGATACCCATCTTAATTTTCCATTATTAGAGAAAAATATAAATTTTCCGTCTGGTGAAAGAGAAGGCGCAAAATCTTGATTAGTAATATTAATTTGATCTCCTAAATTTTGTGGTGTCGTCCAGTTATCGGATTGATTTTTAAAACTTACATATAAACTACTATTACCGTTTTGGATGATAGAAAAAATTATAAAACGTTCATCGGGCGAAATATAAGGATCAAATTCATATTTCTCTGTGCTTACTGGTTTTCCTATGTTTTTTGGTTCTGAGAACTGATTATTAGCTAGTACTTTAGTAGTGTAGATATCAAAAGATCCTTGACCACCATTTCTGTTCGAAGAGAAGAATGCATTTCCTTTATTAGAAATAGAAAAGAAATATTCATCAAACTCATCAGTATTAATTGGTTTTGGTAATGGTTTTGGTTTCATCCATTCTCCATTTTTATGATCAGCATACCAAATATTGAAATCTAAATTTTTATCAGTAGCGCTGGTTGGCCTTTTAGAAATAAAATAGATTCTATTACCATCTTTCGTTAGGAATGGGTCCGCATCATTATAGTTAGGATCAGAAAAGGAAGCGATCTTGGGTGTACTCCATGTATCACCTTGCTTTTTTGAAAAAAAAATATTCTCACTAGATGTAATAGTCGTGAAGTAGATTTCATCACACTTTTTAATCTCAACATTAAATTTAAAACTTCCCTTTAGATCTAATATTTCTGGGTCGAAATCTCTAGGAGTTGTAGTTGGTTTTTCAAGTCCGTAATAATCACATAGATTTTCTTGAGCTCTTATTTCTTGAGTAACAAGCAAACATGAATAAATAAAAAGAAGTCTTTTAAGAATAAACCGAGTCATGATTGAATATGATTTTAATTGATGAATGGTTACTAAATTAAGCAAAAAACGGTTTGAGAATGAACCCAAACCGTTTTTTATACTTTGTTGTTTTCTAAGATGGGATTTAATTTTTTCTAATAAATTGACTTTTTACAGGTTCTCCGAGATCCACTAATGTATCATCTTCATAATAATTTCGGAATTGAGCTGGCAACCCAATTCCGTTCAGATAATTTGGGCTGTTTTGTAAGTGGTAGTGTAAGTGTGGACCAGTTGAGTTTCCGCTATTTCCTGCTTGGCCTATTTCTTGTCCTTTTGCAACGATGTCTCCTAGATTTACTAAAACTGACCCTTTTTTTAAATGTGCTAATAATGAGTATTCGCCATTAAAATGATCTATTAATATATAATTACCTGCAAGATTACTATCATTGATATTATCATTTACGATCCCCGATAAGTAATTATCATCAATATTATTTTCCATTGCAATGATTTTACCATTTGCAGGAGCATTTAAACGTTTTCCAAAGCAGTAATGATTTTCGTTTTTACTACTATCACCAGAAAAACTGCTGCCATCAATCACAATAGCTAGGTCATACGCATATCTCTGACCTGTTCCTCGAGTGATAAAGTGATGTCCTCCATCTTGGTGGGTTCTACCACCAACGAAAACGTACCATTCTTCATCAAAAGGTAATTCTAAATCTGTTTTGGTTTGATAGTTTAGATAAATGTCTTCATCTTGTTTTCCTTCATCACCGATGAGAGTTTTGGTACAGGAGAATAACATCAAAATGAACAGAAAAGAAATAACACATATTTGTTTCATAGTGTAATTAGAATTTATAATTAATACCGAAGTTTACCTGATATTGAAGTTCCCTAAAAGCATTGGAGATTTGTAATCTATCATAATTAAAGTCATAGCTTAGTTGTCCACTTAATTGTTCAGAAAAAGAGTAGGAGTATCCTATTTTCCATAAGATACTTTGAAAACGATTTAAAGAATATACATTAGCGTTTGAATTCGTAATTCTAAGTAATAGAGTAGGGAGCGTTAGTTTAGAAAATAGATGTTGTTTTTGATTAATTTGATAGGAAAATCTACTTGATAGCCCTAGTGTTTGATCAAATACAAATTGATTATTAGGATTGATGTCATATAAAGAAAGATCACTGTATGATTCCAACCCTACATGAATTAGGAGTCTATTTTTATTATAGATTTTTTTTAATGAAGCAACGCTTATACCTATTTTGGTGTATTCAAAATCTAAAAGAGCGTTTACATTGTTCTCCAGTTTGGATTGTAGATAATCTAATTGAACTTCAAATATTTTTTCTTTTTTGGTGATTCGTTGATACTTAAATTTATAGATAGCGCTGTTATAATCATATCTGGAAACAGGTGCTATTTCCAAGTTTTTTAATGCACCAACATTATAACCAATAGAGAAGTCGAATGAATTGTTTTTAGAAAGAGTTTGCGCGTTAAAATTTGTAAATAATAATACGCATATTACAACGATTAAGAGTTGGTTTTGTTTCATTTAAGGTATAGGTTACTAAATACTTAAATGAAAGACTATTTGTATTTTATGACGTTGCAATAATTGATTGTATGGTACAAATAAAGCTAATTGGCAAATTGGAAAGTTTTATTCAATTTCTATATATTCGGATTTACCACTAGACAGATCTCCGTTCAACCAATTCCAATCAAAATTTAATTTGAGTTTTCCATTTTGTGTTTCAGAAATAGTGCCCTTTGATTCTCCAGCTTTTAGTTCTCCATCAATGGTGAGACATTGATATAAAAGTTCAATTTTAGAATCATCAATCCGCTTGCCGATGATACCCCCTTCTTTTATGGCTCCACCCGAATAGGTTCCTGTTATTGTCGTTCCCTTTTGAGAATAATGAAAAACGGTTTCTCCGGATGATAATCCATTTTTGTTTTCAGCTGTTATAAATTTCTTATTGTTTAAGTTCAATTTGAGTTCTTTTACTGTTTAATTACTTCAATTTCATTGATGAGTTCTAATCCTCTCTGTTTAAATTTTTCTAACTCAGGTAGATATACTTTATAGGCAAAAAAATCTGCAGTAGCGACACGGTTTTTATAGTCTTTACTGTTTATAGCATACTCAATAAATTCATTGTTTATTTTTAATTGTACATAATCCAACCACCATTCTGTGTTATTTTTCCAATAATTAAAATTGTCCTTGTAATCTTTAGAGCGTAATTCATCATCTACTTGTATTTCCCATAGTTGTTCTTTGTAAAACAGAATTAATTTTTGCACAAGTTCTTCTTTTTCCTGACTTATCTCACCTCTAAAATTTTCTAGTTGCGAAATACCTCTTTGGTTAATGGCTAGTTCGGGATAACCAAAAATTAGAAATGCTATGTTGGGATTTTTAATATAATCTTCTTGTGTATATTCTGATTTTAGAACTTTTTCGAAAACAGGTTTAATATTTTCATAATGGTTAAAGATGTTGTCGATTTTACTTACATCATTTTTGAGATCTTCTTTTACTTTTAGCAGTAATTGATTCAACTCATTATTTTGTTTGCGATTTTCATTCCAGTTATTAATGGAAACAGCTATCAATATTCCTAGAACCACCAGGATAATTTCTCGTATTGCATAGATAAAGAAATTAGACTCTTTCTTTTCTTTTGTCTGTTTTTTATTGAAAACGTTTCTCATTCTTATTTTTCAAGGTTATCTAAATCTTCCAATATGGATTTGGAGATTACATCAATATACGTTAGAGTGGCAGCATAATTGTCTTTACTATACATCGAGTATGGTCTAACATGTTTTTGTGTAATGGTTTTAAAGCTGTGATAGACTTATTGCAGCTTGCTACTTATTGAGAGCACTTTCAAATTCACTAAGCGATACTTTTTCTTGTTTTGTTGAATACTCTCCGAAAGCAATTCCTTTATAAAAGTCAACATTCAAATAATCTGTTGTACAGGCAAAAAAGTCATAATCACCTTTATTGCCTTCATCTGAGTCACTCAATATTTTTCTTGGTGCAATTAAGTAATATTTTCCAACCTCAAAATTTGAAATATAGGGTCTGCATAGCATTCCATTGTCTCCCCATATTTTAATTCTCTTTTTTGATTCTACACCTTTATATTTTTTGATGATCTCAACGGTCATCGAAAAAGGCATGTCTTGATCATACCCAAGAATTTTATGATCTAAAAAATCAGTGTATTCGATCACTTTTACTAAGGCCACAAACCCGCTTTGATTGGATATTGCGCTAAAAGAACAGTCTCCTTGGCAGTCGCAGTCGCAAGCAAACGAATCGAAGGAGAGTAATACAAAGAGTAGAATTAGTGTTTTTTGCATCAAAGAGGTTTTCATAGTTCTCAATAATATTTCTTATCAGTTGTAGTTATATTCCAAGACTAACATGCAATATACAAATTGTGAGTTAGATAGCGATTCGCAGCTGATAAGATTTACCTATGTAAGTATTACATCTAATAAACTACCTGTTCTAAAAGTCATTTTGCTTACAATTAGTACTAGTCCAGTTAGTTTAGTTGCCAATGACAATAAACTTTTGTTCCTTTTATGTTATGATTCTACCAAAAAAAATCAATTGATTGGTAGCGTAGGGAAGTTATTTTTTGATCAACTTACATTGCGCTACTTTAGAATTACCAATTTTAAAGAAGTAGATTCCACTATCTAAATGAGAGACATCAATTTTTTGAATTTTTAGAGGATGTATTTTCATGATGAGTTGTCCTAGGCTGTTAAAGATTTGTATGTCTTCTTTTATAGATTCATGAACTTTAATCGTTACATCACTAGAAGCAGGGTTTGGGTATATTGAAAGTCTATTGTTCTCTAATGCAATATCATCCACAGAAAGACTTGGTTCTAAGGTCACTGTTTGTAGTAAGTCATTATATCCTGTTTGTGAATCCCAAGTACCAGCATTTGCGAGTTGAATACTGTAATCAGGATTTGTTTGTAATGAAACATCATTATCAGGAATCCATAGATATAATTTATACGTTCCAGAAATGCCAATATCGAAGTTTTGATTTATAATTGTAGTATTTTCCCAAGTTCTTATATCGGTATCGATTAGAGAAGTAGTAATGTCATTTGTTTCAGTATTTTGGATTATAAGATATACATCACGTTCTTTAAAAATTCTTGCAAAACCAACATTCTGAATCTCTAGCGCCAAGTCGAAGTCAAGATTATTTACAGTTACGGTAGATGATGTGAGGGTATATCTATACCCTAATCTTCTAACAATTTCTTCGTAAGTATTAGAAGCAATAATTCCATCCCAAAAAGGAGTATAGAAATCTCTATTAATGGTCGTCCAATTTGTTAAATCCATTTCATTAATGGCATTTTCTCCTGAGGTTCTAAATCCGTTATCACATCCATTAAGGCCATTAGTTTCGCCTGTCATGGGAAGATATTTTGTTTCGTTGGCAATAAAATTGTAATCAGATGTTCCTACAGGTGTTGCACATTGATTAGAAACGGAATAGGTTCCCTGATCTCCATAATCATTTAGGAAAGCATCATTAAAAAAACCAATTCTGGCATTTGCTGTATTTTCGTAAGCAGTTTGCTCTGTTAATAGTGTATTGCCATACATAGTTTTTTTGATATTAGCATATCGTACTTGCAAAGGGATATTTGAAGGAGTGGCAGAAAGCATTGCATCTACAATCTCTTTTCTATTATTCCATTGTGCTGCAGATATAGCGCCTTCTGTACCAAACTCATCAGAGTTGGTGTAGTACCATTCGCCCCAAGTGCCAATAAATCCAGCTTGATGAGATAATATAATGTCTTTGTTCTCATCTAATATTTGAGTAATTTGAGTGATATGTGATAGAATTTGAGCTTTAGTTGGTTGCTGAGGTCCGGTTCCTTGACTATTGGAGTAAGAAAACCTAACAATTGTTTTTAAACCTGCCAATCTAATATTATCAAAGTCATTTCTAATGTTATCTAGGTAGGTGTTATTAATATTTGAATCTAGAAATGCATCTAATAGGAAATACCTAAAAACTACCGTTACTTTATCAGTGCCATTCTTCCAACTCTCTAGTGTCGATACGGATAAATTATTCGCTCCGACAGTGGTAGCATAATTATTAGACGTTATAGAATACTTTTGTAATCCTCTTTCTGGATTAGCAATGATGTTTTGAGAACTTGTATAATTAACTGTTTGTGCTAGTAAGATGGCATTGCAAAAAAGAAAAGCTAAAACTCTAATAGCATTATGTATCGCACTCATATGTTGGTTTTAAACTTAAAACGAGTAGGTATAAGATTTGTTGTTTTATGAATAAAACCAATTAGGAAAGAGTTCGGAATAAAAACAGGACGGAGGGTTTCTAAAAATGCTTTCAAATATAGTATTTTACTTTGCTAGCTTAGCCTTTTCCTTTGCTAAGAATTCGGTAATTATTTTTATTTGCCTATCCATATTCTTGATTTTTACAATACTATAAATCAAACTTCTTTTTTTTCCGTCGGTTATTTTATCGAATATTTCTTTGGCTTCGGAATCTTGTTCTAGCAAAACAGAAAGAACTTCAGGAATTTCAACACCTAGTTGATCAGGGTCTTCTTCAATTTTATATGCTACTTTATCATTAAGTTCTTTATCTAGTTTTTCCAAATGTTTTCCTGCAACTATGATATAAAAGTTTCCATCTCCTAGGTGATTTAAACCACAGCGATAAGAAACTATATTGTCTATAGTACAAATCATTCTGGTCGCCCTTTTTCGACTAAATTGATTAATGATTTCAGAATCAATTTTTAAGTAGAAATATCCGCCTTTTCTTTTTTCGAGTTGTTTTATCGTCTGTTCGCCAGAATAAGATTTCATATAGTTTTCAATATAAATATTCTTGTAACCAAGTTAAGCTTTTATGGATTGGTTTTAATTGTTTATGTTTTGTTTGGTCTTATTTTCTTTTCAGAAATAGACATTACAATGCTTTTGGGATTATTGTTTTCTAATATTAATTCACCATTTATTTTTTCTGATATACCCACCGCTTCCCAGATCAGTTCTTTTATTTCCTCTTTAGGGAAAGATCTAAAATCTTTCACCGAAATATGTCGTATCAATTTTCCTTTTCCATCTAGTTTAATAGTTGTTTTGGATAATTCTGCTCCGCGATTAAACCCAAAATTCACATGTTTAGAATACACTGCTATATGACAGAATGCGTCTTTCAATTTTTCTGATTTAGAATAAGCAAGAGCTACAGCATTATAATTATCCCAAATCAACTCATTAGCCTGAGGAACTAATTCCGTTATAAAGTTTCGTAAATCTAACGTCAACTTTTGGATTTTTGGATCGTAAGGTTTTATAAAGCTTTTAAGTTGAGGATTTGGTTGCATGTCTTTCTTTTTTGATAGAGAACTATCTTATCAAAATATGAATTTTTTATTTTATCTAAAGTGATAAGATTGTATAAATTTTTTAGCATTGGCTAGGATAGGAGAAACTGTTTATTTTCCTTGGTATTTCAATTTCTCATAAGAAATTACTATTTCACTCGATCTTATTTCTTTGTTTACTACAAATCTTGAAAATCGAACAATATTTAAAGTTTTATCGATAGTGTTAAATAATGCGGTATAAATTATGCTTTTTAAGGGAGTAACCAAAATCTCCATCCGCCAAAATAGTTTCTGTAATTTTGGTCAAAGGTCATTAAACTTGATGATTTGGGCAAGTTGTTTGAAAGCGCATATTCATTATATTCTTCTTTATTGCTGAATTCAATGATTTGATCCGACTTCATATTTAAGACAAAAAAATCATTTTCATAATCATAAAAAAAGTGATTTTGATCAAATTCTCCGCAGAAAAATTCCTCTCTCGTGATAAATCTTGAAATACTAATTTGATGTCCGTCTTTATTCTGGTATCCTTCTAAATCAGAAAACTCCCAATTAGTGTTCTCTACTGTGTTCCAATAACCAACAGGAATTCTAGGGCCATCACCCAAGCCATGATTTCCCCAATAGGTGAAAGAATAAATGAATAGTAAAACAGAAATTATAAACCCAAATATGAACCAACTTGACTTTTTATTATGTACTACTTTGTGAAGAGAATCACCTTTTCTAAAATAAGAAATTACCGTTATGATCATAATCAAAATCCAAGAATAAATCGATGCTAGAATTCCGATTTTTAAAATCATGAATATAAAGTGTCCTAAAGCTTCCATTTTACTTTTTTGGGTGTTTTTATAGTCTTTACTATAAGTACCTTAAAAATAGAAAATGTTACCTTGTTTCTTATATAACTAGGCTTTTTTCTGGAAAATATTAAAAAATATGTTTATCCATTTATGATAATAATAGTATAAACGATTCATAGTATTCTTTAATTTATTCTTCTTTAAAATATATTGATATTTAAGGAATATGATTCTTTTTTAGCGTTTTAAAATATACGTAGTAACTCAAGATTATTGCTAGTGAAGAAAAAATGGTCATTAACGTCCCTGGTATAAAATTTACAAAGCCTCCTAAATCCATAAATAAAAAATAACCTAAATCAGCCAAACCACCAGTAATCGCAGCAAGAAAAATAGCGTTTTTATTTCCTTTCCAAATATAAAATGCTGAGATAAAGGTTACAATTCCAATCCGGAATAAGTTAAATCCATGCTGACCAATAATAGCACCTGATGCTTCTGTGTAATTCATTTGTAGAAGGTTTGGATCAATAGCATCTGCAATTCCTGATACCGAAGACGAAATATCACCTGCTAAAATGTGAACTAACCCCCAAATAATCCAAAGTATTGCGGATACTCGTAATAAAATTTTCATCCTGTTTGATTTTAGTTTTGTTGAATTACAAAATTAAATCTGGTAGAAAATCTGTGCATTATGATTTCATAAGAAATATGTTAGCGATCTTTTTTTACACGTTTAGATTTGGCAGCACTAAGGGTTTCTGGATTAACACCAATGTAAGAAGCGATCATATGTTGTGGAACACGCTGAGCAATATCAGGATATGTTTCGATGAAGTTCTCATAACGTTCAATGGCGTTCGTACTAATGAGCATTAAAATACGTTTTTGTAAAACATGCAATCTTTTTGTGAGCGCACCTATATTTTGCTTTTCTCTTTCGAGATCTTTATTTAAAACGACTATAATAGAATCTTCTAGAGTATCGATAAACAATTCTGATTTAACGTCAGGGGAACAGGTATCAGCAATTACCCATCCCTCAGGGGCGAACATAAATATATTTTCTTTTCCATTTTTGTCAATAGAATAACTTCTAAGCAATCCAGATTTCACTAGATAAATCTTTGAGTTTAGTTCACCTTCTCTTTGGATGATCTGTCCTTTCTTAATTTTTAGCTCTTTCAATATTGATTTTTTTTTGAATTTACCTTTCGTATTGTTTAATCAATCTGATTAGCATTACTGGTACTACGATAAACGTCACTTATAATATCTTCGGGACTACATTTTTCGAAAAGATACTCTTGTTTAGGGATTATGAAAGTTTGCGTTGATGTAGGCATGTCTTCTTCCATGGTATTGGTAACTTCTTCAATTAGTTTGCTATTAATTACATCAAAGTTTAGACTATGATGACTTCCAGCACCAACATTATAGGTTTCGATATGAGTTAAAACTAGTTTCTTGTCATCATATTTAAACGTAGAAAAGTTATTGCCAACAGGCCCTGTTCCATATAATTGAATCTTTAGTTCTTTATTTGAAATAATGATATCCTCTTGATAATAAGTTTCCATATCACTTTCATTAGAAAAAAACTTATTTGGAAAAACTGTGTTAGAAACTTTATCAATCTTGTAGCTGTTTTCCTTTTTTAAGAATACCATTACAATTCGATCCCCACTAAAGTTCTCGATCTTTCTTATCACCGTAACAATATCGTCTATGTTATCTCCATTTAAATCTCCTTCTGTTTTATATTCTATTTCATAACCGTAGAGGATGAGATTTTCAATGTTAGTGCTAATATGGTCAAACTCTTTCTTATTTGCTATAAAACCATCGAATACATATTTTACATCAGATTCCTTTTCTATTTGAACTCCAACCCATTCTCCCGATATGTGTTTGTTCTCGTCAACAATTTCATCAAATATATTTGTATGCTCTACAATCTGTAATTTTTGACCAAATTCAAACTTTCCTAAGATTTTTCCCTTTGGTGTTTTTCTATAATTGAGACCTGATCTAGCAATGACGTATCTAATTTCGGTATTGTTTACCGAAGAGTTATCTACTGTAGTTTTAGATTCATTTTTGATATTGGAACTAGTGTTAGAATCTGTTTTACAACTCAATAATTGGAAAAGAAGTATACAAATAAAAAATTGTTTCACGAGAATTAGTTGGTTTTACGAATATGAATTGTTGTATAGTTAGTTATTTGATTTTTATAAGTATGTTTAAGACAAACGAATAAGAATAAGAATAAGAATAAGAATAAGAATAAGAATAAGAAAAATAAGGAAAAAGATTTTATGAAAATATTATTTGGTGTTGATTTTTATAAAATCTATGGTGCGTGAGGAGTAGCAAGACAAAAGAATTATTGAAACAATTTCACCAGGAAGGGAAATAAAATTGTAGCATTTAACTTTTGTTTTTGGTTTTCCATTGTTTATAGCTATCCCAATTGGTAAGCTACCAATTTTCTATGGCAAATTGCGTTATTTTTTCAGTTCCCTTATGATCTATATAAAAGCTTCTGGTCAAACCTTTGGAAATGAAATAGTGATGCTTACAAGTCTTACCAGCTTCTAATATATATTCAGATTTAGAGTACTCTTTTAATTACATTAGGGTAAAAAAGTAGTCAATGTCAGAAATTGATATTTTTCCATATCGTTTAAAATATGCTGCTAATTGTCCTTTTTCTGTCTTAGCTGACTTCATTTTTTAAAAGAAATTTAGACTTAATTCTGCTTAATGTTTCATGCGATATATTTATGTAAGATGCGACCACTTTATTTGGTAAACGTTTTACAATCTCTGGATTTACATCAAATAATTGCTCATAACGCTCTAACGCATTTAAGGTAGTAAAAGAGATTAATCTCTTAGAGTTATTTACATAGGCTTTTTCTAAATAAATATTATAAAAGTCTTTCCACTTGGGAATGATTTTCATCAGTTGTCGGAAATCTCTGTGAGTAATATATAAAAGTTCACTGTTTTCAATGACTTGAATAGATTCTTCAGCTGGTTGATTCGTAATAAAACTTACTAATTCTGTTGCAAATTGATTTTCGAAGGCAATATATCGTGTGATATCCTTACCTTCTTCATCTATATAAAATAAACGTAAACAACCTTTTACGACGAAATAACTTACCTGACTATTTTTACCTTTAGGTAATAAAATATCATTCTTGTTTTTATTTATGGATTTAAAATATGACAAAACAACTTTTAAATCTTCATCGTTAATGTCAATATTCTTTTTTATGAAATAGGAGAGTTCTTTATAGTCTGTCATTTACTTATAGTCTCTTACAAATGTACGATATTGAACAATATCCTGAATTGACAATACACTCAAATTATGCTCTTTAGCAAACTGTAGTATGGAATTATCTTTGGCCATTGTTCCATCATCATTCATGATTTCGCATAAGACAGCTTCAGGTTTTAGTCCCGCTAGTTTCATTAGATCTGTACTTCCTTCTGTATGTCCTTTTCTTGCTAATACTCCATTATCATTAGCTCTTAATGGAAAGATATGCCCAGGTTTTACTAAATCACTATTTTTAGCGTTTTCATTGCTAGCTACCTGAATTGTTGTTAATCTGTCTTTAGCAGAAACTCCAGTGGTTACTCCTTCTTTTGCTTCAATACTGATCGTAAAGGGTGTTTGAAAACTACTTGTATTTTCTTCTACCATATAGGGTAAATCAAGTAGGTCAGCTTTTTTATTTGTCATACATAAGCAAACGATACCACTACATTTTCTGATCATTAGGGCCATTTGATTGACAGTCATGGTATGTGCAGAAAATATTAAATCCCCTTCGTTTTCTCTATCTTCATCATCGACTAGGATAACTCCATTTCCGTTTTGAAGATGTGTTATTGCATTTTCCAACCGTTCTTTACTATTGATGCCAAATGTTTCTAATTTATCTAACTGTGCAATTATCATTTTGTGTTTTTTAATGTATAGTTACAAAACTAATGCTGTTTAAAACCAAACCATTTGACCTAAGTCAATAAATTAGTTTAGGTTTTGAAACACCTACCGCATTCGGCTTGCAGCGACTTATTGATGTAGACTTTAATGACAAACAAATAAAAGGTACTTCCGAAAACAAGGAGCTTTTTGAAATCGGATATCAACGATTGAGCGAAAAAGAAGATTATCTAAATGGGATTTATGAGTAAGCATAGTTTATCCTATATCTTATTACTTTTTTGAAGGAAACATATTCTCTTCATTAATAGTAGCTTAATCGAAGTTAACTTTTACAGATTTAATCTTTCCTTCTAAAGTGGGTTGCTTCTTCAAGAACATAGTTTTAAAAAGTTCTGCTTTTTTTGAAAAAGTAAGTTTGTCCATTTTTTTATTGTAACAAATAAAGTAGAAGGTACTTTCTTTTGATAAATTTACACTTGGAGCGAATAGTGATTTAAGACCATTATGATTTAATTTTTGATTTTGAAGCTCTTCTTCTGTAAAAACAGTTGTAGAAAATTGTATTTCATCTAATAATGCTATTTCTTTTTTAGGTGTTGTACCAACTGCAACAAACCAAGTTGCCTTTCTATTCTCTATTTGTTCGGTCAATCGTTGTTTTGCCTTATCGGAATAGTAATAAAGTTGAATCACCTTATATTTGTTTTTAGAATCTTTTTTATTGATGTTTTTGAGATGTATGGTACTACTTAATTTTTTTTCGAAAATATTAGCAATAAATTCATTCCCTTTTCCTCGATCAATAAAAATATTATAACCTAAACTATCTTCCTTTTTTTGAAATTCATTTATGTATCTTAAAGTTTCTTCTGATTCAGCAATATAATTTCTACCAATTTGAGAAGGATTAACATATTGGCTTCTATATTCTCTGTTTGCACGAATTTTTGCAGAGTTTATTTTGGTTGTATCATTTGTGTAGTATAGAATGGAATTAAGTTGTTTTGCTTTTTCTGAAATTAAATAATTAAGCTCCTCAACTTTTTTATTCCTCATTTCAATATACTTATTAACCTCGGAAACAGATCCGCCATAATGAATAGTTTCCATTTCGTTTTTTGCTTTGTAGCTGTGAATGAATTCTTCAATAGAATACCCACAGACTCTCATTAAAAGTAATCCTCCTAAAATAACGTAGATTCCATATTTAAATATCAAGAAGCCAATAGTTTCTTTTTTCATAAAGGTAAAGTTACATTAGAAATATATAAAAATTGTAGTCAACATTTTATATAAGTATCCTAATGCTGCTAAATGTTACCCTGAATTAACCAAAACAGAGCAAATGTTGCTTATGCATAGAGTTATAAATTACCTCCTTAATAGTGTTTATCGTATATGTTCAACAGAAAACCGAACTCGTACATCTACTCCAGTAAATTCTGTAAGTCTAAATTCGAATTCTACAGGATTGTTTTCATTGGACACTGTGCGAAAAACTTGTACAAATTGAGATCGAAGTTCATTTCCTAAATAATCATCGATATTCCCATCTGGATCTCTATCATACATTTGTGTATAAAATCTAAATTCTGCTCCATTTAGTATTTCATCTTGGGTAATCGTAAAAGTATGTTCAGACCCTTCGGAATTGATCAAGAATTCTTGAGTACCTATTGATTCGAAAAAGTCGCGATTTCGTTCCCATAAAATATGTTCTTCAGTAGTATCGCCAACTGCTATAGTAGTACTGATTCTTCCATAAAGTTCGAGAGCTTCTCCTTCTGTATCCGGAAATTGTCGTGAGACAATGGAGACTGCTTTTACTTTAAAAGATTCTGTTTGTGGCTCTAGAATGCCATCGTCGGTACTACAAGCAGTAGCAAATGCTAACAATACTGAAATAAAGATTGTGAACTTTAATGTTTTCATAATATTTTGTTTTTTAGATTCAACAAGGCAAACCTATTTCAAAATACTACCTGCACCTAGTTTTTGCTATGGACAAAGTATGGACAGGTAAGAAAATCCAGTATATACAAGAGGAAATTGTAAAACACAATGTAACCTTTAATGAGGTTTAGTAGTTGCAATTAGACGGTTTATTTCAGTGCAGTTCTAGCTTGCTTTCGCTTTTGTTTGTAGTAGTTCTTATTAGCAACATAGATTGTTTTTTTTACTTCACAAAAGATGGTTGCTTCATTTTTATTAGTGAGTACTGTGTTTTTCAAAATTTCGATTTCATTTTTTTCTGAGACTTGCTGTTTAATGGAGTCTAGTTCTTCTGTTGTATAAGTAAAACGTGCATATAAATCTTCTTTTGCAGGTTTTTTGAAGAAGATTTCAGCAGATTTATCCCAGACTACATAATCGTCACCCAGAAGATTAATTAGTTGAACCATTGGTATCGGATCTACCGCAGAAAACATACTTCCACCAAAAATAGAGTTTACATAATTTCTATTCTTATAACTTATAGGAAGTTTTATTTTTACTTCTAGTAAGTCTTCTGAAACTTCAATTACCCTTGCCGTACTTCTTCTGTACATTGGCGAATAATTGAAACCGTACTTAAATAGGGTTTTCAACTTAAAAAATCGACCACCGATAGTTGCTACTTTTTTGTATAATGACATTATAAATTGCTATTTAAACTAATGTAAAACTTTTTATTTTTTCAGTGGGCTTTAAAAATGTTTTTCATTTGTTGTTATCTACTGGCATTTTTATATTCGTGTTCAATTAACCATTTTTTTCGTTCAATTCCTCCTCCGTAGCCAGTCATTTTTCCATTTTTTCCGATTACTCTATGACAAGGTACGATAATCGCAATACGATTATAACCATTTGCTGAGGCGACTGCTCTAATTGCTTTTGGATTATTGATCTTTTTAGCTTGTTTTTCATAAGTTGTCGTTGTTCCATATGCTATTTGCTGCAAACATTTCCAAACCAAGTTTTGAAAATCAGTTCCTGGGGTTTCGAGTTTTACATCAAAAGTTTTTCTAGAACCATCAAAGTATTCTTTAATCTCTTTTTTGACTTGCTTAATATGTTCATTTTCCCCAGAAATGATATTTGCTTTTAATAACTTTTGTAAGTCTTTGAATTCTGTTTCCAGCATTCTTCTGTCAACAAACTCTAGTAAACAAATTCCATTATTAGTTGCACAAACAAACATTGGCCCTAAAGGTGTTGTGAGACGGTTGATGAGTATTAGATTTTCTGCGGTACTCTTTTTTGGTGATTTTCCTACTAATTTTTTAAAAGTATATCCAAAACCACTCAGTGATTCATAACCAGTATCGAAAGCGGTGGCTGTGGTTTTCTTTCCTTGTTTAAGTTCTTGAAAAGCATTATTAATTCTGTACATTCTTTGATATGCATGAAAAGTCATACCATAATTTTTTTTAAACCACCTTCTAACCACTTCTGGACTAATACCTTTTTGTCTTAACTGATAATCCGTTATTTTCTCTTTAGGGTTTTCTTTTACTAATATAATTGCACTTTCTACTTGTTCTGGTGCTTGATTTGCATTTTGTGTTGGCTTACAAACTTTACAAGGTCTGTAACCATTATTTAAAGCTTCTTTAAAAGTAGTGTAAAACTCAACATTTTCCTTTTTTGGTTTTCGCGCTCTACAAGTAGCGATACAAAAAACTGAGGTTGTTTTTACACCAACAAAAAAGATACCTACAAAGCTTTGATTCCTTTCTAGTAAAGCCTGGTAATATAATTCTATTTTTTTGTTGTCAGTTATAAGCATTAAAAAATGGGATTAAATGATTTTTCGTTTAAAACTGTTCCTGTTATTTGCTCAAATAGACGATACATTTTATCAAAAAGGAAATTACCACTACTTATTCGCTTTACACCTAATTTGGATAGTGTATCAAAGTTTGGGAGATTAGGCATGGACATCACATTAAGTGGTAAATTAGTTGAATCAACGATTGTTTTGATATCAACTTCTTTTTCAATACAAGGTATGAAAATTCCATCAGCGCCAGCATCTTCGTATAGCTGAATTCTTTTTTTTGTTTCTTCAATGATGTTTTCCTGAAGTAGGATAAATGTATCTGTTCTCACATTTAGAAAAATATCAATCTTATCTTTTTCTAAAAGTTCTTTTATTTCGGCTAATGTGTTTGCAAATCTATCAGCTTCTAATAGAATTCTTTTTTGGGTAACTAAGCTATCTTCAATATTAATTCCAACCACTCCTAACGCAAATAATCTTTTAATTCGATCAACAATTTCTTTTGGTTTATCACCATATCCTGATTCTAAATCTACTGACAATGGAAGTTTTGTGTTTAGAGCTATTCTCTTCACCATATATTCCATTTCGGAAAATTCCATTTCCTCTCCATCTCTATATCCTAAAATTTGAGCAATTGCAGAACTAGAAGTACCAATGGCTTGGAAATTCAATTTTTCGGCAGTTTTGGTACTGGTAACATCCCATACATTTCCAATAAGTAATGGTTTTTCTTGATTGTGTAAGTCTTTAAATTTCATTTGTTTGTAATTTTATACAAAGGACTCAAGATGAAATTTATTCAGCAACCGAAAATTTGACGAGTATTTTTTTACTAATAAGGTAAGAACAATCATTTTGTCATGGAATCATCTAAAGCCTTATTTACTGCAGTAACTAAATGATACTTCTTCCTATAATTTGGCTTTTAAGTTTTTATTAAAATAATTAGCACTATCGATGGCGCTTTGCATAGAGTTTACGGTAAAATTTCCGCCTTGTTCTATATAAAAAAAATCTAGTCCTGACTGTTTAGGATCTGGTAATTCCTCTTTGTAATTGATAGAGCCATTTCCTAATTCTGTATAATCCCGAGTTTGTTTGTCCATATCTTTTATATGCCACATAACGATTCTTCCCGATTGACTAGCAACAATTTCTTTTGGCGTTTTATCAGATGAATGCATAACCCAATATATATCTAATTGAAGTTTTACAAGTGCAGAATCCGTTTCATTTAATATAATTTGATATCCGCTAGTTCCATTATGTTTTTCAAATTCGAAACCATGATTATGATACGCAAAACCTAATCCTGATTTATATACTTGTTCGCCAATTTTGTTTAATTTGGATGACAGTAGTTTAAAATTTTCTATTGTTCTCTGTTTCGGATCTAACCAAGGCCACGTAATATATTTACTTTTTAGTTCTTTGGCTGCTACTATACATTTGTCAACATATTTTTCTAGGACTACATCTGATTTGTTTAAGTAATCTGAAAAACCATAATGTCCGCTGGAAACGGTTAACCCTAAATCATTTAATATTGTGTAAAACTCTTTAGGACTAAATCCATAAATTTTGTTTTTAGTTGCATCATATCCATAAATTTCAAAATCTTGATACCCTGCTAATTTTAATTTCTTTAGTGTATCTAAGGGATCTGTTTTCATTCTATCTCTTATAGAAAATAACTGATATCCCAATTTATAATTAGTCGTATTGTGGAAATTCATGGAAGGATAGGCAAGTATGGATGCACTACTAATCGCTCCTGTCTTTATAAACTTTCTTCGATTCATAATGTGTATTTCCTTTATCGTGAGATTCTGGTTAAAAAGGATTTAGGTTATTATAGATACTAATTTAATAAAAGGGTAGGAGAGTGAGGGATATTTAGAGAAATTTCCGATCTATGATAACTAGCTGAAAGAGTAGTTGTAGTTTCTTTGTTTACTACCTATGAACCTTACCTGTTGTTAGGTAGTGTTTTTAATTCGTTATGTATCATTTCATATAGTTCATTTTCCCAATTAATTTTTTCAATTTTTGGGTATTCTGAGTTTATTCTAAAATCTCTAGGACTAATAATTACTTTAATATCGTTGTTTATCGCTTTTTGTGTCAATAAGAATACTTCTTCTATGGCTTGATCTCCAATTGGAATGCATCCGATTGTTGCAGATTTTCCATGTATGAATATATCTCCACCCATTTCCGAAATATTTGTAAATTCAGTTTTTGATTTGTCGAATTCGTTTGGATAACTCACTTTTACGGATAAGTAATATGAGCTGTTAGGGTTTAAATATTCTACTTTATAGATACCTTCAGGAATTTGTTTGTCACCTTCTTTTAACTTAGGACCTAATTGACCACTAAATGCTGTGAAAGGATATTCTTTAATTAGTTTAATTCCACTGTAATCTTTAGAATAAACCTGTAGTATTCTTTCCTCTTTAAAAGCAACAAGAATAATCTCTTCTGGATAGTCCATTTTATAACCTGCTATCTCTAAATTTTTTTCGAGTCGATTCCAAACGTCTTTTTCAATGCGCTCTATTCTTGACTTAACAGTTTCTTTTCCTTTTACTTTGTTAAGTAAGGGGATATAGATCGACCTCCCGAATTTCAGGAATACTATTATGATGACTATTAATCCTACTATTAAGACTAGTTTTCTTATCATTATTTTAATTGTTAGCTTAACTTTGTTACTATACTATCATGATCAGATATGTTGCGGAAAATGTATTCTATTTCCATAATTCTTCATTTTCGTCTAACCACTTTTCGGCAAACTTAGTTGGGCGAATAATTGCTAAGAAGTCGGAGAAGGACTTACTTATAATTTGCCCATTCTTAATTAATTCAGAAGTACTTTCTCCACAATCGTGATATATGTAAATTACGCTTGGATTTTTTTCTTTAGTATTGATGTAAAAACCATCACCATCATTATTTTCGTTAGGAGCAATACAGATATATCCAGCTTTAATTAATTCGCAACCAGGAAATTCCTTATTAGCCATGAATTCAATATCATTTAGGCTGTTCAATGATGTAATCATAAAAGGAAGCTCGTTTTGTTTTTTATCTTTTAATGATTCCCAACCGTAGTTAAATGGAATTCCAATTTTCAAACCTTTCATTGGATATTCAGTTAGAATTTGATTGTACCAATTTGGAATCTTATTCTGTATTTTTCTTTTAATTTTTTGAAAAATACTTTGTTTCGTTTTAGATCCAGTTTTAATTAGTTCAGGATATTTTTTGAATAGTTGCTCAATATTTTCTATGATTTTTCCTTCCAAACTCAATTACTTCTAAATTTCACATAATGGTTATTTGAAAATAGATTTTAATCTAGTGTCAATCTATATTTTTATTATTGGGTTTCTTTCATTATTTGCATACTTACAGGGCCACGAACTTTTTTCAAGGTTTCCAAGAGTGGTTTTCAGAACGTATAAATTTTCATTTACTGAAAATACTAAAATTCCTTTTTTATATAATAACATTCGATCAGAAGTCCAATCTCGTTCAGTGGGTTCAACAGAAAATAGCTTGTGCAAAATTCCTCTGTGATCCATAATCATTAGTTCGTTATTTCTCCAAAATATAGTGTTTCCTAAATCATCAATCACGGGATTAATAATATAATAACCTGGAATCCTTTTTCCCTTTTTTACTTTACCTCCTTTTTTTAATTCTACAAAATGTAGTTTAGAGGAGGTATTGTTGTCCATTTCAATAGCGAAGATTTCATCATTAGAATTCACTACCACGGCGCCCACAGATTCCCATTTTTCAATTATCTTACCATCTTTACTGTATAAATTTGTGTCAAAAGCTCCATATCCTTGATGACCGATTAAGAATTCGCCATTTTTTAGCCCACAAACTGATTCAAATGGTGCTGGTTTTGTTTGCCATTGTATACTACCGGTATTGATATTTAAACAAAAAGATATACCAATTGCGCTACCAGGAAACTCAAAATAATTAACTAGGACATTTTTACCTGAAATAACTATTTCGTTATTAATTAAACAATTCCAGGATTTAGGATTCCAAGGAGGTGCCTCTCTTGCTTCCCAATTATCTTTTGCACTCATTTGAACTAACCCTTTGTAAGATATGTCTTTTGATGGAATCGGAGATTCCCAAATTACCTCTCCATCCAATGTAGTTCGTTGGACTTTAGCATTTGGTTTACCTTTTCCTTGAAGAGTAATGAGAAACCCATCATTAATTAGTGCGAAGCTTCCAATTTCTTGATGCGCATTTATTTTGAACATTATTGATTTTTGAATCTTTCCATCCTGAGATACCTGTCGTATTTCGTTGGCATAACTAATATAAGCATCTCCGTTATCCGAGATTCTCAATTCATTAGGTTTAAAGTCAGATGTTTCATGTTCCCATATAATTCCTTTGTCGAGAGAAATCCCAACTAACCTGTAATGATTCCATGACGCATCCATTTTGTTAGGGTGTAGAATGGCAAAAAGGGTTCCTGAGGTATTCATCCCGTATTTTGAAACTAAACCAGAAAGTCTAATTTTATTTTTATCTAAAATTTGGTATTTGTTTTTATCGTGAATCAAGTGTTATGCTTTTTAATGGATTTAGGATTGTAGACGCATATTGTTGTATCGGAGTGATAAAGAAAAATATATTTTGTTATGGTTTTTTATTTAATTCAAAAACTACTGGGATGATTCCATACATGGATGAGAAAGACTCTCCAGTAGGATCATTTACAAATTTCTGAACTTTTCCAATAGGGAATACAAGATTGTTGTCAGATAATTTAATCCCCCATATTCCAGGCTCGTGTTCAATCCATTCACCTCCATAGGATTTAATTATACATTCTCCAAGATATGATCCGACTTTAAGAATATATTCTGTCTGTTCACGTTCTGATTTACTTTCAAGAAATTTTTCGACTTGCTGAAGTCCAATTTCGCTACAAATAGGTTCTATTTTTTCCATTTGAAGTTCAATATTAAGTGCTCCAGCTAACTTTTCTATATCTGAGACATCATTTATTTTATGTAATTGAGAACTACAGGATGCTAAGAGACAACATGCTAATATTTGTATTTTGATCTTCATGGCTTTCAAATTGGTTATAACGTTTAATACTTTGTATCTTGATAGGAAGATATGTTACCTTATTTCATAGAATTATTTAGTCTGGGTTATGATTGGGTTGTATAATATAAAGTGTAATTCTGTAAAGAAATGAGCTAATAATTAATGGTTTTATTCATATTGCTCACATTCTTTTAGTAGATCATTCTTAAATTCGGATGCGCTTACAATTTTAACTTCGTTTTGTTGATTTGGGAAAACGGCTAAATTCAATTTGTTAGATTTATCTTTTTCTAACCAATGAATGAATTTATTTAAACTTTTCTTCTTTACACTTTTAGATTCTTCCGACTTTATATGCTGTTCAGCAAAGTCTTTTTCAGGAAAAACCAATATACATTCAGCACCGTTTATATTAAATGTACCTATTTGCCAAAACCTTCCATAAATTAGATATATAGTTTCAAAGTCGGCAACTTTACGAACTAGATATTCATAACGTTCGTCATTACTTGATTGTATTATATTTTGATATTTTTTTTGATTCATCATCGACCTAATGAGAGCTAATATTTATCGTTCTACATTTTATTTTTAATTGATTTTCGATTTTATGTCGGATTTTTCTTTTAAAAGTTCGAGGAATTGAGCAAGAGGTAGTTTTTTATCCAAAGTCTTTGAAAATATCATTTTAAATAATCCTAGATATCCTATTTTTTGACCAAAACCTAACTGTGTAAAATGATATTTATTAAAAATGTTATCTGAATCGGTTATAAAAAGATAAAAAGTATCCTTATTGAAATCAAATACTTTTAGATATTTTATTTGATTATAATTAAAAGCTTTACCATTAAAATAAACAAGTTCTGAAGTAAACTCCACTTTTTTAAGGCAAATACATAAAATAGAAAACAATATTGCCAAAGTCCATATAGCATAAATCAAGAATCCAGAGTTAGCATTTGCAAGTTTGGTAATAATGAATAACCCCAAAATAGTAAACCAAGACAAAAAGTATTTTTTAAATATAATTCCAGTAGATATTTCTTTTCGTTTTTCCATTTTTGATCCCATTTTTAGATTGTGTGTGTTATAATGGTGTTATTTTTTATCAATCAGCAGATATAATTTTTAACAACAATCCCAATAAAAATAAGCTTTGGAAAAGTCTTTTTCAAGTAAACTTTCTTTATCAATAAAAATATGTCCAATACCACTATCTCCAAACATTATGTGGTCGTCAACATCTATTTGTAAAACTTGTATGTCATCGCTTTGCCCGTCATTGCAATCTCTAGGGTCGGATTGTGTGAATTCTGCATATCCACCAATTTTATGTCCCATTGCATCAAAATATTCTCCAAATTGTTTCTCCTTTTCTTCAGTGAGGTTTTCTGTAAAATCCCAGTAATCCATATCGTCAAAAAGATAATCAAACTGAGAATCTTCTGACGCTCCTTTATCAATTCCTTTTTCGAATGATAGTCGATGAAGTTTAAAAACAGGCATTTCATCATAATCCTTTTCTTGAATAAATGAAAAGTCGCTCAAAGTTTCTTTAGTTAACTCTTCAAATGTATGGTATACAATAGCCGAGCCATCTAGATACCAATCTGAAGGTGACAAAAAAAGTTGAAGGATTCCATTTTTTGGAAACAAATCTAGTTCCGGTATTTGCTCAAAGTTTAGTTGAGCAATCATTATCATTGGTTTTCCATTTTGATCTTTGGGATATTCTTTATTAATTGGAAAGAATGGTATCCCGAGAAATTTGTTGTCTTTTAGATCCAAATTATCCTCCAGAGGCTTTTCTTTTTGTGGTTTAGCTATTATGCGAACAAATTCACGTTCGTATTTTTTTAAGTCAGATTCGAATTTCTTTAAAAAGTCGGGAATCATTAATTTATGGTTTTATTTTAAATACAGGTTCCCCTATAGGACATTGAGCATTTTAGAATTAGTTAACTGTAGTAAACTATAGACTAAAATTTTTGTAACAATTTTCTGTATAAGTATGCAATAAAAGTGGTTTTTATAGTTCTTAATGTTTAAATGTTTAACGGTATTTTAAATCTGGTTTTTACATTTTTTCCATTCAAAGTAGCTGGTTCCCATTTTGGCATTTTCTCTAACTTTTTGATTGCTTTTTTTTCAAAGTTTAAACTTTTATTATTTAATGGTTCAAAATCAGTCAACTTTCCATTCTCATTGACTACAAATTCTACCGTTATTCTTTTATCAATTCCTAATAGTTTGGCAAATCCTGGATATTTTATGTTTTTTGCCAAATCTTTATAAAAAGATTTAAGTCCATTTTTGGGATATGCTTTTGTATCAGTCTTATAATAAATGGTATCACTTTTCAATTCCCGAACAACATAACCCTCTATCTCAACAGAATCTTTAAAAATTCTGACAAGTTTTTCATTCTTTTTGTCTGAATTGCATTGATATTTTCCGGAACCATTAATCAAATATGTTTTGTCTTTATTCCATATTTGAATAAATTTTGTTTTGTTTTCAATGAATAATTGCTCGGAAGTTTGTTTGCCTTCTTTATTAAAGTATTGCACTATTCCTTTTCTGTTTTTTGTTTTTAATTTAGGGTTTTTATCATATTGATTGTTAGAGTTGTACCAGATAAATTCATCAAGGTTGTTTAAATCGGTGAATCCATAAAATTTACCAGTTCTAAAAAGTTTATTTTTATAATAATCTTTAATTTCAACTAAACTATCTCTTAAAAAATATTCTCTTTTGTTCTTACTTTTAGAATCATCAGTTCTATGATGAAAACTTCTATCAAACATCGCAGATTCTTGCGAGTAAATGATAGAAGTTGTCAATAGAAAAATTATAGATATGTATTTCATTTTTATTTCAAAAAGCACTTAATAATATTTAATAAGTATCATATCAGCGTAAAATGTTACTCTAATTTTAGACAAAAATTATACTTTGGTTGCTAGCTAGTTATTTTGCTCATTACTTTACCATTTCTAGAATAGGCAGATGGCCTGTCTTATCGTTCAAGTTACTATGGCCATAATAGGTTATTGTATACAGAACTATTTCATATTTCTTCTCATAATTTCACTTCCATAATCTGGGAAATATTCATTTAATAGTTTTTGCCATAACACCATACCATTTTCGGAATTGGTAAATAGCACTAATCCTTTTTTCGATTTTAATGATATGATAGCAATTGTCTTGGTTCCATAATCTCCTCCTGTGTGCATTAAAACCGTTTCATTTTTATCCAAATTTGGTAGTATCTGCATACCTAATCCCCAGAAGATTCCATCTTTCTCTTTGGTTTGCGGCTTTATAAACTCTTTGTATAACTCTTTTGATAATCCAGCTCCATTAAGTACGTGAGCTAAAAATTTAGAATAATCTTCTGCCGTAGTTAATAAGTTTGCAGCAGCATTGACCTTAGTATATTTTTCGAAAGGGATCTGTTTACCATTTTCATCATGTTCAACCGCATATAAGTTATCGTCAAGATGCTTTGTCCAATAAAAAGAGGTGTTTCTCATTTTTAAAGGATCAAATAGGATCTCTTGTGCAATATTTTCCAAACGTCTTTGAAGTTTATTTTCAATAACTTTTCTTAGATATTCAAAACCCTCTCCAGAATATTCCCATTGAGTTCCAGGTTCTCTTTTAAAATGTAGTTTTTTTGTTTCGGTAAGGTATCTCCAATTCGGAAAGCCAGATTGATGAGATAATATATTTCTAATGGTTAACTTGTTTATATATGGATGGTGTTTTAAGTCCTTGTCCACATAGTATTGAGATAGCGGTTCGTCTAAATCTAATATTTTCTTATCAACTAGTTTTAATACTACGTTTGCAACGATTGGTTTGGTTAAAGAGGCTACTTTGTAAAAGGTGTTTATCCCAGTCTTTATAGTATCCTTTTGTACACCAAAGTTTCTAATTTGAGATACTTTACCTTGTTGTATTAGTCCAATAGAAATTGATGAGATTTTATGTTTTTTTAGTAAAGATTCTATTTTGAGATCATTGTCGAATAAAGGCATTGGATAGTTAGCATGAAATCCTTTTCCATAATCAGCTTCAGGTTCTTTATGGTCATAACTTAGCACTCTTGTAAGCTTCCATTGTCCTTGATCAAGACGCCAAACCGAAGTGAATTTCGCAATATTGGTGAGTAATAACTTCTTACGAGGTTCTTTTATGTAAAATAAATGTATCCCTTTTTGAATAGCTCCATAGGTTTCACCGTTATTCTTTAGTCTATAAACTTCGAGACTTTCTTCAACAACCTTTCGTATTGGTTTTCTGTCAGGATTTGAACAAATACTTTTTTTAAATCCTCTAAGAAATTCTTCTTTGTTTTGTACTCCATTTTCATCATGATAAAACTCAAAGTTTTGGGGTATGTATTGTTCTAAAATTTGAAAATTACAATTATTGAAGCCTTGTGTAAAAAATAAACTGTCAATCTTTTTTAATTCTTGGAATAGTTTTGATTCTTTAGAAACCTGACTATTAGTAGATAAAGATAACATGCTTAATAACGTAAATAGTATTCGTTTTAAATATTTCATTGTTGTTTTCTGTGTTTAAATGTGACTTTGGCGCAATAGTCCAAATTTTATACATATAGAAGCACGAAAACAATACGAAAAAAAGCCGACAGTTTTACGACATAAATTATATGATGCTGAAATTCAATTTAATACGAAGGGTTTTGTTTTTGGATAAAGCAAAGGCGTTTATTAAGATCATAAGTATGTTTACCAATACTGAAATGATCAAAACGGGTAATGTTATTCGAATTTCAGTTTCAAAAATCCTATGAAAAAATGGACTGAGAAAAAATACTATAGTGGAGATGATCGTCCATAAAATTTGAAGGGATACAATTTGTTTGGTCAATGTATTGAATTCCTTTTTCTTATAAATGATAATGATAGGGAGTAAAATATTTAAACAAGGAATGATTAAAACGGGTAAGGAAGATAGGTTAATCCATTTGACCCATTGCAGGTTAATATTTTCTTGTGATTTCTTATCAACCAATAAGTCTTTTTCAATATTTAAAGCATCTGCCAACACATTTAAGGTATGGCCTTTTAATGTTGCACCAGCTTCGATTCTTTGGATTGTTCTAATGGATACTCCAGATTTTTCGGCTAATTCCTGTTGCGTAAGATTTAGTTTTTCTCTGTATTCTTGGACTTTCGGCATATGTTTTTGTCAATGGATTTGGTGCTTCAGTATTGTAAACGATTTTGTATACAGCTCGTTGGTAAATTATCTTATGAAACATTAAGATGAATCACTAAAGTAGTAAATCTGCAACGAATTTTGTCTGGAAATTAAGTTATAATAAGCGATACAGGATATAATTTATTGTTTTATTCTTTTATCAATTCTTTAAGCATTTTTTGGGCTGTTTTATTTAGTAGCTTCGGTGTTTTAGGACCGCTCTGATTCGTTATAATCGAAATCCCCAGATTATATTTTGGATAAATGAATAACCAATTCTGAGTACCACTTGTTCCGCCGTGATGATTGTATGAAGTTCCATACTTATCTTTCCAAATTCTCCAGTAATACCCTATTTGCAATGGACTGCGTATTTCATAAAGTGCTTTATGAGATTCAGAAACTATGGGGTTGTTATCATCTAGTTGTAATTTGATATAGCGCATCATATCGGTGATTGTCATTTTAATTCCGCCTGCAGTTCCCCAAAGAGGATTCAAATTATTGGGAGCAAGTGTTTCACTGTCCATCCAATACCCACGAACAAGGTTTTTAGCTTGGAGAGAGTCTAATTTAATTGTTGTCGCAGACATGTTAAATGTATTGGAGAAATTATCTTTTAATAACTCGTCAATACTTTTATGATAGACTTTTTCCAATATGTATCCTATTAATTCTGCACCTGCGTTAGAATACAAATAATGGATACCTGGTTCTGTGGTTATGGATACAGTTGTTAAATCATGTTGAAACTTTTCTTTATCATATGATTTTTCTAATGCGAAATATTCATTGGGTACTTCTTTAGTGAGTTTTTCATACAATCCGTTCATCTTAGAAGGAAGGAAAGTGGGCAAGCCACTGGTATGCGTTATTAGGTGTTTTATTGTTATTGGTGCGCCCTTATATTCTAAGTTTGGATAGTTTCCATCTAGATAAACTCTAATATCATCTTCTAGTTTAATTTTTTTATTTAGAACAGCTTTAGAAAGGAGATAACCAGTGATGGTTTTTGAAATAGAACCGATTTCATAAATAGTGTTGTCGTTAGGAGGGTTGTTCTTGCCTTTCACTATTTCTCCAAAGTGTTCTGTATAAACTCGCCCGTCTTTATAGATCCCTATAGAGACAGAACTTATATTTTTATTTTTTACAAACTTCTCACCGTTTTTTTTGATAATTTTTGGAACAATATCATCTAAATTATTTTCCTGAGAAAACGATGTTTTGAATAAAACAATAAAGAAAAGAGATGCAAGGAGTAAAGAATATTTCATGATATTTTTTTGCTATTTAAAGCAATAATTAAGCCAGAATTTTAATAACTAACTCACATGTAAGATGTTTTTGCAATGTCCTATATATATTGGAAATTTTGCCGCTCAATGCTATTGAAATAAAGTGAAATATGATTAGGAAAAGAAAAGTTTTAATTATTTGTTTTACTATGTATTACATATAAAATTTTCAGTGCTGTACTTCTTTTATTGCCAATCCTTTTTTATCACTTAATTCTTTAATTTTTTTACCAAGTAATTCTTTATCCTTTTTTAGAGCGAAGAATCCAAAAACGTGACTACTCCATTTATACTCATCATTCATTCCTATCACGTAATGATCAATACTTTTAGACTTTCCTTTTTGCGTCAAAAATATATCGCTATGAGCTAGACTAACTATGTTTTCAATCTTGTAAGTTTTTGATCTCAAGTTAAATAATTCATTAATTTCTATTTGATTACTATTAATTCGAACAAACCAGTTTAATCCAAGAATAAAAAATACCATACCTGTTATGGAAAATATTAATTCTAGAGGTCTCCATATTTTTTCACCATCAAATCCATGTTTCATATTGGTAAAATGTTTATAGAGGTAGTAATCATTTTTTAGATATAATTTATAAATGAAATCCATTGGAACTCTCAAAAATCCAAATCCTAAAATTAATCCAGGTAAAAACCAAAATAGCGATGAAGGTTTCATTATATATTCATAGTCATTCGAAAACAAAATGTCTACAAGGTTAGTTCCCAATATGAATACAAGGAAACTAATAAACCCAAGTGATAGGAAAATCCATAAAACTGCCATTTTCTCTAGACGATTAAATTTCTTTTTATTTTCTTCAATTTTTGAAAAATCTAAATTTTTTGGAGATCTATATGGAAATATCAGTTGAAATAGTATAAATGATAATGCTATACCAGATGTTATTATCAATTGATTCATGTTTAATTTATATGGTTGGTTTATATGTTGAATTATAACATTGCTAAGGTTTACTAAGAGGATAAAAGTATAAGAGTAGTTGTTTGTTGCTATAGCAAGTTACTTATGCATAAAATCGGATACTATCTTATTAAGTGATTCAATATCTGTTTTCTTATTTAAATACGCATCAATATTTTCATCTCCCATAGTCTGGATCTCATATTCTGGTAATTTTTCTTGGAACATTAGATATACAAAAGTGTCTATAATTCTTTCTTTTAATCCGTGAGGGAGGTTGTGTTTGCGAACTATTGAATATTCCATTCCCATATGGGTGATTTCGTGAATTATTGTATAAGCAGGATTTTTATACTTCATAAACTTGCCTTCTTTGTTCGTTAGCAAGGTGATTGTTCCTTGATCTGGGTCATAGCTTCCTCCAGTTCCATACAAAGTGAAAGCAACTTTGTAATTGTCAAACATTTTAAACTCCCAGTCCCAATTCCTTTTCGTATCACTTATTTGATGGATAAGATTGTTCATAAGGTCAATCTCATTGTTAACTTTTTGTATTGCCAGCTCATAATTCTTTTGATCAAAAACTTCGGTTTCGACAAGTGTATAAATTGCAGAAAAGTCCTCATTTCCGAAAGTTCCATTCTTGGATTTTACTATTAAAGAGTCAATCAAAGAATTTTTTGGTAGACGAATGTTATATCCTTGTTTTTCAAAAAAAGTGATGTCATTTATTGTTCTCCAAATTGAAGAAGCTTCTTGTTGTATAGTTGGCTGAACTATTTTAATTCTTGAAACTTGTTCTTGTGATTTACAGCTTAAGCTGAATATTAGAAAACAAAGAAGCAATACTTTTGGTAATTTCATTTCGTTTTGATTTAACCTTCCGGAAAAGCTTTGATTTAGCACATTTTTTCGTATTCTTATCAGTATTTTACATTTTTTTTAATAAACATTTTCAATAAAATGAATTTCTTCATTTATCTTGTTTATAAGTTTATCAGCTCTGTTTTTTTGATGATTATAACTATTTATTTGTTTTTCGATTAAGTGAGTTCTGTATAGAATAGAGTTTTCCAGAATTTTTACATAGCTGCTATCGGTGCTATTATTAGAATTAAATCTTAAGATAAGATGATTCATTGTTTCGTTGTTTTGAGCGATAATAGCTTTATCAATTGTTTCTTCAACATGTTTTGTTTGTCTGTAGTAAACTAAAATATCTTCAACTAGATAATTACTTCTCAATAATTCTATTTGCCCTGATGATATAAGATTGTCAATTACCGTTGTATTAGAGCTGAACTTATATCCAGCTGTTAAAAAATTAAAATCTTCGATGGGATTTTTTATCGATTCAATATATTTTGGTAGATTTTTTTGAACTCGATTTAATGTATCGATTAGAAGACGATCTTTATTTACTATCCCTTCATATAGTTTGATATCTGAACCTAAATTTGTAGTAAGTCGGGTTAGATAGAGTATCTCTTTTTCTTCATTTTGATACTTGATATTCAAATTGTTGATCTGTACGGCTATCAGTATTCCGATAACAACCAGTATGATTTCACCAATAGCGTATTTCATATACTTTCCGATTTTTTTTTCGGTAATCAAGTTTTGTCTAATTTTTCTAAATAATTTTATCATTGTTTGCTACTTGGTTATAATTAGGCATAACATCTTGGTATAAGAAATATAAGGGTAGGAGATAGACAATACATTTGGAGCTGGTATTAAGTCAAATATAAATATTTTAAGGTTATCATTTTCTAATAAACTCTCTACAGAAAAGGACTAAACACTTTAAAACTATAAAATAAAAAAAGAGTTATACATTTTATATTTGAGGAATTACCAAATAAGTAGAAGCTTTTTAATTAAGAATTAAACTGTATTTTTTTAATTTCATTTTCTCTAATGAATTATAATTCCTTCTAGAACCGTTTTTATTACTCATTTTCGAATATTGCAACCGCTCGTACTGGAGATCCAGTTCCTCCTCTAATTTTTAATGGTAACCCGATAAATCTAAACCTGCCTTTTCCGATTAACAAATGAAGATTTATCATATTCTCATAATGCGTAAAATTTAATTCACCGCAGATATGATGAACTTCTTTATTTGATATACCAGGAACACCTGGCGACATCGTTTCAACACCAAAAGCGGATATTTTCTTTTCTCCTAGGAATCTTGCAGAATCAGCGGTAATTCCAGGACCATTACCCCAATTTTCTCCATTAAAGTTTTTTCTATAATGATCCGTATAGAACAATACAGTATCTCCCTTTTTTATTTTTAAATTAGCCTTGTTACAAGCTATTTCTATTTCATCAGGTCTTATTAATTCTTTTAATCCTTTATGAGAAAAATCTAAGCAAATCCCTTCAGTATAGAACATCGATAAAGGCATTTTATCAATCGACTTTCCTTTATGTTGAATTTCCATATGATTAATAGCATCAACATGAGTTCCTGTATGTTCTCCTAATTCTAATTTATGTACTGCTGGTGTTTTAGTCTCTGGATTTTTTATACCATTCCATTCTTCGTGAGAATTATGGATTGTCATTTTAACCTGTGGAAGGTCTTTATAAATAGGCATTCCTGGATAAATTTCCTGACTTAAATCAATAATATTTGCCATGCTATTTTCTGATTTTTTGATTGTTGTCAACGTTTTGCATAAAAAGAGTTACGGATTTTAGAGCAGGGATTTTCTATGAAAAACCAAACCTTATAAATACGCACTTATCTTTAGGTGATCCCAAATCAGGATAATTTTTTATACCATGTCGGTTTTAGTTTTATCTTTTTCTTTATATACTTTAGGGTTGTGTTTCTCCATATAAAATTCGGGGTTAGGTATTTCGGTAAACCCAAACTTTTTATAAAGCCATTCGGCTGTGTTGGTTAATAATATCCAGCGTCTTAATCCTTGAAGGTTAGGGTGATCCATTATTTCACTCATTAGCCATTTACTCAACCCTTTTCCTCTGTATTCATCTAAAATATAAACATCTCCTAAATATGCAATAGTGGAATAGTCTGAAATTATTCTTGCAAAGCCAATTTGCTTATCTTCATGATAAAGCCCAAAATTCAAGGAGTTTTCAATGGATGTTTTCAGTGTTTCTATTGGAATTCCGTTAGCCCAATCGGTTTCGTTTGCAAGGAATTTGTGAATGCTAAAAATATCTAATTTATCCTTATCAGTTGAAATGGTATACGTATTTCTATGAGTTTCTCTAATTTTCAATTTAGTTTTCTTAATTAAAGTTAACGTTTGGTATATGTATGATAATAGAGTAGAGTGTTATTTTACCTTTTATTTTTCTGTAATGTTTATATTCAATGATATTTTTCATAAAGTTCTTCAAGTAAAGTATCTAATTCGGGTGGACAACCTTCTGTAAAATTAGACGGATGCTCAACTATTTTTCCATGAACCTTTTTGAACATAATTTCTGGAATCGGCTTAACTAATTTAATTTCAGCATATTCATCTGCCCAAAAACTTGGTTCAAATTCAAAAATACTTGAATTATAAAAATCATTAAGGTAGTTCTTTTCTACTTTTTCAACAAAATCAAAGTCGTTAATGGAATAGGGTTGTTTTTTCAATACTTCATTTCTGTCCATGAATTGTTTAAAATATCTCGGAGCAGACTTCCAGTAAATCATCAAAATCGTTGATTTATCGGTGAGGGGATTGTCTACCAGCCAATTTAGAAAACTATTCGAGGAATCCCAATTCCATTCCATTACCATTTGATAAAGAACTTTTTGTGATTGTTTGGCTGCAAATTCCAAAATAATTTCACTTTCTAAAGCATCATATTCCTCTTGACTTATTTTCATATGGTTTTCTTGATTGAGGTAATGTTTAATATGTTGTAGTAACGCAAAAATTACTTTTGTTCAGTTTTGCTGAGCATTGACGGCTAATTGTAACTTTCTTCAAGCATTGTACCTTACCAAAAATACACTAATCTTTCGATTGATCACCTAGCTGCTATGATTACGTATATATGGTTTTGCTAATAGTTCTTTATTCTATTTTAGTATGGTTTAAATTTTTTATTTTTTGGAAATCCATGATAATAAATAACTTCTATTACAAAACCTGTTGCTCCATTCCAGCGTTTAAAATTATTCCAACTCAGTGAGTCCAATATTTTATTTGATTTAGTTAATACCAATGAATCCAACTCAGATATTTTTTGATAAGCAATTTGAGCATCAGCTTCTTTAGGTATTTCTCCATAAAATAGTTGATAAACCGAATTTTGGTCTTTATTAGTTAGCTTATTAATTTCGTCTGAATACAAACTGTAAAAAACAGAATCCGCTACTTTTATTACAATTCGTTTTTGGTCGTTTAGGGTATTCGATGCAGACTCCAAATAATTGTCTTTTTTTAGTTCAGTTTGAACGTAATATTTTACTGTTCCAAATTCTGTTTTTTCTCTTTTAATAAGTCCTTTTTTTGTCGAGCACGCGATAACTATTGAGGTGAAACAGAGTAGCAATATTTTTATTCGTGTGTATTTCATTTAAATTACTACCAACGTTTTATATATGTGTCGTAGCAGAGCAAAATGTAACCTTGCTTTTTGATTTTTCTACGCATTGGTTGCTAACTTTTACTTTCCGCAATCAGTGAACCTTACCAAAAATACAAGTACCAATCGATTTGTCACTTTGCTGCTATGGTACATATATGTTGTTGTGCAATGTATTCTTTTTTAGTTTTTATTGCGTAATGAATTTTCCAAAAACTTATTAAATTCTTCCATTCCGTTTGGTTTCAGAAAAACCACTTTCTTTTGTAATCCCATTGGTGTTTTCTTGCCTAGGTTACTAATAATTTCTAGAGGCCAAGTAAAACTAAAATCAGTTGGCATAATAAATTTATTCAGATTGATATTTCCCTCAATTACATTTGAATAATACACTTTATTGTTCTCACTTAACTTAAATCGAATTTTGGTTTTAAAATCTCCATTATACTTTGTCGATTTAGTTTCAATTACTCCATTTGGCTCAATTTTTATTTCCCCAAAACTGTTTCCACATTCAGAGCTTTCCCAATATTCTATTGGTTTCCAAATTCCTTCTTTATCTACTGCTTCTTGTAGAATGTGAATTTTGTAATCCTGATGAGAAATTGAAATTGTGTCAGAAGTATTATTTTGAATATAAACTGAAATTTTTCCGTCAGCGTTTGGTGATGCAATCAGTTTAAATTCCTCGTCGCTTTTTAATTTGGATTCGAATTGTTTGTCTAATTCAGCGTTAGTAGTAAAATCAGAATTGTAGTTATTTTGATTTACGCTCATTTCAGATTGCTGTGCATTTAAAAGATTGCACAGAAGTGTTAATAATATTCCAATTTTAATTTTCAAGTATTCAGTTCTTATATGTTGCACAACATTTAATATATGTGTTGTAGCAGAGCAAAATGTTACCTTCTTTTATGATTTTTTCTGTCCTACTTAGGAGAATACATATTGGTTGTTAACTTTTTCTATTATGAAAGTATTGCTCCTTATCAAAAATACACTAATCTTTCGGTTAATCACTTAGTTGCTACGAAATCATATATTTTGTCGTAACGCTTTATTCTTTATATTTTGTATTTCATTTCTGTATAGAAGTATCCCTAATCCAGATGAGAAGATAATACAGCTGACTAACATTAAAATTCCATCATTCCAAATAAAATAGGAGAGTCCAACAAATGGTCCGCCAATTATAACCATAAGAGAAGCAATCGGATTCATTTTGATAAAATTCAAAGCGTGTGCTGCTAGACCAACAAAAAGTAAAGATGGTCCGATAATCACAAATGGATATAGAATTAGTGGCGTATTGTTAATTTGTTCTCTTAATTCATTCCTTCCGATATGATCATTTCCGAAGCTCCACATAATGAAATCAATTGTACAAAGTCCAATGTGCGCAATAACCCCTATTGCTGTCAAAACTGATGCGATGGAATTTAATCTATTCTTTGGAAAGACATTATTAAAATTGATTAATAGTATGGCTCCAGTTAAATTAAACCAGTGAGCTAGATCAATATGTTTTTGTTCACTTAACGAACCTTGAGAAAAAAATACGTAACTGGTAACGAAAAAAAGTAATCCAACTAGACACAGAGTTTTTGGTTTCATAATTTGTTTTAAATAATTTGACAGTTGCAAATTCCAATAACTTACTGAGTCTAATTATGTTTTTCTTCTGAATCGTCGTATATTATTACTGGATTGTTATTTAATGAGTTACAACGTTACTTGCATTAGCAGTAGCGGGTTTCATACCACTAAGCTGTTGTATAGCAAAATGCTTATAACAGCGAAAAGACGGTTCGAGTTCTCACTCAAACCGCTATTGTTTATACACATTGTTAGGCACTGCTGTTTATGAGTCTTTAGCCATTTTTTTTGTCATTTCTTCTAGAGAACTGGTCATGAACGCATGGAATTGCTCCTGTTTCATTTGTGGATTTTCGACAAACTGGTCATAATAAGACCAGAATACAAATACACATTTGCCGTTACCTAGATCAACTACTTTTATAGTGTTGACCATTCCTTTTACAGGAGCTCCTTCTAATAAAGAATATGAAAAACTTTTTGCTGATTCGTTATAAGCTACAATCTTTTCCTTGAAGTAACCTTTACCATCAGGTGTATAACATACTCTTTGACCTCCTTTTCCAATATTTCCAGTCCATTCAACTCTTGCAATATTTGAAGAGTATTTGTCAATTTTGTCCATTTGCCTAACTGTCTTCCAAAACTTATCTGCGGACTTGTTTATTATTTTACTGAATTGAACTTTTGGCTCTCCCATACTTTGAGCAGAAGCCAAATTTGCACTTAATAGAAGAACTAATGTGCTTAATAATAGATTTTTAATTTTCATTGTTAATGATTTTTATAATTTACCTTTTGATACAGTATTCATTAATGTGTTACAGAATTAAGCTACTTTTTTTCTATTTTTTTCCAATTCCTTTTGTTTATAATCGCTTGGTTTACCTGTTTCGACAAATATTTTTAGGTCTTCAATAACCCCTGCTACCGCTTTGTTGAGTTGCATTTTCATCATTGGTCCCATAATGGCACCTTTAAAACCTTTGGTTTGCATTTTCATTTTCATGTGTACAAGTGTATAGCTTCCCTTTCGTTCTAAAGTCCATGTATTAATAGCAGAAGTGATAAAACCTGGGAATCCTTTCACGACTTCATAAGCCAACACGTAATTTTTTGAGTCGAATTTCTTGATGTCTTCCTGAATTGTTCCAAAGCCAGGAACTTCACAAGTTCTTTTGCTGCATTCCGCTCCATCAAATTTTGGTTTTCCAAAACCTTCTGAATGAGTTAACCCTCTTGCCCATTTGTAGGCAGTTGTAAATTGATTTCCCAGCACTTCCCATACCTCTTGAACGGGACGGTTGATTACGATTTCTTTTTTTATGTCCATTTTGTTTAGATTTTTAATTTGCCTTTTTGATACAGAAAACTCTCTGGTGTTACAGAATGAAAAATAAAAAGCCCGTGATTATCAAAATCACGGGCTTTTTTATACGTATGAATCAGTACTAGTTTAGCTCAAAAAAATCTAATAATCCATTATTTCCAATAATTTCTTCAACAATAGTTTCTTTAGAAAAATCATCCTTCGCTGGAATATCTCTAAGTAACTCTAAATGCTTTTTATCTACAATATCGGCAACCAATTCACTGTTCTGAAAAGCATAGTCTGCTACTTTGGTTTTGTAACCTACATTGAAAAATTGTTGGTCTTCAGTGAGATAACCATTTTTGTGCATAGTTTTTGCCTTTTTGCCACATCTGCAGGGATTTTTCGAGTTCATCAGTCCGCATTTTTGTTGCATAAAGTTAATTAATTCCTTTCTTGCTCTGTGAAGCTTTACTCTATAGTTAGCTTTTGTCATTCCGAATATTTCAGAGCCTAAATTGTGGTCGACTCCGAACGTTTCTCCTACAATAAATAAAAGTCTTTGCTCCCTAGTAAGACACATTATCATACCAGATAGACAACGATATCTAAGCTCCTTTGCCAATTCCTCGTATTCCTTTTCTTCACTTTCGTCTACGGTTGCATTTTCAATAGAGTCAAGTCGTTTTCCTTGATTTTCAAAATCCGTGAATTGTTTTTCTCCTTTTCGTCTTTTGGATAATAAAAATTCATTAAATACAATGCGATAGAGCCAAGTTCTAAATTGACTTTCGAATTTAAATTGTGATAGCTTGGTGATTACCTTGATAAGTGCTTCTTGAGTTAAATCTTCTGCGTCTTGAGGGTCAAAGGTAAATTTCCAAGCTACATTGAAAATATACGGTCTGTGGATTTTTATGAGCTGATTCAATGCATCTTTGTTACCATCCAAAGAGGATTTCAATAGTTCTATATTTTTTTTCTCTGAATATTTATCTCCCAGTTGATTCATACATTTTTTTCTTGTTAGATACATGAATTGGATAGGTGTTACAAAGTTCGATTTAAGGTTGTGCTTAAAACGTTCCAGCTATGAAGCGTGGAAACGGTTTGGTTAGTTAGATATATACTTTATAGCCATTGTTGGCTGCCGTTTTTAATTTTTCAATTGCTTTTTTCTTCGCTTTTGCCTCAAAAAGCTCTTTTCTTACTTCAACGTTTTCAATTGGTATCAACGCTCTAGGATCTCCCCATTTTCTTAGCTCGTCAATTGCATGTCCACGGATTGAGTCATCCTGAAGTGAGATAATCAAAGTTTTAAATGATTCTTCAGTTTTCATTTTTCTCAACGTGGTCATCATCATTTGTCTGGAAGCTCCGTATTTAGGAGATTGGCAGATTTTTAGGACTTCATCATAAGTTGAACTATCATCAATTACGCTTATTGCATTTCCTACTGCCCAAAGGTCCAAATTCGGATAGTTTTCCGAATTATTTAAAATCTTAATCAACAGTGGAGCAACGTCTTTCATTCCTTTTTCAGACAATGCTCGAATTACCATCTCCAATTCATTCCCTTTGAGAATGTCCAAATATTTAATTAGTATTTCTTTGTAAGGCTTTGAAGAGGTTTTTGTATTCACTAAAATTGAAATGGGGCTCGTCTCTTCATTCAGGAAAGCTCGAGTCTCCAATCTAGCTTCCAATAATTCTCTATTTAATGATTCAAAATTCTTCATGTCAATGGTAGCAACGTTTAATATATGTATCGTAGCAGCGCAAATCGTTTTTATTTTAAAACTTAGGCGGAGGAGGAGCATTTTTCTCCATCTCTTTTCTTGTTTTATACAATTTTACGATTCGATCTAAATTAACATTATTTAATTTCTCTTTTTCTATAATCTCAATTCGTTCAATTTTCGGAAAGTGAATTTTTTCTTTCACCTGAAAGTATACTATTAATTGTAAATAGACATCAACCTCATTATTTGTGTTAAGTTTCGCGTAAGTCCATTTTACAAAGTTTTGATGAGCAATTATTTTGTTTGTATCGATTATTGGGATTCCGTTGGAATTTTTAAAGAAGGAATTTGGTAAGTTTTTTTGAAATTTATTAGCCATTTTTTTAAATACATCAGCATCAATCATTCCATTTGCAAATTCAACTTTAGGGTCTATTTGTTTTGAGATTAAAGATTTTTCAATTGCATATATTTGGTTGAAATAGTTCATATACCGCTCAGTACTTCTCTCATCTATTTTAAAACTTTGACCATTTATAATAAAAACTATGAAGTAAAATAAAATTGATAATAGAAGTTTTTTGAATTTCATTAGAACTCTTTAATGTTTGCCAACGTTTCTTGTATGATACATTTGCATCCTGCAGGGTGCATGTGCAATATACAAATTGTTGTAGGTAGTGTTATTTATTTCCAGAATTCCTCTGATTTTTGTTTTAGTTCTTTAACTCTTTTATCAACAAATTTCCTTTCTTTTTCATCTCGCAAATAGTATTCAGGATAATATAGGTACCACTGATTTTCAACTTTTATGATTTGAGGTATTTCGAAATAATACTTTTGGTTGTTAAAATTCATTTCGACAGTTAAATCTGCCCAATTTCCTATAATAGTTCTACCAAAACCACCATAATTTTTAGTTTTTTCGTGCTTGTAATATATTGTATCTATAGTGGCTTTCTCAATATCGAAGCCTTTATCTTCTTCCATTATTTCTAATATGTATCCTGCTCTGACTAAAAAGTTGTCAACTCTATCATCATATTTTCTTTTTAGCTCTCGATAGATTGCCATAGTATCATTTTCTAGAGGATTGTATTTTATGTTATCCACAAAAAGTTTTTTCTGTTTGTCTAACGGAATAGCTATGTTTAAATACTTGATTGTATCTTTTCTTTGTAGAAATTCAATTACGGTTTTGGCAATATCATAAGGTGAGTTAACAGGCTCATTGATCAATGCTTTTTTTGTTTTTGTAATCTCTTTTGATTTATCTATTTTATCTAAGAAATTAATTTCATATTCATGCGAGCTTTTAGAGCTCATATAAAGGTCTTCATTGTCTGCTAAAGTTGTTAATTCAAATTTAACTTTTGATTTTATGTAGATACCTTTTTCTATGTCAAAATAATATTTTCCTTTTCCAATTTGAGTTAGTTTATAGTTACCCTCAAAACTGTCCGGTAAATCTAACTTTGAAACGTTAATTTCTCCATTTAAGACGACACATTTATGTCCTTCAATATCTTCATAATTAGAAAAAGTCAAAGTATTAAAACCTTTAGAGTTAATTAATGAACCATTGATATTAAAGGGTACATTAAGAGAAACTTTGCAAGTATCTCCAATGCTTAATTTCTTGTGCGGTAATGGAAGTAATAGACGTATAAAATCATTTGAGGGCGAAGTCACCTGAAACGTTCCATTAGATTGTAAACCTTGAATTATCGAGTTTGGTTGTGTGTCAGATATTGTATCCCTGCTAAAATCATTTTTAAGTTTCACCTTAATTTCTTCAAAACTTAAATCAGCTAAATTTTTGGATTTTCCATTGATTATCATTTTTCCATTTCCGCTGATGAATGATTTGTTACTTTTTTCCTCTTTCTTCATTTTATTCTCACTATTTGTTATTTGTGAGAATGAATAAATGTATTTGCTGTCGGAGTCAAAGTTCCACTTAAATGATTCTTTTTCATTTCCACAACTCAGTAGAGAGATTAATAAAGTAACTAATAATATTTTCTTCATTCGGTTAGTGGTTTAATAAGTTTCTCCTATTACCTACAGCATCGCTTGTACGATGTGTTTTTTGTATGCACTAAAGATCTTGTTGGTACAGTTTTTTCAATTATCGTTATAGTTATTGAAATTAAATCCAGAATTGATTTGGATGCGGAATTTAAAATCGGTTAGCAGCTTATATGTATCTCTTTCTTTAAGATCATAAAGTTTACATTTTTCCACTATACCTTCTATTTCGATGAAATTATTATCAGAATCTTCTATAATATTAGTTATTTGCGCTAAAAATTCACTATTATCGTTAAATCTTGTTGAATAATAAGTGTCGTTAGTACCAGAAGGGAAAAAGTCAAAAGCAAAATCACCATTTTGTAAAGGATTTCCAAAGTCTCTTCGGAATTTAAGGTCTTTATTCATTAAAAACTCTCTAAGAGCTTCTAATTCTGAACTAAATTCTCTTTTCTCAACATTGATTCTTCCGAAGTAGGCTTTTGCTGTATTGTGTTTTCCAATTTCACTAGGGTGAATTGATTCATAAATAATTATACCACTTCCATATATAGTATAGCAATTAGATGGCACCCCATTATCAGTGGTTTCACTGCAATTAATAAGAGTTCCTCCATAATCTATATTAAAGGGTTTGTCATCAGAATAAAATTTATCATATATTTTTTTTTCTATTAAGAAAGGTTCATTATCAAGCTTACCTTCGAAATAATAATGTTTTAATAAAATAGGTTCACTTTGATTTTCTTCAGTATCAGAAAGGTCATTGCTATCACAAGAAAGAAAAGTAAATGTTAATAAAGCAACAGCGATGTTTTTTAAGTTTAGGTTCATATTTTAAATTTCTATGTTTTTTGCTAATAATTAATGGTAACGTTGTATGCATGGATAACAGAGGTGAAGCCACTTTGATTTATGCATCTTGTTAGCATACGTTTTTAATTCCGTTATTCTTATTACAAAGTCTTCCCAATTTGGTCGAACTAATTCATTTTGGTTAATTTGAAGGATTTCATATTCATTAAACCGAAATTCAACGTTATTTGGATAAATTTCGAGTGATGTAATTTCGTTCATTTCTCTGTGCTTATCTTTTCCAAATTCGTCAATTCTATTTTTATCAATAAATATTACTCTTCGTTTAGATACGGTATATTCAAGAAACAAATAAATCAATGATAATGTTAGTAATATGGCGGTATAAGCATTCAAGTCAGATATACAAAAGATCACTATTAAAGCCACAAAACCGAAATTCGAGTAGTCAAAATTGCTTTTGGATAACATAATATGATTTTCGTTATCAATACTTTTTTCAAATTTTTGATAGGATAAAATAGAAGAAATTAGGTATGGTAGGAATATCAAAATTAAAGCCAATTCAAAGTTTTTAAATTGAAATAATATTACATAACCAACTAATACATATATAATTTTGAATATAACAGATTTATCAAATTTTATCATTCCTCTAAGTTTTATTTACAATGTATACTAACATTTTATGTATGAATCGAAGTAAGGCAAATCAGCTTGAGCCTATCTGTTTATCTATAGATTTTTATTTTTTGTGTTCAATTATTCTTACTATATAATCGAGTAATTCTTGTTTTTCAGTAGATGATATTTCATTTTGAGGAATTAAAAATAATTCAACTATTTTGTCGGGGTTTAGTTTTCCTTCAAAATGAAGAAATTCTACTTGTTTTATAAGATCATCCGCTTTTTTTTCAGAGACAAGGCCTTTAATTAATGCCTGTTTATCATTGTTAATTAGTTTTTTCCTTTCCTGTTTACTTAGATCTGTTGTTAAATAGGTCATATCAACAGGTATCTTTTTTTTAATTTTAGGATTGATTTTCCCTTTCCCGTTGCAATATGCACATTCTCCTGGTCCCCATTTAAGTTCTTTATTTAACCTTTTGATATCACTTAAATCCACATACCCTTTTCCCAGACATCTTGGGCAATCAATTTTATTTCGATTAAAATATTACTTAGTATATTCATCTATTAATTGAAGTTAATCTTTTATATATGTATCGTAGCAGCCCAAAATGTTACCCTAATTTCGATAAAAACTGCGCATTGGTTGCTAACTTTTCCACTCTGTAAACATTGCGCCCTTATAAAAACACAACAGCCAATCGATTGATCACTTTACTACTATGATTACATATATGGTGTTGTACGCAGTTTTTTATGTCAGATTTGAAATTTGAATTAACATTGAAATTCCATAAATGATTGATATAATTATTATTCCTTTTTTTATTGTTTTTCCATGTTTATTTGTCCAATTTAGATATTCAGATTTTTTGGATTCAGACACGTCCCATTTTCCACTTGCATATTTAGATCCAAAATATATTAATATCGAAAAAATTACGAGTCCAATTAAAGAAGTCAATAATGATGTTTCCATTAAGTTTTTATTTTTTTGGTTTAAAAAATCCGAAAACCCATTTTAGATTTATAAAAATCAAAATCAGCAAAATTATTCCAATTATAATAAATTCAATTGTAGTTAGGTTTTTGAAATTCGGACGCTCAATTTTTTCAATAAACGCAATTGAGTAAATGTGAATCAAAAAAACAGTCAGAATTACCAAAGCTGATTTTCCAGTAGCTTTTAATAAGCTCAAAGTTTGAGATTTGGTCATTAATTAGGTAGATTTAATCAAATTGTGTATAACGCTTAATATATGTGTCTTAGCAGGGTGAAATGTTACCTTGTTTTTCGATCTTTCTATGCATTTGTGGCTAATTTTTACTTCTTGCAAGCATTGCACCTTACCAAATATACAAGAACCATTCGATTGATCACTTTGCTGCTATGATCAAATATATAGTGTTAGCGTACGTGTTTTTTCAGTTCAGCTTGTGTTTCGATTCCGTAAACCCTTTTTATTATATGAGGATTATATTCCAAATATTTCCACTTTTTTAACTTCTCATCAAAAACAGAAACCATTTGACTGTTGTTTTTTATTTTAATCAGTTTGTTTATAGTATCTATTTTTACATTTTTAATTCCAAATTGGGATTTATATTGTTCAATTACTCTCTCAGGAGTTTTTGAAAAGTCAAATTCTACATCAGATGAGTACACTATAATTTTAAATTTCTTATTTTTCGATTTGATGATTTCGCTAATATTAACAATTTTGAAATTATTAATAGAGATTGAATCCATTTGTTTTGCAACTCGCTCCATTTTAGTCAGAAATTCATTTTTCTTGTACACACTCCAAAAATATGTTGGCATAAAATCAACTGCTTTTTCAAATTCCCCTTTGGAAATCAGATTGCTGTATTCTAAAAAATCGGATTCCAATTGAGTTTTTGAGATTTCTTGTCCGTAACTAATGTTTACAACAAGTATAAATAATATCAAAAGTGTTTTTTTCATATGTAGGCTAACGTTTACTATATGTATCGTAGCGGAGCAAAATGTTACCCTGTTTTTCGATTTTTCTGCGCATTGGTTGCTAACTTTTCCACTCTGTGAGCATTGCGCCTTACCAAAAATACAACAAACATTTGATTGATCATTTTGCTGCTATGATCAAGTATGTCGTGTTAATTGTAACTTTTATTTTTTTATTAAGTTTTTAAGAATAATTATTATGTCAGTTATCAAATATACTCCGATAAATATGACACCTACAATTCCGTAAGGTCTTTGCCTTATATGATTTGGGTCAGGGTTTAAAATCATTTGTACAAAAAGGTAAAGAGCAAAAAAACAAAAAGGATAGAGAAGAAGTCTTGTCAATACTTTCCTTACAGTCCATTCCTTAACCTTTTCTTTTTTTAATTTTGATTTTGGCCTGTTAATAATTTCAGAATTATTTAACAGTTCGATATTTTCAATTGCCTCTTTTAGCTCGTCGGTGATTAGTTTAGTTTCATACTTTTTTGATTTTCCTAAAACCAAACTCAATAAAGTTATGATCAATATGATTCCGATTGTTCCGATAATTGCAGTTTTTAAGTCGGTTGAGAGGAACAAACCAGAAACAAAAACAGTTAAAACTCCAATTGTAATTTTATTAAGTAGTTTGTGATAAGGATTTTTCTCCGTCTTAATTCCGTTCAGTTTGCCATTTTGGTCAAAAGTCAGATGGAAAATTGGATACACACTACGCAAAAAATTAGAGGAACGCCAGATCAAAAGTTCATTCGGTTTAATTTCTCCGCTGTATTTTGTTGTGTTGTAAAAAAATGAATCATTCCAATGCGCTTTCAGATTACTTTTTTTATTCTGAACGATTAGTTTTTCGATGTCTTTTTTTTCTACCACAAAATTGGGTTTAAATTACTACCAACGTTTACTATATGTGTCGTAGCTTGTAGTTAGACAGCTATGATTTCATATACAGTGTTACGGAATGTTTTTAGTATTCAATTTTTAAAGTTGTTCCATCAAGAAATTTCCCTTTTGATTCAGAAATCTTTAATTTTTGTTCAGCAGAGATTCCAATAGTTTCTCCAGCTTTTAATTTAACATTATAAGCAATTACATAATGAGCCAAGTCAAACATCATTTCATTAAGTTCTTCAATAGAATGATTAGAGTTGATAATTTCCATTTCCTTTTTTCCGAAATCCTTCAGACCATAAGTATAAACAGATTGTTTTCCATTTTCTTTTATTAGTCCAAAATAGATCCAGTTATATAATGGAAGATCATCGTCACTCATCATCTTTACATTTTCTAAATAAAACTCCTTTTTTAATACGAGGGTTCTTCCTCCAATATAGATGCCTAATGATTTGCTATTATTCATAACAGCAGAAGCTACTTTACAATATAGAAGATTTTCCTGAACTACATTTTTTCCAGCATTCGTAATTGACAAAACTATATGTCCCTTATGATTAGCGGATTCTTTAACACCATTTTTCCAAAAATAGTTGTATTCAGCTGTTTTTTCGACTTCGTTTTCTGGAATAGGGGCAGGAATATTTGCTATCGCAATATTATAATCTCCAATCTTCAAAACTGCAGCTTTGTCGTCTGCATCTTCGTCATTAACATCTAAATTCCATTTGTTTTTTAGTTCTTTGACCATTCCAATTAGGTCAAATGAATTTGAATCCTCCAAAAGAACAAAACCTAAAATCGGCGTATTTTCCTTTGCCGAAACCTTTTTTTCTTTTTTTAAGAAACTAAATAATCCCATCGAGATAATTCCAATTAATATTATAGTTAATACTTTTTTCATATATGCTGTAACGTATTATATATGTATCGTAGCAGAGCAAAATGTTACCTTGTTTTTCGATTTTTTACTGTCTGTCCTCAGGCGGATGCGCATTGGTTGTTAATTTTTACTTCTTGCAAGCATTGCACCTTACCAAATATACAAGAACCATTCGATTGATCACTTTGCTGCTATGATCAAATATATGGTGTTGTAAATAGCTTATTTATTTGTCTTTAATTTTTTGTATTTGTATACATAGTAAATAGCAAATATAGCAATCAGATTTATACCGAAAAACATGCTGTATTCAGGTTCTGATGGTCCAAGAATAAATGACATTCCAGGCTGTATGTCGAGTCCAAAACTTAATTCATCAGTAATTACTAATCCTAGATATAATGGAGTATAGTATTTGAACCCATAACTAAAAATCTGAAATTTTATAATTTGAAGGGCTTGGTTAATTACAGACAATAATATTCCATTTTTTTTCTCCTTTAACAATAAATATCCTGCAATTATTGAAAACGAAGCAAGTAATGCTAAGAATATTAGGGTAATTGTTTTCAGTTGGAATGGTGAAATAAATAAAGAAGATAAAATTAAGAACATTCCCCCAACAATCTGATAGATTCCTATAGTCTTTGGTGTTAGTTTAATTATTTTTAGCTTCCGTTCTTTATTTAGTTCGTTTTGATGAATTTCTACGTTAACTCGTTCATCAACAATTTCTTTCCTAATCTCTTCAAAATTTAGATTCCGAGATTCAGCTACGTCAATGGCAGCATTTACAGCATCTTTTTGATATTGATGCCTTTTTTTAAGAATAGCCATCAATTCATCGTCTGGTAATTTGTTCATTCTATTCTTAAAAGTTTCTTTACTCATAAATCTATCCTAAAATTTGATTAGAATTATTTTTATTTTGTGTTGCCTACAACGTTCCTTACATGTTGCGTTTGCTTGCCGAAGACGGCATATGCAATATACAAACTGTTGTGTGTCGTTTTATAATTGGTTTAAAAATCGTATTAAAAAGGCTGTGGGGAAAACTATTAATCCAATATAGAATATATATTTACCATGTCTTCTGTCTTTATTTGTGTAGGAATATACTTTTTGTCCATTTGGTAAAGTTTTTTTAGAAGTCCATAGGAAGTATCCGATAATCAAACCTAACATTCCTCCTAATATTGCAAAAAAATAACCTGCAATAATCCAAGATTTTTGGTTTCCCTCCGGTTTAGCTAATTGCTCTAATCTTTCTTTTTTAAGGGAGTTTAATAATTCCTCGTTAATAGATTTTCCTCTGTCTTGTAATATTTTTTGAGCAAGTTTATAATCAAACTCATTCCATTCATCTGATTTTAGAAGAATCTCATATAATTCCTCCTTTGTAAATTCAAATAGGTAATAATCTTTATCAACTTCGTTAATTAAGTTTTCCGCTTGTAATTCAAGAATTTGTTCTGCTTTTTTGAAGTCAGTTTGCTTAATTCGAATCTCAATTTCATTATTTAAAGGGTTAGCTCCAAACATAGAATCAACAGATGGAACATTGTCAGCAATAATTGAATCAATTCCATTTTTTAATAATAATTCTTCTAGGTCTTTTGCTTGTTCAAGCGTTTTATATTTTCTAAAGATTGAGTATTCGTTTTCCATTTATTATATTTTACACAATTGTCTCGGCTATGGATCATATAGGGTTCAGCTAATATGATTTCATACGCTTTGTTGTGCGTTCGTTTTTTTATTTAATTTTCATCAAGCTCTGAAAATTTGTAATTATTCTTTTTTCCTCTTTCAAAAGATAGTCTAAAGGAAAAGGAGATCCACAATCTTGATTATTCAGCTGATGAATTAACTTATTACTTTTAAAATAACTTCTCTCCTCAATTATTTCAGATTTCTCAAAGTCAAATTCTTCGGTATCATTATTCTCTTCTTTGGTTTTTGAATCGTAATAAATAGGTCTGTTATCTTTATAAGATTTTTCGAAAACAAAGGAAAGTCCATTATCAGAAAGATAATATTCTGTCAGTTTCTGAAAGGTCTTACCAAACTGTATAGTTACAATTTTACTCAAATCATCTTTTAAATAATAAAATTTGGCTTCTCCACCTTCTGTAGTTTCCCGAAGTTCTTTTTCTTTAATTTCAGTCCAGTTTGTTGTTGAGTTTATTTTTTTAAAACTTTCTCGAATTGGTCTTAATTCATCAAGTAAATATTCATTAATAATTTCATCATTCTGGTTAAAACTTTCTTCCAGTTTTGTTGATTTATGTTGCTCGCCATTATTTTGACCATATATTGTCGGTATATTCAGAAGAATAGATAAAGAAAATATGATTTTATAGTTCATTTTATTTTTTTCAACTTACGGACGGCTCGGGTATGTTGTCGTAACTGACGTTAGGAAGCTATGCAATATTACCCATTGTTGCCATTTCGTTTTTTTATTTATGGGATTAATATTGATTCTCTTGGAAGCAATCCTTGAGTGCAATGTCTATTCCATTCACTAGTTATTGAATTACATTTAGTTCTCATAGTAAACTCATATTCAATATTTGATTCGAAGTTTGATAAAGGAATAATAATTTGTTCTGGCCACACATTTTCTTCAATATTGATTGTAATTCCTTCTCCTTCTGTAAATCCGGCAATACCATATTCAATTTCTCTAGTATAATTAGTGTATGGTCTACAGAAATTCGCATTGAAACCCCAATCAGAAATATAGCTTATGATTAAATTATCTCCTTGAATTTGCGAATCCAAAACAACGGCAGCATTTGCTAAAGGAGTTGTGTAAGTTTTAGTAAATTTATAATTACTATATCCTGCACCGCATTGAATACGAGTGTAAAGTTCGTAAGTTGTATTTGGTTTAAAATAATCTGGATATTGATTATAAATGGAATTTGGGTTTCCTCCATAAGTATAAATTTCATTAGAATTAAATGTCAATCCAGTTTCAAACTCTTGACCCTCTTCCACAAATATTATATTTGCAAACACACCTCCCGTAGTATGAATTCTAAATGATTCAGTGTCATTTTCAATATCTACTTCGAACTGACAAAAGTCTTGTAGCTCAATCGAAGAGATAGATTTCTGAACCCAAGATCCAAAAGTGTCATTACATTTTCTTCGAATATGGAACACATAATTAACTTCTGGATTAATTTCCGGTATCTCTACATATAGTTGAGAATTATTTGCTTGTGCACTAATAGGAATAATATTTTGTTCATTAGGAACTTCATTGGCTGGCAACATAGCTAACTCCCAAGAATTAGTGCCCAAAAGTTGAGGATACCAATTTATTCCGAAAACATTAAGTCCATCGATTTCCTGAAAACCTCGAGGGACAATTTTTTCTATATCTAACCCCTCACATTCAAGCAGAGTGAAAGTGTATTTAGAAATATCGCTGGTTAATGATTCGCTACAAATAGATTCCAAATAAAAATCATATTTTTGGCCAGGTTGTAAGTTTTCTAGCGTGATTGTTTCCTCTGTTGTTGAGCCGCTAATTCCGTTTCCAAAAGAAAAACCACTTAATCCGTATTCATAATTTGAAGCATATCCTTGTGTTTCAACCCATTTTAAGGTAATTACTGATTCTGAAATAGCAACGGTTGCAATTTCTATGTTTGATAGACAGTTATTATTCTCATCATCTTTACTACAGGATGAGAGTAAAATTAGAATAAATAATAGAAGTGTATGTTTTGTCATAATTAAAATATTAGTTTATAATGAATAGCAACGTTTAATATATGTGTCGTAGCAGAGCAAAATGTTACCATGCTTTTCGATTTTTCTGCGCAGTGATTGCTAACTTTAACTTTTGCAAGCATTGCGCCTAACCAAAAATACAATATTCATTCGATTGATCACTTAGCCGCTATGCCACATATATGTTGTTGTAGCATATTTTATTTATTTATTCTTTTCAGAAAATCCTCCGTCGAGATTATATTTCCGTACCAGTCTGCTCCGTCAAACTTGGTATTTAAAAAATTACAGTTTATAAATTCAGCTCCACTCAAATCAGCATTTTCAAAGTCAACATTTTGAAATTTGCAGCATTTAAATCCGCAATTTGTCAAGTTACAATTCCGAAAACTAGTTCCTGTAAAGTCCGCGCTAAAAAATGATGAACCTTCTAAATTTGAATTATCTAAAGTTAGGTGTTGTAAATTTTCGTGTTTTTCAAAATCACAATTTGGGAATTCACGTTCTCCTAATTCATATCTTTCCAATAGATCGCCAATATATTTTGGAGTTTTATTTACCATTTTCTCAAATGTGCGGTAACTGTGAGAATAAGCAGTCGTTTTAATGCCGTTTATACAGTGTTATGTTGCGTTTATATTTTATCCACCAAAAATAAGTAGCAACACTAAATATTAAAGCCATGAAAACCCATGGAAGTTGCAAAGCAGAGAGTGATAAAGTTTCCAAATCAATATTTGATTGAAAAATTCCTGATGGAATTGCTTGCATTGGTTGTTCCATTCTTAAGTCAAAAACACTTATTGTTACAAAATTAGCGCCTGTATGAACTCCTAAAGCAGCACCCAATCTTTTAGTTTTAAAATAGATGATGCTGAAAAAAATAGTATGTAACGCAGGAATTAAAATACTATACATGAGCAATTCTCCTTGATTTTCAAACGAATAACTTTTAAATCCTACAAAGAAAACCATGATGATAATTGCAGCATTAGCTCCAAAACTATTTTCCAATCTTTTCAATGGGTAGCCTCTTGTAAAAAGCTCTGTACCTAAATCTGCGATAAAAATGAAAAGGAGTCCATAAATGATATTAAAAAGTGAGATGTTAGGTCTTAATTCCCATGAGAACTTTGCCGTGTAGGATTGTACAATTGAAACAATTGCCCATAGAACAAATCCAATTAAAAATCCGTAAAGAAATTCGAATCGGTTTTTTGAATCCAATGAAATTCCTAAATCTTTCAGCGTCATTTTATCCTTTTTGCAAAACCATTTGGTAATTAGCAAACTGAAAAATACAAATAGTGAAAACAAGAATAATATTGTAAGATTATTAGGTAACTGGAAGGGAAAAAAGTTTGCGATAAACCCCTTTCGAAATAAAAAATCAATTATCAATAAGATTATTAAAAAGAGAAAAGCTTTTAGAAATGTTCTCATTCTTATTTATTATAGTTAAGTGAGTTCGTTTGAATGCATCACGTTGCGTGTATGAATTGTTATATGGCGAAGCCATTATGATTTATACACCTTGTTGTGGGTGCGTTTTTTTGTCCA
>NZ_CANLMM010000009.1:0-178717 GCF_947492115.1 uncultured Aquimarina sp.
CGTAATCTCTCTTCTTCAGCTAGTCTTGCAGCCTCAGCCTCTTGACGTAATCTCTCTTCCTCAGCTAATCTAGCAGCTTCTGCTTCTTGACGTTGTCTCTCTTCCTCAGCTAGTCTAGCAGCTTCTGCTTCTTCATCTTTCTGCACAGAAACTTCTCTTTCTAATGATTTCTGAGATTGCTCTCTTCTTCTCTGCTCGGCCATTTCCTGCTCCAGTTTTTTCTGAGAGGCTAATCTTTCTTCCTCAGCTCGTTGTTCTGCAATCTCCAACTCAAGCTTTTTCTGTGCAGCTAATCGCTCTTCTTCTGCCTTTTGCGCTGCCATCTCCTGTTCTAGCTTTTTCTGTGCAGCTAATTGCTCTTCTTCTTCAGCTTTTTGCTTAGCTTCTGCCTCAGCAATTTGTGCTTGTCTAGCATCTTCCTCTTTAGCTGCTTCTTCAGCTTGTCTTTTCGCTTCAGCCTCTGCTTCCGCTTCTGCTTCTTGTCTTTCTGCTTCCGCTTCTCTGGCAGCTTCTTCAGCAGCTATTCTTGCCTCCTCAGCTTGTCTTCCAGCTTCCTCTTCAGCAGCTATTCTTGCTTCTTCTGCTTCTCTCGCTGCCGCTTCTTGAGCTTCTTTTTCTTCTTCTGCTCTTTTCTGCTCAGCTAATTCTAACTGAATCTTCTTCTGCGCTGCTAATCTTTCTTCTTCTGCTTTTTGCTCAGCCATCTCCAACTCCAATTTCCTTTGAGCAGCAAGCTCTTCTTCTTTTTTCTTATTCAGTAATTTTACTTCCTCTTCTCTCTGTAGCGCAAGCTCTCTTGCCTTTCTCGCTTCCTCTTCTTTTGCTTCCTGAATTGATCTCTCTAATTTATTCATTGCTCGTTGAGCCTGACTTAGAGAGTCATTCCTAGTACTTTGTAATTCTCTTATTAGTTTATTTTGATCTAAAATTTCTTTCTTCAATCTTCTTATTTCAGAATCTCTTTGTAAAGAACTTTTTGATGATAAGTTTCTTCTTTTTCTTCTACGTTCTTCTTTAGCGAAATTAAATGCCAAACCAAATTCGTGAGTTGCGCCAAATTCTGCTACACTTGCATCTCCTCCAATTCCAGGTTCTACAGTATATCCCACAGAAACAACTTTGGTAATATTAGCACCTATTCCTATTGATCCTCCATAGAAACTATTATAACCTAATTGTGCCCAACCGTATTTTTGAATTTCAAATAACACGTTTCCACCATATCTTAAATCTTGCTCACCTGGTTTAGAGGCGTAAACCATCCCTCTTAATTCATTTTCCGTTCTTCTCCAATCCAATTCAGTAGTATACATTACATGTCCAGAATATTCGAAATTATCCGTAAGCAATTCACTAGCCGTAACATTATAAGTAACTAAATTTCCAACAGAAACCCCTACATCAAAATTTCCGTAATTAAAATTTACACCTGGTCTAAGAAGAAAAACCGAACTGTTTTCATAATTATTTATGATGTCATCATCTGCTTGTGCTTGGTCTAGGTTACTTTTTAAAGCACTTTGAGAATAATTTAAATTTACACCAAAAGTGAAATTCATATCTCTGTTTAGTTCGAGATTGTATGCGTAATTTAATGTAGCCCCAAAAAACCTAAAAATTCCAACATTCTGTTGAAATAATCCAATTCCAATTCCTGTTTTTTCTTCAAATCTCGCTGAATAATTAAGGAAATATGTCTGAGAATTATCACTAAAACTGGAACGAGGATTTCTATTATAGATGTTTATAGAGTTTTTGTTTTCTCTTACTAAAGAAAACGTAGGATTAAACAAAAACCTATTATATTTTAAAGAATTATGTAACGGAATATCCGAAGGTAATATACCTGATGTATTGGAAGATCCATCTTGTGCAGATACTAGATGTGCACAAAAAATGAAAATAGATATATAGAGTATTTTTTTTATCATAAATTATCTCATTACTGTAATTGTCCCCTTTTTAACAACTGTATTACTTCTTGATATTATATAATAGTATATAAGTTCACTTGCTTGTGAGGCAGACTCATTTGGCCAATCAGCATTATAACCACCATTCTTTTGGAAATCTAACTTTCCGTTGGATGAATATATGCTTACTTCGACATCATTATCTGTAAAGGAATTTGGCAAAACCCATGAATTGTTTGCAGCATTTCCTCCAGGTGTTACAACATTAGGTATTAATTCGGATAATGCACCAGGTCCTCTAACCTCTGCGATCAGAGTATCTGTAGTACAAAGAGAGGAACTTATTCTTGCAAAGTAGTCTCCTTCTTCAGAAACCGTAAGCGTATTGGTTATTTCGCCATCGATTAATACTTCTGTACCATTTTGAATTACATACCACTCATACGTAAAATTGGTACTCGCTGGAGCTGTTAGTGTAACTGTTTGTCCATCTTCCAAAACAGCAGGATTTATATCTAAAACAATGCTATTGGATAAAAAGTCAATAGGTAAATTGTTAGAAACCGTATCTGGTAAACCTCCTGGATTAAAAATAGCCCTCAACTCGAAACTTCCTCCATTATCAGCACGAGAAACATCTAACGACAAAGAAGTCTCACCTGTAGAGACTCCATCATTAAACCACTCGAAATCAAAAAAGTTAAATTGTTCTGTAGTTAAGGGAACACGATCCCCTGTAGATGTTATACCAACCATTTCTTCTAAAGCAATAGTTATTGTGTCCTGATCACAATCGACGACCTCTCCAGGAGCAATCGTTATATCAAATCTTTCTGCTGCTACCACAACCGTTTCTGTTACTAGTTCTGACATACAAGGATCATCCGGAAATAAAGCATCAATTTCTAATCTATAATCTCCAACACCATTTGCAGGAACATCAAACGTAATAGTTGAGCCAGTAGTAACTCCTTGAATTATAATATTAGTATCACGAATCCATCTGAATGTACTTCCTATCGGGGCATCCGTCTCTACAGTTAGTGTTAAAATTTGTGTTGGTAGTAGTACCAATCCTGGCGGTAAAGGAGTTGTAATACTCGATCCTTCATTAGTAACCGTAACTGGATTTGTAACCAACGTACAATCTTCACTTAGATCTATACGTAATTCATATTCACCTCCAAAATCGTTATCAGGTAGCGTAATTGTTGGAGAAGTTTCTCCATCCAAGTCCACTCCATCTTTAATCCATTGATAACTATAAGAAAAGTCTATTTCACTAGCCTGTAAAACTTTTGTCTCATCAGGACAAAAAGAAAAATCTGGAGCTGTTGTAACAATAGAAATTTCACCAGTATTGACCAAAGACGCAGAGATCCTATTAGATTTATTAAAAACAAAAACATTATTACATAAACCTACCGAAACTCGTGCTTGGTAATCTCCTTCTTCCGTTATGAGTAGTCTTGGACTATTCTCACCAGGTATTAATGCTCCGTCCCTTAACCATTCCCAGTTAAAATTATTAACATCTACTTCGTTATTATTTTGATCTAAAACGACTACCGCCACTTCTTTAGCAAATGAAGCTACATTACAAAAAATGATATCGTCACCGCTATTCAAGCGAATTAAAAGATTATCATCATCGAAAAAATGAAATGGAATGGGGTCTGAAATTTCACTAATAATATTAGCTTCTGTAGCTATCACTCTTAGTCTATAATCGTCACTATTTGCATCCTGTGGAACAACTACATTAGGAAATTGAATAACCACTCCCGCCCCACTTGCCTCATTAGGAGGATCCACTGCCTGACCTATATCAGTAATTTCGGATGCATTCGCAAAACTTCCAGAAGGGTTGGAAAGCTGTAAAATAAAATCATTATTTGAAGGTAGTGCAACACCTGCTGACATATCCGCAGTAAAATCGAAGCTATTCGTCAATGTACCGCAAGCTTGAGCGCCTGATACCAAAGTAGGTGCTTCAATATTTCGTTGAGCTAAGGCTTCTTGAAATCCAAGAGCCAAAACAATCAAGACAAAGACTAAGTTAAGTTTCCTTCTCATAGCGATTATATCACTTAAATACGTGTGAAAATATGCACTACTAATCAAACGATTTGGGGCGTTTGTTAATAATATTGTTAATATAAATATACTAAAGTCATAAAATTATAAATTAAAAATTTATATCAAACCAAATTTTCATTTTTTTTTGTAATAATATTCTTACTAAAAGTTGAGGACAATAATTACATGTGTGAAAACCGTAGTTGATACATCTATAAAAAGATAGTAAAGCATTATTAACCAAATACTTAAATATAATCATTTTACAACAAATGTGGTTCAAAAAACTAGGAAAACAGTAGATAAATCTGAAAAAAAACAAAATTTTTATCCAAATTTCCTAAAAATACCATTGATATTCTGACATTTTATAGGATTGAAAAAAATCTAAAAACGGCAACTTTATCCGATTAAGTGTTTTTTTTTATTCCTTTTTTGAACTAATTTTTATAGCTTATCTAGAATATATGTAAGTAAAAATATTTTAGGGAATTTTCCCTAAAAATAATATAAAAAAAGAACTCACTTTACTATGCAATTTTGCACATCTTTACTTGAATATAAAACGACTTAAAACGATATTTATACTAGTAAAACAAACCAAAATCATTCTTTTTTGTGTTTATTTATACAAGTAAAACCTTCCCGCAATTTTCCTTAAGCTTCATACAATCCTTTTCTTAATTTTAACAACAAAACATAAAAAAACCCTATAATTAATATTATAGGGTACGATATGGTGTTTAACTTGGTACTATTCTTTACTTTCTTCTGATGGCTTTTCACCATTAAGTTCAGTAATAATTTTATCAGTTAAGTCTAGCTCTTCTTTAGCATAAAAGATATTCTTTACTTCTGTTTGACCATAAATGTAAGTATATCCATTCTTTTTACCATAATCTTTAATAAAATCTTCAACCTTAGCAACAATAGAATCAATCTCGGTCTGACTACCTTGTTGAATCTCTTGCATTCTAGTTTGCTGTTCTCTTTGCAGTGCTTGTTGTTTTACCATTAACTCCTGCTCTTTTTTCTCTCTATTTGATTGTGTCATGGATTTCATTATATTTTGATATCCTTGAACCTCAATTTGAAATTGTTTTGCTTTTTCCTCTAACTCTGCCCTTACTTCATTATTCTTCTTTGTCCATTTTTCTTTCGCAGCTTTCATTTCTTTAAAATCTGAAACAACTTTTGTATTATTTACAAATCCTGTTTTTTCGGCCTGCTGATTACATGAGGTCATTACAAGTAATCCTATAGCGATGCATAAAAATTTTCTCATTATTCTAAATTTAGTTCTGCGCAAAAATATCAAAGTTCAGTATATGTTATCATTATAACATCATCAAATTACCTCGTCATAAGAAAAAACAATAATTATATCTTTTACAATTATCAAAATCAATTAAAAACGACTCAAAACAAAGCATTTTAAGCTGTTTTTAGAAATTTCCTATAGATTGGGTAACTTTTATTGCAAAAATGTCCTTAAAAAACTTTAAAAACAGAATTAATCGTTTTTTAGCACATAAATATGTGAAGAATACTGTTTTGATCTTCGTGCTTTAAGATTAGATATAAAACCTAGCCGAAAAGCTTTTATAAAATTCATTTTCCCATTCCTATACTTTTCGGATAATAATGAGACATAAAAAGAATCAAATAAAAGTGGTAATGTTTTTTGAAGTTTTATTTTTTCTTCCTGAAAAAGGTTTTCTATCGCCTTTTCAGAAAAATGCCATAAATGCCTAGGTACATCATAAGCAGCCCAATGCGAATTATAGTATTCTGCATCGTATGACTTAAAATTGGGAACAGCGATTATGAGGTGACCATTTGGTTTTAAGAGTCTCTTCAATTCTTTAATTTGAGCAGACAAATCGGGTACGTGCTCAAGAACATGCCACATTGTAATCACGTCAAAATTATTAGAAGATAAGTTAGATGTCGTAGTTTCTAACAAGACTCCTTTCTTTTTTGCTTGTTCCTTAGCTTGATCGTTGGGCTCAACTCCTATTACATCCCATTTTTGTTTTTGGGCTTGCATCAAAAAATCTCCAGTTCCAGCACCAATATCTAACAGAGTGCCTGGTTGATTATTTAATTCAGTTATTAGACGAACCTTTTTTCTTAATGAGTAACTTTTTACAATGTGATACAACTTTTCGAAAAACGTTCTTTTGGAATCGGTATGAGAAATATAATCATCACTTTCATAATATCTCCCCAAGACATCTTCGGATGGTTTAGGGACTGTTACAAGCATATCATATTTTTCATCCTTATACAATTTAAACAGCTCACCAGAAACTGTATAATCTTTACATTCTAAATAATATTCGTTTTCGTTATTCATTATCTATTCTAAACCAACTAAAAATCCTTTACTATTTCTATTTATGTTCACTGATTGACATGATATTAGTTTTTGTTCTATACATCGAAAATTATAATCAAGTATTAAATGTTCCACGTGGAACTAAGATTTTGTAGCATCAAAAACTTCAATATTTAAGAGTTTGCTTAATTCTTTGGCCTTTTCTAAAGCTTTATCATACTTCTCTGATTGAAACAACGTTGTTTTTTTATTTTCCTTAAAAAAACGAACAACATACTTATCATGTCTTTCTTTTGTTCCAATGGCACTTACCGTACTCCAATCATTATTCTGCACAAAACTTCCAGAAAACACAGAAACATAATCTGGAAATTCTAAATTCAGCTTTGTCTTAAAAAGCACCAAACCAAACACAGAAAATAATTTATAATTCTCGAAATGACTATTTATCTTATAGGAAGTTGAAAATCCAAAAAAAAGAGAAGAGACAACAACCAACAATATTCTTGACCACAATTCTTCTCTTCCAAAAAAAAGCATTAAAACAGAAAACACAAAAACTATTGTTACTAAAATCTTCCCTTTTAACGCTCTTTCTTGTTTACATATTACATAATTACTCATCGACCCATATAAACTAAAAGGACAGAAATATCACTAGGCGATACTCCACTAATTCTTGATGCCTGAGAAATTGTAGCAGGTTTTATTTTCGTCATCTTCTCACAAGCTTCATACGAAAGTGATTTCAATTTTGTATAATCAAAGTCCTTTGGAATTTTAATATTTTCCAATCGATTTAGTTTGTCAGCATTATTTTTTTCTTTTTCTATATAACCTGAATATTTAACCTGTATTTCTGTTTGTTCTAACACTTCCTTGTCCAATTCATTTTTTTCAATATAATCCGCTACTTTTTCCAAGCGTCTCATATCTTCTAAATTAATTTGAGGTCGTGCAAAAATCTTGAACATTTTACCACTTTGGTTAATCGGAGAAGATCCTTTTTCCTCCAATACTGGATTCGCTTCTATAGGAGTCACACTTGTATCTTTAAAAAACTGAACAAAATTATCAGACTTCCTCTGCTTTTCTTCCATTCTTAATAAACGATCATCCGAAGCCAATCCGATTTTGTGAGCAACAGGAGTTAACCTAAAGTCAGCATTATCTTGTCTTAATAAAGTTCTATACTCTGCTCTTGATGTAAACATTCTATATGGTTCTTCTGTTCCCTTAGTTATCAGATCATCTATTAAAACTCCAATATAAGCTTCGCTTCTAGTTAAAATAAATGACTCCTCTTCTTTAACTTTTAGCGCTGCGTTTATTCCTGCCATCAAACCCTGAGAAGCTGCTTCCTCATACCCTGTAGTTCCATTTATCTGTCCTGCGAAAAATAAACCATCAATTAACTTTGTTTCCAAAGTATGTGTTAACTGCGTAGGTGGAAAATAATCATATTCTATTGCATAACCTGGTCTAAAGAATTTCACATTTTCAAACCCCACAACTGAACGTAATGCTTTAAATTGAACATCCTCTGGTAAAGATGTAGAAAATCCATTTACATACACTTCTACTGTATTCCACCCTTCTGGTTCAATAAACATTTGATGTCTTTCTTTATCGGCAAATCTATTAATCTTATCTTCAATTGAGGGACAATATCTAGGACCGATACTTTTAATTCTTCCATTAAACATTGGAGATCTATCGAACCCTTCTCTAAGTAAATCATGAACCTCCGGGGACGTGTATGTCATAAAACAAGATCTTTGTTCAGTAAGTGGTTTTGATAAATCAGAATAACTAAACTTTTCTGGATTATCATCTCCTGGCTGTTCAATCATTTTAGAATAATCTAGGGATCTTCCATCTACACGAGGTGGAGTTCCGGTTTTCATTCTTCCTGAATCAAAACCTAAATCTATCAATTGTTCTGTAATACCAGTTGCCGCTCTTTCTCCTGCTCTTCCTCCTCCAAATTGCTTCTCTCCAATATGAATCAAACCATTCAAAAAAGTTCCATTCGTTAACACAACAGTTTTTGCTTTTACCTCAATTCCCAATGATGTTCTTACTCCCACAACTTTCTCTCCTTCGATCAAAAGTCCATTCACCATTTCTTGATAGAAATCCAAATTTGGTGTTTGTTCCAAAAGCAATCTCCATTCTTCAGCAAATCTCATTCTATCACTCTGAACTCTTGGACTCCACATAGCTGGCCCCTTTGATTTATTCAACATCTTAAATTGTATAGCAGTTCTATCACTTACAATACCACTATAACCTCCTAAAGCATCAATCTCTCTTACTATTTGTCCTTTCGCTATACCACCCATTGCTGGATTACAACTCATTTGAGCTATATTTTGCAAATTCATTGTAATCAACAACGTGCTACAACCTAAATTAGCGGCTGACGCCGCAGCTTCACTTCCTGCGTGTCCTCCTCCAACAACAATCACATCATACTCTTTATCAAACATACCTGATCTACATTTGTTCCACGTGGAACATTTAAATTATATAAAAAATTTGTTCCACGTGGAACAAATTATAAAAACAAACTAAAGATGTTCCACGTGGAACATCTTTAGTTTTTCATTTTCTTTTTGTCTCATAACAAGCTTCTCTTCTTCTGTTTTGTCTTTGTAACCACAAAAATGCAACAGTCCGTGAACCATAACCCGTCTTAATTCTTCCTCAAAATCCACGTCGTATATCTCAGCATTCTCCTTTACCCGATCTACAGATATAAAAATATCACCAGCCAGTTCATTACCCATCGTATTATCAAAACTAATTATATCTGTATAGGTGTCGTGGTTTAAATATTTCTGATTAATGTCCAACAAATAATCGTCTAAACACAATATTAAACTGATTTCACCAATTGACTTCTTCTCTGAAACAGCCACCTTGTTCAACCAACTTACAGTCGACAACTCATTAATATTCGTAGCCACCGATTCATAAAAAAAATTAATCATTTTCCTTTTTAAAATATTCTTGAACCTTTCTTTTGTGATTTTGCCGCAAAGGTAATACTTGTCTGTTTAATATCTCAGTAGTATTAAAATATTGTTGCGCCTTTTGAAGTTGACTGCTTGTGTCGTTTTTAAACAATGTTTGATTTGTTTTACTTTCCCTTCTGTTCTCTTCACCCTGTTCTAATGTGGCATCTTCTAGTTTTAATAACTCATGTTTTAGATTCAACATCTTACTAAGGGTGTTATTATTAAATCCTTTTTCTAATAACTCATTTTCTACTTGCTCCATTTTCTTTAACAACGCACTACCCTTACTACCTCCTATTCCTTCTTTTTTAAGTTTATCCTGTAACGCACTCCTTAATTGCTGTTGCTGCTTATATATCTCATATAGCTCTCCATCATTATTTTCTTGTTCACTATCGGCCTCTCCTTTACCATTTTTACCATCTTTACTTTCTCCTTTTTTGTTCCCACTCTCTCCTTTTCCTTTTTCTCCATTTTCTCCAGAACCGCCTTGGTTAGACTGACCCTGTTGTTGTCCCTCCTTTTTACCCTGCTTCTCACCCTTCTCAGTTCCATCTTTCATTTGCTCATTTAATTCTCCTTGTTTCTTTATAATATCCGGTAACTGAAAACCTCTTGACTTTCCACTATTCCCCTTACCTGCAGCAGACATACTGTTTTGCATTTGGTCCAATGCCTTACTTAAAAAATACGCTAAGTCATTAGAACCCGTTACTGCATATTGTTGATTAGCGGTTCCCTGTATTACTTGATTCTCAGACAAGCGTTCTAATGATTTATCTATATTAAACTCTATATCCGTTAATTTACTAGTCACTTCATCAGATATCTTAGGTTGACGTAACGCTAATGCATATAAACTATCATCTATATGAATAAAATTTTCTCTTAAGACACTTTGCTTTTTCAGTTTTGATGAGTAAGTTGGATTATTATTATTTATTCCTTTGAAACCTTTCATTAGCCCTTCTTGTTCCATTGAAAAATCTACCAGATTATCTAGAATCTGCCTCAACATTTCCATGTCTTCCTGTTGCTGTTCTCCACCAGCCATTTGCATCTGCATCTGCATTCCACTACTCATTTGTTTCATTTTCTGAGCTGCACTTTTCTGATTTTTCTTAGCATCAGATTTGTTATTTTTATCTAGGTTATCGCTCGCTTTCTCTTGTTCCTCTTTAATCCCATCCTCATCTTTTTGCTCCTGATCCAAGTTCATAGGCTTCTTTAGTTTTTCATTATCCTTTCTTAACTCCTTCATTTCATCCTGAAACTTCTCGAACTTTTCATTTAATTTATCCTGCTTTTCCTTGGTGTTTTCTTCTTCCTTTTCAGACAACTCTTCCTGTTCTTTAGCAAGCTGACTCAACTCCTCTGCTAATTTCTCATGCTTCTGAATTACGTAATATCTTTTAGTAAGCTCCAAAAGCTGTTCTAAATTCTTCTTCAAATTCTTATTTTCTTTCGCAAGCTCCTCCAACTTTTCTGTTAATTCCTCCTTCTGGATCTTCTCTGATAACTTATTTATCTCTTCTAATAACTTTTCATTTTTCTTTAGCTTTTCCTCATTACGCTCCATCATTTCTTTTAATGCATCTTTAAAAGGTTCCTCCTCTTTCTTATCATCCAATTGCTCCAGATTATCTTTTAGCTTTTTAGAGAAATTCTGCATCATCTTTTCCTGTTCCTTTTGTCGTTTTAGATAGTCCTCTAATTTCTTTTTATCGTTAAAATCTAATTGTTTTTTTTCCTTTTGAATCTTACTAAGTTCCTTCAGATCACTTTCCTGTTCCTCGAATTTTTTCAATGATTTATTCAAACCTGAAATCGCCTCGTTTTGTTCATTTAACCTTTTCTTATCTTCCTCTAAATTTGTCAATTTTCTGAAACTAAAAACTTGGCTTTTTGTTGATTTACTTCCATTCACTCCATCATTATCATAAACTTCAAAATAAAAATCATAATTAATCCCATTATCCAAATCAATATCACCTGGAAAAACATAGATAAATTCGTCAAAAACAGAAGAATTAATACTAATCTTTTTCTTTATTTTTTCATCATCTTTATCGCTATTGTAATACACCAAATTCAGACCTCTTAAACCATAATCATCACTTACTCTTCCAAAAAAGTAAAGTGTACTATTATCTACACTATCCTTCTCTGAAGTTAAATTAATTTCTGGATACTGATCCTTAATAACATTTATGCTAAAAGATAAATTGTCATAATCCTTAATGTTCTTATTCGATGATGTTATCTGATAATCCCAATTTCCATATAACCTATTTCCATATTTAAAAGTAGATTTATCCTTCATAAACGCTATTACCGAATCTTTCGAAATCATATTAACGTATTCCGTATTTCTTGTATTCACTGACCAAGACACCTTTGTTCCTTCCGGAACTATTGCATTCCCCGAACTATTAACACTTTCATCCTTCTTTTGTGTATACTCCGGATAATCAAGATTCATTTTAAAATCCAACAATGTTGGCACTGGAACAACTTTTAATTCATAATCCTTAGAAAACACATCACTCGATGATAACCTAAAACTCATTGACTTCTTTGGCTGTATAAAAGTATATTCGAAATCCCCTACCTTCTTACTTTTCATGAAATAAGTTTCTCCCTCATAATTGATACTCACACTCTCGGGAATCACATCACCACTGGTGCCTACTTTTACAACAAAATCTTCATTCTCCAATGCATTTAAATTATCATTTACCACAAAAAATTGAAATGGTGCCGGCGGTTCATATGCCGTTCCATAGTTAATAACTCTATTATAACTTTCTGAATACCAGTTTCTTTTATTAAATAAACTTACTAGTAAAAAAACGGAAACCGGAATAATGATATACTTAAGATATTTCACATTTTTCTTAAAGTCTATTGCCGTTTTAAACGGTACAGGACTTAACTCTTGGGATTTTTGTTCTATACTCGCTAACAATAATGAAGATGAGGAATTATTTTCGCTTAACTGTAACAGGTTTAACAATTTATCATTTACTTTTGGAAAATGATCTCCTATAATTTTCGAAGCACTTTCATAATCTATACCTCTAGCAAGCTTGAATAATTTAAACAAAGGAATCACTATAAACTTCGAAAACAGACTTAACTCTACAATAACGAACATCCAAAATAATATCGTCCTCCATAGTTTACTTAACCAAAAAACATATTCTATTAACAGTGTAATCAAAAAATACAACAACCCAATAGCGGCAAAAAGAATTACGCCTTTAATCAATTCATTTGTATAATATTTCCTTATAAAACTTTCTAGTTTATTCTTGATTAACTCAAAACTGCTCATAACTTCACCTTTTCTTTTTCAGTAATTTATAAAACTACAACTTTATTTCTTATAGATTTGTTATATTTATTATAATTCAAAACCCTAGATTATAACTTGTTATGAAAGATCTTAAATACATATCTGCATATAGCATACCTTTAGTTGCAGTTTTAAGTATCTATCTAATGGATATTTATACCTACCTAACCCCTATCTATGTTTTTGGTATTATACCAATAATTGAACTTTTTACTCCTTCGTCTGAAGAAAATTTAGACCCTGATACCAGATTAACTAAATCCAAGAAAAAAATATTCGACTGGCTTTTATATATAAATCTCCCTTTGATTTATTTAATACTATTTTATGCTCTTTATACCATTTCCTCAAATGATTTAAAAACCTTTGAAATTGTAGGAATTATTATATCGACCGGAATAGTTCTTGGTGCCAATGGAATAAACGTCGGTCATGAATTAGGGCATAGATTTTCTAACGAAAGATTTATCGCTAAGGCTCTTCTACTTCCTTCATTATACATGCACTTTTATATAGAACACAATTTTGGACATCATCTTAAAGCTGCTACTAAAGATGACCCTGCTACAGCTCGTTATAACCAACCTGTATACATTTTTTGGATCACATCTGTAATTGGACAATATATAAGTGCTTGGAAAATTCAAAAAACACTTCTTAAAAAAGAGAATCGTTCATTTTTATCATTCAAAAACGATATGTTTTGGTATATGATTATCACAATATGCTATTTAGGTATGACCTATTCTTTTTTCGGTTTAACAGGACTATGGGCTACTATATCATGCGGTACTGTTGGCTTTTTACTTCTAGAAACTATCAATTACATAGAACATTATGGTCTTGTTCGTAAGAAAAATAACTCCGGACGTTACGAAAGAGTTCGCGAAATACATTCCTGGAACTCCAATCATCTACTAGGCCGTATTCTTCTTTTTGAACTTACTCGCCATAGCGATCATCATTATAGAGCCTCTAAAAAATATCAAATTCTTGATCACCATGACCAAAGCCCTCAACTACCATTTGGCTACCCTACCTCCATGGTACTTTCCTTATTTCCACCATTATGGTTTATGTTAATGAATAAACGTGTTCCACGTGAAATGAAACCTTTGTAACATTACATAATTAATTACTTTAAATCCTTTTTATACACTTTCATAAGATCGTATCTTTGTCATTTCTTTTATAACCTTACGGTTTAAAACATTTAACTATGACAAACAAACCACGTGTACGATTTGCTCCAAGTCCTACCGGTCCGCTACATATTGGTGGTGTAAGAACAGCTTTATTTAATTACTTATTTACTAAAAAAAATCAAGGAACTTTTGTTCTTCGTATAGAAGATACAGATCAAAACCGTTACGTTCCTGGAGCTGAAGATTATGTAATCGACGCATTAAACTGGTGCAATATTCCTTTTGATGAAGGTCCAGGAAAAGAAGGCAATTACGGCCCTTACCGACAAAGTGAACGAAAACATTTATACAAACAATATGCTGACCAACTTATCCAAAATGGTCATGCCTATTATGCTTTTGATACTTCAGAAGAATTAGATCTACATCGTAAACAACATGAAGAAAACGGAAAAACGTTCGTTTACAACTGGCATAATAGAGAAAAACTGAATAACTCACTGTCCTTATCGGAGAATGAAATATCGCAAAAAATTAATTCTGGCGAACCTTATGTTATTCGTTTTAAATGTCCTGTCGACGAAACTCTTCAACTTATTGACGAAGTACGCGGTACTATAACTATCGAAACTAATGTACTTGATGATAAAATCCTTTTTAAAAGTGATGGTATGCCAACATATCACCTAGCTAATATTGTGGATGATCATCTTATGGAAATTACTCATGTAATTCGCGGTGAAGAGTGGTTACCTTCTCTACCGTTACATGTGCTATTATATAGATCATTAGGATGGGAAACTCCAAGTTTTTCTCACCTACCACTTATCCTGAAGCCTACTGGAAAAGGTAAGTTAGGAAAACGCGATGGTATCAAAGGAGGTTTTCCTGTATTCCCCCTACAATGGATAGATCCAAAAACGAAAGAAATCGCCTCTGGTTATAGAGAAGATGGTTATCTACCAGAAGCTGTTATTAACATGCTAGCGTTCTTAGGATGGAATCCAGGAACAGAACAAGAAATCTTTTCCTTAACGGAACTTATTCAATCATTTGACCTTGGACGAGTGAATAAAGCGGGAGCCAAATTTGATCCTGAAAAAACAAAATGGTTTCAACAACAACATTTTCAAAATACAGACGACTCTCTACACGTGGAACAATTAAAAAATATTCTACAAAATAAGAACATATCTTCTTCCTTTGATTTAAACAAAATTGTTGGTCTTATTAAAGAAAGAGCCGTTTTTACAAATGACCTTTGGGATCTTAGCTCTTTCCTATTTATTGCTCCTTCTGAATATGATGAAAAAGCAGTTAAAAAAGCATGGAAAGAAGACACAGCATCTCTCATGCACGAACTAACAAGGATACTAACTGATATTGATGATTTTTCATCAGAAAATGTTTCCAACATCGTTAAAAGTTGGATCAAATCAAAAGAAATTGGTTTTGGTAAAATTATGATGCCTCTTCGAATATCATTAGTTGGATCTCTACAAGGTCCAGACCTATTTGAGATCATGTCCATCATTTCAAAAGAAGAAACGATTAAAAGAATTGAATCTACAATAGAAAGAATATAACATTTATTTTACGCATTATCTTACTATAGCCTGTTACACAATTAACAGGCTATTTTGTTTTATTCTGTAACGTTTATGAATAAAATCATACAGATAAAGTAATGATCTTAAACTTTGTCATCTATGGAAAAACAATATAAAGTACTTAAAATATCAAATCTTTGGTCTACTGAAAAACTTCGCAAACAGGTTGAAGATACTCTTAATAAAGCGTCCAAAGATGGATGGGAAATAATTTCTGTAGCATTCGGTACCTCTAGCAGCTCTGGAATGTCCACCGCCATGATTACTATTGCGAAATAAAATTTATCTATTTACAATTAATTAGTAAATTCAAAGTATCTAATAACATTTAATATCAAAACCAATGACACTATATTTTATACCCATAATTATCCTAGGATTTCTTATACTGGTATCCGGGATATTTACAGTAAAACAACAGACAGCAGCTGTTGTTGAAAGATTTGGAAAATTTTTAAGTATTCGTAACTCCGGATTACATTTTAAAATTCCAATCTTTGATCGAATTGCCGGTCGTATTAATCTAAGAATACAGCAATTAGACGTTATTGTTGAAACAAAAACCAAGGACGACGTATTTGTACGTCTAAAAATATCAGTACAATTCCAAGTTATAAAGGATAAGGTTTATGACGCCTTCTATAAACTAGAAAATCCACACGATCAAATTACATCTTATGTATTTGATGTAGTACGTGCAGAAGTGCCAAAGATGAAACTTGATGATGTTTTTGAAAGAAAAGACGATATTGCTATCGCTGTAAAACAAGAATTAAATGAAGCGATGGTTAATTATGGTTATGATATCATAAAAACTCTTGTTACTGATATCGATCCAGATCTTCAAGTAAAAGAAGCAATGAATAGAATTAACGCTGCAGAAAGAGAAAAAGTTGCAGCCGAGTATGAGGCTGAAGCTGAACGTATTAAGATTGTAGCAAAAGCTCGAGCTGAGGCAGAGAGTAAGAGATTACAAGGTCAAGGTATTGCAGATCAACGAAGAGAAATTGCTAGAGGTCTAGAAGAAAGTGTGGATGTTTTAAACAACGTAGGTATCAATTCTCAAGAAGCCTCTGCTTTAATTGTTGTTACCCAACACTATGATACTTTACAATCTATAGGTGAAGAAACCAACAGTAATTTAATTTTACTACCAAATTCTCCTCAGGCAGGAAGTGATATGCTAAACAATATGATTGCATCCTTTACAGCATCCAACCAAATAGGAGAAGAAATGAAACGCCAAAATGCCAAAAAAGGTATTGGTAGAAAAAACACAGAAGAATAAGAATTTCTTATTATAAAACTAAATCCGATCACCATAAATGATCGGATTTTATTTTTTTACTAATTTTCAAAATATCTAATGAGATAAATTACTAATTTTGTAAAAAAACTAAAATAAACGGTTTTAAGCGCATTTTAAAAAAAAGATATAAAATCATACTATGCAACTTTTATTTAAGCTCATAGTCTTTTATATAGATCCGTTTATGATAGATAGAACTAATTAAGAAAAATAATTAATCAATTTTTCTTATATATAAAAAACAGTCATTTATAATCGCAAGTCATGAAAAATTACTTACTCCTCTTTCTGTTAATCTCAGGAAGTGTTTTTTCCCAAAGCATGTCCAAATTAGAAAAACTAGCTTTACGAGATGCAAAGATCGTATCCAAAGCTTCTGTACAAAAAGATGTTAATACTCTTTTACTTCATACACATCCTAAAATATCCAAAAAGATAGGAAACGAACAATTGAAACAAGAATTAGAAGATACCTTTAGAGCTATGACTGCTCAAAAAATTAAAATTGTTAGTTCACAGGTTGATGAAGTAACTGATATACGAAAAGAAAAAAAAGAATATCGCTGTCTAGTAAAAAATACCATAGAAATGGATTATAATGGTCGTACGGTGAAATTTAAATCCTCTTTATTCGGATTCTATAATAAGAAAAAAGAAAAATGGTACTTTATAGACGCTAATAAATTACTAGATGATGAGGATACTAAAAAAGTATTTAAAAATTTCAATACTGATATAGAAATTCCTCAAGATGAGCAAATTGCAGATTTCTAACAGTATACATTAAAACAAAAAAAAGACGGACTAACATCCGTCTTTTTCTTTTTATGATGGTAATCAAAACTTTATAATCCTAATCCACTCGCTACTTGCTCAGCCTCTGCTCTTAATAACTCGTTAGCATCTTCTCTACCTTTCTTTATAAAATCAATAGCATCCTGATCAGGCGTTATACCCTTATGTTCTAATATAACACCAAGCGCTAAAGTTGTCACTATTCTCGTTCCTATTTTCTTAGCAGCTGTTCCATATAACGGAACCAATTCCTCAATATCAACATCTTTAGCCACTTCCAATATTTTCGATTTAAGAGCCTCTCTCTTCTCTTCTGATAAGTTGGTGTACTTCTTCCCTGCTCTTTTAATCTCATTAATAGCAGACACTTCTATCTTTGTATTCTGAGGCTTTTGAGTATTGCTATTAGTATTCTGGGTAGTAGGTTTAACTTTTGCCCAAGTATCTCTTAAACCAACAGTTTTATTAAAAATTAGGCTGTCGGGAGTACTATCAGGATCCACGTTAAAATAACCCAATCTCTGGAACTGAAATCTTTCTAAAAGTGTTGATTCTTTTAAACTAGGCTCTACATAACCCATAATTATTTGTAAAGAATTTGGGTTCAAGAATTCCATAAAATCTTTCTCCTTGTGACTATCAGGAGCCTCATCGTTAAATAACCGATCATACAATCTTATTTCTGCAGGAATCGAGTGTTTTATAGATACCCAATGTAATGTTCCTTTTACATTGCGTTTAGATTCCTCTGTGCCGCTACCCGATTTACTCTTAGGATCATACGTACAATGAATCTCAGTTATTACTCCATTACTATCTTTTATAACATTCTCACCTTTAATAATATAGGCATTCTTAAGTCGTACTTCTTTACCTAATGTAAGTCTAAAATATTTACGCCCAGCTTCCTCCTTAAAATCTTCTCTCTCTATATATAATTCTTTAGAAAAAGGTACCTTTCTATTTCCTGCAGCTTCATCTTCTGGATTATTTTCAGCCTCTAACCATTCTTCTTCACCATCAGGATAATTAGTTATAACCAGCTTTACTGGGTCTAAAACAGCCATTACTCTTGGTGCTGTTTTATTTAAATCTTCGCGAACACAAAATTCAAGTAATGATACATCTATCACATTCTCCCTTTTTGCCACACCAACAGTATCTACAAATTTTCTAATTGATGCAGGAGTATATCCTCTTCTTCTTAATCCAGAAATTGTAGGCATTCTAGGATCGTCCCACCCTTTTACTACACCTTCATTCACCAATCTAAGCAACTTACGTTTACTCATAATAGTATAACTTAGATTTAGTCTGGCAAACTCTCGTTGTTTAGGTCTAATACTTGTGTTATCATACACCTGATCCAAAAACCAATCATACAATTTTCTATGTGGTTTAAATTCTAAAGAGCACAAAGAATGTGATATATTTTCTATGTAATCACTTTCTCCATGTGTCCAATCATACATAGGATAAATACACCATTCATCACCCGTTCTATGATGAGATTTTTTAAGGATTCTATACATCAAAGGATCCCTCATAAGCATATTAGGATCTGCCATATCAATCTTGGCTCTTACAACATGTTCTCCTTCTTCAAAATGCCCATTTTTCATTTTTTCAAATAGATCCAGATTTTCTTCCACTGTCCTATCTCTAAATGGACTATTTATACCAGGTTCTGTAGTTGTCCCCTTTTGTTCTGCTATAGCCTCTGAAGATTGACTATCTACATAGGCTTTTCCATCTTTTATTAATTGAACAGTCCAATCATATAACTGCTGAAAATAATCTGAAGAATAACATTCTTTATCCCATTGATATCCTAACCAACTAATATCCTCTTTAATCGCATCCACATATTCTTGCTCTTCTTTTGCTGGATTGGTATCATCAAAACGTAAATTTACTGGAGCATTATATTTTAAACCCATACCAAAACTAATTCCTATAGCTTTAGTATGACCTATATGCAAATATCCATTTGGTTCTGGAGGAAAACGAAAACGTAAATCTTCTTGATTCATTCCATTGGCCAAATCTTCTTCGACAATATGCTCTAAAAAATTGAGTGATTTTTTTTCTTCTGTCATTTGATAAAAATAAAACACAAAACTACCTAATATTTCCAATGATACACAACAATTATATAATTACTCTTTAATTGTTACAATAACCTAATACAAAAGGGGTGTTTCCTTGTAAATTCTTTGCAAAGATTCTATTACCTTTGTAAAAAAATTTTGTGGGGTTAATTACACTAAAAAACATCAAGGTTTATGCATATCATGGATGCCTTGTAGAGGAGAAAAAAATTGGTTCTGATTATAGGGTTGATCTAAAAGTTAAAGCTGATTTAAACACATCAGCTCATTCTGACCAGCTCTCAGATACTGTTGATTATGTGCATCTTAATCTTATCGTAAAAGAAGAAATGGCTATACGTTCTAAACTACTAGAACATGCCGCAGAACGAATTTTAAATCGTATATTAGAAGAGTTACCATTGGTGGAAAAAGCCACGGTAGATGTCTCTAAAATTAATCCACCTATTGGCGGAAATGTACAAATGGTTACAATTACCAGAAGTAAAAAAAGATAAATACATCTGAAGTATTCATAAATTTTTTTACATTTGCCGTCTAAGATCAAAAAGGGTGTCGTGGCCGAGTGGCTAGGCAGTGGTCTGCAACACCATCTACAGCGGTTCGAATCCGCTCGACACCTCAAAAAAAAGTCCTGTTAAAATAACAGGACTTTTTTATTTAAAACCAGAATCTGGTGTAATTTTCTCTATTCTATCTTGAATTTTCTGCTCCATCGTATCAGGAAGCACTCCTTTTACAATCAAAAAAATTCCAAAAACAACCATAATCATACTAATACTTCTTTTGATTAGGTATGTCCGCTTTGGAGTTAGTTTTCTTTTTAGTCTTTTTGCAAGTAACATTTTAAGTATATCAACAAATAGATAGGTAATTAAAACCATTGCAAAAAATACAATGATTCTATTTGTATTCATGTCCATCTGAGGTCCAGCTACTACAATAATGCCAATCCAAAATCCTAAAACACCAATATTGATGAAGTTTAATAAGAACCCTTTTATAAACAATACTAAGTAATTATTCTTATTAATAATTTCTACGGAAGTATCTCTAAGCTTATTGTAATTTTTTCGTTCCTTGATAAAAGATATAGCACCATAGGTCGCTAAAAGCATACCTCCAAATACAAAAAGTGCAGGATCATCCTTTATTTTTTCTAATATTTGATTGGTACTAAAATATGCAATTAAAATGAAGACAATATCTGCAAAAATAACTCCAAGATCTACAGCCAATGCTGCTCTAAACCCCTTGATTGCCGCAGTTTCTAATAAAACAAAAAAAACAGGTCCAATTAAAAAGGCAAGCACAAAACCTAAAAATATTGCTGCTTGAGCATCTTGAAACATAGAAAAGTAGATATATTTCTTACAAAGTTAGAAAATACTACTTAGTTTACCTCTATAATTTTACCACCAAAAACTTTTTTTCCATCTACTTCCTTCGGATTTCCATAAATTCTAATTGTTCCACCAGCAGCAGTATTTGCTTTTACATATTCACTTGCATTAACATTAGCTCTTCCTCCTGCACTAATTTTAACCTGAGTACTTTTTGTTTTTAGATCTTCTCCCATAAATTGTCCACCAGCTTTTACAGTGACTTCTTGCTCATCAGCACTACCTTCTAAATGCAATCCACCGCCACTAACAGCTCTAGCTAACAATCTACCAGTTTTAATTTCAGCATAGATATCACCACCTTCTTGCGCTCGTAAATCTAATTCATCTGCAGAGATCATATCTTTCACCATAATCTTTGCTCCTTCATTCACATCTAACTTTGATATTGACTTATAATAGACAATTACTTCTGTATCATTATTATCCCAAGTATTGCTTAATGACATTTTTATTTTTAATACTTCATCCTTAAGCACTACATCTACTTCTCTTCTACTAATCCCCGAAATTTCAACCTTGTTTTCTGAACCCTTCAATAATTTTACTTCGATCTTATCAAAAACTTTTAGTTCATTAAAATCACCTACATTTTTAGTGATTACTTTTTGCGCTTGCAGTCCTGATACTACCAATAAAAATGTAAGAATTATTACTTTTTTCATTTCCCTATTACTTTTAGATTTGATAATTGTGTGATTTTTATTTAATAAACGATTATTACGTTTATTTTATTCTAATTCTTCTTTACTACCAAGCAATGTAAAATCTAAATGCCTCTTCACTAGATCTGCATTCTTAACTTTTACATACACTTCATCTCCTAACTGATACATTTTTTTAGAACGTTGACCAATTATAGCATATTCATCCTGATCAAAAATATAGTGATCATCATTCATGTCTTTTAATCTGATCATTCCTTCGCATTTATTACTTATAATTTCTACATAAATCCCCCATTCTGTTACTCCAGAAATTACACCTAAAAACTCTTCATCTTCATGATCTTTCATGAATTTGATCTGCATATATTTAATAGAATCTCTTTCTGCACTTGCAGCTAAATTCTCCATTGAGCTACTATGATTACACTTTTCTTCATATTCTTCTTCTGCCACAGTTTTTCCATTATCCAAATAATGTTGTAACAAACGATGTGCCATAACATCAGGATATCTTCTGATCGGTGAAGTAAAATGTGAATAATAATCAAAGGCTAATCCATAATGTCCAATATTATGAGTAGTATATTCTGCTTTACTCATACTTCGAATTGCAAGGGTATCAACCAAATTTTGTTCTTTTTTTCCTTGAACATCTTTTAACAAACCATTTAATGATTTTGTGGTTGTTTTTCGATCTCGCAAATCCAACTTATATCCGAACCTTCCAATTATGTTTTGTAAAGCAGCAAGTTTTTCATCATTAGGTTCATCATGTACTCTATATACAAATGTTTTCTTTGGATTTTGTTTTCCAACGAATTCTGCGACCTTTTTATTAGCTAATAGCATAAACTCCTCAATAAGCTTATTAGCGTCCTTAGAAGTCTTAAAAAACACTCCTACTGGGTTATTTTCTTCGTTTAAACTAAATTTAACTTCGACTTTATCAAAAGAAATAGCTCCTTTCCCCATTCTTTGAGTCCGCATTATTTTTGCTAATTCGTTCAATTTTAATACTGCATCAGCTATTTTTTGATCCGCACTATATGCATTTCCAGTTAATGAAATTTCTTTCGGAATACTGTTTTTACCAGTCTCGATGATATGTTGTGCTTCTTCATACGCAAAACGTGCATCTGAGTAGGTTACTGTTCTCCCAAACCATTGTTTTTTAATTTCTGCCTTGTTATTTAATTCAAAAACAGCAGAAAACGTATACTTTTCTTCATGAGGTCTTAACGAACAAGCATTATTTGATAATACTTCTGGTAACATGGGAACTACTCTATCTACTAAATACACCGATGTAGCTCTTTCATAAGCTTCATCATCCAGAATAGTTCCTGGTTTTACGTAATGAGAAACATCTGCAATATGAATTCCTATTTCGTAGTTTCCATTTTCTAATATTTCAAAAGAAAGTGCATCATCAAAATCTTTAGCATCTTTAGGATCGATAGTAAACGTTAGCGTTTTACGCATATCTCTCCTTTTTTTGATTTCTGATTCCTGAATGGAAGTATCTAGTTCATTTGCATAATTTTCAACTTCAGATGGAAACTCATAAGGTAATCCATATTGGGCTAAAATTGCATGAATTTCTGTATTATGTTCCCCAGGTTTACCAAGTACTTTTACTACTTTTCCAAATGGAGAATCTGCTTTTTCTGGCCAATCTTCAAGCTTTACTAAAACTTTATCTCCGTCTTCAGCATCTTTTATCTTGTTCTTAGGGATAAAAATATCTGTATACATTCTAGAATCTTGTATATTTACAAATGCATAGTTCTTCTGTATTTCTATAACTCCAACAAACTCATTTTTACTTCTAGAAATGATTCTAGAAATTTCTCCTTCGCTCTTACCTCTGCGTTTTCTTTTGTATACATAAACCTCTACTTCATCACCATTTAGTGCTTTGTTAAGATTATTATTTGGTACAAAAATATCATCCTCTAATTCCTCTACAATCACATATCCTGTTCCTTTAGAAGTTAATTCTAATACTCCTGTATAAGTGTTGATATTAGGAACTATTTTGAATTTTCCTCTATCTACCTCTTCTATCTCTTTTTTAGCCGCTAATTGCGTCAACTTTTTAATTATTTGATTTCTACTACTGGGATCATCTACCCCAAACTTGGCGGCAATCTGTTTATAATTAAAAGTTTTGTTAGGTTCTGATTTAAGTATCTTAAGTATTCCTTGTGTGATGTTTTCAATTTTGGGAGACTTTTTCCTTCTTCCTCTTCTTCTTTTTCTTTTCATTAATGTCTTTTAAATTTTATCATATAAAATTACAGCTTATCTTTTTAGGTTCACTGTTTTCTATATAAACTTTTATTTAATATTAAATTTTATTCTTGTTTAAAGTTAAAAAAATATTATATCTGTAAATCAAATGTTTACGTTTAAAATATTTAAACAAATCTTATTATTTTTCTTAAAATTTACTTAATTTTAAAATACGAAGATTGTTATTTATTCGTTTGGTACTAAGTAGTATGATACCTAAAGTCAAAAAAATTCATAAGATAATATTTCTGTTTACCCTAATATTCCTATTAGGCTTATATTATGCTACAGTATATATTGGAAACACAATGGACGAACATACAGATACCAATAAAAAATCAGAAATAAACGGTACGATCTTATCCGATAAGGAAGCAACACAAATCAACTAAGTCTTTTTTTAGATAATTTGTATATTGTAAATCATCAATTATCTGGACTTTTTTCATGAAAGATTTTATAACTATAGCAACCTTTACATATCCAAACGATTATGCAATATTACGACTTCTTTTGGAAAGAGAAGGAATTTCTTATTTTTTTGAGAATGAAACAATGATTGGCGTATTTCCATTTTACTCAAACGCTCTTGGCGGAATCCATCTAAAAATCCATCCAAAGGATAAAATTAGAGTTCAAGAAATCATAGATGATCTTAACACAAATTCTCATCTAAGAATTATCTAGTTTTATTATCCATACTTTTTATAGTTTTCAACATATATCATATATATATCTTTTTCTTTTTTTAAAATTTAAAATAAAAATGATGATTATAATATAGTGTTGATAGCGGTATAACTTTTCTATTTTTTTTTTGCTTTTTAAGTTAGATTGATTTTTCAGAAATATATTAACAACATATAAAAAGGTTAAATACTTGATAATCTTATTAGAATTAATTTTAATTAACAGATGTTCATAGTTTATAAACACATCTTTTTATTGATATTTTTGCATAAAAATCACAGTTGATAACAATAAATTAATGTTTAAAAACTTCACAAGAAAAAGTCATTAATAAATTTTGATTTGATGTCAAGACCTTTGTATTCTAATTTAAATTAAGATGTCCAAATAAAGTTTCTTTAATTTAGCAACTATTTATTCACATCCAATGTTAACAGAAGGTAAGGAGTTATTAACATTGGGGTAACGTTAAGGTAATTTATTGATTTTTTGAAGTTTACTTTTTTTGTTTGAAGTATCTTTGTTTTCAAATTATAAATCTAGAATCTTTAATAAAATAAAAATTTAAAAGTTGTGAAAATAGCTATTGGAAATGATCACGCAGGAACTGAATATAAATTCGGAATAATAACTTATTTAAAATCACAAGGAATAGAGGTTGTTAATTACGGAACAGATGAAAATAGTAGCGTAGATTATCCAGATTTTGTTCATCCGGTTGCGAAAGATGTTGATAATGGAACTGTAGATTATGGAATACTTATTTGTGGAAGTGGAAATGGTGTTTCTATGACAGCAAATAAATATAAAAATGTGAGAGCTGGTCTATGTTGGACCAAAGAAATAACGGAATTGACCCGCTTACATAACAATGCTAATGTGATTAGTATACCTGCTAGATATACTTCGTTACCACAGGCGGTAGAAATGGTTAAAACGTTTTTAACTACTGATTTCGAGGGTGGAAGACACGAGAATAGAGTTAATAAGATCTCTATGTGTTAATCATTTTCTTTTATGAGCGATATAAATTTTGAAATTAAGCGTTTTGATGGATTGTCAACTCAGGAGTTGTATAAAATTTTGCGCTTACGCGCAGAAGTCTTTGTTGTTGAACAAAATTGCGTTTATCAAGATATAGATAACAACGACCAAAAAGCACTTCATGTTATAGGTTATAAGAACGATGATATTGTGGCATACACAAGAATATTCGATGCAGGTGATTATTTTGATGAAAGCAGTATTGGTAGAGTTGTAGTTTCAGAAAAGGAACGAAAATATGGTTACGGACACGATCTTATAAAGCATAGTATCTCAGCGATAAAAGAGCACTATAAAACCGATAAAATAAAAATTTCTGCCCAATGTTATTTGAAAAGATTCTATGAAAAACATGGATTTATACAACAAGGTAAGGAGTATCTAGAAGATGGAATTCCTCATATAGCAATGATAACTTCATAAAAAATAAAACCCAGCAATAAAGCTGGGTTTTTATATGTTTACTATGAAAGTGTACTAACTATTTTAATATACTTTCATACTTAGATTTATTACCTAATATTTCTTTACTTTTTTCAATTTCAGGATTATTATTGATATAATAGTTATACAATCCTTCTCTATACGAATAACGTTTTACAATTTCGTCTGTAAGCAAGTTTGCAATTTCAGTTTTATAAGTATCTAACCCTTTTGCCTTAGAGGTTTTTATTGTAGCAAGTAATGCATTATAACTTTCTTTAATATCGGTATCCAGCTTGTCTCTTCTAGCAACTTCTAATGATTTTTTTAAAGATTTTTCTGTTGCTGTTTCATAATCAAAACCACTTTCTTTTACGAATTTTTTAAAGTCTTCATAATCTTTATCGGTAAACTTAAACTTGTTAACATCCATGTTCTCATGTTCATAATAATACTTTGTACCATAATCAAATATTGCGTCTGATTGTAATAATGAAGTGGTTATATTACTAAATTTAGAAGTTTCCATTTCGATATCTGGTTGTATTCCTCCTCCATCATAAACGGTTCTTCCATTTTTTGTTTTAAAAGCTTTAAAATCTTTTTCACTGATTCGAACTGCTTTATTGTTTTCATCTCGATTCCAATAATCCAATGCTTGAATACATCGACCACTTGGTGTATAGTATCGGGAAATAGTAATTTTAAGTTGCGTACCGTACGTTAATTTTTTTGGTCTTTGTACCAATCCTTTTCCAAAACTTCTGGCTCCTATTACTACTCCTCTATCTAAATCCTGGATACTTCCTGCAACAATTTCACTTGCAGAAGCGCTTCGACCATTTACAAGTACTACTAAAGGAATTTCGGTATCAATAGGAGTTTTTTTAGTAAAGTATTCCTTATTGTATTTTTTTACCACAGATTTTGTAGTTGTAATTAACTCTCCTTTGGGTACGAAAATATTCGTTACGTTTATAGCTTCACTTAATAAACCACCAGGATTTCCTCGAAGATCTAATATAATCTTATCAGCTCCTTTAGCTTTTAAATCTTTTAAGGCAGCTATAGTTTCGGATGAGGCTTTGTTATTAAACTTTGATAATACTATATATCCAGAATTATCATCTAGTAATGTAAAAAATGGTACTGCTTTTACTTCTATTTCTTCTCTGGTTAGTGTGGTTGTCTTAATTTGATTTTGTCTTCTGTAACTAATTTCTACTTCGGTACCACTAGCTCCTTTAAGAAGTTCTCCCGCATCTTCTTCAAAATCTGACACTGTAACATCACCTATTTTGATTATTTCATCTCCGGCTCTTAGACCAGCTTTATCGGCGGGATAATCTTTATAAGGTTCTACAATGATTATTTTATCTTTCACTGTTTTTACAGAAGCACCAATACCTGTATATTCTCCTGCATTTCTAATTTTAGAAGCTTCTACATCCTGTTCATTCCAATATTTGGTATATGGATCCAAATCATCTAGCATTGCCTTTATAGCAGTATCCATAAGTTCAGCAGGATTGGTTTCATCTACATAGTTCATATTTAATTCTTTAAACATGGTAGTGAAAATTTCAATCTGTTTTGCTATTTCAAAAAAATCAGATTTAAAACTAACAGTAGAAAATAAAATGGCTACGACAAGGGTAGAATAAAGGATTTTCTTTTTCATACTTTTTATTTTTTTAATAAGTGAAAGGATATTAAAGCTAAGAAGTCTCTATTTCCTTTACAACAAACTTTTGTAGTATTTCTTTTATTTTAGATTCTATTAATATATAGTCAGGCATTTCTTTTCCTGTATACAAGAACATAAAAGTAAAGTGATGAGAAGTGTTATTGATCACAAGATACTTATTTTTTCGATAACTTTCGCGCAACAAACGTTTTATACGATTTCTTTGTACAGCTTTTTTAAAATTACGTTTACTGACCGAAACTGATGTTTGTATCGAAGACTCATTTTTAGATGAAGTTTTTCTATATATGAGACGTACAGGATATCTAGCAATAGATTTGCCTTCGGAAAAAATTAAATCAATTTCCTTTTTACTTTTCAATCGTTCTTTAGCGCCAAAAGTTGCTGTCATATACTGATAAATGTACTGATTTAAACGTTATTTACAATTATAAACCCAGAATTGACACGATCAATTCTGGGTTTTATCTTTTAAAAACAAATTTAATATTTACGGTTGTGTTGAAGAATATTCATTATTCTTTTTGTCTACGTCTGCCATTTGCTCGGTAATATCAATTTTCAAGGATTTTATGTCAGATTTAGGTTTAGAAATACTAAATGTATATGTTGGGTGCGTCCATGTCCAATCCGACAGAACAGCTCTCTTTGTTTTAGGAAAAGGGTTTGCTTTTTCTTTTCTCATCATTCTTAAAGGAATATAAAATGATTCTTTACTACCATCGTTATATTCTACATAAATATCTATAGGCATTGGCATTAGTCCTAAACGTTCTAAGGTTACTGCGGTGGTATTTCCTTTTTCCGAAACATCTTTAATACTATAATCAATAGTATTTGTAGTTTGTGTCCAATCAGTTAAATACCAATCCAACTGCATTCCTGAAACTTTCTCCGCAATACGTTTGAAATCATTGGGTGTAGGATGTTTAAATTTCCATTGATTATAGTATTTTTTAATAGTTTTGGTTAGGTTCTCTTGTCCAATAACATATCCAAGTTGTGCCATAAAAACGGCACCTTTTGCGTAAGCAGATGCCCCATAGGCTCCGTTTCTAGAGAAACGATCAGCATGAGTAGATTGCGGTTGCTCTATTCCGGATGTGGCTAATTGAAAATATCCTTGATACATACCTTTCATAGGATTTGGTTTGTTTTGCTCCATTACCTTATCCATCGCTAAAGTAGAAATATAACTTGTAAACCCTTCGTCCATCCATTCATGTTTAGCTTCATTTGTTGCTAAAATATGCTGAAACCACGCGTGTGCCATTTCATGAGCCGTTACGCCAACTAAACTACCAAAACTTCTTTTTCCGGTTATTAATGTACACATCGCATATTCCATTCCACCATCTCCTCCTTGTATTATCGAATATTGATCGTATGGATATTTTCCTATAGTAGTACTAAAATAGTTCATTAAATCTACTGATTTAGGCTGTAGCTTTTTCCAGTTTTCTATAAATGCTTTATCGTCACTTTTCTTATATAAGAAATGAAGAACAGGACCATCAGGAACTTGTACAACGTCATGAATATATTCTGGATCTGCTGCCCACGTAAAATCATGAACATTTGGCGCAATAAAATGCCAAGCAAGCTTTTTTCCTTTTTGTTTTACTTTGGTTCCAGGTTTTTCATATCCGTATCCAATTTCTTCTGGGTTTTGAAGATACCCAGATCCTCCGAGAATATAGTTTTTATCAATGTTAATAGTTACGTCAAAATTACCCCAAACACCATGAAATTCTCGTGCTATATATGGATCTGCATGCCATCCTTCGAAATCATATTCGGCAATTTTCGGATACCACTGTGTCATAGACAAGGCAACACCTTCTTTACTATTACGTCCAGATCGACGAATTTGATTTGGAACCTGACCGTTAAATTCCATTGAGAATGTTACCTTTTCTCCTGGTGCAATTGCTTTATTGAGTTGTACCTCTAAAATAGTTCCCGCAACCTCATATTGTACTTTTTTTCCATTTTGCTTTAAAGAAGATACTTTTAGATACCCTATTTCTTCTGGAGAAAGCTTACTAATTCTATCCATTACCCTAGGATCTGGATCAGCAATATTTCGGGATCTTACATCCATTTCGCTTCCTGGTTGGAATGCATTGAAGTATAAATGATAAAAAACCTGATTTAAAGAATCTGGAGAATTATTGGTATAAACCAGTTCTTGGGTTCCGGTATACTGGAAATTTTTTACATTCATATCCACGTTCATTTTATAATCAACGTGTTGTTGCCAGTAGCTGGTGTTATTTTGTGCCGTAACACTGAAAATGGATATTAAAAATCCAATGGAGATTATTTTAGAGATCATGTTTTTTTATTTTGATAGTTTTTCAGCCAAAATAAGGGCGTTATATAGATTAACCATTTTACCGGATTTGGATAATTCGGTAAATTTATCAGACTTGATACCGTCTGATCCTACTACAACAGTTGCAGTTGTACTTAAACCACTATCCATTAAAATTTGTTTTACTTGTGTGGCCTTTAATTTAGGATAATAAGATCTAATTAATGCTGCCACACCAGATACCGCAGGAGCTGCCATTGAGGTACCCTGGAGATATTCATACGAATTTGATGGAGTAGTAGCCCATATTTTTACTCCTGGAGCAAAAGCATCTACATTACTTTTTCCGTAATTAGAAAAGCTTGCCACTAAATTAGAACCATACTCATAATTCAAAGCACCGATGGTAATAAAGTTATTAGAAATTTCAGAGGTGTTATCCGTTTGATCATTTGGATACACTGCTTTTTGATCTAGATCTAAACCTTCATTTCCTGCAGCATTCACAATTAAAACATCTTTTTCTCCTGCGTATTTTATCGCGTCTCTAACCCATTCTGGATGTGTAGAGTAGTATTTTCCAAAACTTGTATTAATTACCTTAGCTCCATTATCTACTGCGTATCTTATAGCAAGTGCAATATCTTTGTCATACTCATCGCCATTAGGAACGGCTCTAATAGCCATAATTTTTACATTTTTAGCAATTCCATTAACTCCTTTTCCATTATTACGTTCTGCTGCAATGATACCAGACACATGTGTTCCATGTTTTATTCCTTCTTTATCTGGATTAGGTCCCATGACATTGTTATTTCCGTAATTAACATCCGAAATATCATCTACATTATCTTTTACGATTGTTCTTCCATCAAAGTCTAGGTTTAGATGATAGTTTAGTTGTTCTGTAAAGTATTCGATACCACCTTCTAAATTATGAATCAAATCTGGAATTGTTTCTCCTTTTTCTAAAAAACCAAACATTTGAGATAACAAAGCAACATGTTGTTGCATTTGAGGGGTTTCAGCTTTTACGTTTAATAGTTCGTTTTGACTATAATCTTCTTTTCCCAAAACTTCGGCTATTTTTTGATGAGAAGGTTTTACCTGTTGCACGATCTGCTCATATCGTGTTTTGGTTCCAACAGCTTTTTGATATTCTTCTTCTAGTTCTGCTTTGGCGGAAATATATGTTTGATATTCTTCCTTGTCTGAAGCGCTTACTGAAGCAAAGTTTTTCCCTTCAAATTTTGGTTTTAGTTTCTTTACGATTCTAGTATATTCGAGGTTTTCATTTTCAGAATCTCCAAGAAAGTTCCAACCATGGATATCGTCAACATACCCGTTTTTGTCATCATCTTTACCATTATTTTTAATTTCTTTTGGATTCGTCCAGATAACACCATCTAAGTCTTCATGTTCAATATCAACACCGCTATCAATCACAGCAACAATAACGGTTTGTCCGTTTTTGTTTTTGAGTAATTCATTGTAAGCTCTATCTACACTCATTCCGGGAATTGTGTCTGTCTTTAGATCCGCAGAATTCCAGTTTTTTAATTGTGCTTCTGTTAATACAATATTTTTTAGAGGAACTGTGTCAATATTTTCTATTGGAGTAGAAATTATTGTAGGAGCACCACAACCCACCAATAGCATTGATGAGGCAACAGAAGCAAAGATTATTTTATTAGACTTGGGGTTCATAGCATTTTTAATTAAATATTTCATTACAAGTAAATGTTTCTTTATATCGTACACCTTTTTCGGTTTCCTGTACAGTTATTATTTCGTTATGAGCATCATGTTCCATAAACAAATACCAATTATTTTTAGCTGCATTTTCCAAAAATAGTTTTTTCTCAGGCAATGTTAATAGCGGTCTGGTATCGTATCCCATTACATACGGTAAAGGTATGTGACCTGCAGTTGGCAAAAGATCCGCCATAAACACAATGGTTTGATCTTTATAGGTTATATGTGGAATCATTTGTTTTTCTGTATGACCATCAGCAAATAGCACGCCAAAACCTAATTCAGTTTGTCTCTGGAAGGCCTCTCCTGTTCTAGAAATGAAATTAAGATGACCGCTTTCCTGAATTGGTAATATGTTTTCTGATAGAAAAGATGCTTTTTCTCGAGCATTAGGTTCGGTGGCCCATTTCCAGTGATTTTCATTACTCCATACTTTTGCATTTTTAAATGCCATTTCGTAACCCGTTTTATCTTTATTCCATGTTACGACACCTCCACAATGGTCGAAGTGTAAATGGGTAATAAATACATCGGTAATATCGTCTCTATGGAATCCCTTTTCTTTCAAAGATTTATCTAAATTATCATCTCCCCACAAGGAGTAATAACCAAAAAATTTATCAGATTGTTTGTCTCCCATACCAGAATCGATAAGAATTAATCGATTTCCTTCTTCTATTAAGAGACATCTGGCGGCAATATCTATTAGATTGTTTGCATCAGCAGGATTCGTTTTATTCCATAAAACTTTTGGAACAACACCAAACATTGCTCCTCCATCTAGTTTAAAGTTTCCTGCTTTTACAGCGTGTAATTTCATCTATTGATATGATTAATTTTAGAAATCAAATTGACTCATCATATATTCTAAAGTGGGTTCAAAATTTTTGCAAAATAGAAAAAATGTTAAGGATCAGTATTTAATTTTTCGACTTTTTAACAATCTTTCTAGGTTTTACTGCAATAATCATAAAATAGGTCCTTATTTATATACGTTTTTTGCGAAAGTAATCCATCAGATCACTAAAGTTGTTATTTGTAAAAAATGTTAGGAAACCTTTTAAGCGATCATAAATTTGATTTGCGCTATGAATTTCTAAAAAAAATCTCATATTTTGCTAATCGTAACACTTATAAATGCAACATGGTTGAATTAGCCGGTATTATTATTTTAGGAATTTTGGCACAATGGGTTGCTTGGAAATTTAAAATTCCTGCAATATTACCTCTTATCCTTATTGGCCTCTTAGTAGGTCCTATTGCTACATTATATACTGAAGACGGCACAAAACTGATACAGCCTATTTATAATGGAACCGAAGGGCTTTTTCCTGGAGAGAGTTTATTTTATTTTGTATCCTTAGCAATTAGTATTATTCTTTTTGAAGGAGGATTAACGCTTAGAAGAGATGAAATTCTTAATGTAGGCCCAGTAATCCTGAAGCTTATTACTGTTGCTGTGGTGGTAACATTTTTTGGAGCAGGATTTGCGGCGCACTATATTTTTGATCTTAGTTGGCCAATTTCCTTTTTATTCTCATCTCTAATTATTGTTACGGGTCCAACAGTAATTACTCCTATTCTAAGAAATATACCTCTCAAAAAAGATATTTCTGCAGTTCTAAAATGGGAAGGTATTTTAATTGATCCGATAGGTGCTTTAGTTGCGGTATTAGTTTTTGAATTTATTAGTGTAGGTGAGGGAGAAGCTTTTACCAAAAAGGCGTTTATAGAATTTGGTAAGATTGTTTTGTTTGGTTTCACATTCGGTTTCACATTTGCGTATGCTTTAGCTTTTGGAATCAAAAGAAAAATAATTCCACATTATCTATTAAATGTTTTTACTCTTGCTGTGGTTCTTGGGGTGTTTGTATTATCGGATGTATTTGCTCATGAGTCTGGTTTATTATCTGTGGTAGTAATGGGTATGGTTTTAGGAAATATGAATCTTCCTAATTTTGATGAATTGTTATATTTCAAAGAATCATTAAGTGTATTATTGATTTCGATCTTATTTATTCTTCTTTCTGCAAATATCAATATTGAAGAATTACAATTAATATATAACTGGGATGCTATTTTACTTTTTGCCGCTGTTGTTTTTATTGTAAGACCTTTGGGTGTTTTTCTGAGTTCGATGAACTCGGGATTAAAAACAAACGAGAAATTATTTATTAGTTGGGTAGGTCCTCGAGGGATAGTTGCTGCTGGTATTGCATCGTTATTTGGCTTGAAATTAGCTAAAAATGGTATTCCGGAAGCGGAGTATATTACTCCTTTAGTCTTTATGATCGTTTTAGGAACCGTTCTTTTAAATGCTACTACTGCAAGATTATTTGCCAAAGTGGTAGGTGTATTTTTAACGAAATCTGAAGGTATACTCATCATAGGAGCTTCTAAGGTTTCTCGTTTGATTGCTTCATATTTAAAAAAGAATCAACGCCATGTTGTATTAGTAGATAGTAACAGAGAGAATATAAAGAAAGCTAAGAGCCTTGGTTTAGAAGCGCTAGAAGGAAGTATTTATAATGACCAATTAAAAAACAATATAGAATTAAATGATATTGGATTTTTAATGGCGCTTACTGGTAACAGTGATATCAATAAGTTTGCCATTCAACAATTTAAAGATCAGTTTGGCGAAAATGGATCATTTAGACTAGTAAGTTCTGAAGAAATGAATGATCCCGATAATAATCCGGATGAGGGATTATTTTCACATACAGATGATTACAACACTTTAATGAATCTAGCAGAAAAGTATCCAAGTATTCAGGAGATTAAAATTAATGATGGAGCGCAATACGATTCATTAATTGAATTGACTAAAGAAGATGAAGATATTATTCCTCTCTTTATTAAAGGACCAAATAATTCTATAAGAATTATTTCAGCCTATAGCGAAAAAATGGAACAAATCGATGAGGGTAGCTTCTTAGTTTATATTGGAAAACCAATAGATGTAGAAGAAGTTGGTTTAATCGACAAAAAGTAGGAAAATTCGATAAAATACTCATAATTAACAAAATATTTTGTTAATTATAAAATATTACTCTATATTCGCTCACATTTAAATTTTAAAACCCAAATTATGAAAAAACTTATGTTTGTTGCCGTTTTCGGTATGGCTTTAGGATTCACTTCTTGTGGTGAGGACGATGTTGTTGATTTCGTTTGTGATGCTGTAGTAGAGGAACTTAGAGCTGACGTAGATTCAGCATTTGCTGATTGGCAGGCAGAAGAAACTCCAGCAACTTGTAGTGCGTTAAAAGACGCAATTGATTCTTTTAGATCTAGTGATTGTGGTACTGCTGATGCTTATGCAGCGCAAAGAGATGCTTTACCTGAAGATTGTTCAACAGCAGGTCAAGGAAACTAAAATCTATATATGACATTAATGAAAAAGGAGGCAATTGCCTCCTTTTTTTATACCTCTACTTTTCTTATCCATTAATTATTTTCTTTTATAAGATATACATAGACCGGGAAGTGATCACTATATCCTCCTGTATAAGCTCCATTTGCAAAACTTCGGTACGGATAACCTTTATATCTTCCTCTTGGATTGGCAAGATAGTTTTTATTAAAAACTCCTGCTTTATAATATCTGTAAGAGCTGTAGTCTTTATCTAACAGTCCCTTAGAAACAATAATTTGATCAAAAAGGTTCCAACTATCTCTCCAGGCAAGTGATCCAATTCCTTTTTTAGACATATTATACATCGGATTATATAAGCCTTTTAGTTTTACGTCCTTTTTCTCAGATTTTGCACCTAATACTTTTTTCACACTATCATTATCTGGATCATCATTCAGGTCGCCCATTGTAATTATTTTGGCGTAGGGATCAATATCAAATAAGGAGTCAATAATCTTTTTGTTTAAAGCTGCAGCCTCCTCTCTTTTATATCGACTTCGTGCTTCTCCACCACTTCTAGAAGGCCAGTGATTCACAATGACATGTATTAAATCACCGTCTAAATATCCGCTTACCAGTAATTGATCTCTGGTATACACTCGCTTTTTAGCATCATTATTACTATAAATAAGCAATTCATGCACACTAGTATTCACTGGTCTAAATAGAGATTTCTGATATAATAGTGCCACATCAATACCCCTTCGATCAGGTGAATCAAACTGCACAATTCCATAGTCTTTTGGTAGAAGAACAGGTTCATTTGCAAGATCTTCCAAAACTTTTCTATTTTCAATTTCTGCAACTCCTAAGATCGCGGGAGCGTTTTTTGTTACGTCAGCACCTATTTCAGAAATGACCTTGGCCATATTTTTTAGCTTGTCCTTATAAATTTCTTCTGTCCAATGATCTTTTCCATTCGGAGTACGATCATCATCATACGTAATAGGATCATCCAGAGTATCAAAAAGATTTTCCACATTATAAAATGCAATTGTATTAACTTTATATGTTTTCTTTTCTTGAGAAAGAACAGTAAACAAAGGACTAAGCACAAAAGCAAAAATGAATAAATATTTTGCGTTCATTATGTAATTGATTATTAACTTATTGTAAAATACATTCCAAAATTTGAGCCAAAATTAGCTTTTCTATTTAAAACATGTACTTTTGCGCGGCAGAAATGTTAATTTTTTAACTAAAACAATTATTGAATGAAAGTGTCACAACTCAAAAAGAATCTTTTCTTTTTAATGATTTTTTTAAGTTCTGTTGCTATGACTAATGCTCAGCAAACAGGATTAAAGGGTAAAATTGTTGACGCATCTACCAATGAAAATCTAACTCAAGTACTTATTACAATTGAAGGAACTTTGCTTTCTGCAACGACTAATAATCTAGGGGAGTTTGATTTTGGAGGCGTACAACTACCATTAGGAGAACAAATAGCAGTTATATCCAAAGATGGATATATCACTAAGCGTTTTCCTATAATTATTAATGAAGGAAGTGTGTTAGATCTAAAAACGATAGATCTAAATTATGATGTAAATCAGGAACAAATCCAAATAGGTACGATAAGCCTTACGGATAACGAATTAGACGATGGTGATGACGATGCATCTGCTAATGTATCGGGATTATTACAAGCATCAAGAGATGTATTCCTTAGTGCGGCAGCGTTTGATTTTAGCGCTACATTTTTCCGCCCAAGAGGTCTTGGTAACGAAAATGCCAAGGTATTGATCAATGGAATTGAAATGAATAAACTGAACGATGGAAGACCACAGTGGAGTAACTGGGGTGGACTAAATGATGTTCAGCGTAATCAGGAATTCTCCATGGGAATTTCTGCCAATGATTATACTTTCGGTGATCTGGCAGGATCGACTAATATTATTATGAGAGCTTCTCAATACAGACAAGGAGGTCGATTATCTTATGCAGCTTCTAATAGAAGTTATACCGGTAGAGTAATGGGTAGCTATAGTTCTGGATTAATGAGTAATGGTTGGGCATATACCATTTCTCTGGCTAGAAGAATGGGTAACGAGGGATATATCGAAGGAACCTTATATGATGCTAATTCTATCTTTGCAGCCGTAGAGAAAAAAATTAATGACCAACACAGCATTAATGTAACTAGTTTTTATACACCAAACAGAAGAGGTAGATCGACTGCAATTACCGAAGAAGTTTTTAGGCTAAAAGGAAGACAGTATAATCCAAACTGGGGATATTTTGATGGTGAAAAGAAAAACTCAAGAGTTCGAGAAATAGAAGAACCCGTTTTCATGTTAAATCACTTTTGGAATATCAGCGATAAAACAACGTTAAATACCAATATAGGGTATCAAACAGGTAAGATAGGAAATAGTCGAATTGATAACGGAGGTACAGAATTAGTTACTTTTAACGGAGTAGATACTTACTCTGGTGGTGGAGCCAGTAGAGATACTAATCCAATTCATCCTAGTTATTTACCAAGTTCTTTTTTAGATGATCCAAACCCTACACCATTAGATTTTCAAAATGCATTCTTAGCTCAACAAGAATTTGTAAGAAACGGGCAGTTGAACTGGAATCAGCTAATACAAGCGAATCAATTAAATGCCCAAAGAGGTGTTAATTCTACCTACATATTATATGAAGATAGAATAGATGATACGCAATGGACTTTTAATTCGATATTAAATAGCCAATTGACAGATAATATTACATTAAATGCTGCTGTAAACTATAGAACCTTAAAAAGTGAGAACTTTGCAGAAGTAACTGATTTATTAGGCGGAAGAGGTTTTTTAGATGTCGATTTGTTTGGAGCTCAACAAGATAATGATGTAGCTCCAGAAAATAGACTTAATCCAGAACAATTAGCTGATCGAGCGCAAAGTGATTTACGAAATCGTAACAGAGTTGTTGGAGTAGGTGATCGATATGACTATAATTACGAAATAGATGCTGATGTAGTTAGTGGTTTTGCACAAGCACAGTTTAAATTTAATAGAGTAGACTTCTTTTTGGGAGGTAATGTTTCTCAAACGACTTACCAAAGAAACGGATTATTTGAAAATGGATATTTTCCTGGTGAAGGACGTTTAGGATCTTTTGGTAAGAGTGATAAGTTAGAGTTTACGAATTATGGTGCAAAAGGAGGTTTTACTTATAAAATCAATGGTCGTAACCTTATTGATATTAATGGAACATATTTTACAAAAGCTCCAACGATTCGTAACTCTTTTGCAAATTCTAGACAAAACAATAGAACTATTGCTCAGTTGATAGAGGCTGAACCTACAATTTCTGGAAGTCAGGAAAGTGAAAAAGTTCAATCTTTTGATGCCAGTTATATCTTAAGAACCCCGAAATTAAAAGCAAGGTTAACAGGATATTATACGAAAATACAAGATGCAACAGAATTATCTTTCTTCTTTACGCAAGCTATCTCTGGATCTGATGTTGGTTTTGTTCAGGAGATTCTTACAGGTGTAGATAAGCAACATATAGGTGCTGAATTAGGTATTGAATATCAAATTACTCCTACGATTAAATTAAAAGGAGCTGCTGCGATAGGACAGTTTACATATGCTAACGATCCTGATTTGTTTGTGGCAAGTACCAGTAGTGATTTCTTGGGAGAAACTACAGGAGATTTGGACAGAGTGCGTTACTTTGGAAAATCTTCTCTAGAGGATTATCGTATTGCTGGAGGACCACAAAATGCAGCGCAGTTTGGTTTTGAGTATCGAGACCCTAAATTCTGGTGGTTTGGAGCAACAGCAAACTATTTTTCAAATGCATATATAGATGTAAGTCCGTTTGCAAGATCATCGAACTTTAATCAAGATGTAGATGGATTACCGTTTAACGATTATGATGAAAACATTGCAAGAGAATTATTAAGACAAGAACAATTTGATGACTATATTCTTGTAAATGCGGTAGGAGGTAAATCTTGGAGAGTAAAAGATTATTATATAGGGTTCTTTGCCACTATCAATAACATATTTGATAAGGAATACAGAACAGGAGGTTTTGAACAGGCTAGAAATGCAAATTATAGATTAGCATTAGAAGAAGCTCAGCGCGACACACCTGTTTTTGGACCAAGATATTTCTATGGGTTTGGTACTTCATACTACCTAAATGTATATGTAAGATTTTAATGATGAACACAACAAAAAAATATTATAAAATGAATTCAATTAATTTAAAGAAACTAATAAGCGTTTTAGTTTTAGCAGTTACTATTACTGCTTGTGTACAAGACGATGATTTTAGAACACCTGCGTTGGTGATAGAGGAGCCTGATTTTCCAGAGAACAGTACGTTTGTTCAAATTGGTGGTATTTTAGGTGATTTAGCGCAAGCTCAAAATGATGATGGTCCTGATGCTAAAGTTACTTTTGAAGTAGCCAACCAGTATTTAGAAGGTTATGTTGTGTCTAGTGATAAAGCAGGGAACTTTTTTGAAGAATTTGTAATTCAGAACTCACCATCCTCTCCTACTGCTGGATTAAGAGTTTTGATTGATGTAAATCCGTTATTTACAAGTTATGAATTTGGACGTAAAGTATTTATCGATTTAGAAGGGTTATCAATTGGAACAGAAAATGGAGTAGCAACACTTGGGGTGCTTTCTGGTGATGAGGTAGATCAGATTCCTTCGTTTTCACAGGAAGAGAGAATTCTTAGATCTTCCGAGGTTGCAGAAATTACACCTTTAGAAATCACGTTCGAGGAGTTTTCTGATGATTTAACTAATTTATACGTACAGATTAACAATGTACAGTTTAATCGAAATGATGTACTAGGAAATGACCCTTTAACCTTTGCTGGAGAACCTAGCGATGAGTTTGATGGAGAAAGAAACTTAGAAAGTTGTGATACGGGTGCTACCGCTGTATTAAGCACAAGTACTTTTGCTGATTTTAAATCATTAACATTACCAACACAACAAGGAAGTTTCGCAGGAGTTTTAACCAAAAACTTCTTTGGTGACACCTTTAATTTAGTGCTTAATGATGTTACAGGATTAGCATTCGATAATGAAAACCGTTGTGATCCTAATGTATTAGAGTGTGATGGAACTAGTGGTGGTGCCAATGTAGTTTTCGAAGAAGACTTTACAGGATTAAGCATTAGTGATTTAGAAGGTGCAGGATGGTTAAATGTAAATACGACTGGTGGAAGTTTAGATTATGTGGTTGGTAGTTTTAGCGGTAACCAATACGCGCAAATCTCTGGATTTAACTCTGGAGAAAGTCCATTCGAAGTTTGGTTAGTAACACCACAAATTGATCTTACAGCATCTTCTGCAGAAGAGCTGTCATTCGATATCCAAGCAAATTTTGATAACGGTAATATTCTTACAGCATTTATTACGGATAATTTTACAGGGGATGTAACCACTACAGAGTGGACGCAATTAGATGCATCTATACCTACTGGACCAAGTGGAGGTTTTGGAGATTTTGAAGGTGTCGGACCTATTAATATATCTTGTATTGATGGTAACGTTCGTATTGCGTTCCGTTATGCAGGAGCCGATCCTGGACCAACAACAAGATATCACATCGATAACATTGAGATTTCAGGAAACTAAGAGTTTCTTTGTTTACGACAACGAATAATAAAACTCCCTTAAGAAGCTTCTTAAGGGAGTTTTTTAATGGTTTAATACATGTTCCGTTAATAATCAAAAGTTACAGTGTAAGCACTATTATTTTTAGTTTTTACACGGAATCTAAACTGGTAACAAGGATTCTTAGTGTGAGAGAAACTTTGATTGTTAGAAATTAGTTTCCACTCATTTTGAATAGTAGCCCAACTACTGTTGCTATATGCTTTATACTTTAATCCATAATATACCCTTCTCCAGAAGTTATGTCTTGCAATCTCCGCTATTTGAGCTTGATTTACAGAGCTATAGTGCGTATAGTATTGCCAGCTAGCTTTGGAAGCATTTGTTTGAGGGTGATTAAAGTTGATCGCATATTTTGAATTTGGATTCGCTTTTGTAAGCTGTACTAATTCAAAGGCGATATCATTACCAGTTTCTTCAAAAGAGGCATCTTTAGCATCTCCCTCTTCAGAATCAATAGTAGTTTCTGTAAGATCCATGATGTTATGACGTACTAGGCTCTCTTTTAAAGTTTCATTAGAATGAATTTCCATTAAACTAAGGTTTTCAGTAGAATAATTGGTTAATGCTGATTGGTTATTTGCATAAATTCTTACCACTCCAGTACTACCTTCTTCTGAGCTAATCGTGACATCTTTTTGAAAGTCATAGATGTCTTTTAAAGAAAAATCAGATGTTATTGCTGATTCATCTATGATTTCATTGGATTCGTCCTTATCACAGGAAGCAAAGAATAATAATCCAAAGATTGGTAATGCATAAAATAACTTTTTCATTTGTTTGGTTTTTAAGAATAATTAATTGACTTGTTTAGCTTTTTGATACTTAGTATCCTTATTTTTTACTGTTTAATTGAAAAGAAGATTATTGTTATTGAAACTTCTTTTGGCGCCATTTGAGCTTCTTATCCTATGAGATGGATGATCTTAATACTATTCTTTTCATTTTAAGTAAAATGCGAACTCATAATTTTCTTTTTGAATTCGGATTCAAAAGTATAGGGGTAGGTATAATCAGCAAAGGAGATATTTTGTTTTGCGGAAATTTCCGCAAAACAAAATATTGAATATCAATTATTTAAGAATAAACAAAGGGTTTGTTACCAGAACAAAAAGGGGTTTATGTCCCGGCGTTTTAAAGTGAAATAACTTTATAGAAAAAAGGTGTTTGTTGGGTGTTTTTGTATGGGATTTACATATGATGTTTTAAATAAATGTAAACAGGAAAATGATCGCTATAACCTCCTTTATATTTTCCTCCAGCATATGTTCTAAAGGGCTTGCCTTTATATCGTCCTTTATAGATTTTAAGGAAGCTATCATCAAAGATATTAGCTTCGGCGAAACTATGTGTTCCTTTTTCGAACTTATGGAAGTTATTGCTAAAAATGATTTGATCAAATAGATTCCATTGGTTTTTATAGTTTAATGTTCCACGAAATCTAGTGTGTAATCTTTCCATTGGATTATAGAAATCATGACCAATAAGATGTTGTTTCACACTTTCACTACTAGGGTCATCATTAAAATCACCCATGATAATAATCTTTGCATTTGGATCTTTTTCGGTAATCCGATGAATGATTTCACGGTTTTTTTCTGCAGCGGCAATACGTTTATAAGCTGTTAATTCAGCTCCATCTCTTCTAGATGGCCAGTGATTTACCAAAATATGAATTTCTTCGTTCTGTAGTTCTCCCGTTACCCACAAAATATCGCGAGTAAAATCTCTTTCTCCATGATCATTCATTACTAGTAAAGGAACACTTTCTGAATATGTAACCGTAAATTTTTCTTTTTGATATAATAAACCAACATCTATTCCACGTTCGTCAGGAGATTCGTGATGGATTACACCGTAGTTTTTATGAATCAGGTGCTTTGTTTTTACAAGATCTTCTAAAACAGCTTTATTTTCTACTTCAGCTACTCCCAAAATCACAGGAGCCTTACCAGACTTAGCAAATCCAATATTAGAAATAGCGGTTCCAAGTTTAAACAGCTTCTTCTCATACCTTTTTTTATTCCATCTTTTTTCAGAATCCGGTAAGAAATCATCATCCAAAGTGTTAGGATCATCTTTGGTATCAAATAAGTTTTCTAGATTATAAAAAGCAATGGTATGTAGGTTTGTATCTTTTTTTTTGAAATAAGGTTTAGAAGACATGAAATAAAAATTTATTGTAGAGGCCTAAAGTACAAATTCAAATGCATACAATATTGTACCTTTGTAGATTAATTGTTGAAACAGTACGTAAGAAGTAGATCGCTGAAAAATTAGGCGCAGATGTTAGAAAAGGAAAAAATAAAATACGAAAAGGCAATACTAATAGGTATTGTTACGAAGAATCAGGATGAGGAAAAGCTAACAGAATTTTTAGATGAGCTGGAGTTCCTTACCTATACTGCTGGTGGAGAAGTGGTGAAGCGATTTACTCAAAAAATGGAGGTGCCCAATTCTAAAACATTTATCGGTTCTGGTAAAATGGAAGAGGTGTTGGCATATGTAGAACAACATGATATTGGAACTGTTGTTTTTGATGATGAATTAACGCCTGCTCAGCAACGTAATATAGAACGTATATTAAAAGCTAAGATCATTGACCGAACGAACTTGATTCTGGATATTTTTGCACAACGCGCTCAGACAAGTTATGCCCGTACACAGGTAGAATTAGCGCAGTATCAATATTTGTTACCGCGATTAACAGGTTTATGGACTCACTTAGAACGTCAGCGAGGAGGTATTGGAATGCGCGGACCAGGAGAAACAGAGATCGAAACCGATAGACGTATTGTAAGAGATCGTATTTCTTTATTAAAGAAAAAACTACTTACCATCGATAAACAAATGGCTACACAACGAGGTAATCGTGGAAAATTGGTGAGAGTAGCCTTGGTAGGATATACGAACGTGGGTAAATCTACCTTAATGAATGTAATTGCAAAAAGTAATGTATTTGCCGAAAATAAGCTATTTGCAACCTTAGACACCACAGTAAGAAAGGTGGTTATTGGCAACCTTCCTTTTTTATTAAGTGATACCGTAGGGTTTATCAGAAAACTTCCAACGCAATTGGTAGAAAGTTTTAAAAGTACCTTAGATGAGGTAAGAGAAGCAGATTTATTGCTGCACGTAGTAGATATATCTCATGGTCAGTTTGAAGATCATATCGCTTCTGTAAATAAGATCTTAGGTGAGATCGAAAGTATGGATAAGCCTACGATTATGGTGTTTAATAAAATAGATGCTTACGAGCATAAGACTATAGACGAAGATGATCTTACTACCGAAAAAACGGAAGTTCACTATACACTAGATGAGTGGAAACAAACCTGGATGAGTAGGATAGGTGATAATGCCTTATTTATATCTGCCATTAATAAAGAAAATATGGACTCTTTTAGAAAAAGAGTTTATAAAGAGGTAAGAGATATTCATGTAACCCGTTTTCCTTATAACAACTTCTTATATCCAGAGTTTGTGGAGGAGTAAAACTTACTAGAAATTTTTATTTATTTTTTAAAGTTATAAAGTTTCAAAGGCAGTAATGTCTTGGAGCTTTATAGGGAGAAATTTGCGCTCATTTTTTAAAAAGATTCGATCTAAAAATTCCCATTTTCAAAATATTTCTACAAAAATTCCTCATCTAGAGGTAACATATATTCTTTTGAAGACACTTACTAATATGTGACGGGAAATTTTAGGTTTTTTTATCAGGCTACTTTATTGATTTAAAGCAGTGTTTAAGCCTAAAGGACAAGTCATATAATAACACATTTATTTTTTAAATAAGATTAAATAGATGTGTTTATCGAATAAGTAAATTATTGTTTAACTTTAAATTTTTTAAAAATGAATGCAAATTTTTTTAAGCTATTAGAGGCTGGTAGTGTAGAATTAACACGAAATGAATTAAAAGAAACTACTGGTGGTTTTTCTATTCCAGCTGCAGTAGCTATTAGATGTGGAGATGGAAACATTTATACTTGCTCAGGAAACGATTGTACTGGACAAGACAATGTAGGCTGTTCCTGTGATGGAGGTGCGCAAAGTGTTTCTTGCGCCGATCATCCAAAGGAATAAGATCTAAAATTTTCTTGTTACGCAAGACCTTTATATTAATTAACGATATAGAAGGTCTTGTAACTTTTTAAAAATTTATTTATGAAACGAAGTTTTGTTTACACTATCTTTTTATTGACAATAATGCTTTCTTGTAAGCAAGAAAAAGATATAATCTCAGGAAAACAGAATGTTGAATTAGTTAAACAATCTGATCAAGGTCCTTTTCCGATTATGACTTCAGCATTTACCATGGTTGATTCTGTTCCATTTAATCTAAAGGGTATTCTAGATCTGGATAGCTTATCTATTCAAAGTATTAGGAGAACAAGTGAAAAAAGATTGAAAAAACTTTTGAATGATAATGAAATAGATTCTTTAACATTTAAAGAGCTTAATATAGAATGGTACGCTTTATCTGCTATTAAAGATGATAAACAAATTATTATCATAGACCAGAATCGAAATCTTGATTTTAGTGATGATAAACAACATATTATCGACAAAGAAATTAGAGAAACTTTAAGGAATAATGAAAAACTTCAAGATTCCTTTCCAACTATTATCTTTCCATACAAAAGATACATTAATGGTAAAATTTTAAATGATGACCTTAGAACAAAGGTCTTACCATATAAAAATTTCTTTTATCGAGAGAAACCAAGCGCTAAGGAATTAATGTATCTAGATCTATTATTAGTCTCTAGTAGACGTGAACATTGGCTTGGAAATTTTAAGTTAGATAGTATTCATTATAAAACAGCAATTGCCGATCATTGGAATGATTATCAGATAGTTTTTAGAGAACAAGACAAACCTTTTTATTCGCGTAGAAATAAAGATGACGAATATGAAGAATTTGTGGTGGGCGATACTGTGCAGTTAGGTTCTCATTTTATAAAAATTGATAGTGTAGGTGCTGATTTGAAAAACTTATACTTGCAAAAGTTACAAATTACCTCATTACCGCATGGGTATCGAAGAGAAGATGTAATGCGTAATTATCTTATAGAAGATATGGATGGTCGTAAGAGCAGAATTAAAGATCTTATTGGTTTTAATGATTATTTATTGATAGATTTTTGGGGGACATGGTGTGTTCCTTGTTTGCAACTTACACCGGATCTAAAGAAATTTCATGAAAATTATCCTAATGTTGCTATGTTAGGTGTGGATTTTGACTATGAAAAAGAACCAGGAGTTAAATACATAAAAAACAAAGAATTAGACTGGACACATATGTTTATTGAACGTGTTCGTAAAGATAGTTTATTACATACCAAATTAGTAGGTAAATTACGTATTGATCGATATCCAACTTTCATGCTTATCGATAAGAATTTAAAAATTATATATAGAGGAGTTGGTAAAAAAGGGTTGGATAGAATTGAAGAGCTGGTTGTAGCCTATAAAGCAAACGAAGAGTTTCAGAAAAAAAAGGAAGCGACTAATTAAAACTCATAATTTAATCCTAGTCCAAGAACTTCTCTGATTTGGAATCCGCTAGTAGCATTATCATCGTAGATGGCTTGGAATGCAAAACTACCGGAGATGTATTTATTTACGATTAAGTTGATGTTTAGCGTGTAATCAATATCGATATTATAAGGATCCTCGATATAATTAGAGTACAAATTTAGGATCTGCTCCATTGTAATGTTTTTGATAATGGGAAACTTAGCATAAGCCGCTAAGGATCCTCCAAACTCAAATCGTGAGCTTTTGCCAGCGTCTACACCAAAATAATCACCATCTACATAATCTGGAGTAGTGGTAAACTGATCGTCTACGAAAATCATACGAGAGGTTACAGGTGCTATATTAATATTTAGGTTATCGCTTTTTTTCCAAAGCAATCCTGGACCTATTTGTAAAAAAGCAGGAGAGAAAAAATGAGTTTCCTCGGTACGAATCGTTTCGTCGGTATCTGGGTCTTTGGAAAAACTATATCCCTTGGCAAATTGAGATCTAAAATTTACAAATAAGGAGTAGTTCCAATAGGATTCTGCAATCCTCTGTCCTAAACGAGAGTTCAATTCTAGACGATCATTCGTTTTGCGAGCAAAATTTTCGCCTTTTAGAAAAGTAAGACCATAATCTGCTAAAATTTTATTATCCCAAGTTAAACTGTTCTTTTTGTAGTTAATCTCATAATTAAGCGCTAGGTTTCCAGCTACGTTAGAAGTTCCTCCACCTTGCCAATCATAATTAAATGCAGATTGATTAAAAAAGAAAGAAAACTTTCCGAAGGATTTCCATCCTATATGAGGCTTTTTAACAGGCTTAGGGTTTAGTTTGTTCAAGAGTTTTTTAAGGACAATAACATTTAGTTCTTTGGGAGTATTTTGGAGTAAACTATCCAATGACCTTTCCAATCGAACTTGTATAGAATCTAGTTGTTTTACCTCTTTTTTTTCTTGACCAAAAGCTTTAATCAGTAAAAAGTATAGAAAAATAAATACAACAATCTTGCGCATGGGTAACAACGGATATGGGCACAAATATAATTTATGCGTATAGCTTATTCAAATATATAGACGTAACCTAATACCTAATGTAGCAGTGATTGTATTATGTAAACTATTATTTTTTTAGATTAGTATGCATGTATTTGAAAAATAAACTAGAAATAAAATGAACATCAAACTGCATAAGGCAACAAATGATGATATTACTTTTTTGTTGGAATTAAGAAGGCAAACTATGATTGAACATTTGGAAAAAGTAGGGTTGTTTTTATCAGAAGAACAACATTTGGCTAGAGTAAGAATTCATTTTGATCATGCATTTATAATTCTACAGCATAAAGAAAAAATAGGTGTACTAAAATATATCGAAACAGATAGTGTTATCGAAATTCTTCAACTTCAGATAACCCCTAAATTTCAGGGAAAAGGAATTGGAAATTACGTGCTTAACGATGTCATAGAACAAGCTATAGCAACCAATAAAGAAATAAGACTTAAAGTACTAAAAGAAAATCCAGCAAAGTTTCTATATGAGCGAAATGGTTTTTCGATATATGATGAAGATTCATACGAGTTTTATATGAAACTCGTGAAATGACAGAAATAAAAAAGGGTCAACTTCTTTAAGTTGACCCTTTTTTATTATACTATTTTTTTTACTTAGAATGAGTAACTTAATCCTAAGTTCCAGAAAGATTGTAATTCATTATCAGTGTTCTCTAAAGTACGTACTTCTGTTGGAGGAGGAACAAGTAAAGCGTCTTGCGCCAATGCATAGTTGAATGCTTCTTGCTTGTTACTTCTAAGACCAAAATCAAATCCAACTCCTATAGCTTTCCATAAAGTATAAGAGAAAGAATTTGTCCATGTCCAGTTAGAATAATCAGCATCCTCATAACTTACAAAAGCAGATAAGTTGGTTTTAAAGTTAATAGCACCAAACTTACGTGTGTAATCTGCAACAATTTTAGCACCTAAAGAAGACTCGTACTGAGCATCACCTTTGCTAAATACAAAATTGTAGTTCAATGGATGCACAACTACAACTAGATTGTTAATAGGAGTCCAAGTAATACCCACACCTAAATCTAAATATCCAGGATCGTTAAAGTTGTTAAGAAGCGTAGTTCTATATTCTCCTAAAGTTGAAACCGCTAATGTATTTGTCAGTTTGTAACCAAATAAAGAAGAAACAGTAAACACATCTGTAGACTCTCTAAAGCTATCATCATCTGTTGGATCATCTCTATCATCTAATTTTACCCATGCTAAATTTACGTTAGCGCTATTTCTCCAAAAATACTTTTCTTCTAATAAGTTAGCGTATGCATTTACGGTTACTCCAATAGTACCTGCATCATTATTAGGAATTCCTTGTGCAAACCAGTTATTAAAACCAGAAAGACTTCCTCCAATGGTACCAAAAGCACCGATTTTCCATCCTGGTAAAGCATCTATTTGTGCTTGGATCGCGTTAGCTCTTCCTTGTATTGCAGCAATAGAATCTTTTTTTGCAGCTAATTTTGTTTTCAATTCTTCTTCTGTTTGTGCAAGCCCTATTTGGATTCCTGCTACTAGAAAAATAAATGTGAATACGATTTTTTTCATAATCTATATAGTTTTAAGTAGTTTGTTTATCACAAAGGATATTCTAAATTTAGTAATAAACTTTGGTAAAACAAGTTCAAGGTTTATGCAAAATTTTGCGTTGGCAAATATAATTGAAGTAATACGCTTCGATATAAAAGAATAGTATTCAAGGGTGAATTTTCGATAAAAAGCACTTTTTAACGATGAAGTTGTTATTTTCTTTTAAAAAGAGGTACAGAAGAGCATGCTTCACCGTACATAATACTTTTAGCAATTGGTTGTAGTTTTTGGATAAGTTGTATGTAAGCGTTTTCAGGAATAGGCTTATTTGCACAACCTTTTATGATTAATAGCTTATCCTGATATGCTGAGACATCAAGTGTACGAACAATATCAGAAAAGAGTATAGTCTCCAGATCTTTTAATGATCCTACTGCAACATGTTTGGCAAACGGAGTTAACTTAGTTGTGAGTAATAAATATGCCCATCCAGGAATAATAGCATCACTAGAACAATGTAGCGCCACATATGCGTTCTGGTATTGACTCCAATCATGTTCGGAAACTTGCTGTCTAAATTCCTTTTCGCGAAGAATAAAACCTTCATAAAGCCAATCCTTTATATCAAATACTACTCGATCTCCTGCTGGATAGTAATCCTCAAGATCAATGGTAATAAGATTTTTGTTATTTGCAACTCTATTAATGATTTCTTCTGCCATGGTATTAGATTTTATATCCTATTTTTTCGGTAAGGGCTATTTTACTTTTGGCAAAATTGCCAGTTCCAAAACCTATTTCTTTGCCATCTTCGTTATATAATACGGATTCTGCAACATAAAGATTTTGAGATCGGAATTTTATTTTTCCAATAGCTTTAATATCTCCTTTGTTTGCAGGGCGCACTAAATTTATATTGAAGGATGTGGTTAGTACAAAAGCATCTTCAACAATTGAATTTACAGCAAAAAACGCTGCATCATCTAATAATTTGAAGTAAACAGAACCATGAATTGCACCTAGTGCGTGAAAATATTTATCGGATATAGTCAGTCCAATTTCTGATATTCCTTCAGAAATCTTAACTGTTGAGGTATCAAAGATGTTAGTATTGATATTTGCATTCAAATACATCTTTTCTAATTTACGATAATGCTCCAGATTCATTTTTACTGTATATCAGCTATGCGAAAGAATGGTTTTTGAAGCTTACTTACAGCATTCCTAATTCTAATTTTGCCTCTTCACTCATTAAATCCTGAGACCATGTAGGCTCAAAAGTGAGTTCTAACTCTACATCATTAACTGCATCTAATGATTTTACTTTTTCTCTAACCTCTTCTGGTAAAGATTCTGCAACTGGACAATTTGGAGAAGTTAATGTCATAAGGATTTTTACATCATTATCTTCATTCACAAACACATCATATATTAATCCAAGTTCGTATATATCAACAGGAATCTCTGGATCGTAGATTGTTTTAAGCACTCTTACGATTTTTTCTCCTAGTTCTGCGGTATCTATATGGGTTTCGCTCATAGTATATTTTTAGTCGTCTTTTTCTAAATAAACTTAATTAATAAAAGACGAATTAATTTAACTGAGTTTGATATGCTACAGCATACATTTTTAATTGTTTAATCATGCTTACCAATCCGTTGGCTCTGGTAGGTGATAAGTGTTCTTTTAGTCCAATCTCATCGATAAAAGCAGTGTCTGCCTCAATAATATCCTTTGGATGCTGACCAGAAAAAACTCTAATCAGAATCGCGATGATACCTTTGGTAATAATAGCATCACTATCTGCGGTGAATTCTATTTTTTCATCTTTCATTTCTGCATGAACCCACACTTTGCTTTGGCATCCTTTGATGATATTTTCATCGATTTTATATTTTTCTTCTATCAGAGGAAGGGATTTACCAAGATCAATCATGTATTCGTAGCGTTGCATCCAATCATCAAACATGCTAAATTCATCAACAATCTCTTCCTGAAGTTTTTGTATAGACATATTCCTACAATTTTTTACAAAAATACAACAAGAATCCTTGCTATTCAACACTTTCGGTTAATCATAAGATAGTATTAACTATTTGGTTTACTTTTCGAGATTGATTTTTGAGAAAGAGGATAGTAATAAAAGAAGTTTTTTTGAAATGTAGAAGATTCTTTCACAGGTTTTCTCATAACGAAATACTAATAAACCCAAACGATATACAGATGTATACCATTTGGGTCACCGTTAATCAAATTAAAATGAAAACAATTCAATTTTTAACAACCAATTGCTTCGTTGTAATACCTTTTTTGGTAAAGATTTTTAAGATATAATTACCTGATTGTATCTGAGAAGTATACGTTTCTTTATTATAAGATGTATGTATAAGAATTCCTTGTTGATTATAAAATTCAACTTTTTCGAACGTGTTCGAATTTTTGGTTCCGATTGTTATTTTTTGAGTTGTAGGGTTAGGAGAAATTACAACCGTAGGGTTTTGATCTATAATCATTTCCTGATTATTTTCTAAACATCCATTTTCATAATCAATAGCATCGGATGATAAGTCACTTATAAACTGTTCTTGTGCTGAGGTGTCATTTTTTAACTTGTAAGCAAACCAAGAATTAAGATAACCAAATACGATTTCTTGTTGTTCTTCTCTTGTTATTTGGATATTTCCTGAAGAAGAGTTTTCACCAAAGTCGCACGCAAAATTACTATTTGCATAATAACAATGTGCACCACCTAAAATATTAATGAAGTATTTACAATTAGCACCTAAACTATTGTAAATTGGGATATGATCTTCATTAGCAGGAGTAACTGCATCTCCACTTCCAGAAAAAACAATGGCATCTTCTGTAACTTCAGATGCAGGAGTTAAGGTATCGAAACGTAACTGAGCTGGCGCAAAAGTAACTAGTGTTTCTACTTCCACTAATGATGCAGCTACAGTGGCAGCTCCACCACCCATAGAATGACCGATTAACGCAGTTTTATCTGCAACAGCTTGGTATAATACGGAACTAGAATTATCATTTTCTTGCTGAATAGCGTTTACCATAAACGCTAAATCTTCGGAATACGCTATATGATTTGCAAAAATAGAACCTTCAGTATTAACAAATACTACAATATATCCTTGAGGAACTAAAGTATCATAAAAATTCTGATACGCATCAGAGCCCATAATGAAACCATGTCCAAGAACAATAACAGGAAATTGCTCATTTACCGATTGCGAAGTGTTATTGGAAATAGGGTAGTAGATCCGAGCATTTACTCTTCTATTTCTTCGATCTGCATCTCTAAAAGTTTTAGAACTAAACCCAATAGTATATTCTTGTGCTACTAGACCTGAGGATAAAAAGAGTAATGAGAAAATTGTGAGTACTAAATTTTTCATGATTGTTTATTTTTTGGTTAGTGAGATAAAACTATCCTGAAAAATTTTACTATGCAAGCATAATAAACACTTTTTAATACTGAAAACCAGTATTTTAAGTGTTGAAAAACAATAAGAATTAACAAATTTTAACAGTAACTAACTAACATTCATTAGTTTAAGAAATGATACTTACGATAGCATCATTTTTGCTTTTTTAACAGCCTCTACAAGAATATCGATTTCCCCTTTGGTATTATAGAAAGAAAATGAAGCTCTGATAGTTCCTGGTATCTTATAAAAATCCATAATGGGTTGTGCACAATGGTGACCGGTACGTACTGCTACGCCTAATTTATCCACAATAGAACCAATATCATACGGGTGGATATCACCAACATTAAAAGAAATTACCGAAGTTTTATGTTTAGAAGTTCCATAGATTTTTAAACCTTCGATTTCAAGAAGTTTACTTGTACCGTAGTCTAGTAGTTCTTTTTCGTATTCTGCAATAGCTTCAAAACCAATGCTATTCATATAATCTAAAGCCACCCCAAAGGCAATACCTCCGCAAATATTAGGTGTTCCAGCTTCGAATTTGTGAGGAAGACCAGCGTAGGTTGTTTTCTCGAACGTAACCTGATCAATCATTTCTCCACCACCTTGGTAAGGAGGTAATTTATTAAGCCACTCTTCTTTTCCGTATAATAAACCAACACCAGTAGGTCCACAAAGCTTATGCGCAGAGGCTACATAAAAATCAACATTTAGTTTTTGAACATCTGGCTTGATATGTGGACAAGATTGTGCGCCATCTATTAATACCGCCGCTCCAACCTCATGGGCTTTTTCTATTATTTCTTCAACAGGATTAATGGTTCCTAACGCATTAGAAATATGATTCGTAAAAACCAATTTGGTTCTTTCTGATAACAATTGATCATAAGCATCCATCAAAAGTTCTCCTTCTTCATTCATTGGTATCACCTTAAGAACAGCTCCAGTTCTTTCACAAAGCATTTGCCATGGAACGATATTAGAATGGTGTTCTAAAGCAGAAACGATGATTTCATCACCTTCTTTTAGTAAGCTGGAAAAACCAGTAGCTACGATATTAATACTATGGGTAGTTCCAGAGGTTAATATAATTTCGTAAGAATGTTTTGCATTAAAATGTTCTTGTACTTTTTTACGAGCAATTTCATAAGCATCCGTAGCTTCCTGTGATAATGTGTGCACGCCTCTGTGGATATTAGCATTGTAATTACTATAATAATCCACTATGGCATCAATCACTATTTGAGGAGTTTGTGAGGTGGCGGCATTATCAAAATATACAAGCGGTTTTCCGTTTACTTCTCTATCTAAAATAGGAAAATCTTGTCGTATTTTCTGTACATCAAACATATCAATTTCTTTCTGCAAAAATAGGAACTATTTCTAAGTGATATTGCTTATTTTTAAAAGGATTTAACACTTCACACAATGAAAAGATTTAAAAAGATTTTAGGTTTTATATTTATTGGATTGGTTGGGCTTATTCTGATTGCGGGTTTTTGGAATTATCCTAAGCTTACCATACTTTCCGGATATTCTGCCAAAAATATGGCTTCTTCTGTTTTTATAGGAAATCGTTCTGTAGAGTTTACAGATAGCAATGATAATAATTTTGCTCCGGTTCATTTGGCTGAAGATGAAGTAGATACCAATGAAAAATCTGCTATTGCTTCTGTTTTTGGATTAAATCAAAGAAAAGCTATCTATAGAGAAGGATTAGGAAGCGTATTGATTAATGATGGGTTTGATATAGATGCACCGTATAAAAAGCCAAAAAGAACCATGTTAAAGACGAATTTGCCTTTTCCGTATGGAAACCTACCTCAGAATGATACAGTTTTTGCTAACGTTGATTATAACAAAATAAAAAGTTCGGTTGCTACAGTATTTGATAGACAAGATGAAAGTATTAAGAAAACCCGAGCAGTAATAGTTCTTTATAAAGACCAGATCATTGAAGAAAAATATGCCGAAGGATATGACAAAAATTCGGTGCTTTTAGGATGGTCTATGACTAAAAGTATTTTAGCAACTAACTTTGGAATCTTACAAAAGCAAGGTAAAATAAACATAGCTGATAGAGCACCAATAAAAGAATGGCAAAATGATGATAGAAAAAAAATTACCATTAATAATTTGTTACAGATGAATTGTGGTTTAGCTTGGGATGAGGATTATGGGTCTATATCGGATGCAACAACAATGCTATACTTGGATGAGGATATGACGAAACCTCAAATTTTCAAAAAAGCGATCCATAAGCCTAATGAGTTTTGGTATTATTCTTCAGGAGTTTCTAATTTATTATCAGGTATTCTTAGACAGCAATTTGATAGTTATCAAGAATATCTTGATTTTCCGTATCGCGAATTTATAGACAAAATAGGAATGCACTCTATGTTAATAGAAACGGACATGGCCGGAAATTATGTAGGTTCATCTTATGCCTGGGGTACACCAAGGGATTGGGCAAAATTTGGATTGCTATACCTACATAGAGGAAACTGGAACGGAGAACAAATTTTTAATCCAGAATGGGTGGATTATGTGACTACTCCGACTCCTACTTCTGAAGGTGATTATGGAGGTCATTTTTGGTTAAATTCTGGAGGGTTTTATCAGGATGCTCCCAGAGATATGTATTCTGCTAATGGTTTTCAGGGACAACGAGTTTTTATAATTCCGTCTAAGGATTTAGTCATCGTTCGTTTTGGACTTGTTGGAGACGCAGGTGTAGATTTTAATGCATTTCTACGAGACATCAATGATGCAATAAAATAATGGTTTTAAACAAAAAACCTCTTCTAAAAATGAAGAGGTTCTATGTTGATAGTGTTCTATCGACCAAAGTAGTCGTAGTATCGTTCTGCATGTTGCTCATAACGCTTGATAAGATCGATATTTTTCTTTTCTAGATCTGTTAGTGTACCTCTAATATCGGTAGATACAGGAATATACCAATCAATATTGCTATCAAAAAAGTAGCGCATTTTGCGATTTTTGAAGGAGTACCCATGTCGGGCATAAATTAAATTTCTAAGTACCTCTAACTCTCCCTTATTAAGATTTTCGACATCAGTATTAGTTAGTTCCTGAATGGAGGCGTTAAGTTTTCCAATTACTTTAGAACTGATAGCTTCTAATTCTCCATTTTCATCATCTTGAGAGTCATATAGAGCTAAGTTATAATCATAGTCAATATCAAAAGATAAGTTTGATTCTGCATTATAAATAAATTTCCTTTTATTGAGTGTATATTCCCTTACCGTAACTGCCAAATCCTTATTATTTGCGTACCATCTTCCAATAATTTTTTCTTCATCTGGATAAATAGTAAAATCAAACTGTCCATCATATTTGTCGTCTCCAGGTTCTGTAGCCTCTACAAAAATTTTCGTTTTAAATCTAATAAGACCTTTAAATGGACGTGCGTTACCAGCTACTACAGAATGACCAAAAATGGAATCTTTCGTAATATGATTAATAGAAATATTTATTTTATTTGAATATGAAGGGTTTTTAGCCGTATTGCTAAATTCTTTAGCCTGAAAATAACCAACATAGAATCCTAATAAGTTTTGATGATCGGAGGCTTCTTTAAAAAAACGTGGTGTAAAAGGAACCATCACATTTTCTAAAATTGTGTTTTTATGAGAATACTGTTCGTCAGTTTCTTTTTCCTCTTTTTTTATAGAAGTATTTTGTTCTTTAACAATCTCACTTTCGATAACCGGAGTGATTTCCGTTTTTTCTTTCTGCACCTCTTTTTTACAAGCTATAATAAGTAAGGATAATATTAAGAATATCGTATGTTTCATTTTTTAATATATTTTAAAATAATAATTTCAGCAATTATCAGGTTCAATACCCAACCTAACCAGGCAACAATTTGATACACATCCATTGGTCTTGGTTGAAATGCAAGAACGATTATGTATTTCCAGAAACGTAAAGTTATTGCAGATAATGTTAAGGCAAAACTTCTGATCATAAAAATTTGATGCTTTTGATAATCATTTTGTTTTAAGGCTACAAACGCTTTTAAAGTAAACAAAAACCAACCTACTGCTAGTAGACAGAAAGCAAGTTGAGACCAGAACCCTCCATTGGCATAATAGCCAATCACTAAACCAGAGGGAGCCGCTAATAGGAGTATTGATACTATATAAGTCCAACCTACAATTTTATGAACTTGACTATACTTAGTTCTTATAAATCGGGAAAATTGGGTAAATCCAGCAAATAATGAGAATATAGAGAAAGTTACATGTATATAAAATGCAATTTTATAATGTGTAAAATGGATATATTGTTGTTTAATTCGTAAAAAAGCCACATCAAAGTTGACTGGAAAATACTGTACAGTGATCTGAAACATTAGTATACAGAAGAAAGTATATACTACTAATAGTGATATTTGAAATGTTATTTTTTTCTGCATAAAAACAAAAAACCTCAACAATGATATGAAGAGGTTTAATTACTTATTTTAAAAGCTTAATTTTTTTATAAATCAAAACCAATATTTACTCCTAGTTTATTGGCAATTAATTTATTGATTCTCTGTTTTAGCTGAGGTATTTTTACACTTTCCAAAACGTTATTGGCAAAGGCATACATCAACAATGCTCTTGCTTCTTTTTCTCCAATACCTCTGGATCTCATATAAAACAATGCTTGTTCATCTAATTGACCAATAGTACAGCCGTGAGAACATTTTACATCATCTGCAAAAATCTCTAATTGAGGTTTAGAGTTGATCGTTGCTTTATCACTTAATAAAATATTGTTATTAGATTGGAAGGCATTAGTTTTTTGTGCCTCTTTATTTACAATGATTTTACCATTAAATACACCTGTTGCTTTTTCATCAAAGATTCCTTTATAATCCTGATGACTTTCACAATTTGGTTCTGTATGATGTACTAAGGTATTATGATCTACGTGTTGTTTTCCTTCGAGAATAGTAACTCCATTAAGAATAGAATCTATTCCTTGACCTAGCTGGTAGAAATTTAAATTATTTCGGGTTATATTACCTCCAAAAGCAAACGTATGAACTGATGCGATACTCTGCGCTTGCTGCTGTATATATGTGTTGTCTATTAAAGAAGCAGTCTCATTATCATTTTGAATTTTGTAGTAGTCTACAATAGCTCTTTTATCAGCAAAGATTTCTGTAACCGAATTAGTCAATACAGGATTGGATGTTAAACTCTGATGACGCTCTATTATCTGTACATGTGAGTTCTCTTCAACAACTATTAAGTTACGAGGTTGTAAAAGTTGTAATGATTCTTTTCCTGTAGAGAAGTGAATAATTTGAATCGGTTTATCTGCTAGCTTATTTTTAGGAATATAGATGTAAGCTCCTTCTTTAGAAAAAGCAGTATTTAAAGAAGTTAACCCATCTTTTTGAGCAACTTTATTAAAATAATTATCTATAATCGGCTTATATTTATCATGATTTAATGCCGAGGACATTAAACACACATCGATTTTATCATGTGTAGTTTCTGATAAATGCGAAGAGTACTTTCCATCAATAAACACAATCTTATAAGTATCTAAATCGTGAAGAAAATACTTCTTTACATCTTTAAATTCTAATGCATTTTCTTCTTTTGGAAAAATACTATAATCATGTTTTAGTATTGCATTCAGCGATGTGTATTTCCAGGCTTCTTCTTTTTTTGTTGGGAATCCCTTTTCTTCGAATACCTTGATAGCTTGGCTTCTGATATCGTGAACAGGAGCATCAACATCTACAGTGTTTTCAAAAGCAAGAAAAGAAGATACTAATTTTTCTTTCAGCTCCATAACTATGCGTTTATCTCTTCTTTAATCCAATCGTATCCTTTTTCCTCTAATTGTAAGGCCAATTCTTTGGTTCCTGATTTTACGATTTTACCATCGTATAAAACATGCACATAATCAGGAACTATGTAATCTAACAATCTTTGGTAATGTGTAATAACAATTACTGCATTGTCTTTACTTTTCAATTTGTTAACTCCATTCGCTACAATTCGTAAGGCATCGATATCTAGTCCAGAATCTGTTTCGTCCAAAATGGCCAGTTTAGGTTCCATCATAGCCATCTGGAAAATTTCGTTACGTTTCTTTTCTCCTCCAGAGAATCCTTGATTAAGTGAACGAGATAAAAACTTACGATCGATGTCTAGTAATTCGGATTTTTCACGAATTTTTTTAAGCATATCCTTTGCAGGCATTTCTTCTAACCCTTGAGCCTTTCTGGTTTCATTGATAGCGGTTTTCATAAAATTAGTAACCGTTACTCCAGGAATTTCTACAGGATACTGAAATGAAAGAAAAACACCTTTATGTGCTCTTTCTTCTGCGGCTAAATCTTCTATATCTTCACCATCTAAAAGAATAGAACCTTCCGTTACTTCATATTCCTCTTTTCCAGCAACAATACTTGCTAAGGTACTTTTTCCAGCACCATTAGGACCCATTATTGCGTGAACTTCTCCGGCCTTTACTTCAAGATTAAGACCTTTTAAAATTTCTTTATCTTCAACGCTAGCGTGTAAATCCTTAATTTCTAACATTTCGTATCTTTCTTTTAAATAGTTTTTTTAGTCATTATATCTTCAGTACCACTTATTCTTGTCCAGCGGTTTCTGAAGATTTTATTTTTGTTGGTAATTCTGAGGTTGGTTCACTTACACCAACGATTTCTTTTATTTCTACAATCTCTGGCCAACCATCATCTTCGTTCTTTTTTATAATTCCTTTTACAACTACAGGAACCATGTCATATTCTTCTCTTTGTAATGGTTTTACTTTACTGTTTAATTCTTTGGCTATATCGTCTATAACCACACCATATATAAAGTCTTTTCCTTTTATAACACCTGCATCATCAATAAGTATGAATTCACCACGAATTAAAGTGGTTTCTCCATCTGAGGATTGTGATTTTTCGTTTTTACAGGAAAAAATTAAAAGACTTAAGATGATAAGAAGAAATGATTTTTTCATTTATGTGAGTTTGTTAGTTACACTTTTATCCAACAGAACCTTCTAGAGAAATTTCTAAAAGTTTTTGAGCTTCTACAGCAAATTCCATAGGTAATTTGTTCAAAACCTCTTTACTGAAACCATTTACGATTAAAGCAATTGCTTTTTCTGTATCGATTCCTCTTTGGTTACAGTAAAATATTTGATCTTCACCAATTTTACTAGTAGTCGCTTCGTGTTCTATTTGAGCGGTTTTGTTTTTCGCTTCAATATAAGGAAACGTATGTGCTCCACATTCATTGCCCATTAACAAAGAATCACATTGAGAAAAATTTCTAGCATTTGTAGCTCTGCTATTAATTTGCACTAAACCACGATAGCTATTTTGTGATTTTCCAGCCGAGATACCTTTAGAAATAATGGTGCTTTTCGTGTTTTTTCCTAAATGAATCATTTTCGTTCCTGTATCTGCTTGCTGAAAATTATTTGTCACAGCAATAGAATAAAATTCTCCAACAGAATTATCTCCTTTTAGAACACAAGAAGGATATTTCCATGTTACAGCAGATCCTGTTTCTACCTGAGTCCATGAAATTTTAGCATTCTTTTCACATATACCACGTTTGGTAACGAAATTAAATACACCACCTTTTCCTTCAGAATTTCCTGGATACCAGTTTTGAACGGTAGAATATTTAATTTCAGCATCATCTAATGCTATTAATTCTACAACTGCTGCGTGTAATTGATTTTCATCTCTGGATGGAGCGGTACAACCTTCTAGATAACTCACATAACTTCCTTCATCAGCTACCACTAAAGTTCTTTCGAACTGACCAGTACCTGCCTGATTAATTCTGAAGTACGTAGACAATTCCATAGGACACTTAACTCCTTTAGGAATGTAGCAAAAAGATCCATCACTAAACACAGCAGAATTTAATGCCGCGTAGAAATTGTCTTTTTGTGGCACAACGGTACCAATATGTTTTTTTACAAGTTCCGGATGTTCTTGTATAGCTTCAGAAATGGAACAAAATATAATACCCTTTTCTGCAAGGGTTTCTTTAAACGTAGTAGCTACAGAAACAGAGTCCATAACGATGTCTACTGCTACTCCAGCTAATTTTTTTTGTTCGTCTAAAGAAATTCCAAGTTTTTTAAAAGTATCCAATAGTTCTGGATCTACTTCATCAAGACTATTATATTTTGGTTTTTTATTAGGAGCAGAGTAGTAGGAGATATCCTGAAAATTAGGCTTCTCGTAATTTACATTAGCCCATTCTGGTTCTTCCATTTGTTCCCAAACGCGAAAGGCTTCTAATCGCCATTCGGTCATCCACTCTGGTTCATTCTTTTTTTCTGAAATTGCACGAACAATATCCTCATTCAAACCAACAGGGAATGTATCAGATTCTATATCTGTATAAAATCCATACTCGTATTCTTTGGTCTCTAGTTCTTTTTTTAAGTCGTCTTCAGTATATGCCATCTTACGAAATCCCAAGCAATGCTTATAGGATAAATTTTAAATGTTTAAAGGGAAAAACTTTCTCCACAACCGCAAGTTCTGTTAGCGTTTGGGTTATTAAAAACGAATCCGGTTCCATTGAGTCCTCCGGAATATTCTAATGTAGTACCGATGAGATATAAAAAGCTTTTTTTGTCGACAATTATTTTAACACCATTATCCTCAAAAACTTTATCTCCTTCTTCTTGATTTTTATCAAACTTCAAGTCATATGATAAGCCGGAACATCCGCCACTTTTAACGCCTACTCGAATATAATCGGAAGAAACATCGTACCCATCATCTGTCATCAACTCTACGACTTTCTTTTTAGCTGTATCTGATACCTTAATCATACTCTTATAAATAGATTAATTCTAAATTGATTGCAAATATACTACATATGTAGGTTTTATTTACATAACCTAACATTTATCTAACATATATTAGAATAGGCAATATCTATTATAATATAAAAAAGGAGATTAAAATTCGGAAAAGCGATTGTCATTTAGGAAATCATCATCTGTAAGAGTCTTTAAAAAGGCAATAATCTGTTCTTTTTCTTCTTGACTCATTGGAATTCCTTTAATCGTATTGTCTGAGTTTTTGAAAGTAGGATCTAAGGTTTCAGAATCTACCATACCATCACTATAATGATCCAAAACATCTTGTAATGTTTTTAATCTTCCATCGTGCATGTACGGAAATGTAAGCTCTATATTTCTTAGTGTTGGTACTTTAAACTTGTAGATGTCAGACTCTAATCCTGTTACTCTTTTTCTTCCTATATCATTGTATTGTGGATCGATCGGAAGACCATTGTTTCTGTACGATTGATCAGTAAACAAAGTTCCAGCATGGCAAGAGGCACATTTAGATTTAAATAGTTCGAAACCAGCTGCCTCTTGTTCTGTAAAAACAGCACCTTCATTACGCTCGATTTTATCATACTTGGTATTTGCGGAAACCATCATAATCATAAATTGTGAGAGTGCCCGAAGGATGTTTTCAGAATTAATTTCTATATTTTCAAAAGCTAGTTCAAATAGTTGAACGTATTCTGGCTCTTCTTCAATTTTTTTGATGATACTTGAAAAGGTTTCATTCATTTCCACCTCTGCAGTTATAGGTATTATCGGTTGTAGATCTAAATGCATGGCAGCTCCATCCCAAGTAAATTCTTTCATAAACGCAAGGTTGTGCAACGGTTGTGCATTTCGTGTTCCCAATGCACCATCCACTCCATGACTTACAATATGGGTATGATGTGTGAACGCAAAATCTTGGATATGACAAAACCCGCAAGAAACAACACCATCTGAAGCTAGCCTGCCATCATAAAATAGTTTTTTACCAAGCTCAAATCCTTTTTCTGTAGGAGGATTAGAACTTAAATCATAATCAAGATCTGGAAAATTAGATGGAATTTCGAATTCTAGTTTTGGATTTTGATCAATAGGGATATATTCTCCTTTATCTGAACTACAAGAAGTAAAGAAGCATATAAAAATCCCTATTGATACAAAATATTTCATCTATCAGTTTTTTATTGAATTTCGAACATAGTTTGCACATTCGTGGCGATTTTTGGTGCGTTTTCTGGATCTACCTGAATATCACTTTTATCTTCTAATGAATGTGTATTCGTGCTATCAAATATTTTAGCAACATCAGCATTAATGTTAATTGTTGATGTATTTCCATTAACGCTAATAGGATTAATTAAGTCTAATGTTATTTCTTTATAATTATCTAGCGCTTCTCCATGGCTACCTATGTGTAAAATAAAATCACTCGCGGTTCCGCCTTGAGGAGTATATGAGCCTTCAAATTTAAGAAATTTATAACCTGCAGACCAAGACCATAACATTCCTTGTTCTTCTGCAGTAGGTATAAAATTAGCAACTCCATTTAGTGGATAATTACTTTGATCTACTCCAAAACCAAATCTGATTTTGGTGTATACTCCAGCGTCAATACTACCAAGTTCGAATTGTTTAGAAGCAGGTACTTCTTCATTAATTAAAAAGTAACTATCGGCTACTGGATAGGTAAATTCATCACCATTTTCTTTTATTAAAACAATATTACTAATGATATACTTCAATTCCGCAATAGTATAGCTTTCGTTACTTTGATTAGTATACGAAGTTGAGTTGAGTACAATGGGATTATTGTCGATAGTATTAGCAAACTCTAGATTTATAGTTCCAGCTTCTACCGTATCTGTTTCATTGTCGTCTTTACAGGCAAATACAATAGTTAAAGCCAGTAGTGCAAATACGATTTTTTTCATGTGTGAGGTTTTAATTTTAGTTTATTTATATTTTATGATAACGGCATCTTTTGCTCCTTTATTTTGCGTAATATCACCATCATTACTAGCAGAACTTCCTGCCACAACAATTTTATTATCCGATGTTTGGATGACACCTGTAGCGAATTCTTCTTCAGTTCCTCCAAGAGAGTTTTTCCAGATGACGTTTCCATTGTTATCAATTAACATAGTCCATACATCACTTTGTCCTTTGTTTTGATCTACATCAATATCATTGCTACGTGAATTTCCAGTGATTACAAAGCCTCCGGATTGTATGGGATAAATTCCTCTTCCTGTATCGAATTGGGTTCCTCCTAAAGATTTTTCCCAAATAAGATTACCATTTCCATCAATCTGAATCATCCATAAATCAGCATTTCCATTGGCATTGGTTATGTTACCATCATTACTACGAGCGTCACCGACAATAACATATTTCCCGTTTCCGTCTGAAGCAATGGCATATGCCACATCAATTTCGGTACCGCCGAATGATTTTTCCCAGATTTTTGTTCCTTCAGAATTTACTTTAACTAACCAAAAGTCATAGCTTCCCTGGCTGTTGGTAATATCAAAGTCTACACTTTCTGAAGAGCCAATCATTAGGTAGCCTCCATCTTCGGTCTGCACAGCATCATAACTACGATCATTATCGGTTCCTCCAAAATAACGTCTCCATTCTGTATTTCCTGAAGCATCTAGTTTAATACCCCAAAATTCTCCAACGCCATGTTTTTCGAAAAAAGTCTTATTATCGTTTCCATCGCCATTACTAGCGGTAACGTCTAAAAATCCTGTGATAAAATAACCACCATCATTTGTTTGGACTACCGAAAATGCACGATCAATACCAGGAAACCCAAAAGATTTCTCCCATTGTAGGTTTCCTGAAGCATCTATTTTTACGATCCAATAGTCCTGCAACCCTGCATTTTCGGTTACGTCTCCATCATTGCTTCTATTATATCCAACCAAAGCATATCCATTGTCTACTGTTTGTATAATCTTTTCTCCTCGATCATCTCCAGTACCTCCATAGGTTTTACTCCAGCTTATGGAACCATCTTCAGTAAGTTTTAATACCCAAAAATCACTATCGGTTGCGGTTTTATCTGTAATATCTCCATCTGTACTTTGGGTATATCCAAAAACGGCATATCCTCCATCGGAAGATTGAACTATAGATAGTGCTTCATCTTCCTGACTTCCTCCAAAGGTTTTAATCCAATCTACGGTTCCCTGAAAACCATCATCAGGATTAGTAGGAATTGTAGGATCAGTACCTTCATCATCACTGCTGCACCCAACGGAAATCGAAGTGATAAAAACTAAAAGGATTTTATAAAAGAACTTAGAATTACGCATTTGTTATTGTTGATTTTTATCTTTTTACTAATCGTTTAATAACTTGATTGGTATCATTAAAAAACTTTAAAAGGTACACTCCAGGATTCAAACCTGAAACATCTATTGTTTTGGTAACGGTTCCTTGACTCATCAATTGTCCTGAAACAGATATAATTTCGTAAGATGCCATTTGATCCGTATTTAAAAACACTTCTAAAGTCTGTCCAGATACTGGATTTGGATACATTTTTAAAGCCAAAATATCTTCGTCTTCATCACCAAAAACAGGAATAATATTAGCAGTTACCACTTGCTCGCTATTAGATCTTGTACAAGAACCTTCATAAATTTTTACCGAAGCAAAATCTGAATTATTACCAGAACCACTATCGTTATCATTAATAAATACTAAACGATCCATGGTACCTGTATAAAAACTTCCTACAGGAATTACATAAGTTGTAAAACCGTTACCAGAATAATTATCGTAATTGGTAACACCGTAATTCTGAGTTCCGTGAACTTTAAAATATCTACTAGAGGTTAAACTGTTATCATTTTCGAAACCTACAGCATGAATTTCTCCTTGAGAAGAACTTCTAAATTCGAATTCAATAACTGTATTGGAAGTAACCGTATAATTAAAAGGAATATATTTCCAAGTATTGTTCGTTAAAGAAAGTGTAGTTCCGCTACTATTTACGCTAAAATCTCCTGCAGCATCCTGATTAGAGAATGAATTAATCTGAAAGTCTCTAAAATCTATACTATCACAGGTTGGTGGAGGAGGATTAGTGCCATCTGAAATACTAATGGCATCAATCGCAATGTCACTCTGCCATCCTTGATTTCCACTTCCTGTTAACACACTAAAACGTAATTGCACACTGGCTTCACCAGCATACGCAGAAAGATCAACGTTTGCGGCGTTCCAGTTATTTCCTTGATCTCCATTTCTACTAAAAATTGAAGACCAACTCCCTTGATTATCTACTCGCGCTTCTACGGAAAGAGAATTAATTGCGCTACCTAACATATGGTATTGGAAATCAAGAGCTGGGGATGAAAGGTTAGTGAGATTGAGACAAGGAGAATTTAGAATTGCACTTTTATTTGGATAACCTGTTCCATTCCCAGAAGCTTCCACATAAATATAAGTATTCCCGTCCGCAGCAGTACTTGGACCAGTGCCATTAGACGGAGTTCCTCCAGAATCTCTTGTCCAATTAAGATCATCTCCAGAAGCATTTTCCCAAGCTCCAAAGCTAGATTCGAAGCTCTCTTCGAATGGGAAGCTAGTGACCACTGATGAACAATCATCTCCTCCACCATCTCCAGGCTCGCTTTTTCTTACTAAGAAAAACCCTCCTTCTATATCACTAATCACAATGTTTCCACTAGCAAAATAGGGATATACATTCCAAACGCCATTAAAAGAAGCGCTATTACTTGAAGGAAAAGTATCAAAAAATCCGACTTCATTAATATTGGTATTTCCAATATCCGAAATATCGATTACTCTAAATCCAGCTCTATAATTTGCTAAATAAAATTTGTCTCCTTTTACATATCCATTATGATCTGTAGCAGCTGTAGGTCCATTGTAGATCATATGCTGTTGAGGGTTATCTAAATCTTGAAAATCAAAAATAATGGTCCGAGTATTAAAACCTACTCCTTGTTCATCTGTTTCATCTCCTAATAAGAAGTATCGCATATCATCGGTAAACCAACCTTGATGAACATAACCGATATTTGAATATCGAATGGTAGAAATAGTTACAGGGTTGGATTTATTGGTAATATCTGCTATGACTACTTCAATTTCATTACTACCGATAAGAATTTCTCTACCAGTATAATCTGAGTCAGGACCATTGTATGTAACTACCTGAGCATCGTGAGTATATGCTCTTTGTCCTCCGGATAAAAATCCACCAGCGTTTACTGGGTTTTTAGGGTCCTGAATGTTTATAAACAGCGGTCCGCCATTGTAGGGGCCTGATCCTCTTTGTGCTCCTACAACATAGGCATATCCAGAATCCTCATTGATAACAATGTTATGAGCGTTACCAAATTCTGTATATCTACTATCTGCTGAAAAAGTAACAGGTGGATTGGAAACATTACGTAATCTGGTAAGATCAAAAACCTGCATACCATGACCAGATGCTTCACTTACTATAAAAGCATGATCGCTATAAACTTTTACATCTCTCCATAAACTGTTACCCGTTGCTGTGGGTAATTTTCCGAGGTAAACAGGATTGGTTGGGTTAGACACATCTATGAATGCTGTACCATTATTGAGACCAATAATAGCATATTCTTTAGATGTTTGAGAATCTGTCCATCCCCAACTATCATTTCCTGAACTTGCGCTCATTTGAGAAAGTGAAATTCTAGACATAAGATCATAGTCGTTACAAGGGTAAGAACCAGCAAATCCGTTGGTACAAGGCGTTTGGCTTTGGCAAATAGTGGTGAATACCACAAGGCCTAAGGCTAGGGTGAGTTTTTTCATGAGTTTGTGTAATTAGAAGTTAGTTATTCTAGTTTTTTAAAAACTAGCCATTTACACAAAATTAAACTAAAAAATCCCAAAATCGTTCCTAGCTTTCCGCACTATTTCGCTGGTTTAACCATCTTATAATCAGTATTTAATTGTATGATACTGTTTTTTGTTTTTATGAATTATTAAACCTTTTATGTTTTTTAAAATTCAACAATTAGTTTAAATTTTTGAATTAATTTATGATTAGTTTTTTAGTGATATCGTTAATTTTCACTAAATATATTCCAGGTGAATAATCTAAAGGAAGCGTAACATTTTTAGCTCTGTTAAGATTATTAATTTGATTTATTTTTAAGAATTTGTTGAGTTAGTTTTCACTTTCTCTAACAAGTATAAATCCAGAATTAATATCACTAATTACAATATTTCCACTTTCAAAAAAGGGATATACATTCCAAGCCCCACTAAAACCAGCACTGTCACTACCTAGAAAAGTATCAATAAACCCAATTTCAGCCATTGATTTTGAAGCAATTGATGATATATCAATAATTCTTATACCTGCTCTATAGTTGGCTAAGTAAAACTTATTTCCTTTTACATAGCCATTATGATCAATTGCCGGAGTTGTTCCAGAATAATTCATATGAAACTTGGGATTATCTAGGTCTTCAAAATCGAACACTACAGTTCTGGTATTAAAGCCTACTCGCTGTTCATCCAATTCATCACCTAACAAGAAAAATCTTTGATCTTCTGTAAACCATCCCTGATGTGTATATCCTATATTATCATAATTGATAGTTGATATGGTTTGTGGATTATCTTTATCAGTAATATCAGCAATAACAATTTCAATTTGATTACTTCCGATTAAAATCTCTCTTCCGGTATAATCCGTATCAGGACCACTATAAGTAACAACTTGGGCGTCATGACTATAGGCATCTCCTCCTGTAGAAATAAAACCACCTGCTGCAACTGGATTTTTAGGATCTTGGATATTCACAAAATGAGGTCCGCCATTAAAGGTTCCTGTTCCTACTCCATAAGCGAAACCACTTTGTTCATTTATTACAATATTATGAGCATTTCCAAAACCAGTGTAGGTTGTATTAGCTGTAAAAGTTTGAGGAGGATTGGTCACGTTTCTAAGGGTTGTTAGATCAAAAACTTGCATACCATGTCCAGGAGCTTCACTAACTATGAAAACATGATCTTGGTATACCTTTGCATCTCTCCATTGACTACTCTGAGTGGCCGTAGGAAGTTTTCCAAGGTATATAGGACTTTCTGGATTCGATATGTCGATAAAAGCAGTTCCATTATCTAGACACATAATAGCATACTCTTTACCAGTTGTAGCATCTGTCCATCCCCAACTATCATTTCCTGCAGAAGCACTCATTTCAGATAGTGAAATAGACGAGATGAAATCGATACCACAACTTTCATAAATACCTCCATCACTTTCATTAGAACAAGCAATAGGATCTACGGGAGTTATTGTTGGGATGTTTATATCATCGTCATTACTGCAATTAATAAACAAGAATGCTATTAAAATATTTATTACCGTGGTTGGAATATTTCTCATATTGAATTTACTAATGTTTGTTAATAAGGATGCATGTTTATATAACAGATAACTTTGAGAATACCCTAAAAAAACTGTTAAATAGAAATATGTAATCTCTTTTTTCTAAAAAATTGTCCAAAAGGTAACAAAAATTAATCATTGTTGATATAGGGGTGTTAAACGATAAAAAATCAAAAAAATGGAAATGAGAATTTTGAAAAAAGCATGGGTTTTATTTTTGATAGTCTTAAGTGTAGGGTGTTCAAAAGATGATGATATATCCATAGTTACTCCTGAAGTTACTTTATTTGAAAGAGAAGGCAAGTGGTTATGCGAATTAGGACAGACGTGTGAGAATATTTATCAATTTGAGTTCAAAAAAGACTCTAAAATATCTGTTAGTGTAGAGGATATTACTGGAAATTCTACAGTATCCTTAGATTTATCGGTAGAATTTGGGCAATTCGGAGGTCCTAATCTTTTAAATAATGGGGAGGTAAGTTATTATGGTTGTACAGATCAGAACGAAGAAATTTCGCTTACGAATATTACTATAAGCGAAACGGCCATTTATAATTTCTCGGTTGCGAGAGATTGGGGATTAAGTGCTGGACTTGAAGGAAGTTATAAAGTAACTATTATATCGGATACACCGTTTATTTATAAATCGGGAATTATTCAGAATACGGAAGCAATTAATTATGAAAGGGAATGTCTGTAATTAGATTCTTAAATGTTGAAATCCCGATTTTTCGGGATTTTTTTATGTCATACAATTTCTTTGTTGCCTACCTTTGCAGGTATGATTGAAGATAAAAATACACCAAGAACTTCTCTTGCGGAATTAGGAGAGTTTGGATTGATAGACCATTTAAGTAAGCATTTTGAAATTATCCATGAATCAACAATTCGAGGAATTGGAGATGATGCTGCAGTACTTGATTTTAAAGATAAAAAATGTGTTTTAACAACAGACTTACTTATCGAAGGAGTACATTTTGATCTTTCCTATGTTCCTCTAAAGCATTTGGGATATAAGGCGGTAATGGTAAATTTATCTGATGTGTACGCCATGAATGCTACCGCGACACAAATTACGGTTTCCATTGCTGTTTCTAATAGGTTTCCTTTAGAAGCGTTAGAAGAGTTATATGCAGGAATTCAAACGGCAGCAAAAATATATAAGATAGATGTTGTTGGCGGAGATACCACTTCATCCACAACAGGATTAATGATTAGTATTACAGCTGTGGGATATGCTAATGAGGATGATCTTGTATATCGAGATGGTGCCAAAGAAAATGATCTTTTAGTAGTTTCTGGAGATTTAGGAGCTGCGTATTTAGGATTGCAAATTTTAGAAAGAGAAAAACAAGTATATAAAGCCAACCCTAATTCTCAGCCTGATCTGGATCAGTATTCTTATTTAATTGAAAGGCAACTAAAACCTGAGGCAAGAAAAGATATTGTAGAACTTTTAAAAGCATTAGAAGTAAAACCAACCAGTATGATTGATATAAGCGATGGTTTATCTTCAGAAGTTATTCATTTGTGTACAAAATCAGAAGTTGGAGTACATTTGTATGAAGAAAAAATACCATTAGATCCAGTTGTTATATCTACGTGTGAAGAATTTAAATTGAACAGTACAACGGTTGCTCTTAGCGGAGGAGAAGATTATGAATTACTGTTTACAATAAAGCAAGAAGATTTTCCAAAGATTAAAGCAAATCCTAATCTTACAGTTATAGGTCATATAACCGATAAAAAAAGCGGAATGGGACTAATAACTAGAGCCAATGAAAAAATACAATTAACTGCGCAGGGATGGAATCCGATAAAAGAATAATTTAAGAAGCAGCTTGTAAGTTTATCTTATTTTTACTTTTAGCAATCTTTTTTTCGTGAACAGAAGCTAAGGCATCATTGATCTCTTTTAATTTTGGTGTCATAACTTCCAATCTTCCTCTACTATTGGTAGTAGCTTGTTCGCCACAATGAGAACAAGTATATTCTTTTATATGGTGCGTAACTTGTTTAGACATTACATAATTATGACCGAATAAAGCGCAATACATTTTTGATACGGAGAATGACGAACGGGGGGTATGTTTCTTCATTTTTGTGGGGGTTAAAAGTTCATAATCAATACAATAATAACATTTTTTTAGTTATTAACAATAATTTGTAAGAAAATTTTTTGTAAAAATGCTATTTTTTGACCAAAAAGTGTATTTTATAGCAACTTTGCCCCATTAAAATGTATTTCATCGATAAAATTATGATTTTCACATGGTGTTTTTTGTAAGTTGTTAAATTGTTAAGAAAAGCGGAAATAATCTATTTTTTACGGCAAGAAATCGAGTAATGATTTGATGATATCCTGTTTGTTTTCTATATATGACATATGTCCACCATTCAATACTATTAAATCTGTCTTACATAGTTCGGATTCGTTTACGCTTTGTTGATAAGATAAAACAGGATCTTTTTTTCCGCTAAAGATGATTTTATCACCTTCAAATTTATGTAATGTTTCGGTGTGGTCTTTTCTAATTTTCATTCCTTCTAAGGCAGCTATTATTCCTTGAAGAGGAGTTTTAGAAGCTTCAATTTTGATTTTTTCGATTTCATTCTTGTAGGCTTCACGGTTTTTTTCGGCAAAAAGATTTGCAATCGCCATACTGGTGTATGCATTAGGGTTTTTTTTAACAATAGCAATCGCTCGACTTCGATTTATCTTTCTTTCTTTACTGTCAGGGAATGAGGTAGAGTTTAATAATACTAACCCTGATATCTCGTCTGGAAATAAATCGAGATATGCTAAGGAAACATATCCACCCATAGAATGACCTATGAATACAGGGGTTGTATTTATAGAAATATCCAATACAGCTTTAACAGCATGAGCCATATCTTCCATTCTATGTATGTAGCCAATACAGTCTGTATTTCCATGACCTAATAAATCAATAGCAATGCAAGTATATTTTTTAGAAATATCTACAATAATTTCGTCCCACATTTTTAGATTTTCTAGAAAACCATGTAATAAAACCAAAGGCGCACCTTTCCCAGTAATGTTATAATTAATTTCAATTCCTTTATATGCTAATGTCATCTGGAAATTTTATATTTCAACTTTCATATTATTTGCAAAACAATATAAACCTAACCAAATGAGACTAAATAAAGAAACTTTTATTACTGGATTTGCTTTGTTCTCTATGTTTTTCGGAGCTGGTAATCTGATACTACCGCCAAGTCTTGGATTTAAGGCAGGAGATATGTGGTTTTGGGTAACGATAGGTTTTGTAATTTCAGCTGTGTTGCTACCCTTGCTTGGTATTTTTGCTCATGCCAGGTTGCAGGGAACAATGTTAGACTTTGGAAAAAAGGTTTCACCTACATTTAGTTTATTATATTGTTTTATAGTATATGCGATTTCCATTTCATTGCCATCACCAAGAACTGCGTCGGTTACTCATGAAATGGCGATTCAACCTTTTTTTGGATCTAGCTCTCTACTAACAAGTAGTGTTTACTTTGGTATTGTTTTATTTTTTGTATTAAATCGTTCTAAAATTCTTACTGTACTAGGTAAGTTTTTGACTCCAATTATATTTATAGTAATTCTGAGTATCATATGTATTGGAATGTTTTCTGAACATGTACCGATGAATATTTCAGATTTCGAAACACCTATTATAAAGGGATTGCTAGAAGGGTATCAAACTTTTGATGCTATTGGGGCTGTTGTTGTCGGAGGAGTGGTTATCATCTCACTTAAATTGAAAGGAAAACAAAGTTTTGAAGAGAATAGAAGATTGATTAGAGATGCAGGATTGATTGCTGGTATTGGTTTGTTTATCGTTTATGCAGGATTAATATTTAATGGAGCACTTTTTAATGGAACTTTTGAAAAAGAAATAAGTCGCACTGAATTGTTATCAGGGTTAAGTTTACAAACCTTGGGAAACATTGGAAGTACTTTTTTAAGTGTTTTAGTGTCTTTAGCATGTTTTACAACGGCAGTAGGTATTGTAACAGGGACTGCAGATTTTATTAAAGGTGTTTTTAAAGAATCTCATCAAGCATATGTAATAACTGCAGTGGTTGGTTGTGTTCTTGGAGTGGTTATGGGACAGCTTGATGTACACGATATTATTGTAGTGGCTATTCCTGCATTAATGTTTATTTATCCAATAACTATTGTATTAATCTTATTAAATGTCTTGCCAGACAAATTAGCTCCTGTAGCTGTTTTTAGATCTGTAGTTTTGGTAACCATATTATTTAGTTTACCAGATTTTTTGGCTTCGATAGGCTTCAAAGATCAGGTTCAACCAATTCTAGAAATTATTCCACTTGGTATCTATAGTCTCGCATGGTTGTTACCAGCGATAACAACTTTTATCATTAGTTCAATTTTCATCAAACTTTTGAAAGCTAAACAGTAAGTATAGTTTTTTAAGCACCAAAAGGTCTTTCCAATCTATTTTTTTATTAAATTCGCGCTCTTTAACATTTATTTAAGAACAAATGTTAAGAATTGGGGATTCATAACAATAGGGAAAACAAAAACTAATGAAAAAACTAACTTTTTTTTCAGCAATTGTATTGCTGATATCGTCTTGTACCAAAGATGATTATATTCCGATTACGTCTAATTTAGATGCTGAGTTATTAAACGCTTTGGATAATGCTTCTGATGGAGAAGGTGTATCTTTTTTTATACTACCAGAGAGCGATGATTATGCTAGTATTCCACAAGATCCTTTAAATCCTATTACATCGGAAAAAGTGACTTTAGGTAAACTGTTACTTCATGAAACAGCTACTGGAGGTGTTCCTAAAATTGATGCTATGAAAGGAACTTATTCTTGTGCTTCTTGTCATCAGGCAGCAGCAGGTTTTGGGGCAGGTATAAGACAAGGAATTGGAGAATGTGGAATTGGTTTTGGAATAAGGGGTGAAGAGAGAGTAGTGAATACCAATGTTCCTGTTGATTCAATAGATGTACAACCAATTAAATCACCTACAATTTTAAATGTAGCGTATCAGGATGTGATGCTTTGGAATGGTCAGTTTGGTGGAACCGGAACTAATGCAGGAACAGAAGCTAGTTGGACTGAGATTGAGGAGAATTTCTTGGGCTTACAAGGAATAGAGGTTCAGGCAATTAAAGGTCAGAAAGTACATCGATTACAAATAGATGATGATTTTGTAAATACTTTTGGTTATAAAGAACTTTTTGATGCTGCATTCCCAGATGTAGCAGAAAATGAAAGATATACTAAACATAATGGTGCTTTGGCGATGGCAGCATATGAAAGAACTTTATTAGCAAATAGATCTCCTTGGCAAGATTGGTTAAAAGGAAATACTAATTCTTTAGATGAGAGTGAGAAAAAAGGTGCTATCGTGTTTTTTGGAAAAGGAAAATGTTATGAATGTCATACGGGGCCTGCACTAAATGACAAAGGTTTTCATGCATATGGAATGGATGATTTTGCAAATACCAGTGATGCTTTATTATTGTTTAATGCCAATATGGATAAAGTAAAAAGAGGAAGAGGTGGTTTTACTAATAATCCAGATGATGATTATAAATTTAAAACACCAACATTATACAATCTAGTGGATAATGGTTTTTATGGACATGGAGGAACTTTTACATCGGTAAAAGAAGTAATCGAGTATAAAAACAACGGTGTTCCTCAAAAAGCGGAAGTGCCTTCAGAAAATTTGGCATCTCAATTTGGAACTATTAATCTTACTGAAGAGGAAATAGATGATATGACGGCATTTATAACCAACGGTTTACGAGATCCGGAATTGAATAGATATGTTCCTGATGCTATTATCTCTGGAAGTTGTTTTCCAAATAATGATGATACTTCTAGAGTAGATCTAGGATGTGATTAATTTAGTGTAGCAATCCACCAGGTATTGCCGTAAGGATCTTTAAAGCCTGCAGCTCGAGCTCCATGATCTTCTTGCATAGGTTGCATTAGCGAAATAGCGCCTGCATCTATAGCATTAAAGTATGTTTGATCAGTATCCTTAACATAAACATACATAGATGTGTTTTGAGCAGGATATGCTTTGGAAGCTTCAGTAATCATGATGGTAGCATCACCAATCATTACTTCGGAGTGTTCAATTTTATAAGAAGTATCTACTTTGCGCATCATTTCCTGTGCGTTAAATATTTTTCTTATAAAATCAATAAAGTCATCTGCATTTTCAACAACTAGATAAGGCATAGCTTGTTGATGACCTGCTGTAATTTTCATTCGTTGCATTCGTGTTCTATAAATATTTTATATCCAACGAATAAACAGGCATAAATATTCTCTAAATTTTCAAAATAAGATCATAAAAAACCCTTGATGACTTTTTAATCATCAAGGGTTTTACATTCTATACGTGTATGTCGTTTACTATTTATTCATTAAGTCCTCGATTTCATCAGCTTCTATTGGAATATTAGCCATTAGATTAAAAGGTTCTCCTTTTTCCTGTATAACTACATCATCTTCTAATCGGATTCCAAAACCTTCATCAGGAATATAAATACCTGGCTCTACCGTAAATACCATATTTGCTTGCATCGGCTCTGTTAGAATTCCATAATCATGAGTATCCAAACCTATATGATGAGAGGTTCCATGCATAAAGTATTTCTTATATGCTGGCCAATCTGGATTTTCATTTTGAACGTCTGCTTTATCTATTAGTCCTAAGCCTAATAACTCTGAAGTCATAATTTTTCCTACTTCCACATGATAATCAGCCCAAATCGTTCCAGGGACTAGCATTTTGGTAGCTTCATTTTTTACTCGTAGTACAGCATCATATACAGCTCTCTGACGATCTGTAAATTTACCAGAAACAGGAATAGTTCTACTTAAATCACTAGAATAATTGGCATATTCAGCAGCTATATCCATTAATATAAGCTCCCCTTCCTTACATTGCTGATTATTCTCTATATAATGTAAAACATTAGCATTGTTTCCACTAGCAATAATAGGTGTATACGCAAAACCTTTAGATCTGTGATTAATAAATTCATGCAATAGTTCTGCCTCTATATTATATTCCCAAACACCAGGTTTTACAAAACTGAGTAATCTTCTAAACCCTTTTTCAGTGATATTACAGGCGGTTTGCATAAGGTCAATCTCAATAGGATCTTTCACAGAACGTAATCTTTGTAAAATTGGATTACTCTTTGCTACTGAATGAGCAGGATATTTTGCTTTCCACCATTTGGTAAAACGATCTTCTCTTGTCTCTGTTTCTACATTAGCTCTGTAATGTTCGTTGGTATTAACATAAACAGTATCGCATTGTGTCATAATCTCAAAAAAGATTTTCTCGAGATCCTGTAACCAATACACGGTTTTGATTCCAGAAGTTTCAAAAGCCTTTTCTTTCGTTAACTTTTCTCCTTCCCAAATAGCAATAAGTTCACTTGTTTCTTTGAGAAAAAGCATTTCACGGTGCTTTTCGTGTGGAGCATCTGGGAATAACACCAAAATACTTTCTTCTTGATCTACACCACTTAAATAAAAAATATCTCTGTGTTGCTCGAAAGGCATTGTGCTATCAGCACTAATAGGATATATGTCGTTACTATTAAAAACCGCAATACTATTTGGTTTCATCTGTGCTGCAAAATTCTTTCTATTTTTAATGAAAAGATTTTTATCTATTTGGTGATATTTCATTTGATATAAAGTCTTTAATGTATATTATGTGACTTCAAAAATACTAAAGCCCAAAAGATGTATTGTTAAACAATATCTAAAAATTTTGACACTACTTTAGCATTCTATACTTTCAGCCAACTAAATTTCGATCATCATGAAAACACACATCTCAACTATCTTATTGCTGTTTTTTGCAAGTATTTCTTCATTCTCTCAACAAAATGCAACGAATGCGCAAGAGATACAGAAAGGATTGTTGCAGAAAGCACAATTAGAAAAATCATCAATTGTAAAAAATGTTCCGTTCGAAAACATTGGTCCTTCGGTAATGAGTGGTCGTGTAGTAGATGTAGATGTAAACCCACAAAATACAGCAGAGTTTTATGTTGGTTACGCTTCTGGAGGATTATGGTATACCAAAAACAACGGAACAACATTCGAACCAATTTTAGATAATGCTGAAACCATTAATGTAGGTGATATTGCGGTAGACTGGAAAAAAGGAACTATCTGGGTAGGTACTGGAGAAAATAATTCCTCAAGATCTTCTTATGCCGGAATTGGAATTCTTAAATCTGATGATAAAGGACAGTCATGGAAAAATGTAGGCTTAATTGATTCACATCATATAGGAAGAATTATTATCAATCCAAATAATTCTGATGAGGTAGTTATTGGAGTTACAGGACACTTATACTCTACAAATGATGAAAGAGGCATTTATAAAACAAATGATGGAGGTAATACTTGGAACAAAACATTGTTTGTAAATAATGAAACCGGAATTATTGATGTTGCTTACGCACCAGGTAATTTTAATGTTATGTACGCTGCAGCTTGGGATAAGGATCGAAAAGCTTGGAATTTTGAAGGAAACGGAACTGGCTCTGGAATTTACAAGAGTACAGATGCAGGGAACACTTGGAATAAAATTTCATTAGATGGAAGTGGTTTCCCGACAGGAAATGGAGTAGGAAGAATAGGTTTAGCTGTTTTTGATGAAAATACAGTTTATGCTGTACACGACAGTCAATTTAGAAGGGAAAAAGGAAAAGAAACAAGTAAAAGTACAGGACTTACAAAAGATGATTTTAAAACAATGTCCGTAGATACTTTTTTAAATTTAGAGGATAAAAAACTAAATCGTTATCTAAAGACAAACGGATTCCAAGAAAAATATCGAGCAGGAAACGTGAAGCAAATGGTTCGTAGCGGTTCTGTAAAACCTATTGATCTTGCCAAGTATTTAGAAAATGCAAATGCTGCCCTTTTTGATACGCCCGTAATCGGTGCTGAAGTTTATAGAAGTGATGATGGCGGTAAAAGCTGGAAGAAAACACACACAGAATATTTAGATGATATTTTTTACAGTTATGGATATTATTTTGCTCAGATACAGGTGAATCCAGCAAATAAAGATCATATCTATATCTCTGGAGTGCCTATTTTAAAATCAAAAGACGGAGGAGCTACTTTTAAAAGTATCAGTGCAGAGAATGTACATGCAGATCATCATGCACTTTGGATAAATCCAAAAAACCCAAATCATCTAATTAATGGAAATGACGGAGGTGTAAATATTAGTTATGATGATGGAGAAAATTGGATAAAAGCAAATCAGCCAAGTGTAGGACAGTTTTATGCAATAAATGTTGATCATGAAAAACCATACAACGTTTATGGAGGATTACAGGATAATGGTGTTTGGGTTGGATCTGTTAGAGCAAAAGAAAATGTAGCTTGGCACCAAAGTGGGCATTATCCTTGGAAAAGTATTATGGGAGGAGATGGAATGCAAGTACAAATCGATAATCGAAATAGTGATATTGTATATACAGGATTCCAATTTGGAAACTATTTTAGATTAGATAGATCTACGGATGAGCAAACATACATTCAACCGAAACATGAGTTGGGAGAGTCTCCTTATCGATTTAATTGGCAAACACCAATTTTATTGTCTCCACATAATCAAGATATCTTGTATTTCGGAGGAAATAAATTAATGAGATCCATGAATCAGGGAGATGATTGGACAGCAATTTCTGGAGACCTTACTAATGGAGGTAAAAAAGGAAATGTAGCTTACGGAACATTAACATCTATTTCTGAATCTATATTTCAGTTCGGTTTAATATATACTGGAAGTGATGATGGATTAGTGTATGTAACCAAAAATTCCGGAGGCAATTGGACTAAAATTTCTAATAGTTTACCTAAAGATTTATGGGTATCGAGGGTTATCGCTTCTTCTCATAAAAAAGAACGTGTATATGTGACCCTTAATGGATATCGCTGGGATGATTTTAGTGCTTATGTATATATGAGTGATGATTATGGACAAACTTGGAAAAACATAGGAAAAGAATTACCAATCTCTTCGATTAATGTGATTAAAGAAGATCCAAAGAATGAGGATGTTTTGTATGTTGGTTCTGATAATGGAGCCTATGTTTCATTAGATAGAGGAAAGACATGGCAGGCTTTTTCCAAAGGAATTCCGAACGTAGCTGTTCATGATATTGTTATACAAGCAGATGCAAATGATCTGCTCTTAGGAACTCACGGTAGAAGTATTTACAAAACAAATATAGAGCCTTTACAAAAGTTAAGTTCTAAGGTGCTTACATCAAGTTTGTATCTTTTCCCAATGAGTTCGATAAAAGCATCTCCAAGATGGGGAAGCTCTTGGAGTAAATGGTTAGAAGCATATGAACCTTCTACAATAGTGAAGTATTATACGAATAGTGCAGAGTCCGTTACTATAAAGATAAATACTCCCAATGGCAAAACACTAAGAGAGTTTTATTCAGATTCGGATAAAGGGCTTAATTATGCTGAGTATGATCTTACAATTTCGGAAAAAGGAAGAAAAGCTTTACTAAAAGAGTTTCCAGATGAGGAAGTTTCCAAAAAGAAAAATGGAAAATATTACCTTCCTGTAGGAAAGTATGAGGTAGTTATTAGCAAAGGAGGGCAAATAGAAAAGGTTCCTTTTGAAGTAAAATAACCGACAAATAAACTTGCATTTATTAGGTAGAGGATTTATATTCACATATACATAGAAGGTAATTTGTTTTTGTCTCTATGTATAAACGTTTATTAACCAACATAATGAACACGAACCTACTATATAATGCAACAATTATTTTTGTATGCTTAGCAGCTTTTGTTTTAGCATGTTGGTGGTTATATAGATATCAAAAAAATAAAAAAACAAGCTCCTTTATAGATACACTTATAGGAGCTAGCAATCCTAAAGAAAAATCTAAGTCTAAGAACTCTGAAGAATCTGAAGCTGTGCAAAAAGCTATCCAGAATTTTAGGATGTCTGGATTAAACCACATTTTTTCTGAAGAAGAATTAGAATTAATTCATTATGATAAGCCATCTCAAATAACAGGTATACTCAGTTATTTTTCCACCTCTTTATTTGATAAAAATAATCTAGATGATGTTCTCTGGGATATTGTGGAGAACTGTATTTCTCATCTACATTTAGAAGATTGCGTGATATATATATTAGATAATTCGAGAAAAGTTCTGATCCAAAAAGCAGCTTACGGTAATAAGGATAAAGGAGGGCGAACCATATTAAGTCCGATCGAAATTTCGTTGGGTCAAGGAATCGTTGGACAAGTGGCACAATCTGGAGAGTATGAGTGTATCTATAATGTAAATTATGACGATCGGTATGTTGTTGATGATATTAGTCGTAATTCTGAACTAGCAGTTCCAATAAAAATTGATGATAAGGTGGTCGGAGTGCTAGATTCAGAACATTCGCAAGAAGGTTTTTTTAATGAACATCATATATTACTCTTTCAGCTAATTGCTAAGTTAACGGCAAAAAAACTTGCCCAGATTGATATAAAAAACACATCAAACATTACTAATGACGATGTATATTTTAAAGAACTTCATTTTTTAATGAAGGAAGCCAAGATATACAGAGATGCAAGTTTAGGATTAGAAGGGATATCAAAAATGCTAAAAGTTAGTAGTAAGTATCTTTCTCAAATGATTGCTAAATTGAATGGTTCTAGTTTTGTAGATTATGTAAACAAGTTTCGAGTAGAAGATGCCAAATCTAAACTCAAAAACCCAAAATTCTCCAATTATACTGTACTTGCAATTGGTTTAGATTCTGGATTTAACTCTAAGTCAACATTTTATTCTGCTTTTAAAAAATATACAGGCATTTCTCCTAAAGAATACAGGGCAACAGCATTAGAAACTGAATAATTTTGTAAAAAAAGTTGTTCTTTTACACTAAGAGATTGATAATTATAGATCTGCAGTAATTTTTTTCACGTAAAAACCCTGATGAAGTACCTATATAAAATCATATTATTAAATGCTTGTTTTCTAATTTTTAGCATAGTTATTACTGCGCAAGTAGAGGGAACCTATCATGTGAAACCTTATACACATTTTAATGGTCTGTCGAATAATTGGGTTTCAGATATTTATCAGGATGATGATGGTTTTATGTGGTTTGCTACTCAATATGGATTAAATCGTTTTGACGGCAAAAGATTTAAGTTATTTACCTACGTTCCAGGAGATGCAAAGGCGTTAAGAGCTAATTGGGTTCGATGCATCACTCAGTTAAAAGGTGATGATAAGTTGTATCTAGGAACTCTTGGTGGAGGAGTGAATGTCGTGAATTTATATGAGGAACATTTTGATTCTCTTTTTATCCCTAAGGATACATTAGATGATGATATTTCTATTGTAAACAATATAGTAAAGGATGCTAAAGAAAATCTATGGATTTCTTCTACCGCAGGGATATACCGTTATTATTTAAAAGATAGTACAGTAAGAAGATTTTATGATAAAAGTTCTTCGAATATTAGTATTGCTGAAGATGGATCAAAATATATACTTACACAGATATCCAAAGAAATATTTGTCGTTGATGGCGATACAGTTTTTAAACAAAATTTACCGAATGACAGATATAAAAATATCTCTGCTATTTCTAAAGATAGTTTCTTATTATATTCTAATAAAGAACTATTTATAGCGAGGAAATCCGATACGATTTGGAACCTTCAAAAATTAGGCTTCGAATCTGAATATAGAACCAGTGTGAGAGAACGTCCTTTTATTTTTAAAGATAAAAAAGGATATGTTTGGGTAAACGGAGGAGATAAAATCTATAAGTTTTCTCCAGATTTTAAGCATCAAGTGGTAATGCCTTTGCAAGAATTGCTAAATATTAAATCTTCTAAAAAGATTAAGGCAAATTGTATATTCCAAGATAGAGAAGACAATTTTTGGATTGGTACCAATTTAGGAGCATTTCAATTAATACCTCATAAGCCTTTTAGGCATCCTTTTTTAGGAACTTTAGGGCAGGTGAGGCAAGTTGTAGAATGTGGTAATAAAATATGGTTTGCACTAGGTGATGGTATTTATTCTTGGGATAAAGACCCTTCCAATCCTCCTAAAAAAATTCAAAAAAGTACCGTAAATACTATAATTTGTGCTAGTGATGAATTTTTATATGCTTTAGGAAGAGACGACAAAGATCAAACAGCTTTATTAAAAATAAATCCGAACAACGAAAATACCATACCAATTTATTTATCAGATTTAAAATTTCCGTTAAGTGTTAGTTGGAAAATTACTGAAGATAAGAATCAAAGGTTGTGGATAGGTCAATGGGATAATATCATTATTTATGATCTTAAAAGCCAAGAGTATTTTGGTATTCCTGTCTTCGAAAACAATACAGGAATAATTGAGTTGTATCCGGATAATCAAGATAATATTTGGTTAGGAAGTATAGGGAAAGGAATATTAAAATTTTCAGATGCAAGTAAGATTACAAAAAACAGTAAAGTTAAGTTTATACGATATGGACATGATATAAATGACCCAAAAAGTATAAGCTCTAATTTAATTCAATCTATTCATCAGGATCAAAAGGGATTCCTTTGGATAGGAACTGATGGAGGCCTTAATTGCTTGGATCCAAAAACCGGAGAGTTTAAAAGGTTTTTGCGAAGTGGTAAAATGTCTAATGATAAAATTTTAAACGTTACTAGCGATAAGAGTGGTGTGATATGGTTAAGTAGTATAAGTAATGGAATCATCTCTTATGATCCAGATAAAGATATATTTAAAACATATGACACACAAGATGGACTGTATGATAACTCTATGCTTTTAGGTTTTGCATACGTGGATGAACAAGGTTATGTTTGGATGGGAAGTGAAGGAGGTATTCAATATTTCAATCCCGATCAGTTGACTTTTTCAACTGAAAAAAAACCAAACCTAGCCTGGTTATCGTATACGAAATTCAGATCCGATACAACTATAGTATCTAAGTTTCCTAAAAAACAAGGATTAGTTGATAATGAAATTAAAGTATATCCAGAAGATCAGAGTATTACATTTGATTTTCGGGCTTTAACCTTCGAAAGATCACAAAATGTTAGATATCAATTTTGGCTAGAAGGATTTCATCAGGATTGGCTTCCCATTCAATCTGATGGAACTGTTACACTATCTTATTTACCAAAAGGGAAGTATACTCTAAAGGTTAAGGCATTTGATATAGATGATGCTTGGGAAATAGGAGATAGTGTTGAATTATCAGTAATACCGCCATGGTATAAAACGAACCTTGCTTATTTGCTATATAGTTTTTTATTATTCTTAATCGTTTTTGCATTTTATAAAATACAATTAAGAAGAAAAATTGCCGAAACAGAGAAAGAGTTTGTAAAAGACTTATCTCAATCTAAAACCCGGTGGTTCAATCAGATTGCTCATGAATTTAGAACACCGCTTACAGTAATTTTAGGGGCAACTGATCAAATTAGAGAGAAACTGACTAATTCTTCAGAAAAGAATACCAATGGACATCTCTCTCAGATTGAAAATCAAACCCATCATCTATCTAATCAAGTTCAAAAGATTTTAGAAATTGCTCAAATGCAAGACAATCAGTTGGAGATTCATGTGAGTGATGGAGATTTTGTAGCTTTCCAAAAGTACCTTTTTAACTCATTTGCCTCATTAGCTGATCAGAAAAGTATTGCGTTAAAATTTACAAGTTCAGATGAATCTGTTTTTGCATCTTTTGATGAAGATAAATGGAGAAAGATTAGCTCTAATCTAATTTCTAATGCTATTAAGTACAATCGCATTAATGGAACTGTTTCTTTAGATATAAATATTGATAAAAATAATAATACGGTTACAATTGATATAAGGGATACAGGAATTGGAATTGATAAACAGTTTCTTTCTAAATTATTTGATCCTTTCTCTAAAGAAAACACCGAAGACCCAAAAGGTGTTGGGTTAGGACTTACACTGACAAGGGAATTAATTCAATTGTTAAAAGGAACAATTACAGTGGATAGTAAAAAAGACAAAGGAACTTCTTTTAGAATAACTGCGCCTTTAGATTTAGTTCCCGAAAGCAATAAAATCATAGAGCAAACAGATGATTTTATTATGGATCCTGATAAACCTATGGTGCTTATAGCCGAAGATCATAAAGAGGTAAGATCATATGTTCATTTTTGTTTATCTCCAGATTTTACAATTATAGAAGCAGAAAATGGACTTATTGCCTGGGAGCTATGCAAAAAACATATTCCTGATCTCGTAATATCTGACGTAATGATGCCAGAATGGGATGGAATTAGATTAGGAACTGAAATCAGAAATGATCTAGCAACCAATCACATTCCTTTTATTTTATTGACCGCAAAATCTGGGCAGTCGAATCAGTTAGAAGGTCTGAAAATTGGAGCCGATGCATACTTAACAAAACCCTTTGATAGAAGCGAATTAATGATCAGGGTTGACAACCTGATCAAAACACGAAAAAAACTACAGGAAAAATACCAAAGTGGTGACACAATGATAACATCAGAAAATGAAAAGATTGATCATTTTATGAAAGATGTTATGCAGATTATTGAAGAGGAATTGGATAATGACGAATTTGGGGTGCCTCGATTAGCAGAAAGATTACACATTAGTAGAGTTCATTTATTTAGAAAAATCAAAAATTTGACTGGGTTACCACCAACCAAGTTCATAAGAAAAATTCGTTTGCAAAAAGCACATGAATTCGTATTAAGAAATGAACTATCTATATCCGAGATTGCATACCAAACGGGTTTCAAAGATCCCGCATATTTTACACGAGTATATGTAGAAGAGTTTGGAAAACCACCTTCAGAATTTAGAAATAAATAGTTAGAATCCCTTTGTTTATAGTGTTTCTGAGCTAGATGTAACCAGAGTACAAGTCTATGTAACCATAGTGCAATACAATTTTTTAATCTCGTTTTACCTTGGTTGATATAATTAAAGTGACAAAATAAGATGTATTGATTTTTAGTGTCTACTAAAGTCAAGATCATGTTTTGTAATGGACAAAAAAACAAGGTTATGAATATTCAGGAAAACAAAAACAACAGGATTGTTAATTCGATTCATGGATCAATTTGGGTATTACTCTTACTTATAATTACTAGAATATCGAAAGATAATATCGGAGAGTTAGATTTTACTATAATTATCTATACCATAATTAGTTTGATCTCTTTTGTGATATTTTGGTTGTTTAGAGTTCGTTACATCTCTCTCTTTGCCTTACAAAACATAAATAGAGAATTTAGTTCGCCGAAAAAAAGAACTACATCACCGTTTCACAGTTACTACGAAACTTCCGTAGTAAAGTCAAGAAGAAAAGCGAATGATGCGCCAAGGAAACAAGAAGAGCCAGAATCTAAGAAAGAAATAACAAGCATACCATATCTTGAAGAAGTATTTTTAGACTTTGACAGTAATATATTAGAAAGAGCACCGATCCAAACTATATCCGTATTAAGTTACTTTGCTACCTCTCTTTTTGAAAAAAATAATGTAAATGATGTTCTTTGGGATATTGTAGAAAATTGTATCGCTCACCTTCATCTAGAAGATTGTGTGATTTATATGCTCGATAAAGAAAAAGAATACCTGATTCAAAAAGCTGCTTTTGGAAATAAAAATAACGGCGAAAAGAAAATTGTTAGCCCTATAAAAATAAAAGTAGGAGATGGTATCGTTGGCGCCGTTGCAAAATCCAAAAATTACCTACGAATTGATGATCTTAGAACAAATGACACATATATAGTAGATGATGTTTCGCGTTTATCAGAATTATCGGTTCCGATTTTTATTGATGGTGCTATTGTTGGCATTTTGGATTCTGAACATTCTGAACGAGACTATTTTACAGATGATCACGTATTTTTATTTCACCTTATTGCCAAGCTTACTGAGAAAAAACTAAAACAAATATGCAGTAACAATACTTCTTGTAGAATTACTGATGATAATATTTATTATAAAGAATTGGAATTTTTAATGAGAGAAGCTAAGATATATCAAGATCCTCATCTAGGATTAGACAGTGTAGCTAAAAAGTTAAAAATTAGCAGTAATTATTTGTCTCAGCTGGTAAATAAATTGACTGGGAAAAATTTTGCAGATTATATCAATACTTTCAGAGTTGAAGATGCAAAAGCGAAATTGAGAAATCATAATTTTATAAACTATACAATTATAGGAATAGCACTAGAATCTGGATTTAATTCGAAGTCTACATTTTACAGTGCGTTTAAAAAGCTTACCGGTATATCACCAAGCGATTATAGAAAGAATGGTTAAAAGTGTCCCGTTTTTTTGAAAGTCAAACTTTCCGGACATTATATTCTATAGCAAGAATTATTTTTAGTTTGGTTAATAGATAACATGCATTTTTATACCAGTAGAGATGGTATTAATTAGTGCTAGGTTATTTTTTGTGCAAAAGCAGTTTGTAATGACAGGTTTTTTTGTCCAATCGCTTTTCATTACTATAGGATCCTCATTAAATATTCTAGTTATTTTTATTGAGGGTCCTTTTTTAAATTAGAGGATAATAATTTAAGCGATGATTACAAGATTATTTAACCTAAGAAAATAATAAGGTTTGCATATGAGAAGATTTATATTATTTGTGATTTGTTCCTTGTCTACTAGTTTCTTTGGATATTCTTGTTTCTGGGATTACGACACTGTCGAAATGGAAAGAATGCAATTTCCTAATGTAATCGAGTTAATATCTGGAAAATTTTTGAGGCATTCTCCAGAGTTTTATCGATGGAGAATAGCAGACAGAGAAGAAAAGCTTAAAAGGTTTCCAGATAGCCTAGAATTATACGATGATCTTGCAGTTGCTTATTCTAAAATTGGAAATGACTCTAAAGCAATTCAGATTATTCTAAAGAAGGATAAGATTGCTCCAAATAATTATACAACATATGCTAATCTTGGTACTTTTTATATTCATAATGGTCAATTAGAAAAGGGAATTGAATATATAGATAAGGCAATTGCTATAAATCCAGATGCTCACTTTGGGAGAGAGATCTATCAAAAATATCTTGTGGAATATGTACAAAGTAAAATGAAAAATGGAAAAGTCATATTACCGTTATCTCAAGGATTTGATACTTCAAGAGGAACATTTCCGATAAAGACTTTTAATAATTTTTATTCTTTTTTAAGTAACAAATACTATAACAAAAGTGGAGATAATTTAAAAAGTAAATCACTACCCAATAAAGAGCTTCAAAAAGCAATTAAAGGAATTATGGGGATGATGAAGTTTGGGAATTACGACTCACCTGTTTTGCTAGAATCACTCGGAGATTTATTAATGGCCGATGGTTGGAAAAAGGGAGCAAGACAGTTAGCTGCGAGAGCGTATTTTAAGGCGTCCTATCACAGTAAAGAGAAAGCCACAAAGTCATTATATGATCAAAAAATTGCACTTACACTTTATTATCAATACACCAAAAAAGGAGGAAGTCGATTTACGATCGATGCTTTAGAAAAATCATTAAAAGAAGAAATTGCAGAAGGAGAAAAGTATTATGAAGAAATACGTAAGGCTGAAATAGGATGGATAACCAATAGAAAAAACCCAGAGGTTGAGTTTTCGAAAAAGTATTACAAAAAACCTTCGGTAGGAAAAATAAAACAAGAAGCAAGTACTCCAACCGAAAAAGTAGAAAGTCATTATCATAAGTATAGACCTAAGACATCAGACACTCTAAAAAACCTTCCCAAAGACACTCTCGTGTTAAATGAAGCTATAGCAAGTAAAGGAGATGTGATTACTGAAATAAAACAAACCGAAAAAAACACTAATACATCAAGAATACCTATCGCGATTTATTTTATAATTCCAGTTTTGATAATCATTCTTATCTATGTTGTAAAAAGCTGGAAGAACTAAGTTTTTTTAGAGATTAAACCTTTTTAAAATGAAATATGTAATGCTATGTATGGTATTCATAGGTGTTTGTCGATCTCAGGCACAACATTGTTTCTCGGATATGTCTTCAATTATAATAATAGATGTTCGTGATATTAGAACAGGAGAAAAAATTCATGGTTTGACAATTAATATTACAGATGCTAAGGGAGTAGAATATGTAAAGAATAAATTTATAGTTACACAAAAAATTGATGAGGTAATAACAAATCATCCTGGTTTAAGAAAGTTCCCTTCATATCATGATTATTATGTGCTAAAATTTGTTGAAAATGCTCAAAATTTACATGGAAAATTTATAACCATAAAAGACACACAAGTCAAAAACAGAGAAGGTTTCGAGAGTAAAACTGTACAGATCAAACGGAAACACTGTCAAAGCCTTTGTGTCGAGAATCCGATTTGGCAGCGTAAAGATTTGGTCAATAAAATGAAAATCAACGTGTGGTTAAAAAAGAAAGCCTACCATGACAAGAACTAAATAATATCCGAATTCTTTGAAATTCAAACTTCTCGGACACCTAAAATAAGACCTGGGTTTATTTTTGATCAGATATTTTAATAATGTGTGATATGAGAAATGAATTTAGAATCAAAGGTTTCTTAAGACTATTGGTAGTGTTTTTTGCAGTTTGTAGTTGTGAATTAAAAGAAGATTTTACCAATGAGCCCCATTCTTTAGTTTCTTCAGAAAAAGTTGTAACTACTGATCAGCCTAGCTTTTCAAATACTGTGGTAAATGGAGAAACTCCTTATGGAGGAAGAGCAGCTCATACCTCTACTATTTTTGATAATAAAATGTGGGTGATTGGTGGCGTACAAAATCAATTTACTTATAATGATGTTTGGTGTAGTAAGGATGGCAAAGATTGGGAAGAAGTTACCCCAAGCGCACCATTTTCAGTTCGCTACGGACATGCGATGACCGTTGCTGATAATAAGATGTGGATTGCAGGAGGTACACAGGGAAATAAATATTTGAATGATGTGTGGTTTAGTAAAAACGGAAAAGATTGGATGCAGTCACAAAAAAACGCTCCTTTTTCTGCTCGTAGATGGCATACATTAGCCAGCCTAGAAAATAGAATGTTTTTGATTGGTGGGTTAAGTGATAATTTTGATGTAAAAGGAGATGTATGGACTAGTAGTGATGGTATACAATGGAACCTGATAACCAATCTGGCTCCATTTGGAAGGCGCTATGGACATGCTACAGTAGTATATGATAATAAAATATGGGTCATCGGAGGACATGATGATAGTGGAAATTACCTTAATGATGTTTGGTACTCTACAAATGGATTTCAATGGAATTTAGCCAGCGTAAATATTCCATTTTCTCCTAGAAGGAATCATGCAATAACTTTTAATAAAACAGGAATGTGGTTAACGGGTGGTATAGGACCACAAAATGACTATTATGATGACATTTGGTTTAGTCAAGATGGAATGGTTTGGGAGAAGATAAACGTTAAGAAAAATTTTCCATCCAGAGGCTATCATACTTCGGTTTACAATACAAACAAATTATGGATTCTAAACGGTTTTAGTCTACAAAATGGAGCTGTTTATTATGATGATATTTGGGGATATGAATAGTGTTTTATTGCGAAGTAAGTAAGTTAAGCGATAATATGAAATCGATAAAGATTTTAATAGTTTTGATAACGGTAATAGGCTGTAGAAATGACAATTTTTTATTAGACAGTACACCACCATTATTTACGATTCCTCCAATACCGATAGCGCAAGTTAGTTCATTCATTCCATTTGGACAGTTTCTTACCCCTACTCAGCAAAATCCAGCGATTGAATATTTTGGTAATCAATCAGATATACCAGTGGTATCGGTTTCAGAAGAAATTGTAGCAGATGTTAGAAGAAACCCAACTATTGATGATTTTGAAATATGGATAAAACCAAGTAATAATGCTACTTGGCTTATTATATATGATCACGTTGTTGAGGTTACTATTTCAAAAGGAGATCAAGTGCAAACAGGTAGTTTATTAGGAACAATTGGTCTTGGAAATAGGGTTGAACTTCAAGTTAATGATGATCAAAATATAGCACATTGTCCCTTGCAATTTGGAACTTCAAGCTTTATACAGCAACATATGAATTTATATGAAGAATGGTGTGTTGAAGAAACTGTTACGCCATAAAAAAACTTAAAAATAAAGGAAAAACTTAAATCGAAAATTATGAGATCTATTAAAATAACAATACTTGTTCTTCTTGTATGTCAAACTATTCTAAATGCACAAAAGATGAATTCAATAACAGTAATAGGAGAAACTAATATGCAACCTGAGATTAACGAGTATATTGTAAATGTAGAATTCAGAGAGATCGTTGGAGATAGTTACAGAAATATAAAAGGAAAAACAGTAGATGATGTAGCTAAAGAATTTGCAGCTTCATTAAGTAAAGTAAATATCGATTTTAGTCGTTTTGAAGAGGATGAGCTGTATCGGATTACATCATATAGCTATAACACATCTAGGTTTTATTTTTATAAAACTACCTCTTTAGATGAAGTAAAATTGGTTTTGAGTCAGAGTATGGAAGGCGTTACAAATACAAAAGTTGATATTATATCTAAAGAAATGGCCCATGAAGAAATGGGAAAACTGAGTAAAGATGCTATTGATGATGCCAGAAATTCAGCCACTAAAATTGCTGAGAATATTGGGGGAAATATTGGAGAGATTATTAAAATTGAAAACCATAATAATAAACAGAAATATTTTAATTCGATGGCAATAAAAACACCAATAAAGTATTATGTTACGGTAACTTTTTCTCTTAAATGATATTTTTAGCTATATATCAAAAAATGAAGTTGATCAAGGTTCTAGCGTGCGTTTTTTGCTTATCATTTCTTTTTATTCAGTGTGAAAACAAAAAATCTAAAAGAGAGCCTAAAAAGAATATAGTGCTATCAGCTTCAAAGGAGGTTAATTTAAAAGATACCCTAAAGATTGGATATACATATTGGTGGCCACAAAGTGGTCCGTTTATTGGAAATTGTGGTGAAAAATATAGCTTGGTTTTTTTAGGGACAGTGGATAAGATCTATAATAAAACAGAACAACCTCACTACACAGCTCGGAAAGGAGTAATAAGAGTGGATGAGGTTCTTACTTCTATAGAGTCCACAAACAGCTCGTATCATGAACAAAACTATGTCATATCAGATTGTTTTGCTGATGTAGATGTTAAAGAAGGAGATAGTGTTATTGTATTTTGTTATGAGTATGAAGGAAATTATAGTACTCCTGGCGGAAAATCTATACTTAAAATTGAAGATAACAATGACCCTGTTGTGGTTTCTATAAAAGAATATATCAAGTCTGAGCAAAACCCTTTGACCATAGAAAAAGATATACCGTTGTGGAAGAAATATCAATTAGATACTGCTTTAAAACAGTTGATTTCTTGTAGAGAATCATATCAATAATATCTTAGGTGTTTACCCTTAAAAACGTCCGAATTTATTGAATTTCAAATATTTCGGACATCCTTAAAACGACACCTAATTAAGTTTGTACCATTAACTTAAAATACTTTTTTAAAATGAAAGCAATGAAAAATTTAATGGGATGTGTATTAGTTATATTACTATCTGCAAGTGTTATTTCCTGTGAAGGCGAAGATGGAGCTGTAGGGCCGCAAGGTGAACAGGGACCACAAGGAGAACAAGGAGATCAAGGGCCGCAAGGCGATCAAGGAGATACAGGAACGGCAAATGTTATTTACTCAGACTGGATTGCTAGAGACTTTGTGTTAGATGGTGCTCAACAATCAAATTTTCAAGGATTAGATGTACTTAGCAGTTCAGAATTTAATCTTGCATCTGATGTGGTATTAGTATACGGAAGAAATGGAAATGATACTGATTATGAGATATATCAATTACCTTATTTATTGGCATCTCAAAATGAATATTATCTATTGAGGCTATTGGATACTACAGGTGGAGCTTCATTACAAGTCGAAGCTAGTACAACTGACAGCGGCACTAATCTATTTACATTCTTCAATGATTTTAGATATATAATTATTCCTGGAGGACAAACAGCAGGAAGGTCAGCTCAAGATTTTGAGAAAATGTCATACGAGGAAATAACTGCTCTTTTTGATATAAAATAAACAAAAAGATTATGATACAAAATTTCCTAAAGTTCAACTTTGGGGAATTTTGTATTATCTCTAAGACCATCCGAACAAACTGTATTTCCTTTTTATGAATTAAACACCAAAAAAAGAAGAAGATGATAATTTACGGAAGCAAATCAGTACACCTAAAATCAGAAAGATCAGAAATTTCCGTTTGTCCAAATTGCGGAACACAAGGATCTTTAGTTTTAAGTGTTTATAGAAGACATGCGCATATTTTCTGGATTCCATTATTCCCAATAGGAAAAAAGGGATTGTCTCAGTGTCAACATTGTAAAAATGTTCTTTATACCAAAGAAATGCCTTTGTCAATAAGAAAAGAGTATAATCTATTAAAAAATAAAGCAAAAGGCCCACTGTGGCAATATGCAGGTTTAGGCATATTAATAATTACAATTGTTTGCGCCGCGATATCAGTACAACTAGAAAGTTAGTACCTTAGTGTCTAAAATATTTGGTTATGACACTTACGATGGGTATTCCAGCATTACTTTTTCCTGCAATTTCTCTCACGATGCTAGCGTATAATGCTAGGTATCTTGCAATCGCAGCATTGATAAGACAATTGCATAAGGAATATTTAGATTCCAGATCTAAGAATACAGGATTACAGATTAAGAATTTACGAAAGCGATTATGGCTGATAAGAAATATGCAAGCCATAGCAATTATTAGCTTTCTTACGAGTGTAATTACAATGTTTTTGTTATATGTTGAGAAAAACAGTTTAGCAAATTTAATATTTGGCATCAGTCTTTTTGCACTTATGATTTCACTTTTTTTATCTTTTATAGAAGTGCAAATTTCCACCAAAGCATTATCAATAAGGTTAGACAGAATAGAGGAAAATAACTAGAAATTCTTATCTTGTTAGACATATTTGTTTTAACCAACCTCGCATGCTCCAGAATGAACTTTTTAATAACGTAATGCAAGATTTCAATACGGGTTATTGGCAATTGCTGAAGGATCCGTATAGAGAAAATTGGTCGGATAAATTTTATGAAGTTTTAGGGTATTCCAAGGAAGATGTGAAGTCTGATTTTGATTATTTTATATCGAAACTTATTCACGAAGAAGATGTAGCTTTATTTAGAGACAATTTTCTTAACTACAGAAATAATAACACCAATTTTAAACAGCACATTAAGATTCGTAACAAAAATGGACAGTATCTATTTTTTCGATGTGCTACGAATGACGAATTACCTGTGAACATAAAAGCAGGGGTACAGTTTTTATTTTTTTTCGAAACTAACATAGAGCCTGACCGAACGATAAAAAAGGATAACTTTTATTATAAAGAGACTGCACAGATGACTTCTACAGGGAGTTGGTATGTGGATTTTCAGAAAAGAGAAAGTTACTGGGATTTTGAGACCTATCGTATTTTAGAATACCCAGAAGATTATAAACCATCTTTAAAAGATTCTGCGGATTATTATACCGAAGATCATAGACAATTAGCGGCGGATTGTTTTTTTAATTGCGCTATGATGGGAACTCCTTTTAATACAGAAATAAAAATGGTCACTGCTAATAAAAGAGAGTTTTGGGCAAGAGCAATCGGGAAACCAATTTACAATGAAGGGAAAGAAATAATTGGTATTCGAGGTGTTTTTCAGGATATAGATGAAATCAAAAGAAAGGAAATAAGTTTACAGAAATCGGTAGATATTATAGCCGCTCAGAATTCTAGACTCTTTAACTTCGCGCATATTGTTTCTCATAATCTTAGATCTCATACAAGCAACTTATCATTATTAGTTCAACTCATAGAAGATATAGAAGACCCTAAAGAGAAAGAAGGGCTCATTAAGGAAGTAAAGACAATTTCTGATAATCTAAATACTACTATAGAACACCTAAATGAGGTGGTTACGATACAAACAAACAATAAACAAGAACGAGTTGCTGTATACTTTAATGAGGCACTAAAGTTAGTAGTTAATGGAATTAGTCATATGATTAGTAACAGTAATTGCCAGATTCGACCAGATTTTACCGAAGTTGAACAAATAAATTACATACCAGCGTATTTAGAAAGTATTTTGCTGAATTTGATTACTAACGCAATAAAGTATAAGCATCCAGAACGTGATCCTGTGATTGTTATTAAAACATATAACGAGAATGGAAACGCGTACTTAAAAGTTTCTGATAACGGAAGAGGGATTGATTTGACTCTTTTTAAGGATAAAGTATTTGGTATGTACAAGACGTTCCACTATAATAAAGATGCAGTGGGTATTGGGTTGTTTATGACCAAAAATCAAGTAGAATCTTTGGATGGAACTATCACAGTTGATAGTGAGGTAAATGAAGGAACGACATTTACTATAAAATTTTAAAACACACAATTCTTATAAAATGGGCGATAAAATAGGAATAGCATGTATCATCGATGATGATAGTGTCTATGTAAATTTGGTAAAACGAATAATTGAAGCAAAACACCTTTGCAAAAACTTATTAGTTTTTGAGAATGGCAAAGAAGCATTAAGCTATTTTGAAGCTATCTTAAGTAATATGGATGAGGAAAATCTTCCAGAAATAATTTTTCTTGATCTTAATATGCCAGTAATGGATGGATGGCAGTTTTTAGAACAATTTTGTGGGATAAAGAATAAGTTTGGTAAAGTGATCACCCTGTATATTGTGAGTTCTTCTATCAATCCAGTGGATATTAATAAAGCAAAAGAAATCAAAGGCGTAAAAGATTACTTAATTAAACCCATAACTATAGAAGATCTGGAAGGTATTTTTAATGCTTCAGCCTAAAATAAAACGACTTCTGAATTATAATCATCAGAAGTCGTTTTTTGTTTCTTTCTATAGCAAAGAGGTTCTTTTACATAAGTGATACTCTTAAGGTATTTACCATTCCTTTTTCTATTACAGGCATGGCTGCTAGATTGATAAGCATATCGCCTTTTTCTACAAAACCTCGTTCTAATGCTAAATTATTAACGTCATGAACTGTTTCGTCAGTACTTACATATTTATCATAATAAAATGCTTTAACGCCCCAAAGAAGACTTAGTTGTGATAATATTCTTCTATTACTGGTAAATACTAAAATATGAGCTCCTGGTCTCCAGGCAGAAATCTGAAAAGCGGTATAACCACTATTAGTTAATGTACAGATAGCTTTGGCGTTAATATCGTTGGCCATATGTGCTGCATGGTAACAAATAGATTTAGTAATGAATCGATTAGTTCTTATATGAGGAGGATCCTGAGGAACCTGAATAAGCTCAGAGTTTTCTACACTATTAATTATTTTAGTCATAGTAGCGATAACTTGTACAGGATATTTACCTACCGAAGTCTCTCCGGATAACATAACTGCATCAGCGCCATCCATTACCGAGTTGGCAACATCATTTACTTCTGCACGAGTTGGGGTTAAACTATCGATCATGGTCTCCATCATCTGCGTTGCTATAATAACAGGTATCCTAGCCGTCTTAGCTCTAAGCACTAACTTTTTCTGAATTAAAGGAACCTCTTGAGCAGGAATTTCTACACCTAGATCTCCTCTGGCAACCATAAGACCATCGCAATAAGCAACAATCTTATCTATATTTTCTACACCTTCAGGTTTTTCGATTTTTGCAACGATAGGAATCTTATGTTCGCTGTGTTCCTTAATAAGATCTTGTAATTCTATAAGATCCTGAGCATGTCTAACAAATGATAATGCAATCCAATCTACTTCTAGACTACAGGCAAAAATTGCATCTTTTACGTCCTTTTCTGTAAGCGCAGGTAAAGAGATATTCGTATTAGGTAAGTTAACTCCTTTTTTAGACTTTAAAGGACCTCCCTGAATTACTTTTGCCTTTATTGTATCCTTATTATTAGAAGAAACAACTTCAAAAATTAATTTACCGTCATCTAATAAAATTCTTTCTCCGGATTTTACATCTTTTGGAAAGTTCGCGTAGTTCATATAAACGCTGTCGGAAGTTCCTTCAAAAGGTTCTCCAGTAACAAAATTTATATGATCTCCATCATTAACAATAATATCACCTTTCATGACACCAACTCGTAATTTTGGACCTTGTAGATCTGCTAAAATAGCAGCATTAAACCCATGTTTGGCATTTAAGTCACGAATCATTTTTACTCGCTCTTTTACATCTTCATAATCAGCATGCGAAAAGTTGATTCTAAAAACGTTTACACCAGCTTCTAGCATTTTTTTTAGTACATCTTTCGTGCTTGTAGCGGGTCCAAGCGTTGCCACTATCTTAGTTTTTTTGGAGTTTGGCATTATTCAAATATTAAGTTGTTCTTTGATTTTAGTTGAGTATAATCCACAGCGTAAGCAGTTACAATTTGTGGAATAGTAAGTAGATTTTCTATGAGAGCTTTACTTGAAAATTGGGAAGTTTCAGCTTCTACCTTTAAAAAGTAATCTACATTTTTTAGTTCAGGAATTAGATATTCTGTAATAGCTCTTTCTGAAGCAGTCGATGCAAATAAGCCTTCAGCTGCTATCGTATCGGACTTAATTTTTGTTTTAAATTTATTTCCCAACAGACTATACATATTATATCTAAATTGATCATGATACTGAAACATCGGAAAACTTGCCGTATGTGTCTCATGTTCAAAATTTATATCTTCTTTTTTTCTGAAAAGTCGTAAGTCTAGATGCTTATTTAAAATAAAAGCTAATCTGTAGGTAGCTATCGAACTATGAACGGCAATAAGCTCATAATCATCATCAATAACATCGTCTAAAACCAGCCTTTGGATTGCCATTAGAATTTACATTTTTCCAAAATTATCGAGAAATATACAAATAAAATCTCCTTAGAAGTTTAATAAAAGATAAAGATATTATACGAAAACGATTGAGTTAGTATCTTTTAGGATTCTACACCTCAAACTTGCTATAAAATGAGAATTTAATAGTCTATTAACAGCTTAATAAAACAGAAATTAAAGAAAAGTTAGATTTTATGGGAAATTGATTTTTGACTGAAATGCGAAATAAGCTCTCTTGGATGCTTTTTCTTCAGCTTTTTTCTTTGAAGTTGCTCTGGCTTTTGCTACTACTTTATCGTCTATCCAGAGTTTTACCGCAAAATGTTTCATTTCGTCTTTTCCAGTATCTTCATAGATTTCATAGTTAAAATTCTTTTTAACTTTTTGACACCATTCTATAAGTAAACTTTTGTAACTAATTATTTGTCCTTCTAAACTTTCTATGTCAACATATGGATTAATAACGGATTCATGTATAAAACGTTCACAATAAACAAATCCTCGATCGAGATAAATGGCGCCAATTAAAGCTTCGAAGAGATTACCGTGGATATTAATACCAAATTGAGATTTTGGAATATTAGTACGAACAAGATCTATTAACTTAAGATCTTTGCCTAGTTCATTCAGGTGTTTCCTACTTACTACTTTAGCGCGCATTTTGGTAAGATATCCTTCGTTTCCTTCTGGAACCTCCTTAAATAAATGGGCAGCAATAACACTACTTAGCATAGCGTCACCAAGGAATTCTAAACGCTCATAGTTTATTGCATTTCCCTTTTTGTCTTTAAGATTTAAAGACCTGTGAGTAAAAGCCTTTTCGTAAGGCCCAATGCTTTTTGGTTTAAAACCCAATATGTTTTGGATTTTAGAAAAAAAATTCCCGTTCTTGTCAGAGCGGGAATTTAGTATGTTGCGAATAACACTCATTATTATTCGTCTAATTTTTTAAATAACACACATGCGTTATGACCTCCGAAACCAAAAGTATTACTCATAGCGTATGTAATGTCACGCTTTTGAGCTTTGTTTAAGGTCAAATTCAACGTAGGATCTATATTTTCATCCACAGTAGTGTGATTGATGGTTGGAGGCACCAAACTATTTTGCATAGCAAGTATAGAAGCAATTGCTTCGATAGCACCTGCAGCACCTAGTAGATGTCCAGTCATAGATTTTGTTGAATTTATATTAATGTTCTGTGCGTGATCACCAAATACTTTAGTAATTGCTTTTAATTCTGCAACATCACCTAATGGTGTGGATGTTCCATGAGTGTTTATAGCATCTACTTGTTCCGGTTGAACACCTGCATCTCTCAAACAATTGAGCATTACACGCTCTACTCCTATTCCATCAGGATGAGGAGCTGTCATATGATATGCATCACTAGACATACCACCACCTACAACTTCTGCATAGATTTTAGCACCTCTTGCTTTTGCATGTTCATATTCTTCAAGAATTAAAGCACCACCACCTTCTCCTAATACAAAACCATCTCTGGTTGCATCAAAAGGTCTGGAAGCAGACTCTGGACTTTCATTTCTTGTAGAAAGTGCGTGCATCGCATTAAATCCTCCCATACCAGCAATTGTTACAGCTGCTTCACTTCCTCCTGTAACAATGATATCACAATGCCCCAAACGAATATAGTTTAAAGCATCTATCATTGAATTTGCAGATGAAGCGCAGGCTGAAACCGTAGTATAGTTTGGTCCCATAAAACCATTTCGTATAGAAATATGTCCTGGAGCTATATCGGCGATCATTTTTGGAATAAAGAAAGGATTGAAACGAGGAGTTCCATTTCCATTAGCATATCCAATAACTTCTTCTTGAAAAGTTTCTAATCCACCTATACCAGCACCCCAGATAACACCCACTCTGAATTTATCAACCTTCTCAAGGTCGATAGCAGCATCTTTTATAGCTTCTTCAGAAGCGACAATAGCATACTGCGCAAATTTATCTAATTTGCGTGCGTCTTTTCTATCAAAATAGTCTGTGGGATTGTAATTTTTGACTTCGCAAGCAAATTTAGTCTTGAAATTTTCAGTATCAAAATAAGTAATAGGAGCGCATCCGCTTTTACCGTTTGCTAAACCATCCCAATACTCCGAAATATTGTTACCGATGGGCGTTAATGCCCCTAGTCCTGTGACTACAACTCGCTTAAGATTCATATAATGTTGTGAAGTTATTTACTTTGCGTCTTCAATATAAGATATTGCTTGACCAACTGTTGCAATGTTTTCAGCTTGATCATCTGGAATTTGAATATCGAATTCTTTTTCGAATTCCATAATCAACTCTACAGTGTCTAACGAATCAGCGCCTAGGTCATTTGTGAAGCTAGCCTCAGTTACAACCTCATTTTCGTCTACTCCTAATTTGTCAACGATTATCGCTTTTACTCTTGATGCAATGTCTGACATAATGTTTAATTTTAATTTTTTAATTAGGTCGCAAAAATAAAAAACTTTATTTTAAAACCCCATAATCCTCTAAAAATGTATTTGTAATTTATCAAATATATGGAAGTATTGGCTTTTTGCTGCCTAAAAATGGATAATAATTATTTTTTTTGTGCTCTCTAAACTAACACTCTATTGCTATGAAGCGTATCATAATTTTTGCTTCCGGTTCCGGTACCAATGCCGAAAATATTATTAAGTACTTTCAAGAACGCAAGAATGCAGAGGTAACACATGTGTTCTCTAACAACCTGCGTGCCAAAGTTTTAAAACGAGCTCATGACCTTAAAGTAAAGGCGTTACACTTTGACAAAGAGTCATTTTATGGTTCTAATGATGTATTAAATGTGCTAAAAGATGCCGAACCAGATATCATTGTCTTGGCAGGTTTTTTATGGATATTTCCTAAAAAGATCATTGATGTTTTCCCAGATAAAGTGATTAATATCCATCCCGCATTACTTCCAAAATACGGAGGAAAAGGGATGTATGGAAACCATGTACACGAAGCGGTTATTAGAAACAGGGAAAAAGAGAGTGGTATTACCATTCATTTTGTAAATGAACACTACGATGAGGGTGGAATTATTTTTCAGGCAGAAACTGCTATAAGCGAAAAAGATACTGCTGAGGATTTGGCAAAGGCTATCCATACTTTAGAATATAAATACTTTCCTGTCGTTATAGAAAAGGTTTTAGGTTTAAGAGATGAAATCTGATAATCAGTTTTAATTTAAAAGTATATTTATAGTTATTAGAAACATGGCCAAAAAGGAAAAGTTTTATGTCGTTTGGGAAGGACACAAGCCTGGAATTTATAACAAATGGGATGATTGTAAAGCTGCCGTAAAAGGATATGCAAATGCGAAATATAAATCTTTTGAATCTTTTGACCTGGCCAAAAAAGCGTACAATGGAAATTATGAGGATTATAGAGGAAAGAGCAAACCAAAATCTTCTTTAACTCCAGAACAATTATCAAAAATTGGAGAGCCTAATTTATATTCTATTGCGGTTGACGCAGCTTCAAGCGGGAATCCTGGTAAAATGGAATACAGAGGTGTAGATACTCAGACAGAAAAACAGCTTTTTCATCAAGGCCCTTTTCCTCAGGGGACAAATAACATAGGTGAGTTTTTGGCGTTAGTGCACGGTCTTGCATACCTTAAAAAGAAAGGGAGTGATCGGATTTTATATACGGATTCTAAAATAGCGATGGGTTGGGTAAAACAAAAAACCTGCAAGACCAAACTAAAGAGAAGTTCTAAAAATAAGCAAATGTTTGATTTAGTTGATCGGGCGATCATATGGCTTAAAGAAAACACGTATACAACCAAAATTGTTAAATGGGAAACAAAAGCTTGGGGTGAGATTCCAGCAGATTTTGGAAGGAAATAAACTCCTATTTAACGTACTTTAACAAGACCCTTTTGTAATTCAATTTATTTTTTTTCTACTAAATCATTATCGAGTATTGAACCTAATGACTTAGAAATGAAAAAAATAAATATCAAAAATATATCTTTCTTTTTACTCATTTTGATTCCGCTAACCATATGGAGTCAGGATGGATGGAGTCTTTCTAAGGATAGTGAAGGAATAAAAATATGGGTTAGAAATTATGAAGATAGCCGATATAAAGAATATAAAGCGATAACATCTATTAAAACTTCCTTGGACAAGGTAATACAAGAGTTGTTAACAGCTCCACGGTATAATCACAACTGCGAAGATGGAGTTAGTCATTTGGTTAAGGTATCTGACAATAAAGACTATATTTTTTATGTAAAGAATGATTTTCCTTGGCCTATAACGGATAGGGACGTGGTTTCTAAATTAAAATTGAATAAGATTTCTAATAATAAAGTAGAATTAAGCATTAGATCTGCATCAACAGAGGTTCCAGAGGTGAAAAATACACTTAGAGTGCAGGAATTGGTTGGACATTGGCTATTAGAAGAGAAAAATGGTTATGTTCAAGTCACTCAACAACTTTATGTAAATCCTGAAGGTACTTTACCTTCCTTTATTACGAATTCATTATTAGTACTTGGACCTTTTAGAACTTTTAAAAATCTTAGAAGTACCTTAGAAAATCTAAATTCTTGAAGAATCAACGTTTAAATTAGAATTACATTTCGAACGTAAACTTGATATAAAAAAAAGCTCTAGATCTGTATCTAGAGCTTTTGTATGAATTATTTTTTATTTATTAAGCACCGCAAGGTCCTAGATTACTCCATCCAGTGCTAGTTCTTTGATAAAGAGTTCCGTTATAAGTTACTTGGTCACCAACAGAATATGATGTGTTTCCGTTATAAGGAGCTACACCGTCACAAGGATCCGAGCTACCACATTCACCAAGATTACTCCACCCAGTACTAGTTCTTTGGTAAAGTGTACCGTTATAAGTTACTTTATCTCCTGTAGCATATGAAGTGTTTCCGTTATAAGGAGCTACACCTGCGCAGATATCTCCAGAATCTGGAAATGGATAAATTGTTCCAATAAATGCCTTATCAGTTGCAGATAACTGTGTGTTAGATCCAACTGCAACTCTATCTAGAGTATGTTCTGCAGGAATTGGATAATGCATAATTGATAATGGATCATATTCGCTATAATTACTGATACTAGCATCATAACGTCTAAAAAGATTGTTGTCTACTTGTGCTTGCGACCAATAATTAGGAGCACCAGCATAATATGCATATACAGCATCTTTATCCCAGTTAATTCCAGCAACTGGGTTTTGGTGTTCATGGATTAAACCTAAAGCATGACCAAACTCATGAATAGTTGTTCTTCTAAATTCGGTATCAGTAGTATTGTCGTTAAACCATCCAAAGTGCATACTATGTGCATAACTATTAGAATCTGTTCCTAGGTATGACCAAGAACCAGCTTCATCGGCATATTGCCCTTCTCTAAAAGCAATTTTTATATTGGCACTTCCAGAGGTAACCCATTGGAATTTTAAATTAGCGTACTTTTCCCATTCAACCGCATACTGTCTTACTTTGGATTGTACAAAACTATTTCCATTTAAGAATTTTACACGGATAGTTTGTCCAGGTTCCCATTGTTTAGCCTTTACACTTGTAGCTTTAGCACCGTTAGGAGCATCCCATTTAGCAATACATACGTGTGCAGATTTTGAAAAGTCGATTTCGTTCGTCTCTAATACATCTTCTGTGTCCTTGTCACAATTGGTTAGAGAAAAGGAGATTAGGGCAGCTAGCGCAAGTCTAGCTATCTTACTTTTTTTCATAATTATGTTGAGTTTATGTTAAAGTTATGACAAATTTAACATTATTTTAGTAGGAATCCAAGTTTTTTTGAAAGAAAAGAAGTTTTTAACATAAAATCATTATGGCATATCCACAAAAACTATTCAAAATAAATATGAGCCGCAATGTAACATAAAAAAGGTTTATACAAAGCTTTTAGTTGGATAAAAAAGGACATAATATCTAAGTAATCGTTTTAAAGTTTTTAGTAAAAAGTAAAGCGTATATTTGCAAAAAATTATTAAGCTATTTTATGAGTAAATTACTTATTGTAGGTTCCGTTGCTTTTGATGCTATTGAGACACCTTTTGGCAAAACAGATAAGATATTGGGCGGAGCTGCTCCGTACATTGCACTTTCTGCTTCCAACTTTAACATTCCATCTGCAATAGTTTCTGTGGTTGGAGAAGACTTTCCTAAGGATTATTTTAAAACATTAGAAGCGAAAAATATTGATACATCTGCAATAGAAATCGTAGAAGGAGGTAAAACTTTTTTCTGGAGTGGTAAATATCATAATGATTTGAATTCGAGAGATACATTAGAGACTCAACTAAATGTATTAGCAGATTTTCAACCAGTGGTTCCAGAAAATTATAAGGATGCGGAGATTGTAGTATTAGGAAATTTAAATCCGTTGGTACAGCTTAGTGTTTTAGAACAGTTTAAGGAGAAGCCTAAGTTGGCTATTTTAGATACTATGAATTTTTGGATGGAGGATGCTTTTATAAATGACTTGCATAAAGTTATTTCTAAAGTAGATGTTATTACCATAAATGATGAGGAAGCAAGGCAATTAAGCGGAGAGTACTCTTTGGTAAAAGCTGCAAGAGCAATAGAAAAAATGGGTCCTAAATATGTGGTGATTAAAAAAGGAGAACATGGGGCTTTATTATTTCATAAAGACCAAATTTTCTTTGCACCAGCATTGCCATTAGAAGAGGTTTTTGATCCTACAGGAGCAGGTGATACTTTTGCAGGAGGTTTTGCAGGGTATTTAACCAAAACAGGAAACCTTTCTTTCGAGAATATGAAAAATGCGATTATTCACGCATCCAATTTAGCATCGTTCTGTGTAGAGAAATTTGGAACAGAAAGAATGGAAAATTTGGAAAGGGACGAAGTTCAAAAGCGACTTAAACAATTTAAAGAGCTAACACAATTCGAAATAGAATTATCATAGTTTACAATAAATAGCCCTTTTCGATTTTAGTGAGGGCTTTTTTTAATTAATGATTTATTTAGAGCAAACCTACTACAACACAACAATAGAATTTTTGGAATACAATGAGTGATGCCTTAAAACATGAATGCGGAATAGCATTTATAAGATTACTGAAACCATTAGAGTATTATAAGGAGAAATATGGTAGTGCATTTTACGGAGTTAATAAAATGTACCTCATGATGGAAAAACAGCATAATCGCGGACAAGATGGTGCTGGTTTTGCAAGTATTAAATTAGACAGACCGCCTGGAGAAAGATATATAAGTAGAGTTCGATCAAGTGCTTCCCAGCCTATTCAGGATATTTTTTCACAGATTAATGATCGAATTAACAAAGAGCTTGTAGAGCATCCGGAGTATACGGATAATGTTGATTTACAAAAAAAGAACATACCATATATAGGAGAAGTTCTCTTAGGGCATGTGCGTTATGGGACTTTTGGTAAAAATAGTGTAGAAAGTGTGCACCCTTTTTTAAGGCAAAATAATTGGATGCATCGTAATCTTATCGTCGCAGGTAATTTTAATATGACAAATAATAATGTCTTATTTGAAAATCTGGTGAGATTAGGGCAGCATCCTAAGGATCATGTGGATACCGTAACAGTAATGGAAAAAATTGGTCACTTTTTGGATTCTGAAGTTGCCAAGTTATATAAAAAGCTTAAGAAAGAAGGATACAGTAAGGTAGATGCTTCTCCACAAATCGTAGAGCGATTAAACGTTGCTAAAATTTTAAAGAAATCTTCTAAAGATTGGGATGGAGGGTATGCTATGGCAGGAATGTTAGGTCATGGAGATGCATTTGTTCTTAGAGACCCAGCAGGAATTAGACCCGCTTATTATTATCAAGATGATGAAGTAGTCGTGGTAGCTTCCGAGCGACCTGTTATTCAAACAGTATTTAATGTTCCTTTTGATCAGGTAATCGAATTAGACCCTGGTAAGGCAATTATAGTTAAGAAAAATGGAAAAACATCTATAAGTAAAATTATGGATCCGTTAGAAAGAAAAGCTTGTTCTTTCGAACGTATTTATTTTTCTAGAGGTAGTGACGCAGAAATATATAAAGAACGAAAGAATCTTGGTAAGCTTATTATGCCACAGGTATTAAAAGAAATAGACCATGATACCGTAAATACTGTATTTTCTTTTATTCCAAATACTGCCGAAACTTCATTCTACGGAATGGTAGAAGCAGCCCAAGATGAACTTAATAAACAAAAGAACGAGACGATTCTTGCAGAAAAAGATTCGCTCACTGATGAACGTTTATCCGAAATACTATCTGCAAGATTAAGAACCGAGAAATTGGCAATAAAAGATGCTAAGCTCAGAACCTTTATTACTGAGGATAGTAGTAGAGACGATTTAGTTGCACACGTATATGATGTTACATATGGGGTGGTAAAGTCGGAAGATAATTTGGTGATTATAGATGATAGTATAGTTAGAGGAACGACGCTTAAAAAGAGTATTATTAAAATGCTTGATAGGTTAAATCCGAAAAAGATTATAGTTGTATCCTCGGCACCACAAATACGCTATCCAGACTGTTATGGAATAGATATGGCCAGACTAGAAGGTTTAATTGCTTTTAAGGCTTCTTTAGAGTTATTAAAAGAGAATGGCAATTATAGCTTAGTAGAAGAAGTTTATAAAAAGTGTAAAGCACAAGAAAACTTAGCAGATGAAAAAGTTCATAATTTTGTAAAAGAAATATATGAAGGGTTCACAGATCAGGAAATAAGTGATAAAATTGCAGAACTTTTAAGTGATGAGACTGTTGGCGCAGAAATAAAAATTATCTATCAAACCGTGGACAACCTTCATAAGGCATGTCCTAAAAACCTTGGCGATTGGTACTTTACTGGAGATTATCCTACTGCAGGAGGGAATCGAGTTGTAAATAAGGCATTTATAAACTTTTTCGAAGGAAAAGATGAAAGAGCTTATTAAAAAATAAAATATCTTGTTGTTAAAATCAGTTAATTTGTGTATTTCAACAAGTATTTTGGCTTTTCATCTAAAACATTTTTCCACATTGAAATAACGCTTTATATTAGCAGAGCCATAGCATAAGTAGGTTAAGTTCATGGTAGATTTGGGGCAAAAAAAGGTGGACTTTCCACCTTTTTTTATTTTAGAACATTTTGTAAAAATTGATATATAAAAAAAGAGTCATAACATTATTATGACTCTTTTTGTTTTGTAGTATATATTAGATATTACTTCCCTTGAGCATATCTAGTTGAAACTTCATCCCAGTTGATTACATTAAAGAATGCACTAATATAATCTGGTCTGCGATTTTGATAATTTAAGTAATATGCATGCTCCCATACATCTAGGCCAAGAATTGGAGTTCCACCACAACCTACATTAGGCATTAATGGATTATCCTGATTAGGAGTTCCACATACTTCTACTTTACCTCCTTCGTGAACACATAACCATGCCCATCCAGAACCGAATTGTGTTGCTGCTGCTTTAGAAAAAGCATCCTTAAATGCATCAAATGAACCAAAAGCGCTATTGATAGCTTCTGCAAGTTCTCCAGATGGAGCTCCTCCTCCGTTCGGAGACATTACTTCCCAGAATAAGCAGTGATTATAATATCCTCCACCATTATTTCTAACAGCACCGTTAGACATATCAAGGTTGATAAGGATATTTTCTATAGTCTTGCCTTCTAAATCTGTACCAGCAATAGCAGCATTTAATTTACTTGTATATCCAGCATGATGCTTATCATGATGAATTTCCATTGTTCGTGCGTCTATATTAGGTTCTAATGCATCAAAGGCATAGTTTAATTTTGGTAATTCAAATGACATAATCTATTTTTTAGTTAATAAGAAAAATGAAACCAAAGTTAGGAATAAGAGTTATGAATAAAAATTAATATTTGTTATAAATTAATTAAATCAAAATTTTTTCATTTCATTGATTAATATCGTAGTCTAATTCATTTTTACGAGTGATTCATGTTTGAAAAATAGTCTTTTTTGATACTTTAGTAAAAAAACAAACTATTGAATTCTAAGTACCCTTTTACAATTTATAATGCTGCTGCTGGAGCTGGAAAAACCTATACTTTGGTTAAAGCTTACTTAATAGCTCTTTTAACAGGAGAATTTAAGGATACTTATAAGAATATTTTGGCAATTACTTTTACAAATAAGGCAGTTGCAGAAATGAAAACAAGAGTTTTAGAAAATCTTGTTGGAATAAGTCAGGAAAATCCAGTAGCTAAATATGAATACTTATTAAATGATATTGTTCAGGAAACAAAAATTGAAGAGCATATCATAAAACAAAAATCAGATAGAATTCTAAAAAGTATTTTACACAATTATGCTGCTTTTGATATTGTCACTATTGACACCTTTACTCATAGAGTTATCCGCACTTTTGCTCGGGATTTAGGGATTCCTATGAATTTTGAAATTGAAATGGATACAGAATCCTTGATTGAAGAATCCGTGGATGCTGTAATTGCTAAGGTTGGTGACGATAAAATGTTAACAGATATTATTATCGATTTTGCGCTTAGTAAATTGGAAGACGATAAAAATTGGGATATTACTGTAGAATTAAACAAAGTAGCGCGCCTATTGTTTAGTGAGAATGATAGAATGCATCTGGATAAACTTGCTCAAAAAACCTCTGAGGATTTCGAAAGTTTTAAGAAAAGTCTGGGACAAAAAATTTCAGAATTAAAAACGGATATTATTTCGACTTCTGAAGATATTTTGAAAAAAATAGAAGAGCAAGGTCTAGAACATAAAGATTTTACTAGAGGATCAGTTCCAGGGCATTTTAAAAAATTAGCAGAAGGAGACTTAAAAGTTGATTTTAAAGCTGCTTGGAAACAAAATATTCAGTCTGCATCATTCTACAATGCTAAGTTAGAGGATTACAAAAAGAAAAGTATAGACGGTCTTCGGGATGATATCGAACGTGCTTTTTTAGGCACAAAAGAGCAAATAGTACATATAAAGTTGTATGATAATATTATCAGAAATCTAATTCCCCTTTCTGTACTAAATCTCATTAATAAAGAACTTCAGGAAATAAAAAAAGAAAGAAGTATTTTATTGATTTCTGAATTTAATAAAATTATTAGTGAGGCCATTCAAGATCAACCTGCACCTTTTATTTACGAACGTCTAGGAGAACGATATAGAGATTATTTTATAGATGAATTCCAAGACACTTCCGAATTGCAATGGAATAATATAATACCATTAATTGATAATGCAATTTCTTCAGAAACGTTAAGTGGTAAAAGAGGTCAGGTAACAATTGTTGGCGATGCTAAACAAGCAATTTACAGGTGGCGAGGAGGAAAAGCAGAACAGTTTATTGACTTGTCATTAGATCATAATCCGTTTTCGGTACAAGAAAAACAGGTTCTAAATTTACCAAGAAACTATCGTAGCCATCAAGAAATCATAAAATTCAATAATGACTTCTTTACCTTTTTATCTAATGACTTTAGTAACGATCTTCACAAAAAATTATACCTATTAGGAAATAATCAAGAGTATAATACTAAGAAAAAAGGTTTTGTACATCTTTCTTTTATTTCGGCTAATAATATTGCAGAGGAAAATGAGGTTTATCCAGAAAAAGTATATGAATATGTTTTAGAGCTGCAAGAAAAAGGATATCTGCTAAATGAAATTTGTATTTTAACAAGAAAACAAAAAGAAGGAACGACAATAGCAGATTTTCTAACTGAAAAAGGCGTTCCTATTGTTTCTTCCGAAACCTTGTTGCTTAAAAATGATCCAAGAGTTGGTTTTATTGTGAATATGCTTACCTGGTTCATATACCCTCATGAGCTTTCTGCTAAAACTAATGTCTTATATTTTATTGCAGAGCAATTCTCTATTACACAAAAACATAGTTTTTTTGATAAATTGATTTTTAATAGTCGGCAAGAATTCTGTGATGAATTGAAGATTTTAGGAATTGATTTTAGCTTTTATCAATTAGAAATCAAACCTTTTTATGAAGCGGTAGAATATATCATTAACTCTTTTGAGTTATCTAAGGTGTCGCCTGCTTATGTTCAGTTTTTTTTAGACACGGTTTTTGGATACACTCAAAAACAAGCTGAAGGTATCATTGGGTTTTTGTCATATTGGGAACAGAAAAAGGAAAAGTTAAGTATCATAGCTCCCGAAGGAGAAGAGGCGATTCGAATTATGACCATACATAAATCCAAAGGATTAGAATTTCCTTGTGTGATTTATCCATATGCGAATATCGACATATATAGAGAAATTGAGCCCAAATCTTGGTTGCCAGTATCAAAAAAAGACTTCAATGCTTTCGAGGAGGTATTTATAAGTTACAATAAGGAATTATCCGAGCTGGGAACTAAAGGAGCAAAAATAGTTCAGGAACGTGAGTCCCAATTAGAATTAGATGCATTTAATCTTTTATATGTTGCATTAACAAGAGCAGAAGAGCAATTGTATGTTATTTCCAAAACTGAAATAAATTCTAAAGGAGAAACCAATCCGAATAAGTTTTCTGGTAAGCTTATCAATTATCTAAAACATATTGGCCAATGGAATGACGAAGAATCTATTTATACTTTTGGAATAGATGAAAAACCGTTTCAAGAAGAACAATTAGATAGCACTAAAACAAAAAACTTTACACTTAGTAATTTACAAAGTTCTAAAAAGAAATATAAAGTAAATATTGTAACTAATGCTGGCAAACTTTGGGAAACAGATCAAGAAACAGCTATAGAAAAAGGTAACATTATTCATGAAATGATGGCTTCTATTGTTACTCATGGAGATATTGATGAAGCGGTAGAAAAGGGTTTCGAAACAGGGTTAATTAACCATCTAGAGAAGAATTCAATATATAATGATATTAAAAAGGTTATTGAACATCCTGAGTTGTCTACATATTTTTCTGAAGAGTATACCATATTAAATGAAAGAGATATTATTTCAGGCGGTAATATATATAGACCAGATAGAGTGCAAATAAATTCCGAGAATAAAGCAACAATACTGGATTACAAAACTGGAGAATATAATTCGGCACATTCAAAGCAAATAGAAACGTACGGTTTTCTGCTTCAACAAATGGGATATGAAGTGGAAAATAAGATTTTAGTGTATTTCAACGATAAAATCATTCTAAAATATGTTTAATTAACAATTATTTTCGCAATTACTAGTAGAATTTTACGGATAAAAAATATTTTTATCTTATAATTGTAGCGTAATTAAGAAAATTATAGCATTAAATTTTACTTAGTTAGGTGGTTTTTTTCACATTTGAGGGGTTCTTGATAAGGTAAAATTAAACCTTAAAAACTTCGCAAAGGTCGATAGACACTGGCCTATTAAGAAAAATTTATTAGTTTTGTCTTTGACAGTAATTTTTAACATATTACATTTGCTCTAATTAACACTTAAAAATTAAATTATTGAATATGAAACATCTTAGCAGATTTTTAGTGGCTTCGTTATTAGTACTTGGGTTTAGTACTGCGAATGCACAGGATGAAAACAACCCTTGGGCTGTATCGATTGGCGTTAATGCTGTTGATATATTTCCTACCGGAGGAGATTTACCTGTACAAGGGGAGATCTTTGACGAGTTTTTTAACGCTAGTGACCACTGGAATATTCTTCCATCTGTTTCTAAATTATCTGTTGGTAGATATATAGGAGATGGATTTACATTTACCGTTGCAGGTACAGTTAACAGAATTGACAAATTTGGAGAAACAGCTGACGGAACTGATGTAACCGTTGATGATTTATCATACTACGCTGCTGACGGTAGAATTAGCTATAGCTTCAAAAACGCTTTAAAATCTAAATGGTTCGATCCTTACTTAGGTGTAGGTGGAGGTTACACTTGGGTTGATGAGATTGGTGCTGGAACTTTAAATGGTTCTTTAGGTGTTAATGTTTGGTTAACTGAAAACTTAGCTTTCAATTTACAAACTACTTATAAGCATGTATTCGAAGATTACGAGACTGGAGCTTATCCTCCAACTCACTTCCAACACTCTGCTGGTCTTACTTTCGCTTTCGGAGGTAAAGATACTGATGGAGACGGTGTATTCGACAAAGATGATGAGTGTATCGACGTTCCTGGTTTAGCAGAATTTAACGGATGTCCTGATACTGACGGTGATGGAATCACTGACGCTAAAGATGACTGTCCAGATGTTGCTGGTACTGCAGAATTTAATGGATGTGCTGATACTGACGGTGACGGAATCCCTGATCCTAAAGATGAGTGTCCTACAGTTGCTGGTTTAGCTAACTTAAACGGATGTCCTGATGCAGACGGTGATGGAATCACTGATTCTAAAGATGGTTGTCCAAATGAAGCAGGTCCTGCAGCAAACAACGGATGTCCTTACCAAGATAAAGATGGTGACGGAGTATTAGATAAAGATGATAACTGTCCAGATGTTGCTGGTACTGTAGCTAACAACGGATGTCCTGAGGTAACTGAAGAAATCCAAAAGACATTAAATGAGTACGCTGCTCAAGTATTATTTGATTCTGGTAAATCTACTATTAAAGATCAGTCTACTAAAGTATTAAATGATATCATTGGTATCTTAAAAGAGTATCCAACTGCTAAGTTTACAGTAGAAGGACATACTGATAGCCAAGGTGCTGCTAAAGCTAACCAAAGATTATCTGATGCTAGAGCTAACGCTGTTAAGAACTTCTTAACTAGTAACGGTATCGATCAGTTTAGATTATCTGCTGTTGGTTACGGAGAAGACAGACCAATCGCTTCTAACAAAACAAGAAAAGGTAGAGCTCAAAACAGACGTGTAGAGATCAACTTAGTAAAGTAATTATTCTTTAGTAAGTATTAATAAATACATATACAAAACGTCCCGATTATTCGGGACGTTTTTTATTTTTAGTAAGTGGATAGTTTTTTAAAAGAAGTCATATCAGAGATCGAAAAAAAGGATGATAATGTAAGTAATCTTATTTTTATTCTTCCTAGTAAAAGAGCAGGACTTTTTCTCAAACGAGAATTATTAAAAAGGCATGTAGATAAAACATTTTTTGCTCCGATTATATTAAGTATAGAAGAATTTATTACTCAATTATCGGGATTACGCCAGATAGATACTATCCAAACATTATTTGATTTCTATGAAACCTATCTTACTACGCATACGCATCTCGATAAAGAAAATTTAGAAGTATTTAGTAGTTGGGCGCAAACACTCATACAAGACTTTAATGAAATCGATAGGTATTGTATAGATCAAAAAAGCTTTTTTTCTTATCTATCCAGTATTCAAGATTTAAACCATTGGTATCTTCAAAAGGAGAAAACAGAACTTATACAGAAATACATAAGTTTTTGGAACAACCTATATGATTATTACAACAATTTTAAAGATAAGCTTTTGAAAAAGAAAGTGGGTTATCAAGGTTTGTTGTATCGAAGAGCCTCAGAAAATATATCAGATTATATAAAACACACCAAACAAAAACATGTTTTAGTAGGTTTTAATGCGCTAAATAACGCCGAACAGATTATTTTTCAATCCCTGTTAGAAGCTAATATTGCAGATATATACTGGGATGCAGATTCGTTTTTTGTAGATAATAGATATCATGAAGCTTCCTTGTTTTTAAGAGATTATAAGAACAACTGGAACTATTACAAAGAACATCCTTTTAAATGGATACGAGATAATTTTTCATCGAATAAAGAGATAAATCTTATTGGTGTTCCTAAGAATGTGGGGCAAGCAAAGTTAGCAGGTAAAATATTAAACGGTATTCCCCAAAAGGACTTGGAAAAAACAGCATTGGTATTAGCAGATGAATCATTGTTGTTACCTGTACTTAATTCATTGCCAGATTCTATTGATTCATTAAATATTACCATGGGATTACCTTTGAAAGAGGTTCCTCTTTCATCTTTTTTTGAGTTATTATTTACCCTTCATAAAGCAACTCACCCTAAAGGCTTGTATTATAAACTAGTTTTGGAAGTATTAAATAATCAAGCTTCGCAGTGGTTATTAGGTAATGTAAGAAACCATCTTATTGGTAAAATTACCAAAGAGAATTTAGTATATATATCATTAGAAAAGCTTCAAGACGATATAGCTGAAGCTAAAAAAGAGCTTATAGAATTGCTTTTTTCTCCTTGGAAAAATGCACAAGACGCTATAGAAAATTGCAGAAAAATCATTCAACTATTGAAAGGGGATCTAGACAAGGAGCAAAATTCGATGGAACTTGAGTATGTCTATCATTTTCATCTTGTATTTAATAGATTACTGACACTTTGCAGCACATATCAATATGTAAATACCATAGCATCTTTATATTATTTGTATAAGGATGTTGTGAATTCAGACACACTGGATTTTAGAGGTGAGCCTTTTAGAGGGTTACAATTAATGGGGATGCTAGAATCACGATGTTTAGATTTTGAGACGGTAATTATCACTTCTGTTAATGAAGGTGTGTTACCAGCTGGGAAAAACATGAATTCTTTCATACCTTATGATCTTAAAAGGGCATACAATCTGCCAACATATAAGGAAAAAGATGCAATTTATACCTACCATTTTTATCGCTTAATTCAGAGAGCAAAAAAAGTATATCTCATTTATAATACCGAGGACGAAGGAGTTGGTGGAGGAGAAAAAAGTAGGTTTGTGTATCAATTAGAGATAGACAAGATTGATAATCATAATATATCCAATTATATAGCATCTTCCGAGATACCTAAACTACAAGCAGAACCAATTACTATAAAAAAAGACCAGACTATTCTTGCTAAAATAAAGGAATTAGCGCTTAATGGATTATCTCCCTCTGCTTTGACTACTTATATTAGGAATCCTATAGAATTTTATTATAAATATGTATTAGGAATTCAAGAAAGTGATCAGGTAGAAGAAACGATTGCGGCAAATACTTTGGGAACGGTAATACATAACACACTAGAAAATCTATATAAACCCTTAGAGAATAAACTAGTTTCTGTACAAGATATTACTGCAATGATAGCCCAGATTGATACAGAAATCAAATATCATTTTCGTAAAGAGTATTCGAAATTAGATATTACACAAGGTAAAAATTTGCTAATTTTTGAAGTAGCTAAGAGATATATCTATAATTTCTTAAAGTCTGAAGAGAAGTTATTAAAATCAGGATCAACATTAAAAATTATAGCAATTGAAAGTAACTTGAAAACTCAACTCAAGATTCCTGAGCTTGATTTTCCTGTTTTTATAAAAGGAAAAGTGGATCGCATCGACGAATTAGATGGAGAACTGAGAATTATAGATTATAAAACTGGAAAAGTTCAGAAAAGCGATGTAGTATTAATGGATTGGAACGTACTTACAGAAGATTATAAATATAGTAAGGCTGTGCAAGTATTGGCATATGCTTATATGCAATATAATGAGAATAGCGCATCAGAACCGTTTAAAGCAGGAATTATCTCATTCAAAAATCTTAAAGAAGGGTTTTTGAAATTTGGAACTAAAACATCAGTAAGAGGTAAAGTAGATTATGAAATTACATCCGAAGTATTTCAGGAATACTTACTCGAACTTAAAAAATTGATCTCAGAAATCTCTAATTTGGATCTTCCCTTTATAGAAAAAGAAATATGATAACAAAAGTAAAGAATCAGATAGTACAAGGAAAACATAACAAACCAATTCTTACAGATGTATTTTATGATGATACGAAAAAGGAACAAGCTGTAGTAATTTTTTGTCATGGCTATAAAGGCTTTAAAGATTGGGGAGCTTGGGATTTGGTTGCGGAGAATTTTGCGGAAGCAGGTTTTTTCTTTATAAAATTTAATTTTTCTCATAATGGCGGAACGACAGAAGAACCTATAGATTTTCCTGATCTAGATGCATTCGGAAAGAATAATTATCTGATCGAGTTAGATGATCTTTCCTCGGTGTTAGATTGGGTTGCCGCTTCAGATTCTTTATACAAAAAGTTTATCAATACTCAAAAAATCATTCTCATAGGGCATTCCAGAGCTGGTGGGATTACGGCAATCAAAGCTTCAGAAGATATAAGAGTTTCAAAATTAATTACTTGGGCTAGTGTTTCAGATTATGAAGGTAGGTTCCCAAAAGGAGAGGTATTTGACCGTTGGAAGAAAGAAGGAATATATTATATCGAGAATGGGAGAACGAAGCAAAAAATGCCACACGAATTTCAGTTTTATACCTCTTATGAAGAAAATAAAGAGAGACTTACTATCGCTAGGGCTGTAAAGAATATCAGAATCCCTCATTTGATTATTCATGGTACTGCCGATCCTACAGTTGATGTTCAAGAAGCAAAAGAAATACACACATGGAATCCAAAAAGTGAGTTGTTCTTGGTTAATGAGGCAGATCATGTTTTTGGAGCAAAACATCCTTGGAACCACCATAAAATGCCTAAAGATTTAACAATAATTACTGAAAAATCCATAGAATTTACTTCATTTTAACAGGAATTGAGGTTAAAAAATAAAATCTATTAAACTTTTTTTCGTTTATTTGCTGTCATGAAGTCAAATAAACACATAATTGCGTCCGTTTTTCTGGCACTTTTTTGTGTAATTCAGTTAGCAGAATTGCACATAATTGGTCATGAAGATACAGACTCTGAATGTGCATTGTGTTTGTTAACTTTAGATCAAGCAGAAGATGATTATGTTTTATTTTCTTCTGATATTGATATCCCAGAACCAACAGTTGTTTCTTTGGATATTGTTAAAACAAATTATGTAAACAGATATTTTGACTCTTATTTTGGATGCTTACCAACCAACAAAGCTCCTCCTGTTGCATAATACCTCTATGTCATAATATCCATTATATCTTGGATATTACCCTCTTGTATTGATAGCAAGTTTCAGTTTTATTTTTACCCATGAAAAGATACACATTAGTGTTAGTATCGATTTTAGGGACTCTTATTTCGAAAGCTCAGGATTGTACAATTAGTATTTCAGGAAGAGTAATCGATTTTCATGATGGTGTCCCCTTAAAAGATGCAACTATTACATTTAACGATCAAACCATTGTCACTGATAAAGAAGGAAATTATATAATTTCTGATCTATGTCCTGTTGCGTATGCTTTTACCATTTCGCATCCAAATTGTAATTCGCAAGTGATTACTCTAGACGTAGCTGAAGTAACTAAGAAAGATTTCTATTTAGAACATCATTTAGACGAATTGCAAGAAGTAAAAGTTTCTGGTAAAAAGCGTACCAAAACATCTTCTGCTCAAGAAGAGACAATAAGTAAGGATGTTATAGAGAAATATAGCAGTGCAGCCCTAGGAGATGCTCTTAAGGAAATTACAGGGGTTTCATCGCTTAATACTGGCTCTACTATTGTAAAACCAATTATACAAGGTTTAAGCGGAAGTAGAGTGCTAATAATGAATAATGGTGTTCGAATGCAAGATATGGAATGGGGAGATGAACATGCGCCCAATGTAGATATCAATACAGCAGGCAACCTTACTGTCGTTAAAGGAGCAGCAGCACTGCGCTATGGAGGAGATGCTATTGGAGGTGTTATTGTTATGGAGCCTAATAAAGTTCCTGCAAAAGATACATTAACAGGAAGAACAATCATTACAGGTGCTTCTAACGGAAGAGGAACAACGGTTTCCTCCGAAATTATAAAAGGATACAAATCAGGATGGTTTTTAAAGGCGCAAGGAACCCTAAAACGTTTTGGTGATGTAGAAGCTCCTGATTATGTTTTGTCTAATACAGGTATTTTTGAGAGAGGTGGATCTTTATCTTTTGGAAATAATAAATTTACTAATGGATGGGATGTGTATTATTCCTACTACCAAAATGAAATAGGCGTTCTGGCGGCATCTCATATTGGAAATGCAGATGATCTGATAGAATCAATAAATAGTGGACAACCTTCTGTGATAAACGATTTTACATATACCATTGATAATCCAAAACAAGACGTCACCCATCATTTGGGGAGACTGCGCTACTTTAAACGCTTCGAAAAGTTGGGCAAATGGACCACACAATATGATTTTCAGCATAACCAGCGTTTTGAGTTTGATATTAGACAAACGGAAGAATTAAGAAAAATACCTAGTTTAGATTTAGAACTTACTACACATACACTTACTTCTGATTTCGTATTGGATTCTAAATTTGATTACAATTTAGATTTTGGATTATTAGTACGTTATCAGGATAATTTTGCCGATCCCAGTACAAGAGCAAGGAGGTTAATTCCAGATTATGATAAATATGATGCGGGGTTATTCGTAACTGGGAAATACAACCTCAATGACAATATAACTGTCGATGCAGGGGTTAGATATGATTATAACCAAATAGACGCTAAAAAGTTTTATATAAAAACTAGATGGGAAGAGCGAGGTTATGACCAAGAGTTTAATGATCTTATCATTGCTGATGAAGGTACGCAATGGCTTACAAATCCTAAATTTGAATATCATAGCATTTCTGCAACAACAGGTTTTAATTATGTTTTTGGAGAAAGCTATGAACTAAGAGGTAATTATGCGTTGGCGCAAAGAGCTCCTAATCCTGCGGAGCTATTTAGTGATGGTTTGCATCATTCTGCTTCCAGAATAGAATTAGGAGATTTAAGAATAGAACAAGAGACTTCTCACAAAGTTTCATTTTCTTTTCAAAAGAGTGATGAAAATTGGGGTTGGGAAATAGCTCCATATGCTAATTTTATTAATGATTATATTGTTTTAGAGCCCACCGATGTAGAATTGTCGATTAGAGGAGCATTTCCAGTTTGGGAATATAGACAAACAAATGCTAGGTTATTAGGAATTGATGCTAAACTGAATAAAAAATGGTTTCCTAATTGGAAAACAAACCATAGTTTTTCTTTAGTAAAAGGAAGGGATATTGAAACAGAAATTCCTCTGATTAATATACCAGCGGCTAATGTAAGCAATTCACTAATTTTTCATAAAGAGAATTGGAATGACCTAGTAGTAAGTCTAGAAAGTGAATATACATTTAGACAAAATGAATTTCCAGATAATATCATGGTTTTTTCACCACAGGAACAGGAAGATGTGCTTCTCGAAATTAATACACCACCAGGTGATTATCATCTTTTGCATCTAAATGCAGATATGACAGTACCGTTTATTAAACAGAACAAATTAAATATTGGTGTTACCATAAATAATATTACAAATAATACATACAGAAACTATTTAAACCGTCAGCGCTTTTTCGCAGATGAAGTGGGGCGGAACTTTTTATTGAGATTAACTTTTAACTATTAAATTTTAAAATGATGAACACACGTAAATTTTTATCAATGTTAGCAATTGCAGGCTTATTCGCATCTTCATGTTCTGATGATGATGACAACCCTGTTGTAGTAAATGAAGAAGAAGTAATCACAACAATGAACGTTACTTTAACGGCGGGAACAGATGTTGTTACTTTAACCTCTGTTGACCTAGATGGTCCTGACGGACCTAATGCTCCAGTTGTAGAAGTATCAGGATCTTTAGCAGCTAATACTACGTATACAGGTGCGATAGAATTATTAAATGAAAGTGAAATGCCAGCTGAAGAAATTAACGAAGAAATAGAAGAAGAAGCAGATGAGCACCAATTCTTTTTTGAAGTAGCAGGTACTCTTAATGCTACAGCTGCAGCTACGGATACTGAAGCTGACTATCCACCATTAACAGGTACAAACCCTGTAGGATTAGCTTTTGAATTAGTTACTACAGATGCTAGTACAGGTAGTTTAACTATTACCTTACGTCATATGCCTACAAAGCCAAATGATGGAACTTTAGCAGATGCTGGTGGAGATACTGATATTGCTCAGTCTTTTGATCTTACTATCGAATAATAATTAGATACCATAATTATCAAAGCTATAACAGATTAGTTGAGTTTGTTGCAAAACAAACTGTTTATCAAGTCAAGGCTCTTGAGGAGTAGTTACCTCGAGGGTCTTGATTTATCTTATCAAAACACAATTAAAATTGAAACAGCATAAATCATAAGTATAAATAATAAAGTTGAGTTTGTGTATTTATTATTAGTACAGATTTGTTTCAATAAAAGACCCTTAGTATAACGTGTACTAAGGGTTATTTTTTTGAGGAATTTTTAACCATTCTAAGCAAGATTAGGCATAAACTTTGCTTAAATTTTATTAAAAAATTATTAAATTTTTGGGTTTGTAGGTAAAAAAAACTGAGAATATGGTAACAAAATGGCTGCAAAAGATACTAATATATAGTAAACGCTGATTTTTAGTGGTTTAATCTCAATAATTTTAAAGAGATATTATGGCATCGTTAAATGTGCATTACCACTTAAAATTTGCTCGAATATATAAAGATTTGATCTTATATTCGCGGCGTAAAAACCTAATCGAAAAAACAGCAAAATTGAAACAATCATAATTATTGTATAAGTTGAGTTTGTGTTAAATATTATAATTTAGTTTCAATTCAGACCCTTAGGAGTAGTTAACCTAGGGGTTGTTTTTTTATAATAACTTTTTCTTCATAAAGTGGTATTTTTAAGTTGACGTAATTGAAAACAAATTCATAATATATTTAATTACGTTTTTAGGAGATTCCCTTTTAGTATCTATACTCACAATTTTTCATTTTTTACGAAAACTTGTTAAGTAGTTTTCGTTCATAATTTAAGTCCCATAGCGGTAATATTTTAAGGATTTTAGATTTTTACAAACAACAAGTTTACCTGCAGATGTATTATATAGGATTTGATATTGGGAGTTCATCGATAAAAGCTGCTTTAGTTCATTCTACTACAGGCGAAAACATAGCCTCTATTCATGAACCAAAACGGGAAATGAACATTATCTCTGTCAATAGTAATTGGGCAGAGCAAGATCCTGATTATTGGTGGGAACAGGTATGTATTGCAAGCAAACGATTATTAAAAGAAAATTCAATTTCTTCAGAATTGGTTTTAGGTATTGGAATTTCCTATCAGATGCATGGACTTGTATTAGTGGATCATGATGGTAAGTTATTAAGAAATTCTATTATTTGGTGTGATAGTAGAGCCGTTGCTGTTGGTAATAAAGCTTTTGAAGACTTAGGGACTCAGAAATGCAAAGAGCATTTACTCAATTCTCCAGCAAATTTCACAGCCTCTAAATTGAAGTGGGTGCGAGATAACGAACCTGAGATCTATAAAAGCATCTACAAATTTATGTTGCCCGGAGATTATATAGCGTATAAGTTTTCGGATACTATTTGTACCACAATATCGGGCTTATCAGAAGGAATACTTTGGGATTATGTATCTCAAAAACCAGCCGAATGGCTTTTAGAGTATTATGATATTGATTCAGCTCTTATTCCAGATATTGTAGATACATTCTCTAATCAAGGTAGCGTTAGTATTAAAGGAGCTAAAGAAAGTGGATTTAAAGAAGGAACCCCTATATTTTATAGAGCGGGTGATCAACCCAATAATGCATTGTCCTTAAATGTTTTTAATCCAGGAGAAGTTGCCCTTACTGGAGGAACATCAGGCGTTATTTATGCCGTTGCAGATAAGCTACAAGGCAACGAGCCAGTTAAGTATAATAATTTTGCGCATGTAAATTATAAAACCGATAAGCCGGTAATAGGAAAATTATTATGCATCAATGGTGCTGGAATTCAATATAGATGGCTTAAGAATAACCTGCACTTAGAATCAGATTCCTATCAAACCATGAATGCACTGGCTGCAGAAGCTCCCGTGGGAGCCGATGGCTTGCAGTTGATACCTTTTGGTAATGGTGCCGAGCGAATGTTTGAAAATAATACTATTGGGACTCAATTGTGTAATATAAACCTTAATAAACATACCAAAGCACATATATGTAGAGCAGCATTAGAAGGGATAGCATTTTCCTTTGTATATGGTATGGAGATCCTAAAGAATGATGGAGCAGACATACGAGTGCTAAGAGCAGGAAATGATAACTTATTTAGATCAGAGATATTTTCTAATACCATAGCTACTTTAATCAATCAAGAAATAGAAATTTATAATACTACTGGTGCTATTGGAGCAGCAAGAGCTGTTGGAAGAACCCATAATACCAGTAATAGCTTTGAGAAAACAATTGCTAAAAATGATAAGGTAATGACTTTTCACCCACTTAAAAATAGTGAAGATTATCAATTAGCATATGAAAAATGGAAAAACGAACTTAATAGAATTTTAATTCATAAAAAATGATACTACTAGGAAACCAAGAATATTTTAAAGGGATTGATCAAATTAAATACGAAGGAAAAGAATCTGATAATCCTTTAGCATTTAAATATTATGATCCAGAAAAAGTTGTAGCTGGAAAAACATTAAGAGAACATTTTAAATTTGCGATTGCTTATTGGCATACCTTCTGCGGACAGGGATCGGATCCATTTGGCTGGGGAACTCAAAATTTTGGATGGGATGTGTCTTCAGATCCGATTCAGGCTGCAAAAGATAAGGCAGATGCCGCTTTCGAATTCATTAGCAAAATGGGTTTTGATTACTTTTGTTTTCATGATTTTGATCTTGTACAGGAAGCACCCACATTATTAGAATCGGAAAAGAGATTATCTACGATTGTAGAATATATCAAGGAGAAAAAGAAAGAATCTGGAATAAAACTACTTTGGGGTACGGCAAATTGCTTTTCGAATCCAAGATATATGAACGGTGCGGCTACCAATCCAGATTTTAAGGTGTTAGCACGAGCAGGTGCACAAGTAAAATTAGCCTTGGATGCAACCATAGCCCTAGACGGAGAAAATTACGTTTTTTGGGGAGGTAGAGAGGGTTATATGTCTTTATTAAATACAGACATGAAACGAGAATTAGATCATTTGGCACAGTTTTTAACAATGGCCAAGGATTATGCAAGATCTCAAGGTTTCAAAGGAACATTTTTTATAGAACCGAAACCAATGGAACCTACAAAACACCAATATGATTTTGATACAGCAACATCTATAGGGTTTTTAAAAGAACATGGATTGGATAAGGATTTTAAAATCAATATCGAAGTAAATCATGCAACGTTAGCGCAGCATACATTTCAGCATGAGATAGAAGTCGCTGCAAGTGCCGGTATGTTAGGAAGTATCGATGCCAATAGAGGAGATTATCAGAATGGATGGGATACAGATCAGTTCCCGAATAATATTTTGGAAGTTACCGAAGCAATGTTAGTTTTCTTGAAAGCAGGTGGATTGCAAGGTGGAGGAGTTAATTTTGATGCTAAAATCAGAAGAAACTCAACAGATATAGAAGATGTTTTCTTAGCGCATATTGGAGGAGCAGATATCTTTGCAAGAGCTCTAATAACAGCCGATAAAATCATTACATCATCGTCTTATGATAAATTAAGAAAAGATAGATATAGCTCTTTTGATGGAGGAAAAGGGAAAGAATTCGAAAGTGGAGCATTGCAATTAAATGATCTTTATAAGATAGCTTTGGATAATGGTGAAATTTCCTTAACAAGCGGAAAACAAGAATTATTCGAGAATATTATCAATCAATATATTTAATCAAAAACAATCGATTTCTATAATAGATGTAGATGATACAAAATACCTTATATACGTCGGATGATCCAGATTGCGTTTCGCTAGTGCTTGGTAATGCAAATGGAGCTAAATTAACAGTAACTAATTATGGAGCATCTGTAGTAAGTCTGGAGATTCCGAATAAAAAGGGTGATTTGATCAACGTAATTGCAGGATTAGATAATGTAGCAGATTATGAAGAGGTTTCTTATCATCCAAGTGCAAAGTTTCTAGGTGCCTCGATAGGGAGATATGCTGGTAGAATTAGAGAAGGTAGGATTAAAATAGACGATGAACAGTATGCATTATATGATCAAAATGAAGTTCATCTGCATGGTGGTTTAAAAGGGTTTGATAAAAAGTTTTGGAAGTTAGAAAGTACAGGAGATAATACCATTACCTTTTCTTATGATAGTAAACATCTAGAAGAAGGATATCCAGGAAATCTAAGGGTAAAAGTGATGTACCAATTATCTAATGATAATGAACTCATTATTTCCTATCATGCTACTACAGATAGAGATACTTTTGTTAATTTAACAAATCATGCATATTTTAATTTAGATGGATCAGGAAGTATCTTAGACCATTCTTTGCAACTAAGTTGTTCGGATTATTTAGAAGTTGACGCACTTCAATTACCAACAGGACAATTAAAATCGGTAATGGGAACTCCATATGATTTTTTGAAACCGAAGAGTTTACAAAGTTTGGAAAATTATGGACTCATTGATGACACTTTTGTTTTTAGTTCAACTAATAAAAAAGTGGATAATCAAGTTCCAAAAATTAGTTTAGTATCTGATAAAAGTGGGTTAAAAATGGAAGTAAGGACGAATCAACCTGCAGTAGTTATCTATACTCCAGAAAGTTTTCCTGATTGGAATTTCAAAAATCAATCGATATATGGTCGCTTCCCTGCGATTTGTTTTGAGTGCCAGAATTATCCCGATGCTCCAAACCACCATCATTTTCCATCTGCTTTGGTAAAAGCAAATGACAAATATGAGAATAGAACTATTTTTAAGTTTTTAGCAATACAAATTTAGGAGAGTTTTTATTGCTCAATGCTATAATTACATTCTTCTGGTAGATTCTCTTTCTATAAGATTTGTTTTAATGACCTTAGTAGTATGCGAAGTTTCTATATTTTCGTTTTCTATTTTATCAATTAATATTTTGGCTGCAGCTTCTCCAAGATACGTACTATGTTGACTAACTGTAGTAATAGAAGGTGTGACATGGCGAGGCAAAACACCGTTGGTAAATCCAATAATAGAAATATCTTCGGGTACTTTATATCCTTTGTATAGTACCATTTTAAGAGTACTAATAGCAGAATCTTCTTCTAGGCATAAGATTGCATCTACTTTTTTCGAGTCTAATAGTATTTTTAGCAATGTATCTACATCATTAAACTCATCAACTTTTAGAATATAGTCGTCATCAATAGGAATATCTGCTTCTAATAAGGCTCTTTTGTAACCGCTAAGTCTAAGTTTTCCAACACTAAGTTTATGAATGTTAGAAACAATTGCAATGTTTTTACAACCAGTTTTGATAAAATAATTTACAGCATTATAAGAACCTTCTTCATCATTAACTATAACTTTATCACATTCTATCTCATCAGTTACTCTATCAATCATTACAATAGGAATACCCTGATTTATGGCATTCTGAAAATGTTTAAAATCTTGTTTAATTTGAGTTTCTTCTGCAATAGATAAAATGAATCCATCCAAATCAGAGTTTTTTAGAAGCTCCATTACTGTCATTTCTTTTTCTAGGGATTCATTAGAAATACAAGTTATGAGGTTATATCCTTTTTGAGTGGCAATTTTTTCGATACCCACAAATACTTTGGTAAAGAAATGATTGAGCATATTAGGAATAATCACTCCTATTGTTTTGGTATTTCTTTGTTTGTCGTTGTTATAAAAGCTATTATTTGATTTATATTCTAACTCTTTTGCATATTCCTGAATCATAGATTTTGTTCTGGTGCTAATCTCATAGCTATCATTGAGAGCTTTTGAGACTGTAGCAATAGAAACGTTGAATTCTTTGGCAATATCTTTTAATGTAATTCTCTTTTTTTTCATGACGATAGTGAATACTTTTTACTTCTAATTTTTTAAAAACCAATAGGGACAAATGGCTAATAAAAATTCATGTAAACTTCCCTTTTTGTAAAATAATCTTAATAATTCGATCTACAATGATGCAATATTCGGATTGCAACAAAATTTGCACATATTGCTTCAAATATTTCAGAAGTCTTTTGATAAAGAGTTAAATACTTGTTAGTATTTTATTTTTTAGCAATGAACAAATGGAAAGGATTATTCTTACAAGAGAAAGATAGGTGTAATTCCAAATTACAAGAAACATTTATTTGATTTACAAGGGTTTATGTGTTTACGAAAAGTTTTCGTAGAATTTGCTATTAAACTATGCGAATTAACAACTATTCGATTATAGAGTTATAATTTTGAGCATTAACTAAATTTTTAACACAAATTCATTCATATTTATAATCATTCTGCGCAGATAATTAGATGTGGATTATTTTAACTAAAACGTATGTAATTATGAAAACTTATTTATGTATTTCTTCCTTGTTTTGTTTGTTTTTATTTTCTGGTTGTTCAGATGATTTAAATGCAGACAATCTTCCAGAAACTGCGGAACTAGAACAAAAGTCAATAGATAGTAACGGATATATTAGTGATAACCGAACAGATGGATATAACAAAGGTTATTTCTGGACGATTTATAAAGAAGGTGGTTGGGGTAGATTGCGTTTTCCCTATGCGAACCAGTATGGTGGTAATTTCGAAATTGAATATAAGGATAATCAAGATATTGTTGGAGGTAAAGGGTGGCGTACCGGTAATGGTAGAACTATAAATTATAATATAGGAACACTACAAGGATCATACAATTTCGTTGGTGTATATGGGTGGACACAAACGCCATTGATGGAATACTACGTGGTTGAAAAAGGGAGCATTCCTGGACAAAATCAGAACAGAAATTATAGAGTTAACGGTAAGAATTACAAATTCAAAAAACAATTAAGATCGAATGCTCCGTCTATATTGGGAACAAAAACATTCTACCAATATATTAGTGAACACGGAAATGCTCCAACAGGGTCTAATCAGAAAGTAAATATGCAAGCACATATTAACCATTGGAATCAGCATGGTGGTCATCAGGGTAATCTAAGAAATTTTGACTATCAAGTGTTTGGAATCGAATCGTATACAGGAGGTTGGGGAAGAATCAACGCCAGTATATGGTAGATTATATATAATTAGATTTAAAAACATAGGATCCATATTCTGTAGAGTATAGATCTTATGTTTTTTGTTTTAAACACATTAAGTAAAATAACAATAAGAATTCGTTTTTAATTCAGAATATGCAAAAGGGTTTTAGTTATTTTTTTCTCGGAATAATCTTCGTATTCCTTTCCTGTAACCAAGAAGATTTTAATAAAAATGATATAGATAATTTGGTATTCATAAAGGGTGGCTCTGTTAAGAATAACAAGTCAAATCTTTATAATAAAAATGTATTTGTAAAAGACTTTTATATAGGAGCACATGAAGTGACGCAAAAGGAATGGAAAGCAATTATGGGAACTAATCCATCCAAATTTAAAGGTGATAGTTTGCCTGTAGAAATGGTAAGTTGGTATGATTGTGTTGAGTTTTGTATCAAAAAAAGTGAGCAAAAAGGTTTGGTGCCATATTATAAAATCTACAAAGATTCTACAGATTCTTTTAATACTTCCCAATTTGATAGTATCAAGTGGTTAGTGAAAAGAAATCCAAAGGCAAATGGTTATCGTTTACCAAGCGAAATCGAATGGGAATATGTAGCGAGCGGCGGACAACAAAGTAAAAATTATATCTATAGCGGTAGCAATAAGATCGATGATATCGCTTGGTATTGGAGAAATAGTGGCGATACTATCTTAGACCAACAATGGAATTATATAATTATAGAAAAAAATAAATGTAGGACACATATAATCAATAATAAAGAACCAAATGAATTAGGTGTTTATGATATGACTGGAAATGTAAGAGAATGGTGTGATGATTGGTATGAAGATGAGCGGATACCAAGAGGATTATTTCGTGCCCAAAGAGGCGGTGGATGGATTGGTCTCGAAGTTTATTTTAAAAATAGTGATCGAGATTACTTCGAGGCTAGTGGCATCGGACCTGATCAAGGTTTTCGTATTTGCAGAAACAAAAGTTAGATTTTAAAAATGATAAAATTTGATTGTAAATAACTAATTAAAAAGATTGATTGACCATAAAAAGTATCCTAATTAGGGATTATGGAAAACTTCCTTATAATAGAAATCTGAGAAATAGTTTTTTAAACTATCATATATACATAGAATGCTTCATAATTTACAACATTCGCTTCAAATTTTCTACCTGTTTGCTACCCCAACAGATAGTTTTGACTTTAATAAAATTTTAAGTAAAAATTAGATGAATTGTTAAACTATGCTTTTTAAAATTAAAGATAGTGTAACACTTGTAAGATGTTTCCTTTTTGTTCAAAAGGAAATACAAAGCATTTGTCTACTTGTAAATTACTGAAATTAACAATCAACATTAAATTATATAATAACCAAAAACAATTTATGGAATCAGTTTTAGAACAATTGGATTGGGTGGTATTAGGAGTATACTTTTTAGCACTTATTGGAGTAGCTGTATGGGTGATATTACAAAGAAATAAGGATACTGCGGATTATTTTCTCGCAGGTCGAAATGTAGGTTGGTTTGTTATAGGAGCTTCTATTTTTGCATCTAATATAGGTTCTGAGCACGTTGTGGGATTAGCAGGTACTGGAGCCGAATCTGGTATGCCTATGGCACATTATGAATTGCATGCATGGATTGTATTATTACTAGGATGGTTGTTTTTGCCTTTCTACATGAGAAGCAAAGTATTTACAATGCCAGAATTTTTGGAGAAAAGATTTGATAGCAGATCGCGTTGGTTTCTATCTGTTTTTTCATTAGCGGGATATGTGATAACTAAGGTTTCTGTGACCATTTACGCAGGTGGTATAGTAGTGTCTGAGTTATTAGGGATTCCTTTTTGGTATGGTGCAATTGGTATTGTAGTTTTTACTGGAGCATATACCATTGTGGGAGGAATGAAAGCAGTAATTTATACAGAAACATTACAAACGGTTGTGTTGATAGCTGGTTCTATAATTATAACTTATTTAGGATTGCAAGAAGTCGGTGGATGGGAGAACCTAAAAGCAACAGCAGGATCTGATCATTTTAATATGTGGAGACCAATGTCTGATCCAGAATTTCCATGGACAGGATTGCTGTTTGGAGGAACAATAGTAGGTATTTGGTATTGGTGTACTGATCAGTATATAGTACAGCGTACCTTAGCCGCAAATAATATAAAAATTGGGAGACGTGGAGCAATTTTCGGAGCGTATCTTAAGATATTACCAATTTTTATTTTTCTAATACCAGGTATCATAGCTTTCGCTCTTGCTAAACAAGGAGTGTTGTCTTATGATAAAGCAGATGAGGTATTTCCTGTATTGGTAAAAACGTTATTGCCAACCGGTTTAAAAGGGCTCGTAGCAGGAGGTTTGATGGCGGCACTAATGAGTTCCTTAGCATCTGTTTTTAACTCTTGTTCCACGATATTTACTATTGATATTTATAAAAAATTAAAACCTCAAACCCCAGAAAAGGATTTGTTGAATATCGGAAGAGTTGCTACTGCTTTAGTTGTAGTATTGGGAATTATATGGATTCCGATTATGAATAAAATAGGAGGAGGAGTTTTATATCAATATTTACAAAGTGTACAGTCTTATATAGCTCCTCCAATAACAGCGGTATTTATTCTGGGGATTATATGGAAAAGGGTAAATTCGAAAGCGGCAATAGTAACTTTATTTTCTGGGCTCTTGGTTGCAGCACTAAGAATAACTGCAGAGATTGTGAAGGATGATTTGTCAGGTTTCGCTTATGAGTTTGCAACCATAAATTTTGCTCACATGGCAATCTTTATGTTTATTTTTTCGGTAATTGTATGTATCGGTACAAGTTTGGTAACTACAGCACCAGATTATGCTACCATTCGAGGTCTTGCTTTTGGAACCTTGTCATCAGAACAAAAGAATGAAACAAAAAATAGTTATACTGGAATTGACATTGCTTTATCTGTACTGCTAGTGGTAGTAGTTGTTTCTATATTAACATATTTTACAGGGTGATAATAAAGACTATTTGGGTATCAATTGAAGATAGCTTCTTTCCAAGCTTTTTTTAAAAAAGTGAAAAATATTATATTTTTAGAATAGAACTTTTTTGATATATCAGCAAGAAATAAAGATCAAGTTGTTTTCAATTACAAATGAAAAGAGAGCATTTTTTATTAGATTTAGGAAAACAAACAAAAATGTCAATGGGTTTTGACGAGGAAGATGCTACGTATAATTTAAAAAAATTATACCGGTCTGAATATATCAACTGGATCATCTTCAGTGTACTATTATTCTATTCTTGTGTAAACTGTCTTACAGCACAAGAAAAATCTGAGCATTTTAATTTCGTAAGTGTCAAAGATGGTGTATCTAAAATAGCAGTTCCAGTAATTAATCAGGATCAGAATGGTTTTATCTGGATCGGAACCGCAGGAGCTGGAATCAAGAGATATGATGGAATTGACTATGTATCCTACAAACACAATCTAAAAGACACCACATCCTTAAGAGGTAGTTTTATTTATTGTTCGTATGTAGATAAAAAGAATAGACTTTGGGTTGGATCTGAAAATGGTTTAGACCTTTATGATCGGGAACGGGATCATTTTATCAGAATCAAAATACTAAAGCAGTTAAGAGAATTACAGCAAGCTAGTATTGCAATCAGCAGTATTGTTGAGGATGTAGAAGGAAATTTATTTGTTGGAACTTTCGAAACAGGCTTGATTAAGTTAGATCCTGAAACGAAAACAGTAGAACGAATTAAGAACGTAAACCTCGATAAAGGAAGTCTATTAGATATTAATGACCTAAAAGTAGACCAGAAAGGAAATTTATATGCGGCAACTAATTACGGTTTAAGAAAATATGATCCCGTTTCAAATACCTTAGGTCTGGCTACTTTTGAAACAGAAAATGGGAAAGCATCTATTGAAACACCTTTGCAAAAACTTCTTTTTGCTGCTGATGATATTTGGCTAGGATCTATATCAGATGGTGTCTATAATATCAATAGTGTTAACTCAAATCGATTTACAATTCAGAATTTTCTTTTTTCAAAAAAGAAAATCTTATCGATGATTACCAATTCCGATGGTACTATTCTTATCGGTACCGAAAACGACGGATTATTTCATATAACTGACAAAGGTGTCATCATTAAAAATTATCTTTTTGACAAGAACAATGAAAATAGTATTCGATCAAATTCTATATGGTCTCTGTATTTGGATCGTAATCAAAGGATATGGTTGGGATATTATAATAAGGGTATAGCAGTTTATGATAAATTGTACGATAAGTTTAAAAATATCGAAAGTCTTACCAGTAATCCTAACTCTTTAGAGTCTGGATCTGTAACAGGAATTGTTCAGGATGCATCAGGTCTATTTTGGATTGGTACCGATGGTGGCGGAATAGATGTTTATAACCCCAAGACACAGAAGTTTATTCATATTAATAAGATCAATACCAAAGACTATTCGAACCTAACTTCCTATGATATTCAGACTATTTTTATTGATAGTAAAGAAAATGTATGGGCAGGTAGTTGGAGTGGTGGTCTTTTTTTACTCAAAAAAGGAACAACTAGATTTATTAATTATACCATAGAAAATACAAATGGAGAACTCTCATCTAATAGTATTATAAGTTTTGCAGAAGATAAAGAAGGTATTATATGGATAGGTACTTTTTTTGGCGGTTTGATGTCATATGATCCATCTACTTCCAAGTTTATGCATCATAATTCGGTTGGATTTACAACCTATGGAATTCATACTAGTGACATTCGTAAAGTGTTGGTTGACTCCAATAACAATCTTTGGATCGGGGCAACCAACGGTTTGTATATAGCTAATAAAAAGGATGATGGTCATTTATCTGTACGATTCTTAGGTGGTAATATGAAGAATGCTAACCAAAATGCAACCAACATTAACCATATCTTATCTATTTACGAAGCTTCAGATGGTTCCGTTTGGTTTGGAACAAGAGGTGGAGGATTATGTAGATACGATCCAACAAAGTATAGTTTTACTTGGTATGACGAATTATATGGATTGGAAGATGAAAATGTTTCTGCTATTATAGAAGATCAGAATAATAATATCTGGACAAGTGGGAATACAGGAATTCATAAATTAGATCTTAATAATGGAAACATTACGGATTATAATATTAACGATGGATTATTATCGAATGATTTTAATTTTAATGCAGCATTTATAGACAAACAAGGAACTATTTATTTTGGAAATTATGATGGTATCGATTATTTCAACCCAGAACGTATAGAGACCAATAATAGTTCTACAGAATTACATCTTACCGATTTTAAGTTATTTAATAAAAAGGTAAATCTTAATGATCCTGAATCGCCATTGACTAAGGTAATTTCCGAAACAGATAGTATATCCTTAAGTAATGAGCAGTCAGTTTTTACCATAGAATATACAGGAATTAATTATACACGTCCAGAAAAAAATACTTACGCTTATTATCTAGAAGGATTAGCAGATGATTCTTGGAATTATGTGGGTAATATGAGAAGTGCTACTTATACAAACCTAGATCCAGGTGATTATACTTTTAATTTAAAAGTTGCTAATAATGATGGGCAGTGGAGTGAAAAACCTTTACAACTGTATATAAAAATCTTACCTCCTTGGTGGAAAACTAATATTGCTTTATTATCATATATTTTACTGTTCTTACTAGGGATTTACATACTTAATAAAGTTACCCAAAATAGAATTAAAGAAAAACAGCAAATAAAATACGAAAGAGAAAAAAGAGCCAAAGAAGAGGAGTTAAATAATAAGAAGCTACAGTTTTTCACCAACATATCTCATGAGTTTAGAACTCCTTTAACGCTTATCATTAATCCGATAGAAGATATACTTAAAAACGAAAAACTAAATCTTCCTAAAGAAGTCACCGAAAAACATTTGGTAATTCATAAAAATACGGATCGATTATATCGATTAATAAATGAATTAATGGATTATAGAAAATTAGAGGTTAATAAACTAAATGTTAAGGCAAGGAAAGTTGATGTCATAGCGTTCATTAGAGATATAGTAAGTTATTTTGTAATTGAAGCTTCACATAAAGAAATAACGCTCGATGTTCAAAAAGAAGTTAATGAGCTTACTGCATGGGTAGATGTTGGCATGCTCGAAAAAATTGTTTTTAACCTGTTGTCTAATGCATTTAAGGTAACTCCAGAAGGAGGTAAGATTACAGTTGGAATCAAAAAATCGGGGCAACTGCTTTTGGATAATCTTGATAATAACATCTCTAACGAAAGTTTTCAGATCAGTATTTCTGATACTGGACCAGGACTTAAAAAGGAACAAGTAGATAAAATATTTGAGCGATTTTATCAGGTTGATAACTTAAACAAGTGGTATTATGGAGGTACAGGAATCGGTTTAGAAGTAGTAAGAAGTTTTGTAGAATTACACAAAGGTAAGATTGATGTAGATAGTGTAGTAAATGAAGGAACTACTTTCGCGGTAACCTTACCACTAGGTAAATCACATTTTAAGGAAAGTGAAGTGGTATCTGAAGAAGAAGATTCCGAAGTATTGCTAAAAACTAAGTTCATAAGTCATGTTCATAATCAGAACTTAGAAGAGCAAATAGAAGAGGAACAAAAATCCAATAGATTACTTATCGTAGAAGACAATACAGAATTAAGAAATTATCTTAAAACCGAATTGAGCAACCACTATAAAGTTTATGAAGCTAAAAACGGAAATGAAGGTCTGGAAATAGCTAAGAAAGAGGCGCCAGATATTATCATTACAGATGTAATTATGCCCGAAATGGATGGGTTTGAATTTTGCTCCAGGATAAAAAAAGATATAAAAACGAGTCATATTCCTATACTTATGCTTACTGCTAAAACTATGGAAGATGATAAATTAAAAGGTATAGAATCTGGTGCAGATGTTTATCTAAACAAACCATTTGATATGAGGGTGTTGAAATCATATCTAACACAAATGCTTACCATTCGACAAATACTTTTTAATAAATATTTTGGAGATATCAGCGATGCAGAAATTAATGAACATAATACATCATTAGATAAGGAGTTTATTCAGAAAGTCTTAAATCATATTTATGAAAATCTGAGTGATCCTAATTTAAGCGTAGAGTCCTTATCATCGGAATTACATCTTAGTAGAAGTCAGTTTTACAGAAAAATAAAAACACTTACTGGACAGACAGCGAATCAGTTTTTAAGAAACATAAGGCTACAAAAGTCAAAGGAGATTTTAGAAAGCGGTTCTACTAATGTTAGCGAAGTTTGTTATAAAGTAGGTTTCTCTTCTCCCTCCTATTTTACAAAATGTTTCAAAGCACAGTTTGGAATATTACCTACAGAAGTTAGTGTGAATGAAGAGTAATCTTACTTCAAAATACCGCTAACATTACCCTAAGTCTTTACTATTTCCTGGATTTCATTTTTGTTGAGATATTTTTAATACAACTACTCGCTATTTATCAATACATCAAAAAAGAGAATCAAAACTTCCTTTCTTGATAATTTCCTTCATCATAGAAGCCATACACTATAACGATTGAGGCAAAAATTACTTAGAATGTTGTAAAACAGGCGTTTTAGAAGCAAAATGCAACAAATGTTTTAGTATATGCTTTATATGTACTACTGTTTTTTTGATACTGTACATAAATTGTTAAAAATTTATTAATTGTTTAATCAGGATGAGAAAGAAATACTCTAACATTAAAATTCTAGCCGAGATATTCTTGATAGTAGTGGTGTTGGGATTGTTTGTTTTTATCCTTGATTTAATCTCATGAAAAACAATCTGTTTAATAGGTAATAATGACAAACACGAATTCCAGAAAAATATTTAAAAAACTTTATAAAATTAATAAGCTCCTTATAGTATGTATACTTCTTCAATTAAGTATAAGTTGTAATACAAAGAAAGAGGATGAAAAGGAGTATAAATATAAGGATCCTAAATTATCTACAAGCGAAAGAGTAAATGATTTAATCAGTCATATGACACTTTCAGAGAAAGTATCACAGATGCGATATGACGCTCCTGCTATAGAACGTTTAGGGGTTCCTGCTTATAATTGGTGGAACGAATGTTTGCATGGAGTAGCTAGAGCAGGAAAAGCAACTGTTTTTCCACAGGCAATTGGGATGGGAGCAACTTGGGATGCACCATTATTATTTGATGTGGGTACGGTGATTTCTGATGAGGCAAGGGCTAAACATCATCGATTTATTAAAGAAGATAGAAGAGGGATTTACCAAGGATTGACTTTTTGGACTCCTAACATCAATATTTTTAGAGATCCTAGATGGGGAAGAGGTCAGGAGACCTATGGAGAAGATCCTTATCTCACCAGTAGAATGGGAGTTAATTTCATAAAAGGCTTACAAGGCGATGACCCAAATTACCTTAAAGTGGTAGCAACAGCAAAACATTTTGCAGTGCATAGCGGTCCAGAAAAATCAAGACACGAAGACAATTACCATACATCTGATCGAGATCTAAAAGAAACGTATTTGCCTGCTTTTGAAGCTGCAATTAAAGAAGCAAATGTACAATCGGTAATGTGTGCATATAATAGGTATAGAGATGAAGCTTGTTGTGGAAGTAATTTATTATTAAATGATATACTTCGAAAAGAGTGGGGGTTTGATGGTTATGTGGTTTCGGATTGTTGGGCAATCAACGATTTTTGGGAGCCAAATAAGCATGAATTAGTCGAAACCCCTGCTGAGGCTTCTGCTCTGGCAGTAAATAGAGGAACTGATCTTAATTGTGGAGATGTATTCGACCCTAACCTAAATGATGCTGTGCTTCAGGGTTTAGTAGATGAAGATAAAGTAGATCGAGCATTAGCCAGGTTAATGGAAGCAAGATTTAAACTAGGAATGTTTGATCCAGAAGAAATAGTGCCTTGGTCAAAAATATCGTATGATGTTGTGTGTAGCCAAAAGCACTATCAGTTATCTGAAAAAACGGCAAGAGAATCTATGGTGTTATTAAAAAATGACAACAACACCCTTCCCTTAAAGAAAGATATTAAATCAATTGCAGTAATAGGACCTAATGCAAATGCAAAACAAGTTCTACTAGGAAATTATCATGGAACTCCTTTAAATAATATTACACCCTTAAAAGCGATTCAAGATAAACTTCCAAATGCACAAATAAACTATGCTAGTGGAAGTCATATAGCAAAAGGTTGGCCTTTATTACAACCGATACCATCATCGGTACTTAAGAATGGTGACACTAATGGATTAAAAGGAGAATATTTTGATAACAAGGAATGGAAAGGAACCCCTAAGGTAACTCGAAATGACAGTATTGTCAACTTTATATGGGTGTCCACAAAACCATTCGAAAATGCTACATCTGATAATTTCTCTGTAAGATGGACAGGAAAAATTGTTCCAGAAGAAAGTGGAAACTATAGAGTAGGATTAAGAGCTAGTAGTGCTGGTAAATTGTATGTAAACGATTCATTGAAAGTTGATTTTAAAGATGATCACGAACCTAAAATGAAGTATTTGGATATGAACATGGTAGCAGGAGAATCTTATGATATAAAAATCGACTATTATAATTATCATACAGATCCACAGGCACAGCTAGTTTGGGCCAAATTAGATCAAGACCTTTTGGCTCCGGCAATAGCAGCAGCAAAAAAATCAGAAGTTGTTGTGTTATGCCTTGGACTATCTCCAGATATCGAAGGAGAAGAAATGCCAGTAGTCTTAGAAGGTTTTGATAAAGGTGACAGATCAGAAATTTCACTTCCAAAATCTCAGATAAATTTAATGAAAGAGATCCATGCATTAGGAAAGCCAACGGTGTTAGTACTGATGAATGGTAGTGCACTTGCTATTAATTGGGCAGATGAAAACATCCCTGCTATTCTTGAAGCATGGTATCCTGGAGAGTTTGGAGGTAAAGCTATAGCAGATGTCTTGTTCGGAGATTATAATCCTGCAGGAAGACTTCCTGTAACCTTTTACAAATCTGTCGAAGATCTTCCAGATTTCAAATCTTATGATATGACCAATAGAACATATAAGTATTTTAAAGGAGAGCCTTTATACCCATTCGGGCACGGTTTGTCTTATACCAACTTTACATATGCTAACGTGGGAATTCCAGAAACAATCAAAGCAAATGAAGATATTAATGTAACTGTACAGGTTACAAATGCAGGAGAGATGATGGGAGATGAGGTGGTTCAATTATATATCTCACATAATGATAAAGAGTATAAAGGAGCATCGCACTCTTTAATTGGATTTCAACGAATCAATCTTAAAGCCGGAGAAACCAAAAAAGTAAGTTTTACGGTTACTCCTAAACAGTATGCTTGGATTACTACCGACGGACAAGAACAAATTAAATCAGGAGATATTCAATTACATATTGGAGGAAAACAACCAAGTGATCTTGGTAAAACAAAAACAAGTACAACACAAATCTTAACGAAAACATTAAAAATTAAAAGTTAAAGAAAACTTAAAATTTAACGTAATTATCAGAATATTCTTACTAATTTTAAGTGTGTTCTGGTTTTAAAAGTAAGTATAACCTTAATAAATTATATATGATAAAACTTAAACTCGCAATTATTGCATTGTTTATAATTGGGACACAGCATGTTTTTTCGCAAGAAAAAAGTGTGATTAGTGGTACAATCACTGATCAATCTGGTTTGCCCCTGCCAGGAGTTAACGTTTCGGTCAAAAACACCAATAAAGGTGTATTAACAGACTTTGACGGTAATTATGAAATCACAGGAATATCAATAGGAGATATTTTGGTGTTTTCCTATGTTGGGATGCAAACAATAGAAAAAATTGTTGTGCAACAAGAGAAAATTGATGTCGTAATGATTCAAGAAACTACCGATTTAGAACAGGTCGTAGTTATTGGTTATGGACAGAGTAGAAAAAAAGACCTTACTTCTGCAGTAGCTACAATTAGTGCAGATGTTTTAGAAAAACAAACTGTTACGAATATAGACCAAGGAATTCAAGGTTTAGTATCAGGAGTAACAGTAACAAGAAGTACAGGAAGACCAGGAGGAGCTGTATCCGTAAGAATACGTGGTACAACTTCGGTTACAGGATCTAACGAGCCATTATATATAATTGATGGAGTAAACGTTCAGAATTCTGAAGATAATTCCTTTAATTTTTCCCGTTTTGGAGGAACAGGAGGGCAAACCGCTTTGAGCCCTTTATCAGCATTGAACCCGAATGATATCGAATCGATTACAGTATTAAAAGATGCTTCTGCTGCTGCAATCTATGGTGCACAGTCTTCTAATGGTGTGGTTCTGATTACTACCAAAAGAGGAAAAACGGGGAAAGCCAAAATAAGCTATGAAACCTATGGAGGGATTCAGACGGCTCCTAAATTATTGGATATGATGAATCTTAGAGAATTCGCAGCATATTCGAACGAGGTTAGACAATCACCATCAACGAATTTGCCACCAGCACCACAATTTGAAGATCCAAGTATTTTAGGAGATGGAACAAATTGGCAAAGAGCTATTTTTAGAGCAGCACCAATAATTAATCATCAGTTATCAATCTCTGGAGGAAAAGAAAAAACAAAATTCTATGCTTCAGCGAATTATTTTGATCAGGAAGGTATTGTAATTAACTCAGGTCTTAGAAGATTTGGATTACGACTAAACTTAGATTATAAGTACAATGATTGGATCAAGTTTGGACATAACATCAACCTAAGTAGTTCATTAGAGCAAATTGGATTGAATGACTCGCGAAATGGTACTATTATCAATGCCTTAAGACAAACTCCTGATGTGCCTGTTAGAAATCCTGATGGAAGCTTCGGTTCTCCAGAAAATGGTTTAGGTAATACAGGAGCATTAAATCCAGTAGCTGCCTCTGAAATCAGAAATAGTACGCTAGAAAGATTCAAAATGAATGGAAATATTTATTTAGATCTTAAATTAGCTAACAATCTTAAGTTCAGAACAGATTTAGGGTATGACTACAATACTGCTAAAACACAAAGTTTCTTCCCTACTTTTGATTTTGGATCGCTTTCTAACGGGTTGAACTCTTCTTTTAGAGCAGCCAATGAAGGCTTATATTATCTATTCAAAAATTACTTAACCTATACTCCTAGTATTGGAAACCATAACTTTGATATTCTACTAGGAACAGAAGCTCAGAAAACGCAATTCCAAGGATTATCAGGACAAAGATCTAACTTTCCTAGTAATGATGTTCCTGGTTTAAATACTGGGGATGCTGAAACATCCTTATCAGAATCATTTGAAGGTGCAGCTTCTCTCCTATCTTATTTTGGTAGAATTAATTATGATTATAATTCAAAGTATTTACTTTCAGCTTCCTTACGATATGACGGTTCTTCAAAATTTGGACCTAATAACAGATGGGGATTATTTCCATCAGTGTCAGCTGCATGGGTAGTAAGCGATGAACCTTTTATGGAGAGTATTTCTAGCGCTTGGAGTTATTTCAAGATTAGAGCTGGATATGGAACCAGTGGAAACCAGGATATAAATAACTTTCTATATCTAAGTTTTCTTAGAAATCAAAATACTGCACTCGGAAGTGGATTTAGTTTAGCTAATTTTAATAATCCTAATGTTGCATGGGAATCCTTAATCTCTCCTAACTTAGGAGTAGAACTTGGTTTCTTGGATAATAATATTAGATTGGATGTAGACGTATATAGAAAAACATCTAAAGATTTCTTAGCTACCAGACCTATACCAGGTTTCTTAGGAAGTTTAAATACCTTATCTTTTATAGGAGTGAATGCACCAGTAGAGAACTTTGGTGAGATGATCAATGATGGTATTGATGTTACTTTGAATACGAAGAATATTACGAATGAAAAATTTAGCTGGGATACAAACATTGTATTCAGTTTATATCGTAATGAGATTACAGAACTATCAGGAGAAAATGATGCGATTATTGGAACATTACAAGATGAAGAAATAATTGCGAATCTAACAAGATCAGAAGTAGGACAGCCTATCGGAATGTTCTATGGTTTTGTAACCGATGGATTATTTAGAGATATTGATGATTTGACGGGAACGGATCCTGCAGCTATTCCTGCAGAAAGTTCGGTAGACGAAGCGAATGGTACCTGGTTAGGAGATGTACGATTTAAAGATTTAAATGGTGATGGAGTGATTGATGATAATGATAGAACATTTATTGGAAATCCACATCCAGATTTTACCTTTAGTATGACCAATAATTTCCGATATGGAATGTTTGATTTATCAGTATTCTTACAGGGAACCTATGGTAACGACATTTATAACTATACTAGAACATATATCGAAGGAGTTAACCGATTCAATGCAAATCAGGCAACTTCAGTAATTGATAGATATAGTGCAACCAATACGGATGGAAGTTTACCAAGATACTCTGATGGAGATAAAAACGGAAACAATAGAGTATCAGATAGATTTATAGAAGACGGTTCTTATCTAAGAATCCAGAGTATCACTTTGGGATGTACATTACCTAAAGACACCTTTGGAGAAAAAATTAAGTTTTTCGATCAGATAAGAGTATATACAACAATCCAAAATTTATACACATTTACGAATTACTCAGGATACGATCCTGAAGTAGGATCACTAAATCAAAGTGCTTTATTCAAGGGTATAGATTTCGGAAGATATCCCGTTCCAAGAACAATGACGCTTGGACTTAATGTACAATTTTAATAAGAAAAAGAAAATAATATGTTGTTTAGTATGAAAAGTATAAAGAGAATTTTTACATATGCTATTGTATTGACCTTTCTCTCATCTTGTGGTGATGATTTTTTAGAAATAGATGTTGTTGATTCTATTACCGAGGATAATTTTTATCAAACAGATGAGCAATTATTAGCAGGAGCTAATTCCCTGTATGGACAATCCTTTTTTACAACAAATGATAAGTTTATGTATTCGTTGGATATGTTAGCGGGTAACTCGATTGGTTTTGAATCAGATGCTCCATGGAGATTGTTCTCTGTGGGAGTAAATAACGGAGTGTTATTAGAAGGTTGGGAAGGTTTCTATAAAGGAATTGCTGATGCCAATCAATTATTAAAAGTAGTAAGTCAGCCATTAAGCGAAGAAATTTCTGATGATGTCAGAAATCAGGTAGAAGGTGAAGCGCGATTTGTGCGAGCTTTTTCTTATTTCTACTTAGTGCGTTTATGGGGAGAAATTCCGGTGATCGATGAGGTAACTTCAGATACTTCTTCGTTGTATCCTTTAAACACAGTTTCTAGTATTTACGCTTTTATAGAAAATGATTTACAAAAAGCTGCCGAATTATTACCTACAAGTTCAGCAGGATCAATAAGAGTAGGAAAAACGGCGGCGTGGTCTTATTTGGCAGAGATGTATTTAACGCTAAAAGATTATGATAAGGCTAGAGACTATGCTCAGATGGTTATAGATAGTGGAATACATAGTCTACAACCTAATTATCAAGATCAATTTATAAATCCATCTGCTAGTGTAAATGGAGAAGGAATCTATCGATGGGTTTGGACATCTATCAATGGATTATGGGGTATTCAGAATACCAATCAAGCATATCTTATCGCTAGTGATGATGTAATTGGAAATGATGGATCTTTTGGTTCGGTATCTCCAAGTATCGATTTGTTTCAATCCTTTGATAAAGTTACCGATGCTGGAGAAGAAGATCTCCGTAGACAATGGATTATTTGCGAACCAGGAAGATTCTATCCTGAATTATTAACGAGTCAAGGAGGATGGACATTCCCAGAAAACGGAGATGATTCTGCGACAAGATTACGCTATAGAAAATATGTTGTAGGATCACTAGATGAGCATCCAGACGTGTTTTTTATGAGAACTAATATGAGTACTCAATTAATGAGATATGCGGATGTGTTATTAATATATGCAGAAGCAATTATGGGTAATGCTGATTCCACTGGAGATGCTGCTGCAGTCGATGCTTTTAATCAAATAAGAAGAAGAGCTGGATTATCCGAAAAAGGAATGATTACAAGAGAATCACTTATGGATGAAAGAAGAATCGAATTTGCTTTTGAAGCAGGTAAATTCTGGTTGGATTTAATAAGAATGGATAGATCGACTGCAAGATCAATTATTAGTAGTCAGGATAGAGGAACAGTGAATACCTTAGTTCCTTTTAATGTAGAGTCATTGTTTATAGACAGTATCGATGATGATGACTTTTTACTACCAATTCCATCTGCAGAGTTATCGTTTATAGATACAGCGAGTCCTGCAGTAGACTATGTAATTAATGACTAATAAATAAGTAATGATGAAAAAAAATAAAGAAATGATGTATATCAAGAAGTTACTTGTTTTGTGCTCAGCAGTTAGCTTATTGGTATGTATATCATCCTGTGGAGATGATAACGGAGATGGACTTCAATTCGGAGATCCACAAATAGTAAATATAGTATCACTGGGAGATGAGCCCGCCATCAATGAAGGATTTCCTGCAGAACTAGTAAGAGTAGAAGGTACTGGATTGAATGATATGAAGGAAATTATCTTCGATGGAACAGTGAACACCTTTTTTAACTCTACATTAAATTCTAGCGTAGCATTATTTTTTAATGTTCCGTTTGATGCTGATCAGGGGAGTCGTTTTGGAAATCAAACCGTAACCTTTACAAACCTTTATGGAGAATCTGTTTCTACAGAGTTTACCATTAAGCAACCAGCTCCTACCTTAACGGTAGCGGACACATTTTCACCATCAAAAGGAGAAGCAGGTGTAGAAATGAGAGCATTTGGAAATTGGTTTTTTAATGTAGAAGATGTACTTATTGATGGAGAATCGGTAGGTGATTTTACCGTGGTTTCTCCACAGGAAATCTTATTTACCTTTCCTGAAGGAAAAACAGAAACTACAGAATTTACAGTAGTTACAGCGGGAGGAATGGTTTCTAAAGATTTACCAATCGTTGGTGGAGTTGTTCAGATCTTATTCAGTGATTTTGACGGAAACGGAGTACCAAACATTAATAATGATTATAATGCAGATTGGTTTAGTTATGGTGATCATAGATTCGAGATTAGCAATGGTTTAGGAGTAGATGGAAGCGGTGGTGCAGAACTTGTTTGGGATGATACAGGCACAGACGGTTTTACAGGAAGTGGTCATCAAGAAGTAGCACCGGTTACTACCTCAACAGATTCTGAAAATGCTTTTGTTGTTCTCGATATTAATGGAGATGATTATCCAGGAACTGTTATGGAATTTATTTTAAAAGATGCAACTACAGACAACTGGATTTTTAAAGTTCCTCTAACAGGATCAGGATGGCAAACACTAAGATTAAGACTATCCGATTTTGGTTTTGGCTTCGATGTCAATAATCAAAGTATGGGAGATCCAAATCCCGCTACTCTAGTGGCTATAAGAATGCAAATTAGTCATGAGGGAGATACAGGAGTAGTACCATCAGGGTATAGATACGATAATCTTAGACTAGAGGTATTGGAGCTAGACTAAAGCCCTTTTCAAAATAATATAACAGTAACGCATGTCCGGAGGAATCATATATAATTTAATAGGTCTTACTCCTCTGGATATGTGTTCTATAAAATAATTACTATGAGAATAGAAAAAGTATATACTAAGGTTTTCTATGCCTTAATTTTTATCACACTGATGAACTTTGTAGCTTGTTCTGATGATGATAATACGTTAAGTTTTTCAGCAATCCCGCCAGTAGCAGAAGAAGCTTCTGAAATCAATTTTACGAGTTTTACAGCTAATTGGAGTAATGTGTTTTTGGCTAGTGGGTATGAGCTGGATGTAGCTACAGATCCTAATTTTGGATCTTTTGTTCAGGGATACGAGAGTTTAGCAGTAAATCAGTTATTTCAGGATATATCAGGTTTATCCTTAAATACCCAATATTACTACAGAGTAAGAGCAATTGTAAATGGTGAAGTTTCAGAAAATTCTAATACCATAAGTGTAGAAACTAATGAAGAGTTTCCAGAGGATGTAACGCTAAAATCAGCTACCGAAAATAATTTCTTTGTCGGTGTAGCAGTATCAGAAGCCAGAACAAACATCACTGCTTACGATGCGCTTTACACCACAGAATTTAGTAGTATTACTGCTGAAAATGATATGAAAATGGCCTCTATTTTTACTGGAATAGATGGCTCAGGGAATATTATTTACGATTGGAGTAAAATTGATGCGTTAATCGATTATGCAGAAGCTAATAATCTAAATGTACATGGACATACCTTAATATGGCATAGAAGTATTCCTGCAGCTTTAGAGAATTTTACAGGAACAGATCAAGAGTTCGAGGACCTAATTGAGCAGTATATTACAGATGTGTTTACAAGATATCAAGGTAGAATTAATTCTTGGGATGTTGTAAATGAAGCAATCGATGATGATGCGAGTATTCAATGGAGAAATACATTGTTCTTGCAGCGAATGGGTGATAATTATGTAGAGAAGTGTTTTGCTTTTGCTAGAGCGGCAGATCCGAATGTAAAATTGTTTTACAACGATTACAATATGACCTTCGATGGCACAAAAAGAGGAAAAGTACTAGATATGGTAGATGATTTATTAGCAAGCGATCTTATCGATGGTGTTGGATATCAAATGCATATTGATTATAACTTCCCAACCAAAGAAGAAATACAACAAGCTACGGATGAATTAGTAGCAAAAGATGTATTAGTTCATTTTGCGGAGTTAGATGTAAAACTTAATGCAGCGAATGATCTAACAGATCTTACTGAAGAACGATCTCAGGCGCAAAGACAGAGAGTACGAGAAGTAGTGGAGATTTTTAATGCGATTCCGCAGAATAAAAAATATGCCATTACTGTTTGGGGATTAAAGGATGATGATACCTGGTTAATTCCAGAGAATAATGGAAGACCAGAATGGCCTCTTTTATTCGATGAATCCTTAGAAAGAAAACCTGCTTATTTAGGATTTTTAGAAGGACTATAACACGCACATAATATCCTTAAAACCGAGGAAACCCTGTAAATTAATATAGTTTACAGGGTTTCTTTTTTTTTAAATAATCTAAAACAAAATAATAGCTTAGAACGAAATAAAAAGGTATATGCATTATTAGGATACCGAGAAACAATAGTAAAATCAGTAAAAATTTTAACGAAAACGTTTTCGTTAAAAAACACTAAATTTTCCATCAAAAAACAACATAATAAATATTTGAATATCAGATATTTGCGTTATCTGTCAGCAAGATTAATAGATAAGAACCTCTTGTTACTTCCTCAATTTTTTAACGCTTTTTATAAGGATTTGATTGTCAGGTAATTGTTTGAAAGAAAATATAATAGTTTTGGGTCAACTAATTATCTAAAACACAAACTTCTTATGAAAACAATTACAACTAATCTATTCACATTATTGTTGCTCTGTGTTATGGTGGTATCAGGACAAGTCACAGTTCAGATCGAAGATCTAAATGTTGGTGGTCCTTATGCTGGAGCTATCGATACACCATTTAATGGAGTTGCTTTTTATGGCAATGGAGATAAAGCAGAAGGTATCGTAAATCTTTCCACACTCCCCGGTTTGTATCGTGTAGAAATTACAGGGGCTTCTTCCAATAACAATGAAGCAAGGATCGATTTAATGCTTGCCGGAAATAGTTTGGGCTCATTTGGTTTTTCGGGAACCTCAACGTCCACCAACACAAAAGAGATCACTATATCAGGTACAAATCCTGTTGCATTGACATTAGAATTAACCACAGATAATGGATCTAACGATACCTTTTTGGATAAAATCACTTTCACTTTTTTAGGATCTCCACCTCCACCAAGATCAGCTCCAGTAATTCCATCAGTACCATCGTTTGAATCTGGAATCTATAGGAATATGTTTGTAGAATCTGGAAAAACAGAAGCTGCTGTAGCCCAGAAAATGAATGCTATTTGGGATCAATATTTTGTTAATGGTGATAGTAACAATGAACGACTTTATTACGAAGTAGGAAATGATATGGCGTATATCTTAGATACAGGGAATAATGATATTCGTTCTGAAGGAATGTCTTATGGAATGATGATCTGTGTACAATTAGGTAAAAAGGCTGAGTTTGATAACCTATGGCGTTTTGCCAAAAGGTATAGTCAGCATCCCGAAGGTACCCAAAGAGAAGGTTTATTCTCTTGGCAATTAAACAGAACTAATTTTTCTATGATTGACCAGAATTCTGCACCAGATGGTGAGGAGTATTTTGTAACCGCTTTGTTTTTTGCCGATAGACTTTGGGGTAGTACAGGAGGTATTAATTACCGCGCAGAAGCAAATTACATTTTAGATAGTATGCTAAACAAACCAGCGCCTAGTACAGGATCTTGTCCAACAGGTCTGGTAGATCTAGACGAGCGACAAATAGTATTTGGAATTTGTGGTAATTCGGCCAGTTTTACAGATCCATCGTATCACCTTCCGGCTTTTTATGAAATATGGGCGTTAGAAGCAGACAATAACAATCAATTATGGGCAGAGATGGCCAATGTAAGTAGAACGTATTTATTGCCCAGAGCGGCACATCCACAAACAGGATTAATGCCTGATTATTCAGAGTTTGATGGTACACCAGTAAACCAAGGAAACCATGGTAATTTTGAGTTCGATGCTTGGAGAAATATTATGAATATGGGATTTGACTTTGCATGGTTTCAGAAAAGTAAAAATAGCATTCAGCCGTTGATTGATAATCAGATAGATTTCTTTAAAGATAAACCTGGATATAGTTCTTTATGGACTTTGGATGGATCTTTTAGTAGAAATAATGATCACTCTCCAGGATTAGTAGCTTGTAATGCTGTAGGAGCTTTGGCATTAGAAGATGCAAAAGTATGGCCTTTTATCGATGAGTTTTTTGATACCCCTATTCCGGCAGGTCAATATAGATACTACGACGGGTTATTATATATGATGAGTTTTATGCACTTATCAGGAAACTTTAAAGCTTTTTCTGATGGTATTGATATTCCCGATTGTAATGGTACTCCGTTTCCCACTGCAACCGTTAGTGCTACAAATGAAACGACGCTAGGAGCAAATGACGGAAAAATTACCTTTACGTTCTCGGATGTTTCTGGGAGAAGTGTTATAGAGTTTAGTAACGATGGCGGTACAACGTATCCATTACAAGTAAATGATAATGCAGGATCTGCAACATTTAATGATCTTTCTTCAGGTAATTATAACGTATGGGTGCGTTGGGGTAACAATGATTGTCCTACTAATTTAGGAAGTGTAGTAATTGCCGAAGGGGATCCGGTAGATCCAATACAGACACCTTTTACAAGCCATAGCATTCCTGGAATCATTCAGGCAGAAGATTATGATAACGGAGGACAGGGAATCGCTTATAATGATGCCGATGCTAGTAATAATGGAGGACAAGGAAGAACGAATGAAGGAGTAGATATACAAAATACCAGCGATACCAATGGAGGTACTAATGTAGGCTGGACTGCTAATGGAGAATGGTTAGAGTATACTATTGGTAGTATTAGTATGGGAACTTATGATATTGTTTTAAGAGTAGCCAGTACTCAAAGTAATACGAAATCAATAGCTTTAAAATTAGGAACATCTGTTTTAGGATCTGCCCAAATCCCAAATACCAATGGATGGCAATCTTGGCAGGATGTTATCATACCTAATGTAGAAATTACCAATGGAAATGCAAATCAGGTTTTGCGATTAGATATATCCGGAGGATTGTACAATGTAAATTGGATAAAATTTCAAGCACCTGATAATTCTGGAGGTGGTACTACTTGCGACAAAATAGAAGCAGAGGATCATGTAGAGAATTTTTATCAGCTGACCAATACGAATGGAGTAATGACCAATATTGGTTATTCGCATTGGTTAAAGTTTGATAATGTAAATGTATCAGGCGGTAAGTTTACCTTCAGATATTCCAAAGGGAATAACGAAAATGGATATATGAAAATTAGACTCGATAACAATCAGGAGAGCAATACCATTGCAGAAATCTACCCAGAAAGTACCGGAAGTTGGAATACTTATATAGAGAAGACTGTTGATGTCTCTGCTTCAGGGAATCATGTAGTATATCTGTATTTTCATAATGCAAGCAGGAATATTCAATTAGATTGGATCAGTTTCGCTTCGGGATGTGATCAGCGAGCAGCAGATGAAACGATTGTAAAAGATGAAGCAGTCACAGTACAAGTGTATCCTAACCCAAGCAAGGGAACCGTAAATCTTAAGTTATCCGAATATAATAGTATCAGAAATATTACACTATTTGATATTTCAGGCAGAACCATACGAAGTATATCTGATATTCAACAAACGGAATACAGTTTCAATAATCTTAGCAAAGGTGTCTATATCATTAAGGTGAATAATAAGCAAAAGCCTATTGTTAAGAAGGTCATTGTTCATTAATAGAGAAACTATTATAGCACGGATTCAAACAGTCATAAATTTATTTTTATGACTGTTTGTTTTTTAAGAGTCTTATGGCGGATAAGAAACTAATACCATTTCATATGAGAATTGGTATTTGATATGAGCGTATCATTTTTTACTTCAAAGAATACTCCTTTTTAGTTGATCTCTTTTTGCATATTTCAGCGACAAAACGAATGGTAAATATTTGTTAAACAAATTTATATGTAGCATTTCTCGATGCTTCTTATTTTTAAATCTAATGCAATTATTGTATTTTTGTTTAATGTAAAATGAAAAGTATTAAACAAAATGAAAGAAGGATTAGAAGAATTATGTACTGTTGTAATAGGAAAAAAAGGACTAGAGGATAGTTACACGTTTTACAAAAACAGGATGATACGACATAGTTATGATAAAAATATTTTCAATTACGGTCTTATGGAATGGGTGCAGCCTGGAGAGATAAACAATATCATAAAAAGAAGGATCATCAAAAACTGCAGAAATAAGTACAAAAGGAATATCCGTAGAATTTTAGATTTCAATCTTAGAATGAACTAGTATTCTGAGAGGGACGTTGCTTCCCGTTGCTTATTTGTAGATCTAAAACCAATTAAAAATAAAAAGTTTGAAAAAATCTGAGTATAAAGTTCATATTGTTGGAGCTGGGATTAGTGGTTTAATTGCAGCGCAAGTTCTAGAAAAATCTGGGTATCATCCAGTTATTATCGAATCAGAAGATAGTTGTGGTGGTAGAGTAAAAACAGATCAGATAGAAGGATATGCTATAGATCATGGTTTTCAAGTATTACTCACCTCATATCCAGCGGCGAAACAATATTTAGATTTTAGTGAACTAGCGCTTCAGGAGTTTTTGCCAGGAGCCGCAATATTTGAAGATGGCAAGCAGAAAATTATAGGAGATCCTCTAAGAGATCTATCATTACTATGGCCTACGATTACTGCAAATATTGGTAGCTTTTCTGATAAGAGTAAGATTTTAAAACTCAATCAGATTTTAAAAAAAACAACCATTCATGATATCTTCGAAGAAAGAGAACAAACCACGGTATCATTTTTAGAAGATTTTGGATTTTCTAGTAAGATCATCCATCAGTTTTTTAAACCTTTCTTTACTGGGATTTTCTTAGAAGAAAACCTTCAGACTTCTTCTAGGATGTTCAAGTTTGTTTATAAAATGTTCGGAGATGGTAATGCGGCTATCCCTAAATTGGGTATTGGAGAAATAGCGAAACAATTGGTCTCTGCACTAGACCATACTTCGTTTATATATAATACTAAAGTTGAAAAGGTAACTGAGGGTTTAATTGTAACTACAGAAGGGAAAGAAATCGAGAGCCATTTTACCATCATAGCTACAGAACCTAGTTTTATAATTCCGAACCTGAAAAATCAGCAAATCACTTGGAAAAGTTGTGATACACTGTATTTCGAAACAAAAGATCGAGCAATCCATAAACCATTAATTGGTCTTATCCCTCATAAAGAAACGCTAATTAATAATATCTGTTACCCAACGGTTTTACAACCCAATACCACTTCTGACAAAGAGCTATTGTCGGTAACGGTTGTTAGATCACATAATTTATCAGAAACCGAGTTGATAGCAAAGGTTACAGCAGAATTGGCAGAACATTGTTCTATTCAAGTAGATCGGTTTATAAAGCGTTACGATATCTCTCATGCACTACCTGATATCACGAATCTACAGTACGAAATGTTACCTTCAGAAACTCGATTAACACCCACTATTTTTATAGCAGGAGACCAGCAACTTAATGGTTCTTTAAACGCTGCAATGATATCTGGAGAAAGAGCCGCTATGGGAGTTATTGATGCTTTAGAAAATGGAATCGTAATAGAAGAACTTACCTCAGATTCCATATAAATCTGGTATTTCATAAAAATATCTTTAGTGCTCGTTTTTATCTGCATGAATTTGAAAAATTTAGATGAAAATGGATAGATTTTCATACAATTTCAATTTTTTTAGCGACGTATTACTTTAATTTTTTCAGGAAATCGTAGACAGTATTTCATAATTCATCGGTGGTCTTTATTACGTTTTAAACATCTGTTATTCAATTAGTTAAAAACAAATTGTTACTGAGCATATTTTTCTAGTTTTTAAATATACATAAATAATTTTTATGCTTCTTATTATAAATATAAATAAAAACATATGAATTAGACTTGGTAATTTTACACCCAGAACATAGTAATAATATCAAAAAGCTATTAGTATGGAAACAGATATAAAATGGTCTTCGAGTGCGATACAAGTTCATAACGAAAAATCGATACTCACACTTCAAATCAACAAATCCAAACTCTTTACTTTTTCCAAAATTATTGCGCTGGTTGCATTCGTTTTGTTATATGCAGTTGTCGCTGTAATGAGTTATTTGGCAAATAGTGTATTGTTTTCAGAGCTTCTAAAAGTTGGAGCAATACTAGGACTTGTTGCTTTCTTGGCATTTAAATCAAAGAATAATTTTAAATCAAAATCAGAATAATTATGGTATCTACAGAAGTTACACACAAGGTACAATTGGTAGATGGAGTATTTACACCATCAGAAGCATCCGATGTGATTAATAGTTTAATCAGAGAAAAAGTAAATTTTCATAAGTTACACAGGCTATCCATTTGCGAAGGAGATATGCATAGCGATACGAAGTTTGATGACAGCAGAGTATCTCAGCTATTACAGGAAAAAGAAAATTTCAAACCTATTTATAAAGAAGCAATGTTAGGTGGTAAGAGAGTGAAAATAAGTGGTGTTTTAAACATTGAAATTATTGATTAACTCCTTATTTAATATTTAGAGATGAATTTACATCTTTTGGTTGATAATTTAACCAATCCAGCACTACTCTTCTTTGTATTAGGAATTATCGCTTCTCAAGTAAAAAGTGATCTTAAAATTCCTCAAAACTCTTCTAAGTTTATTTCATTATATCTCTTGCTCTCCATAGGTTTCAAAGGAGGGCAAGAGTTAGCTCACAGTTCGTACAATGTAGATATCACTTATGCGATTGCTGCCGGAATTGTCATGGCGCTTTTAGTTCCTGTGTACACATTTTTTATTTTAAGATTAAAATTTACGGTAGAAAATGCGGGTGCAATTGCTGCGGCCTATGGTTCTGTAAGTGCGGTTACTTTTGTAACGGCAGTGAGTTTTCTGGAGATGGAAGGAATTGATTTTGGAGGACATATGGTGGCGGTGATGGCGCTTATGGAAGCACCTTCTATTATCATTGGAGTATTATTACTACGATTATATTCTAATGGAAAAAAATCTGCTAACGAATTATTCCAGTTGGTGAAGCATGCCATTACCAACGGAAGTGTTCTTTTGATTCTAGGGAGTTTAGTGATCGGTTTTATAGCCAGTGATGCACAAGCAGAAGGAATCAAACCATTTACCACAGATATTTTCAAAGGATTTTTGGCCGTATTCTTATTAGATATGGGAATTACCAGCGGTCAGAAAATCGGGGCATTGCTTAAAAAAGGATGGTTTGCTTTCTTGTTTTCTATCGTTATTCCGTTGATTAATGGTCTATTCGTAGCAAAGATTTCTGGAGTATTTTTATCTAATGATGGGGATCGATTTTTACTAGCTATTTTGGCTGCAAGTGCTTCGTATATTGCTGTACCAGCAGCGATGCGAATTGCAGCACCCAAAGCCAATCCTAGTTTGTATCTGCCAATGGCATTAGCAATTACATTTCCATTTAATATTACCTTAGGCATGCCGATTTATATGTACGTCATTCAAAGTTTTTAGTATACATACTAGAAGAGACATTATGTGAGAAGTGAAGACTGAATTTTAGTATCCTATAATAAGAAACTAAAATTCAGTTTTCTCTTACTATAAGATTGAAATTTACCTAAAGCTTTTTTCCTTGCTCGATGTCAAAAATCAAACAATCTCCAGCAATGACATTTTACCACTGGCATGATCTTTTTTAGTAATAGTATAAACCGATAAAAATGCTCCTACTTCATGCTCATGTTTTGTATTTCGTACATTTTCTTGCAGATGTTTCTTAGTAAGTTTTACCAATTCTAGGGGTGCATATTTGGTTTTAAAATAGTAAGTGTTAAATGGAATACACCTACTCCAACCTCTTTTATTTTCTTTATAGATATGAATCCACTCGTTAGCACCTTCGAGTTCACAGAAATTACCATTTGGTAAAATGGTAAACCCAAAAGGATGTATATCTGCTTCCTGATCGATATTGGAAGAAATGACTTTTTTAAGATGCTCTAGGCGCAAAGGGTTTTTGGCATAATGCAATAATACTTCCATTCTATGCAGAAAATCAAAAACTTCCATTTTTTGCATTCCTTCAAAATGACGCATGACTTTATATAGGAGTTGTTGTTCTTGTTTCATCTTCTTACTATGATTGATTCCATAATACCCATCCCAATGAAAAATTTACTACCGGAAGTATCGTTTCCTGAATATCACTAAATCCATACCCCGCTCCAAACTCGAATCTAAGATTTAGTTTTTTCCAATATGTTCGCTGTAAACCATATACTCCAGCAATGGTAATGAAATAAGCATCTCTAGGATTAAAATCACTAAAAACAGTATTAGCATTCGAAAAAGAATTGGCTAATCCAAAGTAATTTGCCGAGTTACGAGTAGTATTTTTTCCTTTTCCTTGCCGCCTTCTAAAGTTGTAATAATATCGGTAATCGATGTCCAAAGTAGGATATAATACGACACGGGTTTCATCCAGGAAATCATTTTCTATCGTTCCCAGTTCTACACCTAATTGTAGACTTAGAGTAGTAGCATTGGTTACTCCTTTTTCATATTCCAAACTAGGAGTAATTAGTAGATTTCCTTTTAATAGGTGTTTGCTCGTTCCAGTATTAGTGTTTTGAGCATACATTAGGGTAGTACATAAGAGTACTATGACGATGAGTTTGTGTTTCATAAAAGATACGTATAGTTTCTATTACTTTAGTGTAGTTTTAAGCCAATTTGTTACCCATTTTTGGGGAATTATTTCCTGTTTTTTTACTGTATGGCTTTTGTGGCAATAGTTTCTGGATATAGTAGATATCCTTTATCCGTATAATGTATCACAAAATTGATGACCGTTGGGGTAGGTTCATTAATATCTTTACGAGAAATTCCGTTTAGACCTCTTTTAGGCATTACATCTTTAATAATTCTTGCTTTCCATAAACCAGATTGTTGAATTAGCATTTTTAAAGTAGCTCTATCATCATGGATAACAGCACTGCTTTGATCTACAGTAATATCTGTTAGTGTACCTTGTGTAGTAACAACAAAACTACATATAGTGTATCCCTTGGTATTATCGGTAGTAAAATGTTTAGAGAGATACTCATAAAAATTAGTATCCTTTTCGGGAGATTGATATCCTAGTTTTGTATAGCGCGCCATATGTTTGGTACAAGAATTACATTCTTTTATGTTTTTCATTCTGGCAGCTTCAATACCATCATCTAATTTAATATAAGGTGTATCAGTATATTTTTTTAAAGTGCGTGATCCAAATGGGTATCCTTCTCCTTTAATAAATCTACCATTTTTATATTCTTCTTTAAAAACAATTCTATTTATAGTGCTACGAGATAATGTCCATTGACCATCTGGAAGTCCATTTTTCAATTTTCCCTTTATGATAGCATGTCTGTGGTATTTGATGATTATAGTTTTTCCTTTACTATTTCCATTTTCTACTTTTTTCTTGCCTCTTTTTGTATAGTATTCCAAGATTTTAGCGGTATTATCCTCGTAGCTATAAGTTAAATAAGGTTTTCCATTTTCATACCAGTGTTTCCAAGTCCCTACTTTCTTCCCATTTTTATAAACGCCTTCCATCAATTTGTTACCATTTTCATAATACACGATAGCTTTTCCTTCTAATAATCCATCTATGATAGTGGCCTTGGTAGCAATAGCATCATTAGCTATATAATAATCTTCAAAAGCGCCTTCGATCATTAGGTTTTCGGGATTTACTTTGGCCAATCTGTAAAAGAAAGCACAATCTTGCGTAACAGGTCTTTCTGCATTATCCAGGTGTATTTTTACACTGTCTTTGGCCACAAACCGAAAACAAGGATCAAACCCTTGTTGTGCGATAGCGAGTTGAGTGAAAAGGATACTTATAAGTAGAAAGTTATATTTATTCATCATAGTTGATTCAGTTAGTTATCCTTTTAGTGTCAAAAATGTAGAAAGTGTTACTATATAAGTTTAGTTTTTTATTCATTACTCTTGTAAACCATAATATTCAATAGCTTTTGATTTTAAAGGGTTTTTTGACCAATCTTCCCATGTATTGGTGTAAGGATCATAACCACATTTAAGAGGTTTACTATAAAGATTTTCAGGATCTTCGATATATGCTCTGCAATCGGTGCAGACATGTCTAAACTCACAACCTTTACATACATTTATTTTATCTTTAGAGATATTCCAGTACTTTTTAAATTCTTTTTGCTCAACTACTTCATTTAGACTTATAGCTGTTATGTTCCCATAACTTTTCATCATAGAAGGACAGTTTTTGATATGACCATTGGTATCAATGGAAATTTTTCTGTTTAGGCAGGAATTAAATTTCTGGGATTCTGTAAATGTACTAATATTAACAGAAAATAAACTTGAGTCGATGATACCACAACATTTTTCGTTACTTATAATAGTATCTGTAATTATAATATATCCTCTTCTACTATCAATTGGGGAGATGAATTTGTTTTCACGACCTCCGTAATACCTAAAAGAAGAAACTCTACCATTAGTAGACATAAAATTTTGAATTGTTTCTATCTCAAAATCATTGTCAAAAGGGATTGTAAAATCTATCGAGATGATAGATGATTTTTGATCATCCAAAAATTCTACAATTGTTTTAATTTCTTCCAGAGAAATCTTTTTAAAAAAACGAAACTCAACATGTTTACAACGAAGTTCGTTTAGATTTTCTAAAGCGTGATATATATTATAATCACTTTGTTTTCCCACATCTATAATTGCATTAGTAATTGTATTTGGTTGATACCAATTCATCGACATTTTCGGGAATAATTCGGGAGTAGTAGTAAAGAATATAAACTCATGATCAATTAAAAACTCAAAATATTCATCTATAACGGTATCATACTTATGGTCATATTTCTTTTTAATTTCTAAAATAGAACTACCTTCATGGTTTTTTATTAATTCATATAAATCATTAGGAATTAGTTGTATAGATCCTCTATGAAGATCACAAATAGAACTTCTTTTAGCTCCTTTTACAGGAATACAATTTGCAATAAGTTTAAAAGGAGTTTCTTGTTCAATTTTCATAGGGTAAAAGTTTTTGAAATGGGTCTGTAAAAACTATAAGGGGTCATTGCATCTGTATCTATATAATTAATTGCAATTGTATTATTTTGTTGCTTGAAACTTCTATTTTTTTTAATTTCTGCTTTTTGAAACGTAAGTGGCAAGATGGGTTGTATTTTCTTTATATGGTCCATATTACTTTAATATTGATTATTTAGAAACTAGATATTCTGCTATGTTCTTTTCGATGTAATAATTGCAATGTTTTGAAACCCAATCTAATTGGCCTTGCGGATTTACTTCCAAGAATACATAATTGTCCGACTTGTCTACAATAAGATCTATGGATCCTGTAGAAAGTCCAGATTTTTTTATAAAATTTAGTATTTGTTGTTCAATGTGTTTTGGGAAAAGTACAGGAACATTTCTATTAGGTTTTTCTCTATTGTAATTACGGTAATCGACTGAAGTTTTGGAGTCGTTTTGTGATAAGATAGCCATAGGATACAAGGTGGTTTTGAAAAAGAAAACTCGGATTTCATACTTTTTTTCAATCTTTTCTTGTACCAATGTTGGAGCAAAATCGTCTTTCATGGATGTAATCATATCTTCGGATACCACAAAGGTACCTGCTGAATATATTCCCGAATCCCGAGCTTTTATCTTTATACCATATCGAATGTCTTTGGTTATAATTTGATCATAAGTATTAAAAAATGATTGTAATTCTTTTTTGGAAGTTGTTATTAATGTATCAGGGATTCGAATTCCACAATCTTTTGCTTTTAACAAATAATCAATTTTATAATTTTCAACCTCCTTATGATAACTACCAATATATTCTTTAGTATCACCAAGAATATCTTCTAACGATTTTAATAAACTATCTTCCTCCTTTTTTAGATAAGCATATAAAGATGAGGTGGCATTTCTAAGTGTACTTGGTAAAAAACGTATACTTCCACGACGATGCCATATTTTTTCAACTTTGCTTATATCTACACTTGCAATTTTTGTAGTGCAATTTTGATTTGTGATCTTAAGACTATTTAAAGGAGTATAGTCAGAGAAGTTAATTCGTTTTACATTTTTGGTGTAATGTTGAATCCATTCCATAGTGATATTTGTGGTAATGTCATTTGCATCACCAATTACGAGGATCATAGTATGTAAAATATATTAGTTTTGAGTTATAATTTTGAGAGGCAATAATTTTTATCGTCTATCTAAATTCCATAGGATCAGATGATATCATTTCAGATGTATAATTATAAGAATATGTTTTTTTTAGAGAGTAAGACTGATTCAGTATATAAAAATGATATTATCTGTTATCAATAATCTGTAATCCCGTTCCTTCTGGATATCCTTTTCTACCATTTACGTGCCACTTAAGCATTCCATAGGTTATACTATCCATCCGTTTTGAGTTATATTCCCTATCTATTAATGACTTAATTTCTTCGTGATATTCTCTAGGAGAGTGGTGCAATAATAACCAAACTGAGATCGGTTTGCCGGTTCTCCTTGGATCTGGAAATCCATATTTTTCGGTAATTTCTATAATCCTTTTTGTGTTTTTGTGATCTATGACTAGTTGTAGTTGCCAAATAGAATCCCATTGTTTTTGATACTGATTACTCTCTTTATCAAGGTTTTTAATTTTCTTCCTGTAGTATTGATCATTCCGAACCATTTCTTCTAACTCTTTCCAGAGTTTTTCGTTATTGATTTTCCGAAAAGCCTCTTCGATCACTATTTCCGTTGGCTGTGCCTGATTACAAGAAAACATAAAAAATATCGTTATCAGAAAAAAACATCGTAATATCATAATGAGTTTAATCTAAAATTATTTATTCTGTAAAAGAAAATGGACTCCCTTTTCTTCCTGTTAAATGCCATTTTATCATATTGTATTCCATGGTTGGCATTCGACCACTTTTATGTTCCTCTATTAATAGATCCGAAACTTCTTCTTTATACTCTTCAGGAGTATGCTGAAATATTAACCATGCTGGAACAGGGCTTTGTAATCTGTCAACATTTGGAAACCCATAGGTGTTTGTAATTTCGATCAATCGTTTTACATTGTTATTATCGATTATGATCTGCTTACTCCAGAATGAATCACGTTTAAACTTAATTAGATTTGAATCCAGTTGCTTTTTTTTAAGTTCAGTAATAAATAATCTTCCTTTTTGATCTAGTTCTACCATATTTTTAAGCTCTTTGGTCAACTTTTCTCTATCCTTTATTAGCTTTTCATCTTTAGATAATGAATCACAAGAAACTAGTATCAATATGATTAATGTTTTTAAGATTAATTTCATTTGTTGTTGGTTTATAAATATTTTTCCAAGATAAACAAAATAGTATATTTCGTTTATTGTTTATAGCGAGTTATCCATAATAGACAACTCGCTTTAAAAGGTCTACTCGTAGCAGATTGTATCACCTACAGAAAATTTTCCATCATCATCATTATCTGACCAGACATCAGGTTCATCTGCTCCATTGATACAGGTAGGATGGTCTGTACCACCAAGTATTTTTGATAAAAAATTATTGTTCAATTCCTTACTTTTAAGTTCAAATATTGTTTTCATAATTTTCTTTTTTTAAGAGTTATTTACAGTCTACGAATTCTAAACATTCTCCAGCATCTGGATGTCCATTACCATTTGTATCTTCGTAAACATCACATGATGTTGTTCCATCGGAGTTAGCCATAGTTGACTCAGTAGTTGTTCCTCCATAAATACTACGTAATCCAATTTGTTCGATTTTTAAGCTTTCAAATTTTTCCATGTTGTTTTTAAATTAAAATAATTTGTACCTACTCTATGATTAAAGGCTTTTCGGTTTCCGCCTTGTCCGTTGCGCAACGGTTTATTGTTGATTTTTAGATTGTTCGATCTTTGGATGCATTAGCTTTTCAATATTAATCACTCATAATTATTGATTCTTAACTCCTTAACTTCTATCTTCTGTCTCCCAGCACCTAACACCCAACCTCCTTACCACTCATTTTTCATTTATCAGTTTGGTTTCAGGTTTCTGCATCGGATTTTGGGTATCCGAGGACTGAGGCTCTCGAAGTCCGTATTATAACAAAGAGGGCTTCGAGTGCGTCAGCCTTTAATCTCTAAGAACTCAAAAACTAACTCACTACCAACTCTGCATATAAAGGATCATTTTGTATCATTTGAGCTAATCGTTCTTTATGAATATGTTTCTTTTTGCGAGTGTAGCCTTCTGATAGTCCGAAGCGACTAGCGATCTCCTTCATACTTTTTCCTTCAAAAAACAATTGTAGTAGTTGTTTACTTTGGCTACTTAATCGTGTAAAATGTTTGTAAAACAGGTCCTGCTCATCGGCTCTTGTTATTTGTTCTATTACAGATTCCGAGGGATCTAACGTATAGTTTTCATGAAGTTCCTGAAATGCTAATATGTGCTGTCTACGCCACTGGTTTCTCCATTTGTTTTTGCAAATCCCAATAAAATAGGTGTGAATAGAGGACTCCAAAGAAGCCAAACTACCAGAGCGAGCTTTGTGATATAATAATACCATCGCTTCCTGAAAAATATCTTCTACATCTTCGATAGTACCTTGATACCGTAGGATATATTTTTTTACAGCTGGTAAGTCTTTTTTATAAAATGATTTTAGCACCAGATGATCCCCTGAGATAATCCCTGCTATGATATGTTTGTTTGTTGTTGAGTTCATGTTTTCCTTTTTATTTCCCTATTTAATTTTTGACATAAGAATTCTTGTCGATGTTTAAAAACACCGTGATATAAGACAGCAATACGTGTTTGAAGTAGTAGGTGTTCAGACTTTCGTTAACCTTCCAATTATGGCAGCCATTAGGGGAATCAATATCCTATCTGTTACTATGTTACTATTTGGGATATCATAAGGGTGTATCCCCTTAACAAACTACCGCTGGATAGTAATTTACTGGCTGTAGGCATTCCTGTAATGCTTGCCACCCCATTGTTGATAGGGGTACCCTCTTATCCTCATATACCGATTTGGCACCTGGTTCATTTTCACCAGCCAGATACCTACTCATGCGATAAAAACTTAGGGCATTGGTATAGTTATCATGATCTAATAAGGTTTTAGTATCTACCAATTGTTGGGTGAGATTTTCTAGGAGTTGCACTCTGTTTTCTACTTGCGTACGTGCCAGGTAGTCTTTGTCAAACTCTTCTTTATCGATAAAACTAGGAATCCAATTAGGATGTTGCTCCATATAATTTTTGGCTTTGTCTACAATTAGTTTGTTCTGATTGGCAATACGCCCGTATTGTCTACGCTGATCAGGAGTAAGATTTACTGTTTTACCAGTAAGTATCTGGCGAATGCCCAGTAAATGCCCATCTAGCTGTGTTAATTCTTCTTCTGTAAAGCTAATGCTTATTAAATTTTCTAATGCCATTACGGAATTCTATAAAGTTACTATTGGTTTTTACTGTAGTTTTGTAACTGATCAGATTTTTGGAACTACGTTTTTGTCATGGCAAATATATGTGCGAGAATTACGTTAGTGCAAATACAGTATTATTGTTTTCTGAGAATTTCGAGTCGAAATTCCTTGAATATCGTTACTTAACTCTTATATATGGTTTGCATTTTTTATTTAAGGTTAAGCGATTTATAAATATTTAAATCATTGATAATCTTAAAGTATAAATTAATATTTTTTGATTAAAAAAAATAAATTATGTGTTTTGAGGAAATGTCTAAGTCAACTAGTGTTCTAATGGCTAAATATTTTTTATTGAGCTTATTTTGTTTGTCAAAATTAAGCGTTACCAACGCACAAATTAAAAAATTTACAATACCAGATAGCCTCATTAATAAGACATACGAGGAATTAAACAAATCCTTTACTAGTAATTACTACGATACATTAAGATGTAAGGTATACTTAAACACAATCCTTTCAAAATCGATTAAGGAAAAAAATTATCATTATCAGGCAAGAGCTTATTGTAATTTATCCTATTATGAAGAACTTGAATCGGACAAACTTAGATTAATTGATAAATCAATAGAGGTAAGTCATAATTTAAATGATAAATCGTACTTACTTCTTCCATATTCGTTTAAAGGTTTTTATTATTATAATAAAAGTCTTTATGCTTCTGCTTTAGAGAGTTATTTAAAAATGTTGGAGATAGCGGAGGAAGTTAATAGTCTAAATTATATTGATATAGCAAAACATAATATAGGTCTATTAAAAACCGAAATAGGAAAACACGAAGAAGCTTTACCCCTATTAAGAGAATCCTTTATCTATGAAAAACAAAGAAAGGAAATGGATACTTCTTCTTATCTTGAGTCTATGTTATCTCTGGCAAAATCATATACTTACAATAAAATTTTAGATTCTGCTACCATATATAATAGAAAAGGTGTTATTTACAGTAAGAGAAGCTATCCTAGAACATATGAACCATTTATTTTTAACGAAGGGATTAATTTATTTTACAAAAATAAAATTTACGAATCTAGTGATAGCATCAATAAAGCTCTTTCCTTAATGGATATAAAAAACCCACAACAAACCAATCTTTTTGTTATTGGAGAATTTTATAGAGGTAAAATCCAAGAAAAGTTAGCGAATGAAAATAGTGCATTATCACATTATTTGAAATTAGATACTTTAGTTCAAAAAAACCAACTTTTTTTAGCAGAGGTAAGAGATGGTTATGAATTTGTAATTAATAGCTATGATAGACTAAAAAAAAGAGATAAACAATTAGAATACATCAACAAACTACTGCATTTTGATAGTATTGTCTACTCACAAAGAAATTACCTAACCAATAAGTTATTCAAAGAATTTGATAAACCAAGATTACTTAGGGAAAAAGAATTAATTATTAATGAATTGAATTCTAACACAAAAAACACAAAGGTTTTATTGTGGCTGTCGATTTCCTTTTCACTGATTACTCTATTTATGTTTTATTTCCAGTATCAAAAACGAAAACTATTAAAAATAAGATTTAATAAACTACTAAAGCCTGCTATTCCAGTAGTAAATGAAAAAACACCTAATTCATCAAAATTAGAACTTGATATTTCAAAAAAAATAGTAGATAAAATATTATCAGGGTTAGAAAATTTTGAAAATAATTGTGAGTATAAAAAAGTAAATATTACTTCTAATTTATTAGCGAAAGAACTAAAAACTAATTCAAAGTATTTGACAAGAGTAATTAAACATTATAAGGATAAGAATTTTACCACTTATTTAAATGACCTGAGAATATCCTACATAACGGAAAGACTAAAAAAAGAAGAAAAATTACAAAATTATACCATAAAGGCTATTGCAAAAGAGGCTGGTTTTAACTCTGCAGAAGCATTCTCAAGATACTTTTATAAGAAAACAGGTATATATCCGTCCTATTTTATAAAAAATATACAAAAAACTAAAAATCAATTTGTTATAGTTTAAAGTGCAATTTCAATTCTAGAATAATTTGCTCTGTTTTCTAGAATTGAGACTGTCTCTTCTTGCTTTACACTTACCAATGCTATTACATTTGCCCTGATCCAAAACCAAAAGTGCACTTATAAAAATTAGGATCAAATTATTTAATAATCATAAAATTTTATCAATGGCATTAGAGAATTTGATAAGCGTAAGCTTTACAGAAGAAGAACTTACGCAATTAGATGGGCACTTATCAGGAATCCGTCAAGTTTTACAAGGAAAAACAGTAAACTTGACTCCAGAACAAAGAAGACAATACGGACGTATTGCCAATCAGAACAAACTTATTGTAGACAAAGCTAAAAATTACATGGAACAACACCAAGATTGGATACCTAGATTTGTAGACAAGGAAGAGTTTGATCGCGACTATACAGCTCGCCAACAAATAGAAAATAGAGTACAGCTATTGGAAAACCTTTCCACGCAATTAATAGATACCAAGACTTTATTAGATCATGATAATTATAATAATGCACTTAGTTTTTATCGTATGATTCGCTTTCTGGCTGGAGAAAATGAACCAGGTGCTAAAGCAGTACATGAAGATATGAAAGTACTGTTTAATCGTTCGGGAACATCCAACACAAACACTCCTGATAGTCAAGAATAATTAGCATTTAACACCTCATTTTTGGATTAAATCAATCCATATTTAGGCTTTCTATAGGGTACTGAGCCCTATTGGTAAGGGGGAACCCCATCACTAAAGTCTAAATTTAGAGATTGCTAAGTAAAATTTAGCTTTGGATATAGGGTTAAACCCCTAGTCTTATTCAAAATATGGGGTATAACGATTGAAATATGTATACCAAGAGGCAAAATATTGATTTCCCTAATGCCTCGTCCTAAATCTGAACACCTACTTATGTTTTTTGATTAAGATTTAAGACAACAAATGTATTGTAAGTGTTAATAATGAAAGAAAAGTTATAATATAAAATACTACTGCAACTACGGGTATGATATCATTATTTCATAGTCTAAGCCCTTTGATTTCAATACTTTTGGCAAATATATCTGAATAATTAAAAGCATTTTAGAATGATACGATCACCAGTGAAAATATAGGGAGTTTTACGGATTTACGTAAACAAGCTTACAGTAGTTTATCTATTTTGGCGACACTTTTAAAAACATATCATTTCACATTATTAAAAGACAAAAAAAGCACAAATGAAAAACATTAAAATTTTTAAAATCTATTCAATAAGTATCTTAATGAGCTTATTTGTATTGTTTGGATGTCAACAAGATGACATCACAACCAATGTAGAAGAATCAATTGCAGTAGACCAACCACCTAAAGAAGAAGGGTTGAAGGTTAGGCTTATCTCAGATAAGGAAATCCCTGAAATAGTAGGTTTATTAAAAAATAAATTATCAAGTAAGGCTAAAATTAAAGGTAGTAAGATTCAACAAGAAAATATCGTAATCTCCTTAGATAATGTTAAAGAGGTCTCTAAAGAAGGAGAACATACTAATTATAACTTTGCTGTTCATATAGATGGGGATCATTATACAGATGTATATGTGCTTTCTGTTGATGAACAGTCGGATGGATTATTGGGTGAACCAATAGTAATTAAATATAGCATTGATCCAAAATCTTTTGATCTTTTCTTAAAGAATGACGGAATTATTGATTACAAGAATCTAAAGGCAGATTATACCTATTACAATCTGGATAATTTTTTAGCTACTGGAGGTAGAACAAATCTCTTAAAAAGTGCTGGTTGTCAAGGAACTTTTGGATCTGCTCCTGGCGAATATCCGGAAACGCCACCAGGAGGTTCATTTATTCATAATGCTTTCGGTTTTAATTTTACAATTACTTTTAGTTCTTCCACCACTTCTGGAAGTTATACTTATACATCTACTGTTACTAATGAAAACGAAGAACAAAGTAATGTTTCTACTATAGGTAGCAGTGATATTGTAACTACCGATAGTGAGATTGTAGGAACAACAAGTGATAATATTATTCCTGATAATGCGGAGTCTGTAACAGATACTGGTAATGTCGGTAGTGGAGACGGATGTTTTATGAGGGTGATTATTAACCCAGAGGGAGGTTTTGAATTTATCAGAATGTGTCCTGATGCAGATGAAAACAATACACAAAGAAGCAATAAAAGTACAAGAGGTATATGTGCACCATTAGATTATAATGCTCTTAATATTACAGACCTAAGAGTTGAATATTTGGATGCACAAATGCCAAACTTTAATAGAGAGTTTGTTGAAGAAAATAGAGAATTTGCAAATCCATTGGTAGATTACGAGAATGGAACTCGTTCAACACCTAACAATCATGTTTTTCCAGGAAAAGTAATAGCAGGAGTAGAGGCTGGAAATATTGGTGAGATTCAAGGATTACAAATACTATTTTATACGAATCAAAATGGATATTCTCCGGAGTCTGTTGCTATGGCTTCAGCTATTACTGATGCAATAAATAATGGTAATTTGGATCATAATGCAGGAATATCAATGCTAAACCATGCAGATGAGAATGGAAATTCTAGTGAAGTTCGAAATCTAATAGAAGCTGTGATTGAAAATAATGAACTAAGTGATCAGGAGTTTTTAGAAAGTATTAATCCATTTATGGAAGAAAATACAACAACTGTAATTTTTAATTATAGATTTTCATTAGAGGTTGCTCTTATAAAAGCAAATCATCCTGATTGGGGAACTACTAGAATTAGATGGGAAGCAACGAGACAAATAATTGTACATCCAACTTTAGACATTATAGGATTAGTTCCTGGGTTTGGTGAACCAGCAGATTTAATTAATGGAGTGATATATCATATCCATGGAGATGGTATAAATGCAGCTCTTAGTTATGCCTCGGTTCTACCCTTTGCAGGATGGATATCTACAGGAACAAAAATGGGACTTAAAGTTGTTAGCTCGGCTAGTGATGTAGGTAGTAAAGTAGTAATCCGATGGATTGTACACCCAATAACAGGAGTAATAGAATTTGGTTCTAGAGCTGATTTGAGAAAAGTATTAGGGTTAGTAACAGGAGATGGCAAACATGCTCATCATATTATTCCTTGGGCGATGGCAGATCTTCCAATAGTACAGGCTGCTGCCAGAGCAGGAGATGCATTTCATATGAATGATATAGTAAATGGAATTGCTTTAGAAGCTTCTGAACATTTAGTTGGTCATGCTAATTACTCGAATGCTGTTAGAGAAGTTCTACAAAGATTAACTTATAATAACGTTGATGAAGCAGCAAGTGAAGTAGCACGATTTCAGAGATTTTTGGAGTTTCAGATTTTGTTTAATCCTGGGATTAATTTAGGAGAATTGGAAGATATTATTCGTACTTTTATTTAATGAATTATTATCTTTTAATAAATAGCATCAATATAAATACGGTAGGGACTATACCCCAGATAGTTGATGCAACAAATCTTGAAGCTTTAAAAAAGAATATAGGATTTGAGGAAGGGTTGATTTCCCTTCCTATATTACCTGAAGTAATGTTAGATAGTCAAGCATTATTGACTACTTTTTTGAATGGCGGAAGAGTAGGTTATGCTAACTGTAAAGTTTTTGAAAACTCTTTTGTTGATTTTCTAAAAGACTTTAAAATACAGGAAACGCAAGATTGGAATATTTTAGCACATCAAGATAAAAGGAGTATAGTAGGATACAAGCTATTCAGAATATGTTATAAGAACAAACAATACAAAATAAATTATGATAAAAGTCAATATTATATCCCTAATAAGCATAATTTTCGAAGTGAAGATGTTACTTATTTGGATATTAGGAATGATCAAGAATTTCGACAAATATTCTTAGATTTACAACAGAAAAAACAAAATTTTTTCCCTAAAAAAATTACAATTGATTTAACTTCGGTTGATGAAGATTTATTTCTATTTGATCATAATACTTTTATTCCAAATTCTTATATAGTTTCTAGAAAGCTAAAAGATGCGATTCAAGAAAATGAAAAATTTACAGGGTTTCGTTTTAAAGAGATTCAAGATTGTTTTCCAAAAATAGACTTTATTTGTTAGTTTGTTATCCTCTTACATATTGAAGCTTAAATAAAATTATAATATGACCAAAATCACATAATTATTTTTGTTTGTAATTAAGATGTAATTATAAGTCAAACACGAAGACAAAGATGGGTTGCAGAAGATTTACCTGTAATTTAGTGTTTTTAGTAATAAGAAGTTTTGTATTCAATAAGGAATTTACAATTGGAAGCGGGTATTACGGGTTTGATTTGTAAGTTTTTATCTAATTAGAGTTATGAATCATTATTTGGATAAAATTGGTGTTTCTTGGTATAGAAAAGAGAATACTTTACAGGAATGCACTGAGGATTTTTTAATTTTTTTAGAACGACTAAGACGTTTTGACTCTAATTTAGGAGTATTGTATAAACAAGGAAAATCCTTACAAGAATCAGTAATGCATGAAGTGAGTTTTGAATACGACTATATTAAAAAACTATTTTGTAAAACATGTAATGATCAGGATTATCCTGATATAAGTTTTAGTTTTAGTATATGGAATGGAAATATATCGGAAGGAGAATATATAAGATTAAGTACTTCATTGGGTAAATCTCAATTGGGAGTTAATAATTCTAATTGTATGTTGAGTATGCCATATAAAGGAAATCTTTATACACATTATAGTAATCCAGATGATTATAAACAATTACAAGAACTATTCATAGATCATTGGAAACCACAATATATTTGGAAAAGAGACCAATGGATTGAACTTTAATTTTATGTTAAGGCTATTCAGAATATTTTGAATAGCCTTATTTGTTTTTTTAATTACAAGCAAGTCATTACTCAGAAGAGGCGACGTATTTTGTTCAAGATAGTTTAGCAAAGGTATCGGCAGCACAACAACAGGACAAAAACCTGAAAAAAGAGATCAGAAACTATTACCATACGATCAATCATTCTACATCTTTTCAAAAAGAATCGTACTCCTACAAGATAGAACAAGACACCTTGGTACTATCATCATCCAACCACAAAGAACTAAAGTTTGTAAATATTCATGTAGAGAACTAATGAGCGCTCACCAAAAATTCAACCAAAAGTAAGGTAACATTATCCCAGTTTTTGATACTTATTATAAAGGGATAAGCAAATATTTTGGGTCTTATATTTTAGAAAGGAGAAACTTTTTCTTATTATATAGGGGAAATAATAACCAAAAGTATGCAGATATATCAAGTATATCGTATAGCTCTTTTTCGTATCCTTATATAGGATACCATATATAGCCAAGTAATAACTAAAATGTAAACGTGTGAAGAGAATAATAGTGATCATGACCATCATAACCACGAGTATTTTTTATGGTCAGGAAGAGATTCCATTAGTAGAGTATAATCAGATATTAGAACGCTTATATGACTTAGAAGAAAAAGAAGACTATGAGGGCATTCTTACCGAGCTCGATAAGATTAGTGTAAATGATTCTATATATACCGCTAATTTGGTAACCAAATCCTATTACCTACTACAATTAGAGAAATATGATGAGGTAGTGGCCATCTGTGATCAGGGACTACAAGCCGAGGATACTACCGAGGAGTATTCCTTTTACCTAAACAAAGGATTGGCATTGATACAGGCAGAAAAGTATCCACAGGCAATAGAAGTATATACCAATGCCATTAAACACTATCCTAAAAACAATGTACTGTATCACAATCTGGGATATATATACCAAAAAATGGAACAGTGGGAAAAGGCATTACAAAACTATAAACAATCCGTAATGCTCAATCCCTTCTATGAGAAAAGCCACCTAGAGATCGGTAAACTATCTTTTAAAGAAGGTCAGACGGCACAAGCATTGATGGCTTTTAATATGTATCTGATTATAAATCCCGATGGAGAAAATTCGTTTAATGCGCTTAACCTGATCAATAACTTAGTCTCACAGAAAAATGACATAGAAGCCTTAGATGTTACCATTTCTGAGGATGATGAAACTTTTGAAGATATTGATTTGGTGTTAGATAGTAGAATGGCGATGAACAAGGATTTTAAACTAAATAATAAAATCAATATTGGATTAACGCGCCAGAATCAAGCGTTATTAGAGCAATTACAGGATTATGAAGGCAATGGTGGATTTTGGGATCGCAAATATGTACCATTTTTTAATTGGATTACGGAGAATAATCATTTCGATGCTTTTACCTACACCATTTCTTATAGTATTCAGAATAAAGATTTTAAGAAAATCGTAGATAAGAATGTAGATGAGATAAAGTCCTTTATTGATGTGGCGTATGATAAATGGCAAGCCATAATGGAGGCTGATAATGAAGAGGTATTCGAAGGAAAAAAACAAAAGGTGACCTATGCTTATGAAAATTATAACTTTTTACAAGCTGTAGGGATCATGAAAGAAGGTAAAAAGATAGGAAATTGGGAAGTATATGATGATAAAGGAAGGCGCATAGGAAACGGAAAATTTAATGAAGATGGTGTACGCACAGGAGATTGGCAATGGTATGATACTTCGGGTAACATTTCTGAAGAAGAGCATTATAAAGACGGAAAACTAGAAGGACAGTATACCTATTTTTATAAAAATGGAAATAAGGAAATAGAATGTAATTACGTAGCCGGAAAATTAAACGGAGACTATAAAAAGTATAATAAAAAGGGAGCACTCATAGAACACAAACAGTTTAAAAATGGAGTGCTCGATGGCCAGTACCTATCATATCACAAAATTGGTGATCGCGCAAAGGATTATGAGCTGATGTATAAAGATGGGAAACCTGTAGGAGAGCTTAGACAATATTATGTAGATGGTTCTTTATTTAAAAAACGTTCTTTCCTAGATGGAAAAGTAAACGAAACAGAAAAATTGTATTACCATACAGGAGAATTAATGGGAGAATACGAGTATAAAGAAGGATTGTATAATGGACCTTATGTCTCTTACTATCGCAATGGGCAGAAATCTGAAGAAGGTGTTACTGCACAAGGATATTATGATGGTAACTGGAAGTTATATCATCGAAATGGTGCCTTAATGAATGCTATTACGTATAAAAAAGGAGAACTTAATGAAGCCTATTTGGAGTATGATGTAGATGGAAAGCTACATTACGATTTTACCTATAGAAATGATGAGTTTATCGCTTTTAGATATTACAATAAAAACAAGGAGATCATCGGCGAAGGAAGAAAAAAGAAAGGCGAGTTTTATTATAAAGGATATGATCCTTTAGGAAGCTTAATTACCGAAGGCTTATACGATATCAAAGGAGGAAAAGTAGGAGAATGGAAATACTATTCTGAAGGGTATATGACAAACAAAGTACCTTATGAAGATAATAAGGTACAAGGAGATAACTATAACTATTATAGATCTGGGAAAGAAGAATCAATTACACCTTATAAAAATGATTCTATTCATGGATATTACCGCAGATATCATGAAAATGGTGCGCTGGCAGAACATGGTTGGTATCAAAAAAATCTGATTCATGGCGATTGGAAATCCTATTATCCAGACGGAACCCTGAAAAGAGAAAGTTTCTATCACAAAGGGGAACAACATGGAACACAAAAGCTTTATGGAGTAGAAGGAAAATTACTATCCACCAGTATGTATGCGTATGGCGATATAGTTGCAGAAAAAAAGTATCATCCAGATGGTAGTCTAATACAAGAAGTACTCTATGATCCTACCAAAGAATCCTATACCGTTACCATAAAAGGATACAACGGAAAAACTCAATCCACTACCGAATATATGTATGGTGTAAAAAATGGAAAGTATACCAAGTATAATACCGAAGGTAAAATAGTGATTGAAGGTAGTTTTCTGAATGATAATCTACACGGTTCATGGATCTGGTATTATGATAGCGGAGAAGTAAGTAGAAAAGGACAGTATTTTCAGGGAGAATATGATCAAACATGGACTACCTATCATGAAAATGGCACAATTAATGAGAAATTTTCTTACGAATCAGGAAAATTAAACGGAGTGTATGAATCGTATAATGAAGAAGGTATTCTAATTCGTAAGATTCCGTATATCGATGATAAAATGCATGGAGAGCGAGAGTTTTATAGTCCAGAAGGAAAATTACAGGTAGTTCGCTATTATCATTTGGATAATATTATTGGCTATAGCTATCATGATAAAGAGGGTAAGCTACTACCGATGATACCTATTGATAATTATAGCGGAAAGCTGCAAGCATATTTCGATAACGGGAAACCTTCTATGGAGGGAGAGTTTAAAAATGGAGTGCTTGTAAATCAGTTTAAAGCCTATTATTACTCTGGTCAGTTAGAACGAATTAGTGATAACAAATATGGAAATATTGATGGGAAATACACTAAATATTATGCCGACGGGAAAGTAAAAGAAGAAATGATCTATGATCATGGACTATTAAACGGAGTATACAAAAAGTATTACCCAAATGGGAAGATCAAAGAAGAGGTACTATATCGCCAAAATGAACGCAGCGGAAAAGCATTATATTATGATAAAGCTGGAAAACTAACCAAAGAAAAAGTATATTACAATGACGTAGCCACAAAATAAGATAAAAAATATGCTTAGAAATCAATTAGTAGTGCTGGTACTACTGCTGTCTTTTATAGGACATGCGCAAAGTACCTCACCTTTATTTAAAGAATACAAAGCAAAATATCCCGAAGAATATTCGGTAAAATTGTTAGAAGAGAGAAACGTAGATATTCGCTTGAAGAATGGAGAGATTTTGATTACGCAAGAGGTAATGGAGGAGAATCTATACCTAGATGCCGCAGCAACATATCAATCAAAACAATCCATCAACTATTCTACTTTTTTAGAAGTAGAAGAGATAGAAGCAGCTTCTATGGTATATGAAAATGGAAAGTATAACACGATCAAAGTAGAAGATTTTGTGACCAAAGATGAGATGGACCAAAGTTTCTACGATGATTCTAAGTCGATTAATTTTATTTATCCCAATTTACAACCAGGCTCTAAATCCAAACTTAAGTATGTAGAAAAGATTAAGAATCCTCGATTTCTGGGAACCTTCTTTTTTGCAGATTTTAATCCCACAGTAAAGAGTAAACTAACAATTACTGTGGATAAGAATATCTCCATGAAATTTAAGGATTTTAATATTGGAGAACTTCCGATAAATTTTTCAGAATCCGAAAAACGAGGAAAGAAAGTGTATACTTGGGAAGTAAACCAAATGGACAAATTTGAGATAGAGCCTGGTGCTCCCAACTTTAGAAATACACTACCGCATTTGATTCCGATGATCACCGAATATGAATCCAAAGGAAAGAAAGTAAAAGTGCTTGGCGAAGTATCAGACCTATACGATTGGTACTATTCTCTAGTAAAAGATATCAATAAATCAGAACCAGATCAGGAATTAGAAAAGATAGTAGCACAACTTACACAGGATAAAAAAACTGATCTCGAAAAGGTAAAAGCTATTTACTATTGGGTACAAGAAAACATAAAATACATCGCTTTCGAATATGCTTTAGGAGGTTTTGTTCCTAGGCAAGCAAATGATGTGTTCAACAAAAAATATGGAGACTGCAAGGATAATTCTAGTATACTACAAGAAATGCTCGAAATTGCTGGCCTGCAAGGAAACTTAACCTGGATAGGTACGCGTAGCATACCATATAAGTATGAAGAAGTTCCTACTCCTTCTGTGGATAATCATATGATTCTTACCTACAAAGATGGTGATGACATATATTATCTAGATGCTACGGGAAGATACATTCCTATCGATTTACCAACTTCTTTTATCCAAGGAAAAGAAGCATTAGTAGCTGTAAATGAAAATGAATTTGAGATCAAAGAAGTTCCGGTTATAGATGCTAAAAGAAATACGCTTATCGATTCTACCTATTTAAAAATTGAAGACCAAACAATAAAAGGGAAAGGAAGTTTTAAACTATCTGGATATTCTAAAATAGATTTCTTTAATGCCTTCGAAAGAGAGAAAAAAGAAGAAAATCTAAAGTCAATTTATACCAGAGAACTTAGAAAAGGAAGCAATAAGTTTTTGATCGAAAGCTTTGAAGAAATTAATAAGTACGATTACGATAAGGATTTTACCATCAACTATGCATTCAATATAAAGGATTACATGACTACCTTGGATAATGAAACCTATATTAACCTAAACCTCAATAAAGAGATTAGTCGTTTTAAACTTAAGAAAGACCGAAAAAGTGCAAGAGAATATAGATATAAATCCTATACCAAAAATGTAACAGTACTGGAAATCCCAAAGGATAAAGAAGTATCCTACATTCCTGAAAGTTTTTCTATTGAGAACGATTTTTTTCAGTGTTCGATTACTTATACCAAACAAGGATCTTCTATTCTCTATGAATTAGAAATGAATCAGGATTTTATTTTATTAGATGTTTCTCAGCAAAAAGAGTTCAATAATTTGATTAAAAAGATTGAGAAAAATTTTAAAGAAGTGGTGATTCTAAAAGATAAAAAGTAAACAAATCCAGCACGTTTGACAATTAAAAAATTATAAATGAAAGAACTAAAATACTTAGCAATTATAATTCTTTTGACCAGCAATTTGTGGAGTCAAAAAGAACCTTACTATACAAACTACGATTGGGATGACGATCCAGTGGCTGCTATCGATCTAAAAAAATATGAGGATAAAGACATCGTAGCTTTTAAAGATAAGGTAGTTAATGAGTTCTATTTTTTGGACGATGATAGCTTTGTAGAATATGCACTGATTCATAAACTATATTGGCTAAATTCTAATGATAATATCGAGAAATATAACAAGGTATATCTTCCTTCGAGCCCCAACTCTGAAGTGGTAACCAATAAAGCTCGTGTTATTACCAAATCAGGTAAAATTATAGAATTAGATGATTCTAAAATTCTAACTTCCGAAGATGAAGAAACAAAACGCACTTTAAAATATTACGCCTTAGAAGGAGTAGAAAAAGGAGGATTTATAGAGTACTTTTTTGTTGTAAAAAGATATCCAGGATATACAGGAAAAAGAGTAACATTACAATCAGATTTCGAAAAAGAGAATGTAAGTTTCGAATTGTTAGCACCTACCAATCTGATTTTTAAAACCAAAAGCTATAATGGGCTTCCTGATGTGATTCAGGATACTACCAATACAGATAAAAATCATTGGAAACTAGAGCTTGATACCTTAGAAGCGATTGATAATGAGGAGCAAGCTCCTTATGGTGCCATGAAAAAATACCTGATCTATAAGCTAGAGAAAAACACCAATAATCCAGCTAATGATATCGTTTCGTATCGAATAGGATCTCAGAATATTTATAAAAACTTATTTCCAGAAGTAGATGAAAAGCTCAATAAAAAAATAACAAAGTTTGTAAAATCTATCGAGGATGCAGATCATGAAGATACTGCTACAAAAATTAGAGCGCTAGAGAATTATATCAAAGCGAATATATATGTAGCCGATGTAAATCGAAAAGACCTGGAAGATGTTTCGAGTATATTAGACAATAAAGTGGCTAATGAAAGAGGTATTGTAAAACTATACCTTGCTCTAAGTAAAGTTCTGAACATTAAACATCAACTCGTATATACGACCGACAGGAGAGAAATGAAGTTTGATAAAGGGTTTGAGGCCTACAACTTTTTGTTAGAAACACTGATCTACTTTCCTAAGCTTAAATTGTATATGGCTCCTACCAAAATAGAGTCTAGATTAGGGTTTCCACCAGGTTATTTTACAGACAATTATGGACTGTTTATTAAACCTGTAACCTTAGGAGGCTTTACGTCGGGAGTGGGTAGTATCAAATATATCAAACCAGTAAATTATGATAAGACCAATTATAATTTAGTAATGAATGTAAGTTTTGATCCAGAAGATCTTACTGTAACAGACCTAAAAATGGATCGGGTTATGGATGGATATTATGCAGTGTACATACAACCATTTATGGATATTGCCAAAGAGGAAAACAAAGATGAAATGATCGAAAGTGTGATTAAATCTATCAATCCTAATGTCGAAATTGTAGAAAAGAAAGCAATCAACGCATCTTCTAAAGACTTCGGAGCCAAGCCACTACAAATTATTGCAGACCTAAAATCTGAAGATTATGTAGACAAAGCAGGCAATAAATACCTGTTTAAAATTGGGTCTATCATCGGTCCGCAGCAAGAGATGTATCAGGAAAAAGTACGACAGCTTCCCGCAGAAAATGAATTCGAAAGAAGTTACGATCGAAAGATTGTCGTAGACATCCCTACAGGATATCAATTCAAAAATCTGGATAAGATTAATATCAATGAATCTTATAACAAGGACGATAAAGAGTTGTTTATGTTTTCATCCTCTTACGAGATAAAAGACAATCAACTGATCGTATCGATTAAAGAATTTTATAATCAAAACATTATCGATGTTGCGTTATATGAAGACTACAGAAAGGTCATTAACAGCGCTGCTAATTTTAATAAAGTAACATTGGTATTAGAAAAGATTTAAATACTAGACAAGATAAAGCTATTACAGGTATAACCTCACTTGATTGGAAAATAAAAAAGCCTGCACACATTGTGCAGGCTTCTATTCATCAGTGGAGAAGATGGGACTCGAACCCACGACCTCTTGACTGCCAGTCAAGCACTCTAGCCAGCTGAGCTACATCCCCAAGAATACTGTAATGATGGAGCGAGCGCCTGTCCGCCAAAGTGTAGCGGAGTAGCAAGCTACATCTCTATATCTTTCTAGTAAGCTCCTTTCAGTACCAACAAAGGAATTCTACTTTCAAAATCTTTTTTCAGGACTTTGTTATCTTCCCAAAGCTTTCCAAAAAAACCTCTATTACGTCGCAAAACACAAAGTAAATCTGGATTGTTTTCATTAAGGTGTTCTAAAACCCCTTGGAATAAAGTACCATTTTCCGATGATTTGTAAGAACTGATCAGCGTTGCTAAATCTTTCTGAAACTCCGAATCTTCTGGTAAATACTCTGCCGTTTTAACCTGTAACAATTTGATGTCAGCATTAAACGTACTTAGAATCTCTTTAATAGGATTTAAAGTTGTTTCTTTTTTGATAACACCAGACTTAATAGCCATTAATATTTTAGAAATCGGCTTGAACTCATAATTTTCAGGAATGATCAATACCGGAATTTCTGTTTTCTTAACCAAACTCCCGGAAGTCTCGCCCAAAAAATAAGGCATTTTAATATCATCACTCTCCGCACCTAACACAATCAAATCAATAGAATGTTTTAGATTAAATTCTGGAATGGCTTCTAATAAATCTCCTTCTAGCGGAAGTGCTGTAACAGTAACACCTTTTTTATCTACCTGTGCAAGTTTTTCTTCAATTGTAGTTGCCGAAATATCTTTTAGTGTCTCGTTTACTGAAGGAAGACTACCAGATCTCGGTAACTCCTTAAATACTTGTACTGCATATACCGTTCCACCTAACTCTTTTGCAAAATCAATTGCATATTGTAATCGTGCAATACTTACAGAATCTTTGGATAACCCTAATGGGACTAGGATGTTTTTCATTACTAAGCCTGATTTGTGTTCTAGGGAGCAAAATTACAACTTTTGATGAGTTAAAAGGCTTTTTTGTCTATAGATGCACAGCTAATTGCTATTTCTTTTCTTAAAGTTTCTTTAAAATAAATTATGCTGCCTTCCAAAACCTCCTCTTCGAGAGAATAGTTTGTATTTTTGCCACTTGATAAAAATTATGATTCGTAAAGCGACACCTTCAGACCTAGACGCAATTCACAAGTTAACGCAGGCTTGTGCTAAAGCAATGATTGCCAAAGGAATTTATCAATGGAACGAACACTATCCGACCCGATCACGTTTCGAAAAAGATATCGAGTTAGAAGAATTGTATGTTCTTGAAGAAGGTCATATCAAAGGTATCATTGTACTTACAGAGCTGATGGACGATGAGTATATTCCTATAGAATGGTTAACAGAAAATGGGAATAACCTATATGTCCATAGATTAGCTGTACATCCAGATTATTGGGGTAATGGATATGCTCAGCAATTAATGAATTGGGCAGAAACTCAGGCAAAAGAAAAGAAGTACGCATCGGTACGGTTAGATACATTTAGCCAGAACAAAAGAAATCACAAGTTTTATGAAACCAGAGGATATCAGCGATTAGGGAATATATTTTTTCCTAAGCAAAGCGAGCATCCTTTTTATTGTTATGAATTGGTATTGTGAGTAGTATTATAAGTTTTAAAAATATCAATAAACTTGCCGTTCCGGCAATTATTGCAGGAATTGCAGAGCCTGTATTATCCGCTACAGATACTGCTATTGTGGGTAATATTCCAGTACACGGCACAGAATCACTAGCTGCGGTGGGAATTGTAGGATCATTTTTATCGGCACTTATTTGGATATTGGCACAAACCAGAGCGGTGATTTCAGCTATTATTTCTCAATATCTTGGAGCAGGAAAATTAGATGAAGTTAAAACATTACCAGCGCAAGCAATCCTTTTTAATATAGGATTGAGTATTGCAATTTTATTAGCCACGGTTCCTTTTATCAAAGAGATTTTTATACTCCTCAAAGCAGAAGGTGTAGTGCTCGATTATTGTATTTCATATTACAGAATTAGGGTTTGGGGATTTCCACTTACCTTATTTATTTTTGCGATTTTCGGGATATTCAGAGGATTACAAAATACATTTTGGCCTATGATCATTGCCTTAATCGGAGTGGTTGCCAATATCATATTTGATATTGTTTTGGTCTATGGAATCGAAGGAATTTTAGAACCTATGTATCTAGAAGGAGCAGCATGGGCCAGTTTATGTTCTCAGGTACTTATGGCCATTTTATCTCTGATTTTGTTATTGAAGAAAACTGACGTTTCCTTACGATTAGAAAAACTATGGCATCCCGAGATGAAACGATTTATGATCATGAGTTTTAATTTGTTCATTCGTTCTTTTGCGCTAAACACCACCATAATTCTGGCAGCTAGAGAAGCAACTAGTATTGGAACCAATTATATTGCAGCACATAGTATTGCTATACAATTGTGGTTGTTTTTCGCTTTTTTCATTGATGGCTATGGCGGTGCAGGTAATATATTGGGCGGAAGATTATTGGGAGCAAAGGATTACAAAAACCTGATTGCCATGTCCAAAAAAGTAAATCTGTATGGAATTATCGTTGCTAGTATATTAGGAGGCGTAGCCGTACTCATTCCAGAGCGGTTAGGGCTGATTTTTACCAAAGATCCAGAAGTAATCACTATTTTTAAAAGCTTCTTCTACCTTGTAGTTATCGCCCTGCCAATTAATGCAGTAGCCTTTGTCGGTGATGGAATATTTAAAGGAATGGGTGAAACAGGTTTCTTAAGGAATGTATTATTAGGGTCTACTTTTTTAGGATTTATTCCTACTCTTATGATTGCCAGATATATGGATTGGAAACTCCATGGTGTATGGATCGCCATTACAGTATGGATGTTTATACGAGGATTGGCATTATTGATTAAGTTTAGACGAAAGTACTACCCTTTGGCCACTAGCTAAATGCGAATTTTAAAATAGCCATCGCAATAACCACATACAAACAGATCAGTATAGCAACCCATCTAAACTTTGCCAGATACTTTTTTTCCATGGATTAAAAGTACTGTATGATGTAGAAAACATAAATAAGTAGAACTACTGGTTTTGTTAGACTAATCTTGTGTTGTGATTGGGCGTTACCCTATCGGGTCGGGCTTTTCACTACAATTCCTCGCACCTCGTCATCTTCGGGCTGTGGGATTTACATTACAATCCCTAACGCGTAAGTTCGTATATTTATTAAAACAGAAGAACATTAGTTGATTATAAAATAATGTCAGCATACCTAACACTAATAGAAATAGCATTATTGGTTTTTGTAATCCACAAGAGTTATCAATATTTAATTTTTAAATATCGTTCTAAACTGGTGGAAGCAACGGTAAAAGAAATTAAAGAGTATGAAGTGTTTCAGACCTTTACATCCAAAAGCTTTCAAGGTGAAAAATTAGCAATAAAAGTTACTTTGGAATATGAAATAGATGGCAAAATTTTTTCAAAAATAGAAAGAATAACAAAAGATTCTAGTCAAATAGCATTAGGTGAAAAAATTCTGTTAAGAGTAGTTAGTAGTGATCCTGAACAGTGTAGTCTAAAGTCAGACACAATACGTTTTAGAAATATGATATTGGGTGTCATTGTTTTGTTAATTTGGTCGACATTGACATTCGTTATTCTAAAAACCTCTAGTTAGAAAGTAGACATTTATATCCAAGTATAAAAGATTATGAGCAGCAATATGTTTAGTGATCATTTCTTTTAATAAAGAACAAATAGTAATTGTAAAAGTCACTTCGATCTATCGATGGCATTCTTTTTATAACCGCTGAATATTACCTATTTTTATCAAAAATCAAAACCAAATGACTACTACACGAACTAATGGAAGTTTGTATACACATACCGAAAACCATATTGCTACCATAGAGTTTGGACATCCATCCAGCAATTCGTTTCCATCAGAATTATTAGAGCGATTAACCAAAGCATTTGATATCTTATCCAATGATACATCTGTACATGTGATTATTCTAAAATCAGAAGGTGAGCGTGCCTTTTGTGCAGGAGCTTCTTTTGATGAGTTGATTGCCATTACCAATTTAGAAGAAGGGAAACAGTTTTTTTCTGGATTTGCCAATGTAATTAATGCGATGAGAAGGTGCAAGCAACCGATCATAGGTAGAATACAAGGCAAAACAGTTGGAGGAGGAGTAGGATTGGCAGCGGCTTGCGATTACTGCATGGCTACAGAAGCCGCTTCTATTAAGTTAAGCGAACTGACCATAGGTATTGGTCCTTTTGTTATTGAACCTGCGGTATCCAGAAAAATAGGATTGGCAGCTTTTGAAGCTTTGGCTTGGGATGCATCTCAATGGAAAAATGCCTATTGGGCCAAAGAACGTGGATTGTTTACCAGAGTCTTCGAAACGATTGGAGAACTAGATAAAGAAATACAACTATTTGCCGAAAAATTAGCAAGTTATAATCCACAAGCTACACAGCAAATGAAAAAAGTAACATGGCTAGGAACAGATCATTGGAGTGATCTGTTGATCGAAAGAGCAGCTGTTTCTGGAGAATTGGTATTATCCGAGTTTACCAAAAACGCTTTACACAAGTTTAAAAAATAAGATATGGAAATACTGAATTTTTTAGGAGGGAACGGATTATTTATAATTCTGGGAATCATCTTAGTAGTCGTTTATTTCTACAATAAAAGAAGGAGAAGATAAGGCTGTCTAAAAAGTAACTTTATAATGTCAAACTGATTTCTATGACAAAACCAAATTGTTTTTATAAGCAGTTTGGTTTTTTATTATAGCAAAGATTCTATG
>NZ_CANLMM010000010.1:0-152184 GCF_947492115.1 uncultured Aquimarina sp.
CTTCTTATCGATTACCATTTTGGAAAATGAAAAAACATTTTCGCCAAAATACGAATCTCAGTTAGGCCTCTACAGCTTGTTTGTACTCCTTCTTATCGATTACCATTTTGGAAAATGAAAAAACATTTTCGCCAAAATACGAATCTCAGTTAGGCCTCTACAGCTGGTTTATACTCCTTCTTATCGATTATCATTTTGGAAAATGAAAAAACATTTTCGCCAAAATACGAATCTCAGTTAGGCCTCTACAGCTGGTTTGTACTCCTTCTTATCGATTACCATTTTGGCGATAATCTCTCTTAAGATTTCAGAAGTACCACCTCCAATAGGACCTAATCTACTGTCTCTAAAAAGTCTAGCCAAAGGATATTCTTCCATATACCCATAACCTCCTAATAACTGTAGACATTTATAGATAACTTCATCAGCTATTTTTGTAGATAATAATTTAGACATGCTAGCTTCCTTAACTACATACTGACCATCATTTAATCTTTTGGCAATAGAATAATTGAATTCTTTACACATTTCAACTTCACTAGCCATATCTGCTACCGAATGTCTAAGTGCTTGAAACTTATCAATGGTTCTTCCAAAAGCCTCACGCTCTCCCATGTATTGTATAGCATAATCCAGAGCAAACTCCGCTCTAGCATGTGCATTAATCCCCATAATTAATCTTTCTAACGCAAAATGTTGCATGATGTAGGAAAAACCTTTATCCTCATCACCCATCAGGTTTGCTAACGGGATTTTTACATTATCAAAAGCAATTTCTCCAGTATCAGAAGCTCTCCAACCGAGTTTATCTAATTTAGTTGCCGAAATTCCAGGAGTATCTCGATCCATTATAAAGATACTAATCCCTTTATTTCCTAATTCTGGAGAAGTTTTAGCAGCAACCACCAAGTAGTCACTATACACTCCATTGGTAATAAATGTTTTTGATCCATTAATTATATAGGAATCTCCATCTTTTACAGCTGTGGTTCTCATACCCGCTACATCAGAACCTCCGAATGGCTCTGAAATGCATAAGCATCCTATTTTTTCTCCTGAAATACTAGGTCTTAGATAGGCTTCTTTTATTCTAGCATCACCTTCTTTATTTACATGAGTCATCGCCAGATACACATGAGCCCACATTGCTGCAGCAAAACCACCTGAATTGATTTTCTGTAATTCTTCTAAAAATATAACTGTATAAAAAAGATCTAGTCCCAATCCTCCATACTCTTCAGGATAGGCAATACCAAAATACCCCATTTCGCCAAATTTCTCCCAAATAAAGCGTTCGATATCTCCAGTTTTTTCCCACTTCTCAATATGTGGAACTACTTCTTTTTGTAAAAAGTCTTTCAGACTCTCTCTAAATAATTCGTGCTCTTCTGTAAAATACATGTTGTTTAAATGATAACTTTGATTTATATAGCTAACATATCACTGTAAATAGAAGATATTTAAAATTTGCAACCAAATTCACATATTATCAAAATTCACAGCAATTTTTTCCGATTTTTAATTTAATGTCAAATATAATGCTATTCTATCTATTTTTTCTAAAGAAAACCCTTCTATTTTTCCTAATTCCTCAAAATTAGACACACCATTGTTCTCATCTATAAAATCTTTTATTTCCAAAGCGGTTTCAAAGTCGAAATATGGCACCTCCATTAATTGCTTTACCGATGCTTTGTTAATATTGATTTTAGTAATTTTTTTCGGTGTCTTCACAGTATATAGCGATAGTATTTTTTGATATTGATTATCATACAATCCTTTAATATCCTTCAATTGTATATCATTTACAAAACCTTCTAGTCGATCTCGATACTTTATAATTCTTTCCGCAATAAAATCTGGAACTTCTATTTCTTCCTGAAGTTCTTTGGATATAACCAGGTTTAGATCTTTTTTCTGCTCAAAGGACCTTTTGGGATATTTTGATTTATAGGATTTATATTTTTTTGGTGTAATAATCCATTCAGGAAATTTAAATAACGGAGAAATTACTTTTAGTAAAGAGTCGGAGACTCCTGTAACCTTTTTAAAATCTGATGTGGAATTGATCCATTCCCCCTTTTTTCTATATTCATATAGTTTATTAAGCTCCACAGTAGATAACCCCAAAACATACCCTTTATATTCAGTTATAAAATTGGGATTAAAAGGTTTTGATTGATATGATATTTTCTTTTCATCAGCTTCCTTTTTTAACTCATCCAATTGCGACTGGTATTCTGTTAAAGCAACAAAATTAGTTGTTGCATCCCCTTTAGTAGGAAAAAAGTATATCAATAAAATTAGACTAAATATTAATAACGCTAAAAGCAAAATCCCATTCCGGAACCTTTTATGTATCTCGAAATGGGATTTTATAAATTTCATATTTGTAAAAGTCTTATTCTTTAGATGCTTTTATAGCATCAAAATACCTTGTCAATTGTTTCTTAACTACTGGGAATAAGAAATACAATCCTATCATATTTGGAAATACCATCGCAAAAATCATCGCATCTGAAAATGCCCATATAGAATTCATACTAGCAGCAGCACCAATAATAATGAACGTTAAGAACAACAGTTTATATACTAAATCAGCAGTTTTACCTCTACCAAATAAAAACTTCCATGATTGTAATCCATAATATGACCAAGAGATCATGGTAGAAACAGCAAATAACACTACCGCTATCGTTAAAAAGACATTAGAATAAGGTATATACTTAGCAAATGCTTGTGCTGTGATTCCTGCTCCTTCGTATGAAACTCCATCGATTAATACTGATCCACTTCCGTCTCCTCCATATTGAAAAGCTCCTCCAGAGTTAAAAATGATAATTACTAAAGCTGTCATTGTACATATTACTACGGTATCAATAAAAGGCTCTAATAATGCAACCAGTCCTTCTGATGCAGAATATTTTGTTTTTACTGCAGAGTGCGCAATCGAAGCAGAACCCGCTCCTGCTTCATTTGAAAAGGCGGCTCTTTTAAATCCAACTAATAAAACTCCAATAAGTCCTCCAACTCCAATTGCTTTTGGGTTAAATGCCTCGGTTACTATCATTCCAATAGCATCATCAATAAATGAAAAATTACTGAAGATAATATATAAACAAGCTAAGATATACATTACGGCCATCAGCGGAACTACTTTTTCCGTAACAGAAGCAATTCTTTTGATACCACCGATAATAATGATACCTACTAATACTGCTAATATAACTCCGATCACAGTACCCGCTCCTGTACTCTCAAGTCCCATTAATTCTTTTAGAACGATTGTTGCTTGATTGGATTGTGCTGCGTTACCACCTCCGAAAGATCCTCCGATACAAAAGATAGCAAAAATAACGGCTGCAATTTTACCTAATGTAGCAAACCCCTTATCTTTTAATCCTTTACTTAGATAGTACATTGGTCCTCCATATACAGTTCCATCCTCTCCAACATCACGATATTGAACACCAAGCGTACATTCTACAAATTTTGTAGACATTCCGAGTAATCCACAGATAATCATCCAAAAAGTTGCTCCAGGCCCTCCTAATGCGATAGCTAACGCCACACCAGCAATATTACCGTTTCCAACAGTTCCAGAAACTGCAGTTGCTAATGCTTGAAAATGCGAAACTTCTCCTTCTTTACTCTCGTCTCTAATAGTATCTCTAATATCTCCATCGACTCCAGCATCAGGGTCTCCTAAACTATGATTTTCTAGGTCATCATACTTACCTCTAACTACGTTAATTGCTTTACCAAAATATCGAATATTAGGAAATCCAAAATAAATCGTAAAAAACAAAGCACTTAGTACCAATAATATAATTACAAAAGGTGCTCCAGAAAAGACTTCAAAAAATATAACCTTTGAGAAAAAGTCAGATACAGGTTGAAACGCCTCATCTATTTTTTGATCCAGACCTTTTTCTGCTGTCTCTTGTGCAAAAGTTAAAAATGGAATTGTTATTGCTAAAATTGAAAGAAGAATTCTCTTCATAATGTGTGAGTTAATTGAATTTAATTTTTTAGAAGTGAGCAAGATGCTAAAAAAAACAATTGTTTACAATAATTTAACGGTTAAATCTTAGGTAATCATCTAAATATTAAATTCTTTATTTAGTTGATTTACTTGTTCCGGTCGCCCTAAAACAACAACCTTAGAACCGGGCTTTAGCACAGTGTCAGCTTCAGGGTTAACGATATATTCACCTTCAGGAGATTTATAACCAATGATAGTGCATCCTGTTCTAGATCTCATTGCTATTTCTCTGATAGTCCTTTCCTTATTATCATCAAACAAATCTTCAAATGAAACTTCTTCGATATTTATGGATCGCTTACCAACAATAGATAAATTATCTAAAAACTCAATCAAATCTGGGACTACTACTAGCGATGCCATATGATCACCTCCTATTCTATCTGGCATGATTACATTATCTGCTCCTGCCAATCTTATTTTTTTATAAGACGCATCTTGCGATGCTCTACTAATAATCTTAAGATCCTTATTTATTTGTCTAGCGGATAATACAATGAACAAATTATCCGCATCTTCGGGCAATGTACAAATTAGACATGATGCTTTTTTTATTTGTGCTTCTATCAACACGCTATCTTCGGTAGCATTTCCTTCTAAAAAGAAACGTTCATCACTCTGATATTTTTCGATAACCGCTTTATCATTTTCAATAATTAAGAATGGTTTATTGTATGCCGATAATTTATCAGCAGCTTGCTTACCATTACGTCCATATCCAACAATAATGATATGATTTTCTAATTTACTAATCATTTTTTGCAGTTTTCTATATTGCACTCTTTCGGGATCACTCTTCCCGACGATATATTCGGTAATTACAGATAAAGAATATCCTAATATTAAAGCACTTGTAGTTATTAAAAATACGGTAAACAACTTTGCTGTATCGTCCAGTGGTTGTACTTCGCCAAAACCTACAGTAGATACCGTAATGACAGTCATATACAAGGCATCTGTCCATGAATAATCTGAAAAAAAACGAAAACCTAGTACTCCAACAGCTATAACCGTTACTAGTAGTGTTAAGGCTATATATATTTTAGACCCAAACCTTTTGAACATACTTATAAATCAAATACTGAAGTTCTTTTTGTATATACCAAATCTTTTATTTTTAACCAAAAAGCCATATTCAGGTATATTACAAAACCTAACCCTGCAGTTGCGAAGGTTAAATAAATAAAAAACAGTCGTACATTTTTTGCACGCATTCCAAAACGATCTGCTAGTCTGCTTGAAACATAAAAACCGTTTCTTTCTAAAAATTGTCTTAGATTATAAAGCATAATGCAAAATAATTATATTCTCTTTAATTACCTCTTCTATTCAACAAATAATTACCAATAGCACATTTTAAGCAGGCTTTTTGGTTACAATAATTCATCTTTAAATGAATCATCGCCTGAGAATGCAAAGCATCTTCCATAGGTACTTGTAATGATATAAATTTGTTGACAATGGTATTTCTTTCATAAGGCAATTGTGATATTAAACTAAAAATATCTTCTTCTCTATCATACCCCAACTTTTTAGCATACAAAAATTTAAGTGGAATTACCGTATTAATTAAAATTAGATGGATAAAAGACTTTGTCAACTTCTTGTTTCTAAAGGTAGATTCTTTATCAAAAGTATAATGTGTTTTCCAAAAATCAGTAGCACTTACATCAAATAACTCGTAGAATGTTGTAAGAGTATTAGTTTTTATGATTTCACTAAAAAGTTGTTTATTCTTTACATAAAGGTTCGCTAGCTGCGATATGCGAATAGTTGGAAAGTTTGATGGTCTTAATCCATAGAAATAAAAAGGAGATACACCATGATTTTTTAGAGTGTATTTATGCTTCAGGAATTCATATTTTTTGACTAATCTTTGTTGATAAGGGTTATCAGATTTGTCATCTAATAGATTTGCTTGACCGAATAACAAAGCTTCCATATTTTCAACATCCTCACTACATTTTCTTACTATTTTAAACTCAAAAGAATTAGCGAGACTTAGAAAAGCATCGTTGTTAACATTCAATCCAAAACTTCTTGCCAATAATTTAAAAAGTACTGCTTCCCAGTCATTAGAAGAAGAGATCAACAGTTTATGAATTAGTTTAGATTTCTGTTCTAATCTTTCTATATATAATCGCTCTTGCCAGTTTGCTATTGTAAAAGCAGAAACTTCGGGCAATAACTTTTCGCATTGTATCCAATTGGACTCTTTATGAAGAAAAAATTTTCTAAACTTATGTAATAAATCTTTTTCTGTATAATCTTTTAATTGTAGGGTTGGTATTTTGGAGTTATCTCTTCTAAAAACTTCTACATCATGTTCCCAAACTACGTGTAAGATCACATTATCATATGCTGGATCTATCTCATGATGATGCACATACCAATCACTTGATTTTAAATGAATTTCTACATTTCCTGCCCATTTTTGATGATCAATAATTATTTGTGAATTAAAAAAGTCCGGACCAGATCTAGTAAGATTATGATCTCCTACCCTTTGTATGACCAATCTCTGGGAATCAGTGGTGAGAAGTTGTAAAAAATCTATTTTTTTATATTTCCAGAGATAATGCAGAAAATCTTCATTCATAAGAGTAACAATTTTAATATACTGATCAAAAACATCTAGTGTGTTCCTATCATATTGTGTTTCTGGAAACCGAATTGTTACCTCTAATTAGTGAATAGTTAAAATATTCACACAACTATTGCTTATTGTTTTAGAACTTTGAAAATTAATGACCTAGATGGCATTTTACCCAAAAACTGGAATAATTCCCTAAAAAAATTACTCTTTTCACATAGAAATAGTGCTATTTTCTCCATTTTATTCTTAAAAAAGCCTTAAAAACAGTAAAAATGTACTATTGGTAAGATTTTATGTATTAATGGAAATTATTTCAACGTTATCATTTCTTTACTTTGTTCTAACAAAAGGGAAGAAAATTTTTCAAAAACATATATAAAGATTTTAAAATCCTAAGCTTAGTTGAGTTTGTGTTAGGTTATAGATGGTTGTCAGATGGCAACCATCTTTATTTTATATATGAAATAAATGATTTAAAGTATTTTAAATTTGGATATCAGGATATATATCAAATTTATTGAAAAACGCTTTTTTGAATTTTGAGGAATTAGAGTAATTAAGATTATCCATAACTTCTTTAATCGATAGTCTTTCGGTAAAAATCATATTATACGAGCTTTCTAATTTTTTATTGTTAAAAAACTCTAATGGAGTCTGGTTATGAATCTCCTTAAACATATTAAAGAAATTAGTTCTACTCATATGTGCCATGGAGGCTAAATGATCCACACCTACAAAAGGCTCGTGTAAATTATCTTCTAAATAAGTACTTACCTTATATATATTACCTACCTGTGTACTATTAATATTAAATGGATTACTTTCTGTTTCCCACATAAGAACATCCTTCCAGAACGTCTCTAATAACCGAATACCTCTGGCAATAAAAAACAGGTAGTTTTCTACCTTATTTATATTCGGAGAAACAATTTGATCAAACAAAATTGATTGTTTGTAAGACAGATAAAACTTATTGATATGTTGATGAGAATGTCGGATATACTGATCCATCTTTTCAGCCATATCATTGTTTTTAAGGAAATATGGTTTTGTGTACTTACTTTTTAGAACAATCATAATAGATTTTACAACTGCTCCTTTGTTAATATACACTCTTTCGCCTTGTTGAGAATTCATACACCTCATATTACCAGGTGTATATCCATCGGAATAGGAGCTTATGATTTCATTTTTCTTTATCTGATGATCTAAGGAATACTTTCTAAAATGGAGGATAATATCTTTTTCTTCAATAGGTTCTCTTACATATTCGATATCCACATGAGCTTTATAGTTATTTATAAAAAGGAATACCTCTGGTGAGATTTTATAATAACAAAGATATCCCTCACCGATATGTGGTGGAAAATAAATACGATCTGAAGTTCCCTCAGGATCTAATTGGGATCTAAAGTAGTTCCTTAATACATCTATATCAGAAAAGTCAAATGAATATTTTTGCATAACCCTTCGATTTTATACGATTCTTCTTCTTAAAGATCCCATTTTCGACAAAAAGTTGCGTTAAATAATTCTTTAATCAGAATAAAGTATAAAAACAACCCCTGTATTAGCTATTAAAACTAATAAAGGGGAAACCTTTAATGATATAAATATAAATAATTTATTTTATATTGCTGATCACATCATATTTCGTAATGATATGATACTTACCGTTTTCAAGTTCAACTAGTACCGCAGGATTACCATTTTTGATCATTCCAGAAATTTCATCTAAAGAGGTTGTAGCTTTTACTATTGGAAAAGGATCCTTCATAACATCTTTAATCGGTGTGTCTGCACTATTCTTATCTTCTAAAAAAGCAGAAAACAATGCACTTTCGTCTACTGACCCTACAAAACCTTCACTATCCGTTACAGGAATTTGCGATATCTGAAACTTACGCATACGCTCTATTGCATGAGAAACTAGCTCCTCGGTTTTTACTGTTACCAACGGTTTATCAATATGGTTCTTTACCAAATCTACGGCTGTAGAAACTTCTTCTTCTAAGAATCCGCGTTCTCTCATCCAATCATCATTAAACATCTTACCTACGTATCTACTTCCGTGATCATGGAAAAGTACAACTACTACATCATCTTTTGTAAAATGATCTTTTAGTTGCAGTAACCCTTTTATAGCGGCTCCCGCACTGTTACCAAGAAACATTCCTTCTTCTTTTGCCAACCGTTGTGTATATACAGCTGCATCTTTATCTGTTACCTTAGTAAATCCATCGATAATAGAAAAATCGACATTTTTTGGTAAAATATCTTCTCCGATACCTTCTGTGATATAGGAATATATTTCATTTTCATCAAATATACCTGTCTCATGATACTTTTTAAAAACAGATCCATATGTATCAATTCCCCAAACTTTTACATTAGGATTTTGCTCTTTTAAATATTTTCCAACACCTGAAATAGTTCCTCCAGTTCCAACTCCAACAATAAAATGAGTTACTTTACCATCCGTTTGTTCCCAAATTTCTGGTCCTGTACTTTCATAATGTGCTTTTGCATTCGAAGGATTATCATATTGATTAACATACCAAGAGTTCGGAGTTTCTTCTGCTAATCGTTTAGACACTGAATAGTAAGATCTTGGATCTTCTGGTTCTACGTTAGTAGGACAAACCATTACTTTAGCACCAACAGCTCTTAGAATGTCCATTTTTTCTTTGGACTGTTTATCTGCCATTACGCATACCAACTTATATCCTTTTACAATGGCAGCTAGGGCTAGTCCCATCCCTGTATTTCCTGATGTACCTTCTATGATGGTTCCTCCAGGTTTTAATCTTCCATCTGCTTCAGCGTCTTCTATCATTTTTAACGCCATTCGATCTTTTACAGAATTTCCTGGGTTAAACGTTTCATATTTAGCTAATACCAAAGCATCTACATCTTCAACTAAAGCATTCATTTTTACCATTGGAGTATTTCCAATAGTTTCTAAGATATTATTTGCGTACTTCACAAGCTTACTAATTTATATAGTCTTAATATATGTTTTTTATGCCGTGCAAAGATACGAATACAAAGCTATTTAGTAATGGTAAGATTTAGTATTTCATATTACTGAAAACGAATCGCTTTAGAAGGAGAGATCTTCGCAATTACATAAGAAGGTATCAGCAACATTAATAAACATAAAATCATAGTTCCGATATTAAGCAACAGTATATACCCAATATTGATATAAACTGGAGCTGTACTAACATAATATGTTGCCGGATTAAGACCAATAATCCCATAATGCTTCTGCAAGAAAAGCAAGCCAATTCCTATGAGATTTCCCCAAAACAAACCAATTAGTATTAGATAACCAGCATTATATAAGAACACTTTTCTAATGGACCAATCATTAGAACCCAATGATTTAAGTATACCAATCATTGATGTTCTTTCTAGAATTAAAACCAACAATGCTGTGATCATATTAATTCCTGCAACTAGTATAATAATACTAATAATACCAATAATATTAAGATCAAATAACTTTAACCATTCAAAAATGCTTCCATATTTTAATGTGATCGTAACAGCTTCTAAATCGGAAGGTATATTTTCAAAAATCTGTAATCCTTTTCTATCAATTTGATTAAAATCGTCTATAAACACTTCGAAACCTCCAACTTCTCCATCTTTCCATTTATTCATTTTTTGGATGTGCCTAATATCTGCTAGAATAAACTTCTCATCAAATTCCTGAAAACCTGAATCATAAATACCTACAATTTCAAATGCTCTAATATTAGCAGGTATTTTAGAACTAGAGTTTTTCTTTAAAAAAACAGTATTTGCCTTATCGCCTATCCCTAAACCTAATCGGGAAGCTGTATATGCTGAAATCAGTATCTGATTATTTCTTGGATCTGTAAAATCCGGTAGGGTACCTTCTATAATATATTCCTTAAAGTAAGACCAATCATAATCTTCACCAACACCCTTAACTACTACTCCTTCAAAATCGTTCTCTGTCCTTATTAAACCACCTTTTGTAGCAAATACCTGAACATGCTTAATTCCTGTTACATCCGTGAAATTGGGATAAAAATGTTGCTCTTTCTTAATTGGTATCAAGGATTCCAAGCTATTGTTATTATCATAACTCGTAATAATCACATGTCCATTAAATGCGGCAACTTTTTCTCTAATTTTACGTTGTAATCCTATACCAGTGGCAACGGTAATTAACATCATGATCATTCCTATGGCAATCGCAAATATTGCAATTTTTATGATCGTAGATGAGATGCTACTTTTATGTTCCTTACCTTTGATAAGGCGTTTGGCAATAAAATATTCGAAATTCAATGTTACTTATGGTTTTAATAAGAAATACATTCAAAAATACGTTTTTATTCCTTTTTATTCTGTTTATTTCTTGTGGAAGCGGAACAAAACCTTCTTCTACTCCATCACAAGAGGATGAAAAATCGATCATAAATCAAAAAAGTGTAATTGCAGAAACTCATATCCAAGATTCTCTAGATGTTCTTACACCAGTAATAATAGGGGCAAATCAGACTGATTTATATATCCCATTATTACAAAACAAAAAGGTAGCTATCGTTGGGAATCAAACTTCTGTAATTTTTAAATACCCAAATTTAAAACCTCTGTTACAAACGGAGGAAGTTGCTCCGAACTCATTAAGCCAATACACACATTTGGTAGATTCTCTACTAGCACGAAAAATTGATATACAAAAGGTATTTGCCCCAGAACATGGGTTTAGAGGTAAGGCGGATGCTGGAGAATTGGTTGCAGATGAAAAAGATATAAAAACAGGGTTACCTATTATCTCTCTACATGGTAAAGACAAAAAACCATCAGCTTCGTCACTTAAAGATCTGGATATTGTAGTGTTTGATATCCAAGATGTAGGAGCTCGTTTTTATACCTATATTTCTACATTACATTACGTAATGCAAGCTTGTGCAGAGAATAATATTCCTTTGTTAATATTGGATCGCCCTAATCCTAATGGTCATTATATCGATGGTCCTACATTAAAACCAGAACATAGTAGTTTTTTAGGAGTTCATCCCATTCCATTAGTTCACGGAATGACTATAGGAGAATATGCTAAAATGGTCAATGGTGAAGGTTGGTTAGGAAGTGATCTAAAATGTAAATTAGATATTATCCCAGTTAAAAACTATACACATCAAACCTACTATAGTTTGGCCATAAGACCGTCTCCAAATTTACCAAACGATCGATCCATAAATCTATACCCAAGTCTAGGTTTTTTTGAAGGCACTACTATCAATGCAGGAAGAGGTACAGAAATGCAATTTCAGATTTTTGGATCACCAGATTTTCCAATAGAGCAATATGACTTTGCGTATACGCCACAACCCAATTTTGGTGCCAAATATCCTAAGCATAAAGGAGAGGTATGCTATGGAAAAGACCTTAGAGAAACAGAAAGATTATCCAGTATTCGATTACAATGGCTTATCGATGCTTACCGTAATTCTAAGAACAAAGAAGGCTTTTTTAATACCAAGTCATTCACCTCTCATGCCGGAACTAAAGACCTGCAAGAACAAATTATCCAAGGGTATACAGAACAGGAAATCAAAAAAACGTGGAGAAAAGATCTCGAAAGCTTTAAAAAAATCAGAGCACAATATCTACTTTATAAATAACCCCGAATTAAGATGCTAAGACCCCTGTTTTCAGGGATATCGGAAACTTCCGAAATTAATACCTTTGAGTACTCTTGGGCTTACATTTTTAAAATCAAATCTTGGGTTATTTTTAGAGTAACAAATGAAACCTGTTCGCAATAACATACTAGTCTTTTTAAGAAGTACTATAGCAATTCTTCTGCTATTACTAAGCTTTAAAGCTCATAGTCAAATCGATACAAAACGAACTTTCCCGTATCCCAACAAAACTGAAAAAGCAATTGTAGATGAACTTAGAGTATTGGCAAATACTCCTGAAAAACGCTCAGAAAGTTATGTAAGAGCTCATCAAGAATTCAAAAAACCTGGAGTCAAAAGCAACAGATTTAAAGCTGATCTAAGTTTAATTTTATGCTCTTATTTCAGAAGTATCTCCAAAATTGATTCCATCAAGTACTATGCTAATAAAATCTTAGAACTTAATGAATTTGAAAATGACACACTAAAGAACAATATTCATGGACTTGCATACTTCACACTTGGCCAAGCAAATAGTTACACAGGCTTAAACAAGAAAGGAAGGAAGTGGTTTTTGAAAGGGATTGAAATTTCTCAACAATATAATGACGAAAAAGTTTATTATGTAAATGCATTTGGCTTAGCAGGTTCCTTCTTGAGTTCTCATGAATATGATCAAGCGCTAGAACTTTACAAAAAATGTCAGCAATTCAAAAAGAATGAAGAAATGGTATTTGGTTCTATCGTTAATATTGCTAACATTTATGGATATAAAGAAGAATATGGTAAAACTATAGAATATCTAGAAAAAGGAAGAGAACTTTGTATAAAAGCTGATAGAAAGAGTTGTATTGGAACAATCTCTGTCAATCTTGGTATTACTTACAAAAAACTTGGTAATTACCAGAAATCTTTAGCCTCTTTTGATAATGCTTTAGCGATAGCAAAAGCAAACAACTTTGATAGAATGCAAATTTACGGTGGTGTAGAAAAGGGTCGTTTGTTAAGTGAACTGAACAGAAATCAGGAAGCAGAGGATTTATTACTCAATACCTTGGAAATTGCAACAAGAATAGGTTTTCTAAATGAACAGGAACGAATATATTACAGATTAAGAGAAATAGCTGTTGCCCAAAATGATTTTAAAAAAGCATTAGATTATCATGAACAATATGATAAAATAAATGACTCTACAAGAGCTCTTGATAAAGATAAAGAGATAAGTGAATTGGAAGTAAAATACAAAACGCTTCAAAAAGAAAAAGAAATAAAGTTTTTACAAATTGAAAATACTAATAAGAAGCTCGAATTAGCCAATCGAGAAGAAGCTATTAGTAATCTTAAACTAAAACAAGAAATCGAGAAGAAAGAGAATGAGCTTCTTAGAAAAGAAAACGAAAACAAATTACTTTCCTTTCAAAATACTACAGAAAAAGCATTAAATGATAATATCATTCTTAAAAAAAATCAGGAACTAAAAGATGCTGAACTAAAAATTCAACAAGATGAAATTAGCAGACAAAAAACATTCAAAAACATCATTTTATATTCCTTTTTAATCTTACTTATTCCTGTAATTGGATTATTAATTACGTATTACCAAAAAATTAAGGTACAGAGTGAATTAAGTCAAAAACAAAAAGAAATAAACGAAGAAAAAATTTCATCACTATTAAAAGATCAAGAATTACAGGTAATAAAAGCCGCTGTAGAAGGACAGGATAAAGAGCGTAAACGTATCGCTCAAGAGTTACATGATAGTATTGGTGGAAATTTAGCTGCTATTAAGCTCCGCTTAAATAATTCTTATGATAATCATAATGGAGTACTAAAAGGAATCAATGCACAAATTGATGATACCTATGAATTGGTGCGTGACATTTCTCATGATCTCATTCCAAAAAAGTTTACTAAAAATAATTTTTGTGACGTATTAGAGGAGTATATTAGTAATATCGAAGGAGCAAGTAATTTAAAAACCTCGTTTCATGCATATCCCCGAAAAAACATAGATAGTCTGAACGAAAACTTGCAAGTAGAAGCTTTCAAGATCATACAGGAGTTAGTAACTAATAGTATCAAACATGCAAAGGGTTCTATTATCGAATTGCAATTAAATCTAGTTAAAGACGAACTCAATATCCTTTTTGAAGACGATGGTGTCGGTTTTGATGTGGATAAAAAAGTAGAAGGTATTGGATTTAGAAATATAAAAAGCAGATTAAAAAAAATAAATGGTACCATTGATATCGATTCGCGATTAAAAAGAGGTACCATCATTAATATAGAAATAACCAACGTAAACAATACGATACATGAAATACAACCTAATTATAGCTGATGACCATAAAATGTTTTTAGATGGGTTATTAAGTATTCTAAATTCCGAGAATGATTACAATATTCTTTTAACTGCAAAAAATGGTAAACATATTGCAAAATATGTAGAGATCAATCCCGACGAAAAAATTGATTTGATTATTACAGATATTACAATGCCAGAAATGGATGGTATTGCGCTAAACAAAATTGTAAAAGAAAGAAATAGAAATATTAAAACTTTGGTTGTTAGTATGCACAATAATCCTGATATGATTGATACGCTTATCGAGCATGATGTAGATGGATATGTGCCTAAAAATGCAGAAAAAGAAGAGTTACTAAAAGCAATACAAACTATCCTTAATGGAGAAAAGTATTTTTCTAGAGAAATCAAGGATATTTATATGGAGAATAAGTTCTCTAAAAAGAAAGATGAAGAAGTGAAACTTACACAAAGAGAAATTGATGTGATTACTTTAATTGCTCAGGAATTTACTACTCAAGAAATTGCGGACAAATTATTCTTAAGTAAACATACCATAGAAAGTTATCGAAAAAATTTAATCGCTAAATTAAATGTAAGAAACCTTGCTGGTCTTACTAAATATGCTTTAAAAATGAAGTATATAGAGCATTAAGAGACCTCGGATTACCATATATCTTCCTATACATAGAACAAACAACAACTAATTAATTTTAGGAGATAAATTTTAGTAAAAGCGTGTTTTGTAAATTCTTTACAAAACACGCTTTTTTTTAAATCAATCGTATTTCTAGACGTATTCTCACTGTTTTCAGGGTACTCATTTTCACCAGAAAAGGTGTTTCTAAGGGTGTATTTAAGTGACATCTTTGTACTGTAGTTTTTGATAAACAACAAATCAAATTTTACCAAAATAAACTAATTACTAACCCTATAAAACCATAAGACATGATCTGGGGAATCTCATTAATTTTATTAAGTATTTTAGCAGTACCATCATTATTACTTTCCAAAAAACCAAATGCAAAGGAACTTTTAGAAAAAATTGAACCATATCAAGGATGGATTGGGTTTATATTCTGTTTCTGGGGAGTTTGGGGAATTATTTCAGCAATTTTAAATCTAGGTTGGCTTACTACCTATCCAATTTGGTGGGTAACATTATTAGCAGGAAATATAATCTCTGCTGCACTAGGGTTTATGTTAGGATTTGGACTTATCAATAAGTTCTTCTTATCAAAAAACGAAGCAGCAAAAGAAAAAGCAGACGAATTAAGAGCAAAGCTTGCTCCTAAACAAGGAAAATTAGGAGTATTTGGACTTATCGTTGGAGGATGGATGATAGTGGCATCATTCCTTTTCTTCACGTAATATGTTAGTTAGTTGAAGAATGGAGGGAGAAATGAACATTGAACCGTTGTATTCTCTCTCCCATTCTAATCAAAAAATCAATAAACAAAATACTCTATAACCACTAACATAAACCAAGAACGTCATGATTATATTCGGGACCAGTTCTTCCACAATAAATCCATCGAAATTAGATGGCGGCCATTGTCCTTTTTGCAAGACAGAAAATCAAATGTGGGTGCAAGGATACAGAAAATATTTCCATGTGTTTTGGATTCCTTTTTTTCCTCTTTGGAAGAAACTATATGTAGTCTGTAGTCATTGCAAAGGAGCCTTTGAAAAACAAGAGATCACTAGCGAAAAGCTTATCTCCAATTTTGAAGAATTCGAAAAAAACAAAGTCAAAATCCCGTGGTATCATTTCACAGGTATTATCATCTTTTTATTACTAATCACATCGATTTCAGTAATACCATTTTTAAACTAAATAAATTATCAAATCACACAAATTATTAAATTATGAAAACAAAAATTTTATTTCTTTTAAGCATTATTGTACTTGGAACTACGTCAACAATAGAAGCACAAAAGCTTAAGAAATTTGGAAGCTCTATTGAGAAAAAAGTTGGACCAAAAACAATTAAAGTTCCGTATACGGATGTTGTATCATACCTTGGATACGCTGCTCCAGGAAATGAGGATGAAGTAAAAGACGGAAAGAAATTTTATTACATATATGTTTGGGTTCCTGCTGTTGCTCCAGAACTAGGAGTAAGAATGATGTCTCCAGTAGGGAAAGCTAAAACTAAAAATCCTATAAAATCTGAAGCATATACAAAGAATGCTAAATCAAAGGATTATTTTGACACATATATTACGTTAGAAAGATCAGACATTATTAGCGCTGACAATATCAGCCAAGATGCTGTGGATAGTGCAAATTGGGTAGTACTAGAACGTAATGATGATAGCGGAGAAATGCCAAAACAACCAAGTGGTAGTTCTTACAACTCTCTGTTAAGATACAAAAGTGACATCAACGATCCTTTAAAAGCACTTACCGTTGGATTATACAGAATCGGTTTTACTACCTACAAAACTGGTGAAGTAAAGGGTACTTTCTTAGCAGAAGTTGCAGCACCTGTAAAACTTCCTGGTGTAGTAATGGCTAAAACGATCAAAGATCTAAAAGCAGGAATGAGCAAATAATTTTCTTTTAATAGAGATGAATGAGATAGTTATTCCTTAGGCTAATCAAATTATTGGAATAGCTATCTCTATCTCCATAATAGCAACTAGCTCTCTTTCTTGAAAACATCATAAACTATTTTACAAAATGACAGATAAAACCGATAAAGATGATAACAAAGAGAAAAGTCTGCTAGATGACATATTAGGCAATGCAATTTCTTCTACCAACAAATTTGACGAAGCTACTGCCGGACTTGAAACCAAAAAATGTAAAAGCTGTGGAGCAGCAAGACCTAGCGATACTGATCTTCAATACTGCGATTTCTGTGGAAACCAGTTTTATTAAAAAATTATAACCTAAAAACTCTACCATGTCTTTTATTGCCACACAACAAAGATGGGACACATTCTTAGCCAAAATAAAAGGTCGTTTTTATGAGGTACTGAATAAAACAGAAGCAGCATTACCGCTACTATTTGAGGCTACGGACTTCGAAACTATTACTTTTCAAAATGCCTGGCAGGGGATATATTCGCAGGCTTCTGATCTGATTTATAAAATAGAAAACACTTGGTTTGATAAGGTAGAACAAACATTTTTAGATCTTAATATAGATTATGACACTTCTAGGTTTATTCAGGAACGTAACAAAGGATTTCAATTGCAGCATGAATTACAGCAAGAATTGAAATCTTATGAAGTACGAATTTTTGCGGATGCTGCAAAAAAATTAGTATCTCAGGCAAAAGAAACCTTATCCAAAGATTTTTGTTGTACACAATGTCAAGCCAAACTACCAATTAGAGATAATTTCTTTCGATCGTATTACACCACTTGTGATTATTGCCAGACAGTAAACACATTCGAACCAGGAACAAAAGCGAGAAATGTAGAACACTTTGCAATTAATGCATTGGGAGAAGAAGCTGCGTTAGAACATTATCTAAAATATGAACATCTAAAGTTCCAGAACTATCTATCAGATAGAGACATTTTTAGCAAAGATGAATTAATAATTCCATACCGCAAATACATAGAAACCTATCTAAAAAAACGTATCGAAGTAATTCCCGATTATGAGGAACGATATGAGAAGGATCTCAGTGCGAAAATGTCATTTATAATTGATTATTCATAATTCGAAAAAAAGGAAAACATATGTCAAATTCATTTAGAAATCAATTACGTTCGGTAATCGAATGGAACAATCCAAAACCAGATACTCTTTTTGAGAAATGGACTCAGGATGGAGATGAAATAAAAAATGCCTCCAAACTTATTGTAGGTCCGGGACAAGGATGCCTTTTTGTGTACGAGGGAAAAGTAGAAGGCTATTTTGAAGAAGAAGGGCTGTATGATCTTAAAACTGGAAACATTCCTTTTTGGACAACTATTAAGAATATCATGTATAAATTTGAATCTGCTCATAAAGTAGGTATCTATTTTTATCGAAAAGCAGAAATGCAAAACATTAGATGGGGAACCCCATCACCTATTACCTATAAAGATCCAGTATATAATTTTCCTGTTGGCTTAGGCGCTTTTGGAAACTTTTCATTTAAAATCACTAAAGCAGTGGATTTTTTCTCTAATGTAATTGCTGGTGAGGATTATTATCCGGTAAGATCCATTCAAAAGGTAATTTTATCCAGAATCACTCAGCCAATTAGTGATTTTCTTGCCAAGGCTTCTTTTAGTTACATCGATATCGACAAACACCGAAATGAAATTGCTGAATTTTCCAGAAACTCCTGTGAATCTATTTTCAATGATTTAGGATTTCAACTACTTGATTTCAGAATCGAAGGAACCAATTTCGATGAAGATACCAAAACAAGAATCGGCAGAATAGCAGATATGAGTGCAGAAGCACAAGCAATGAGAGAGCTTGGAGTAAGTTATCAGGATTATCAACAGCTTGAAGCGCTAAAAAACATGGCAAAAAATGAAGGTGGAGGAAATTTAGGAATGCAAATGGGTGCTGGTTTAGGAATGGGGCAAATGATGGGTAATATGATGCACAACCAAAATCAACAACCTCAGCAATCACAGCAACCATATCAACCACAAAATAACCCTCCTGTATCTACTCCAAACCCAGATGATCCTATTCAAAAACTCGAAAAACTAAAAAAGATGTTCGAAGCAGGACTTATCGATGAGCAAGAGTACAAACAAAAAAAACAAGAGATCTTATCTCAATTTTAATTCACCACAAATTTAAAAACCAAATACAATGAGTAATTTACATAAATTCACAGATCACGATAAAACAGAACAAGGTCAAAAGGCTATTGCATTAGGAATAAAAAATAAGCAATCCTCAGCAGAGAATAGCTACGATTATACGGTACAAGAAGCTGCAGATTTTAGCTGGCCTGATATTGATCCTGATCAAATCGGGCATATAGAACCTTGGTTATGTTATAGTAAAAACAATGACGGAACTACAGGAGGATGGGTAGATCTAAATCAATATGCCAATGGTCAGGAAAGAAAATTAAATGCTTGTTTACAAACTCTTGGTTATCCCGAAGCTTTAAACACTACTACAGATAGAGCAAGAGAAATATTAGATGAAATCAATAACAATGACAACTTTGAAGAAATTGCCGCTCAATATGGTTTTAAAAGTAACGAGCATTTTTCTTTAGAAGATCATGTAGCGTCTTCGTTAATAAAAATTGAAAAAGCCGAAGGAAAAGCCTACGATGCTGCTGATGACTTCCTAAAAGAACAAAAAGCTAAGCTAGACGCGCAGATGGACGCTCATATCGAAGCTGCTGAGGCTGGAGGCTTATTAGATCCTATTAATGGAATTGATATGGAAACCTGGGCTGCAGCCAATGCCAAAATTGCAGGTGGAATGGATTTAGAAGAAGTACTGAAAGTTGTAGGAACTGAAAAGCCAATCTGGGATGAAGTTTCTGCAGAATGGACAGCAAGAATGTCCCAGGATACAACTTTTGCTATTTCAAAAGTTTATGGAGATGCTTTCATGAACTCTAACATTGGTAAATTTGCCGCTGCTGAAACTAATGAAGCATCGGATACTACAAGCTCAAGTAGTAGTAGTTCGTTAGATAATGTAATGGAAGATTTTGATTTATACATAAAAATTATGTGTCACCAAAATATGGGCGCTACTCAAGGAAAAGATGCGGTTTCTATTCTTAATGAATACGGGCTTAATGTGAACGATTGGAGTACTATAGGCGCACAATGGACTACCAAAATGGCTACAGATACAAGACTCGCCTTAAAAATGGGAGAGTTAATGGAAAAATATAACGCAGAATTTGCAACTGCAGGAGCAGGAGATGATATTGATTTTTAGGATTTTTCTTTTTAGATGAGGAATGACCCGATGGACATCAATAATTCCATGACATTAGATTTAGATAAGACAACGATGAAAATCGGGTCATTTATATAATTAAAAACCTATATCATAAAAACTGTTAATTCCAAAATGAAATCTCTCTTTCTATTTGCCTTATGTTGTGTCTCTATAATGCATTCTCAAATGAGTGAACCAAACAAAGATGTAAAAAAGCTGCTCAATAGTGGTAGGAATCATATAATAAGTTTGGCCATAAAAGAACTAAAAAGGCAAGAACAGACAACAATAAGTAAAGAGGATTTCCATTTTATATCGGTAAAAGCTAGTAATCAAAGAGTACTAGTGCAATTCGGATACAATGTAATATACCTTCCAAAAAATACTGCTTATTATTCTGATATCATTGTAGAATTACCTTCAGGCATTATCACTAAAAACATTGAAAGTAATGATACGGCATATTCATCTTTCTATTTACCAACACATAAAGATCTGAAAATTATAAATGAGATTTTGAATCCTGATAGCACTAATATTGATGTTTTCAAAAAAGGAATTGTCTATCCTTTAACCACAATCAAAGAAATGGAAAACAGCTATTTAGTAGTTTTTTCCTCGCGAGATCCCTACTTAGGTGGTGTGTTTAGCGAAGAAGAAATAGATAAAAAAACTGGAGAAGTAATCTCATCAATAAACGGTCATTATGAACCCGCTCCAATCCTACCAGATGATGATAAGCATAAAGAAGAGTTTATTGAAATAACCAATTAAAAATGAAAACCAAAAATTTAGTCTCAATAAAGAGCAACCTAAAACTTACCTGCTTTTTTATATTCATTTTTAACACTTTGGTATTTCCCCAAAGCAACAATCATATTGATACATCTATGAATCAAGGAGAGATAGAAAAATTTTTGAGCATAGAAATATATGGTGAAAAAGGTAGTAATATTAAGGTTCGATTAAATGATATTCCAGTATGTGAGCTTTTGATTGAAAATAAAGAAGGGTACGGAAACGCTTTTACGCTAGCTAACTATTATGCAATTCCAAATATCAATACAGTTTCGGTATATCCATTATCGAAAAAAGGATCCGCGACTATTCGTTTAGCAACTTATAAGAAAGGTGAAATTACAGGAGAGAATAATGGTAAAACTTTACTAAAAATAAACATTAAAAATGATGACACGCCTGTTCATAAGCAAGTGACATTGCCTTCTAATTTAAAAAAGTGGTCATGGATGGATACAGATATAATCACAGATAAAAGCAGTAAAGAAGAAGCCATTGCTTTTGCAAAATCATTTTATAAAACTATGGAAGAAGGGAATATAAATGCAATGGTTACTGCCGCAGATCCCATTATAGAATATGAAGTCTTGTCTAAACCAGAAATTTCTAAGGAAGATCTCATTAACGAATGGATTAAAGGTTTAAAAATGGTTTTTACAGATCAAAACATATATGATAATATTGATTCCATATCTATCCGATTGACTCCTGTAGCCAATGGAAAACTATTAGAAGTTACGAGAGACGATGGAAGTTGGTTATTTAGAACATCAGAGAAGAACGAATTTCCAGTAGGCTTTAAGAGTATAATAGGGCGTAAAAACGGAGTTTGGAAATTCTATCATTAGTAATAATTACGTAAAACATAAATTCATACTCAATTAAATAATTCAAAACTATGTGGCAACATCTAATAGAAAAGCAAGATCCAATGTCAATTAGAGAACATCTAAGTTTTATGACCAAAAATAAAGAAGACGAAGAAATTCTTGATCTTATTATAGCGCAATTTTTAAAAGCTGAAATAAGTAATGATCAACTATTACTTACATTTCAGCATAAAGAATACGAGGATGAAGAAGTAATATTAGAATGTAATGCACCATTTGAAACTGAAAAAGGTCCAAAATCTTGGATTGAAGTTGCGAAAATTCATAATGGAATATCTTGGGAATCATTAGGTGGAGGATATCTTGGGTTTAATGGTATTCAAACAGGAGGATCCGCAATCGAACAAAGTTGGGAGTATTACTTTTTGGAAGAAGCCGAAGAAGAAAATGAAGAATTCATTACATCACTAAAGGATAGTGGTTATGGTATTGAAGATACTGAAGGCGTTATCGATTATGGCCAAAACTGGGTTATTGCCCATCCAGGAAAAATGAACCAATTAGGAGAGCCAACTCTATATTTTGTATCACATGGAGATTGTGAAGCTGTACTTATTGAAGAAGCACAAAACTTAGAAATGGGACAAGTTTTGCTAAGAGTTATTGCAGAGTACATTTTGGATGCCGATTATTTTTCTGAAACGTATAATTAGAAATGAACACTCTAAAAAAAACATGTTTTCTAATTCATGTAATACTATTAGGGAGTTCTATATACGCACAAAAAATATCCTCTCATGAGAAATCACTAGAAATGAAATATGGAACCGTAATCGAAGTCAAAACGGATGAAACGATTATTTTCAAAGATAATTTATCCCTTACTTTGGAATCTTTTTCGCATAAAACTTCGCTTAAAGGTATTACAAAAGCATCTGCAAACATCACATTAAGGCGAAAACAAGAAGAGATATTACAATTCTTATCTGTATATAGTAATGATCATCTAAAATCTGAAGAAGAATTAAATTCGTTTGAATATACTAAAGTAATAGAGCAAAAAGATGGAACTTCGGTCTCGGTAACTTCCCATAATAATGCTCGATTTATCTTTTGGAAGGGTTACCAAATTCAATTAAAAGAGTTTGAATATGACCGATTTATTAAAATTATAATTACCAAAATCCAATAATAAATAACTATATTATTTTAATCTAAGCACGTCTATTACTTTTGTGCTCCAAAGGCATGATAGCTTTCATTTTTTCTACAATATTATAGGCTGCAGGGCAAATTGCCACATTTTGCATAGTTAAATTAGAAATCTGATAAAACTTTTTCCGATCCGTATGCGGAAACTCTTTACAAGCCTTAGGTCTTACATCATAAATCAAACAATAATTATCTGCCGCTAAAAAAGCACAAGGTGTTTGTTGTAGTACAAAATCTCCATCCTCATCCTTTCTAAGATATTGCTCCTCGAACTGATGTGATTTCATTTTTAAATGCTTCGCTATCCTATCCACATCAATATCAGTAAAAAGAGGACCTGTTGTCTTACAACAATTAGCACACTCTAAGCAATCTGTTTTTTGAAACTCTTCATCATGTAGATCTTGCATAAAACGATCTAAATGCTTTGGTGGTTTCTTTTTTAATTTGGCAAAATACTTTTTATTCTCGTTCTGCTTATCTTTGGCGAGTTCTGGTAATTGATCTATGAATTCTTGCATAGTGCAAAATTACAAATTATGAACAACGAATTTTGAATTCAGAACTACAATCATGAGTAAAGATATTTTTGGAGAAGCGATCAAAGACTTTTATCATAATGAATATAAAGAGGATATCGTAGTACAAGCTCCAGACTTCGATGATGATATCATTCCTATACCGTACTTATTCAGATCCTATGAGGAAATGCCGCTAATAGAACAAAAAGCATTAGACCTCGTTGATGGAGAAGTTCTTGATGTAGGTTGTGGTGCAGGAAGTCATAGCTTGTACCTTCAGGAACATAAAAAACTCAAGGTTCATGCGATTGACATTTCTGAAGGAGCTATAGAAATTTGCAAAAAAAGAGGGATTCAAACAGCAAGTGTTCAAGATGTTTTAAAGCTTCAAAAAAAACAATATGACACACTTTTGTTTTTAATGAACGGTAGTGGAATTATAGGAAAATTAAGTAATATTGATCGGTTTTTCACTCATCTCAAAACATTACTTAAACCAAATGGCCAGATTTTAATGGATTCCTCGGATATTTCTTATCTATTCGCAGAAGAAGATGGTAGTTTTTGGATAGATGCATCCAAAGGATATTATGGAGAAATGCAATACAAAATGAACTATAAAAACCATTCATCTGATTGGTTTGATTGGTTATATATAGATTACAATACCCTACAAAACGCTGCTAACTCTAATGGATTATTATGTGAACTGATACTAGAAGGAGAAAGTAATGATTATCTAGCAAAACTTACTATGGCAACTGATAGCCTTTAGATTTCAACTTCTTCACGGTTTCCTGATATAAGTCCCTACTCCATTGTTCACTAACCTCAGCAACCATAGTACGTAAAGAATTACTTTGATTTTGGACTTTTTGGCCAACTTCAGAAGTAAAGAAATCAGACAACTCAACTTTCTGACTATCGCTAAGTTTTGACCTGTCTTTTACCATTTGCTGACCCGTCTCCGATTCATAAAAACGTATTAATTGCTTGATATCTTCATGAGTGAAATTACTGCGATAGGCAGATACTAATAAAGATTTGATATTATTTAATGATTCTTTCTTATCTCCTCTTACTTCTTCCCAAACGGTATCTGGAACTTGCTGTGCGCTATACTGTTGTTTTAGTAATGTAAACATCTGATCAATTGCTATATCATATTGCTGCTCCGTTCCGTTTAAAGAAAAGTATCTCATAGCATCTTCGTGGTATGATCTTTGTGCAAAATTTGCAGTAACTGTTAAAAATAAAGTTAAAACAAAAACTAAATATCTCATAAATTCGTTTATTTACTAACTACCTCTAGAAAATCATATTTTATGCAAATTACAAAATTCTTAAGCATTCTTTTGTTTTTATCTTTTATAGTTGTCGGATGTTCTGACGATGATGAAAACACTTTTGTACCTAATGGAGAAACAAGTAATACTCGGCCTTTAGGAACCTCTGCGAACGATCTCCTAAGTGACACTAACTTTAGAGGATTAACGGTAGAAATTGTATCGGTAGAAGGATTTGCACCAACTTCTACTGCTGTAAATACTTTTAGAAATTTTTTAGAAGATAGATTATTTAAACCAGATGGTATTACCATCAATCAACGAACAGTAGCTTCTTCAGGGTTATCCCCTTTTAACATTGAAAAAATTAGAGAGATAGAAACAGCAGAAAGAACTGCTTTTAATGCAGGTGATGAAATTACAGTATATATTTATTTTGCAGATGGCACCAGTGATACCGATAATGGCAATAGAGTAACCTTAGGAGCTGCTTATTTAAACACCTCTATAGTAATCTACGAAAGTACGCTAAGAAACCTAAGCAGTAATCCAAATGCTCCTATGCTTTCCACCATAGAAGCTGCTACTCTTAATCACGAATTTGCACATTTATTAGGATTGGTAAATATTGGAACTCCTTTACAATCGCCCCATGAAAACACAGTATCAAGAGGACATTGTAATGTGGCAAGCTGTTTAATGGAAGCGGCCATAGAATTCGAAACAGGTATGATGGGACTAATAGGAAATAGTGTTCCTACTTTAGATCCTTTATGCATAGCAGATTTACAAGCCAATGGAGGAAGGTAATAACTAACCCTAGCTTCTACTTTCCCAATAAAACGAATCCATTTTTAATCAAAATATCTTTTGTTACACAATAATGAAATTTAAAAAATTAAAACTTTTCACTACACAATTATCTTCCGAATTAAAATTTTATACAGAAACTTTAGGTTTCGAATTGCTACATTCTAATCCAACATCGTTTACGGTTAAAATAGGCTGGAGTGAACTAACTTTCGAAAAATCAGAAACATCTTATACGTATCATTATTGTTTTCTCATTCCTGCGAATCATTTACTTACTGCATTGGAATGGATGGAAAAAAGAACAGAAGTTATTGATATTGAAAATGGTAGAAAAACGCAAAATTTCGAATCCTGGAACGCTGATTCCTTTTACTTCTATGATGCAAGTGGAAATATTGCTGAATTTATAGTTCGATATGATTTAAAAAATGATGATCAGTCTACTTTCGACATTTCTAAAGTTCTAGGCATTAATGAAATGGGAATGCCTACCAATAATGTAAGGAAAATAAATGAGCAATTAGAACGTGAGTTAAATACTGAATTTTGGAAAGGAGATATTGATAGATTTGGCACCAATGGTTCTCAGGAAGGAATCTTATTACTGCCAAACTATGAGGTGAAAGATATTTGGTTTCCTACGGATTTAAAAATAGAACCAAACCCATTTGAAGCTGTTATTCAACATGGGACTACAACTTCTCGATTATCTTATAAAAATGAGGAATTAAGCATAACACCTTTCTCATTATAGAAAAAGGTGTTACGTGTTTAACTTAATATACTTTTTCTCCGCCAACATATGTGGCTTGTACTTTGATATTGGGTATCCTGTCTTCTGCTACCTCCATGATATTCTCTTCTAGGATAACAAAGTCAGCAAATTTACCAGCGGTGATACTTCCTTTTTCATTTTCTTCAAAATTACTGTAAGCAGCCCAGATAGTCATTCCTTTTAAGGTTTCTTCTCTGGTTAACGCATCTTGTTTCTGAAATCCTCCTTCTGGATATTGCTTCAAATCTTTACGAGCTACGGCTGCGTAAAATGTATAAAAAGGACTTACATTTTCCACAGGATAATCGGTTCCTAATGCTAATTTACCTGTTTTATCCAATAACTGCTTATAGGCATATGCTCCTTTGATTCGCTCTTCTCCTAATCGTTCGTCTGCCCAATACATATCACTCGTAGCATGTGTAGGTTGTACACTCATTACCAAGTTATCATTTAAAATTTCAAACTCCTCAGGTGCTACCACTTGGGCATGTTCTACACGCCATCTTCTATCCTTTTTATCCTTTAGCACATCATAGTAAGTATTCATTACAACAGCATTTGCAGAATCACCGATCGCATGTGTATTCATCTGAAAAGGAGATGCTGCTAATCTTTTGGCAAGATTCTTAAATTCTTCATTTCCTATGACCATCGCTCCATGGTGATCATGCTTATCCGAATATGGTTTTTTAAGTACAGCTCCTCTAGATCCTAAAGCTCCATCTGCATATACCTTAAAAGATGATACATTAAGCTTTTCTGTTTTATATACTCCTTGTTTCAAATAGTAATCCACATATTCAGGAACATTACTTACCATAGTATACATTCTGATTTTTAATTGTTCGGCTTTCTGTAAACTATCAATTACTGAAATCACTTGTGGACTTAATCCTGCATCATCAACCGTGGTTAATCCATAACTAAAGTTAATTGCTTGCGCATCTTTTAATGCTGTTACTTGCTCTGCTACGGTTGGTTTAGGAAAGATAGCTTCTACCAATTCCATAGGGTTATCGATTAACACTCCTGTTAACGCTCCATCTTTCTTAATAATTTCTCCTCCAGAAACTTCAGTATCTATAGTTATTTTTGCCAGATCTAATGCAGCTTGGTTTGCTAACATTGCGTGACCATCAACACGTGTTAATGCCACAGGTGTTTTAGGAAAAAGACTATCTAATTTTTCTTTAGTAGGAAATTCTTGTATCTCCCAGTCGTTCTGATCCCAACCTCTACCTGTTATAAAGGGTACATTTTTCTTTTCCTGAAATTTTATGATACGCTTTATTACATCTTCATAACTGGTAGTCCCTACCAAATCTACTTTTTGTTGCTGCATTCCTAATCCATAGAAATGACAGTGCGCATCGATTAATCCTGGTAGCACAGTTTTACCTTTTGCATCAATAGAATCTGCAACGGTATATGTTTTACTTAATGCTTCTAAAGTTCCAATGGCTTTAAATTTTCCATCTTTTACTATAAAGGCTTCTGCTTTAGGTTGTGCTTCATCGACTGTATAGACATTGGCATTAAAAACGAGTAAATCTGCTGCTTCTTTAGGTTCTTCACAAGAAATAAAAAGAACGACACAAAGTGTACTTAGAAGTAATTTTTTCATAATGTTGAGTTTGAAATGTGCGAAAGACCAAAAATAAATATAAAAATGATCTTGTAAAGGTTTTATCGTTTTCTTAACTTTTGTTAGAAAATAAATAAGTTAGTTGTTTTAATTTTTAATCAAACTATTTCTTTTCTTCCTCCTTTTAAAGCAATCTATTTTCTTCTTAATTTCCGTAGGTTCTCTTCTATTAATTTAACTTTCTTATTCCAGTATATTTGTGCTTTTTGAGAATCGTATTCGGGTTTCTTTTGGGAACCGGTCTTTAATTCCTTTGGAATACGACTGAGAAAGCTCCAATTTTGATTTTGATCTTTAGCAATCTCACTTTGTTCATCTGGATCTTCTTGTCGTTGTGCCCAAAAGTGTTGATGTGCTAAATACTGTTTTTTAATTTCTTCAAAATAATTCACCAAAGCTTTAGAATCATTTGGAATGTAACCAGGTCCATTACAACCACAAGAATGAAATGTAATTCCTACTTCATACAGTGTACACATATGTTTCCAAGCTTTTACATCTGTTTTCTTTGGAGATTTAAAATCTAGCCCCATATTAGCCATTAAGTTACCACATTCGGGACATCTTGCCAACGATGCGTTCTCATCTTTCTGAGTGCCTTTTCTAATATCCCTCAAAAGTCTTCTTTTAAATGTTTTTCTACAGTTAAAACATGCATAATGAGGTTTATAATTTGCCATCGAATATCGACACATGCTATATTCTTATCTTTTATTTTATAAAATACTTCTTACTATATCCCTAAAGTCTTTATTATTGCTTTCTAAGGACAGCAATTTGTTTTCCAAAAATAGCAGCAATACCTGCTGCCAATCCTCCAATAATTCCAGTAAGTAGAATGAGTATATAAGGATTTCCTCCCATTTGCAATAATTGAGAGATTTTTTTGGCTAAGGTAAAATCATTAGCACTGCTAATCGTAAAACAATAGATAGACCAAAATACCAATATGGCTAAAAAAGGTATAAAAAACACCGCTGCCTTTTTTAACGGAATACTTATAGCTGTAATACCAGCTGCAATCATTATAGACCACCATGGCAGAAAAAGGGATAATACAAACGCTAATATAATGGTTATAATAAAGTTGATACTATTCTTAGTCATGATGAGTTGGCTTTAAAGTTTGTGTTCCTATAATGGCATCCGTAGCTTCGTTAGATTGTAAAAAGTTAAGACTGTAATAGTCTCCAGCTGCCCAATCATCGATAAAATTATCATAATATTGACTGCCAGGATTCCCAGATTGACCACCTGGATATATCCCTAACGCAGTTGGTGGAGAGGTCATCTCTACAATCATTCTCCAAGAAGGTCCATGATCTTCGGAAGTAGCATTAACGATATTACGATCACCACCGATTGGAATATCAAATCTTGAAAAGGCTGGCAAGCTTTGTAACAAATGTCCCGCATAAGTGCCTTTATAGTTTACCCAAGTGTAATCTCCATCTCTTTCTTTTATTTCTTTTAAACGTTTGGCAGCTTCTTTAAAAGCTAATAGAAACAAATCTTTGGATGATTCTGTTTTATCTTTTGTTTCCACAATATCCATAAATTTATGATTTCCACAATTCTTTAATAAATAAATGGTCTGATAGGTGTATGGCGAAGTCAATGCCATATCCTCCACATCCAACTCGTCCCAAAGCATATTGTATAATTTCCCGTACCACTGTCTCCAAATACTCGGACCTACTTCGTCGATATCATTATTAAAGTTCCAAGCTTCTATTTCTTTATATATTGCTTTTTCCTCTTCGGATAGAGATGAGGTCTCCATATGTTCCAGCATATACGGAACTAATTCTGCAGCTTTCAAATTGTAATTATTGTTATGTAACTCTTTAAAATCCTGTACGCTAAACTTATCTTTAGAATTAAAAAAGTCATTAATCACTCGATTTCTATAGGTTTCATATCCATCATTAAAAACATAATAAGGATAGTTTTCATCCACAGGATGTTGATTGGCAGAACTCACAAAACCACGTTCAGGGTTTTTAGTATGCGCATTGAATTGCTGTGGTATAAAGGATTGCCAGTCATTTTCCGGATTACTCCCATCCATCAAAAATTTCCCTTGTCCTTCCCATTTATTTGCAAACTTCCCTTGTATCCATAATGCAATATCGCCTTCTGTTGATGCAAATACAAAGTTCTGCGCCGGTGCATTCCAGTATTGTAAAGCGCTGACATAATCATCATAATTTTTTGCCTTATTAAGCTCAATAAAGGTTTTTTGATTATTACTTCCGTCATGTGCGATCCAACGCATCGCATAGCCAGAACGCTGATTTTCTGACTTAAAGTTTTTATCATATACCACAGGACCATGATGCGTATAAAGTACGGTGTCTTTATAACTTTCTTTTCCTCTTATTTTAATCTCTTCTACACGTGTAATAACATCTTTCCATTGGTTATCATATTTATATTTCGAACGGTCTTCATTAAATGCTATTTTATACCAATCAATCACATCTCTCGTGGCATTTGTTTCTCCCCAAGCGATATATTGATTAAATCCAGAGATAACACCCAATGCTCCTGGAATGGTGGCTCCAAAAGCATTATGATCTGGTGTACTTAATTGCATTACAAACCATATGGATGGCAACTTGAGACCTAAGTGCGGATCATTGGCGAGTATTGGATTACCCGTTACAGATCTTGCTCCAGAAACTGCCCAATTATTACTTCCATTATCTGGATGAGGTTTCTCTATAGTTTCTGTAATCGTATCCAATACAGCTTTGCTAGCAGGCAAGGGGGTTTGTGGTACATCTATAAAGCTCCAGTCTGTCTCTTTAGGAATTACTGGATCCGTGATATCGAAAAAGTCTGGAAATAATAACTCAAAGTTTTCCTTTCCTACGAGTCGTAAAACATTAGTATATTCTAGATCATCATCATAACCTGCTAACATCTTAGTCATATACATCAAAAGCAAGGCTGTTTTTTTAGGGGTCCATGCTTCAGGTTTGTAATCTAACAATTTATATTCTACTGGATATTCATCAGGATTAAGTTGATCGATATAAGCATTTACTCCATCTGAGTAATTCTGTATAAAGCCTAAGGTTGCTGGATCATATTTTTCTAGATACTCCATCACTTGTTCTGCTCCATAAACCATTCCACGCCTTCGCTCTGATCTATCGTAGTCCAAAGCTCTTTCTCCAAAGAGTTCTGATATTCGTCCTGCGGCTGCGTGGGTTTGAAACTCTAATTGCCACAACCGATGTTTTGCAGTAATATAGCCTTGGGCTTTGTACAAATCTGCTTCGTTTTGAGCAAATACATGCGGAATCATCAATTCATCATAATGAACTGTTACTTCATCTTTTAATCCAGGAATAGAAATATCACCTATTATAGCTTCATTCGTTTCGTTTTGCCAAATTCCAGATACAGGATTTAAAAACTTGCCCAAAGGCGGAATGTTACCAAGTTGTGTATTTAAAACGTAAAAAATTCCAATGGTGAGACCAAAGGAAATGAGAAGTTTAAAGTATTTCATTAAGTGTATTGTTATGAGTACTTAAAAATACCAAATATTATTGTAACCTAATGAAATAGCTGGATCTCTTCAATATTTATTTGCTATTAATTCATTCTATATTTTTCTCTATAGGCTGACGGACTCATGCCTTCTTTCTTTTTAAATACTCTTGAGAAATATTGTGGATATTCAAATCCCAAATCATAGGCTACTTCAGAGATACTTTTATTCGGTTTCAATAAAATATTTTTCGCCTCATCAATAAGATATAATTGTAGGTGTTCTGTAGTGGTTTTACCCGTTTCTTTTTTTAAGGTATCACTAAGGTAACGTTGGGAAATGGACAACTTTTCTGCTATTTGCTCGATACTTGGAATTCCTTCTTCCTGTAATCGCCCGGATTCAAAATATGCTGTCAACTGATCATTAAATTGTTCTAACAGATTATTCGACAGCTCCTTTCTATGTATAAATTGTCGCTCATAGAAACGATTGGCATATTTTAAAAGGGTACTTAATTGCGAAATGATGATTTCTTTACTAAACTTATCCTGATTATTATGATATTCGGTTTCTATATTCTCGACTATGGATTCTATGAGTTTTTCTTCTTTTGGAGAAAGGTGTAATGCTTCATTTACAGAATATGAAAAGAAACCATATTTTTTTATTTGCTGTACTAATTCTGTTCCTTTGATAAAATCTTCATGGAAATTTATCGAAAAACCTTTTTGTTCGAAAACTACACTACTATCCCATTGCAAAACTTGTCTGGGTGCTAAGCAGATTAATGCTCCATTAGTGAAATCGTATTTTGTTCGTCCGTAGTTTAAATCTCCTTTTACAATTTTCTTTAAACTTATAGTATAACATTCGTTTGTAATGGGAGCAGAACTTTTTCTCGGACATGGGAGAAAACTTTCTTCATGGGCAAACAATACGCTCAGCATCGGATGTTCTGGACGCGGTAGTTCCATATACTCTAAATACTCCGCAAGTGTTTTAAAATGTTGCATCCCAGTTCTAATTTTTTAGTTCTTTTTCGGCCTGTAGTAATTGTTGGTGATATGCTTCAATTCTGGAATTGGCGTTACTATCAATAAGTACCACCACAGCTAATAATGCGATTGTGACCATACTACCCACTCTCCAACCTGGTTTATCGATAAAAATAATCAACAAAGCAGCAACAATACTCATTATTGGAATAACTTTGAAAACTATTAGCTGATACTCTTTCATGGTTTTCTCAGTTCTTGAAATTTCTGATTGTACAAAGGTAAAAGCGTCATTTTCATAGGCATCTGGAAAACTGGAAATCCTAGACTTATTAGAATATACGAGTCCAAATCCAATAATCAAAAGTAACGTACCAGCTATTAATGTTGGTATAATAAAAGCTTTTGAGAATTCGGTTTTCCCTAATTGCCAGAAACCAATGGTAGCACATAAAAATATCATTCCTAACAGAATAAAAAATACTGATGAAAAAACTTCAGCTTTTGCCCAATTCATTGCTGCTTTCAAAATTTCCATGTCCTTAAATTTAAAAATTCCACTTAAAATTAATTGCTTTTTCCGAGACTTCCCATAACTTCTCAGCCACTACTTTATCTTTTGCGTGAGGTTCTAGTTTACATGCTCCAACGGGACCTGTCCAGTAACCTCTTCCAGTAGGACCATAAAAACCTCTTTGATCTAAATCAGGTTCTGTAGCACACATCAATTGCGGATAGGCTCCTCTTTCTGCAGATTGTACAAATGGTGAAAGCTTCATCAATTGCCAAACAAATCGTGTCATGAGACCTCCACTTGTTTTTATGAGTGAAGTTCTAGAAGCTCCTGGATGGCAAGCATATGATTTAACATCTGTTTTTCCAGCTTCCTTTAGTCGATCTTGTAATTCGTACACACACATAATCTGCGCCAATTTACTTTGGCTATATACGCTATTAGGATTGTAATTTTTATCCCAATTCATATCATCAAATTGTATGGTTTTAATACCCATATTGTACCCCATACTACCTACAACAACAATACGACCTTTCGATTCTTCTATTCTCGGGTATAATAGGGCTTGTAGCAAAAAGTTTCCATAATGATTCACTCCCAATTGACTTTCGAAACCATCAACGGTCAACTTTTGTTGTGGTACTTGAGCAATGGCAGCATTACAAAGTAAAGCATCAATACGCGGAACTGTATTTAATACTTCTGCTGCTGCTTTTTTAATAGAAGTTTGTTCTGCCAAATCCATACGAATGTTTACTACATCTATATGACTTCCTAATGCTGTCTTTAATGTTGAAATGGTATCTTTTGATTTTTTAGGATTTCGATTAAGCATCACTACTTTCGCTCCTTTTGACAACAATATTTTCGCTGCTTCAAAACCAGTACCACTTGTAGTGCCAGTGATGACATATGTTCGTCCGCTTACATCTTTAATCCTATTGGGAGTCCACCCTTTTTTACCAAACGCTTCTGTACTCATTTTTTTAATATTTTATTAAAAAGAATACTGCAAAGTTAAGTGTCACAGGATGTTACTTTCGTATACAAAATTTCGAATCTTGTATATTTTTTAGGCTTAGGAATAATTGAATTCTATAACAATATGAATAATATGTTACGTTTTCCATTATTTAAAGCAGATGAACAAATTCTTGTCATACAAAAAACCGAGATGTTTATGAACATCTCGGTTTTTATAGATATTTGTATTACTAATGATTTACTATTGATTAAGGTAATTCACTACTTCTTCGTAGATATTAATATCAATCCCTTTATCCCATAATTGCTGTACTTTCATCTCTCTAGTAGAAGCACTTCGTGCAGTTGCATCACTTGTTGGAATAATGAAATAACGAACTTTCGAAATACTAGCATTTAATGGACCCGTAGTGGAAAGAGCATAAATGGTAACCAAATCTGGTTCATAAGTATAGGTGATTACTTCTTCATTACCACTATCAAATGGAAATGCATACGTCATAGGATACCAAACATTATCACCAAAAAGTTGGAAATAAACTAAAACTAAAGCATCGTCAATAACTGCTTCTGTTAATGAGGTCTCTGTAATTTCTACAAAATTTGCTTCCTGACCTAAGTAAGATCCTGATGTCCATGAAGGAAAAGGATCTACTGTTACACCTGTTACATTTGCATTCCCATCTTGTCCAGGTTCTCCTTGTACTCCTTGTTCCCCGTTTAATCCGTCCATACCATCTTCTCCTTCACAAGAAACAAATAGTGATAAAGAGATTATAAACGAAAAATAAAATAGCTTTTTTAAAGTTTTCATAATTTAATATTTAAAAGTGTTTTCCTATTAATCTTTCTACTTTTAAAAAGGTTAACATAGAAAAGAATCTTTTTTTATAAATTATGATTTTAATACTCTTACAAGTGATTCCTTATTTCATTTATAATTTCCTTTTGCCCATTGAATCGTAGGGGTTATCCATTCTTGTAAAGGCTTGAATAAAAATCCATGCCCCATTCCTGTATTTAATTCTATTTCCTTAAAATTCTTGATCGTACAAGTGGAGTTTTCTTTTCGTTTACTTGCAGAAACACCAAAAGGATCCGACTTTTCGTAAATAGTTAAAATATTTCCACAATAATTAATTTCAGGAATTTGCTCGATATCACTATCCCGAAAACTTGCTACAAATACAAAATTTAGATCTTGATTATTGGCTAGAGTAGACACATATTGTGCAATATAACCACCTTTGGAAGTACCAACAACCGTTATTTTATCAGGTGCGACTCCTTTTTTTAGTAAACTATTGATTTGATTCACGATTCCAATCGCATATGTACGTGCATTCACATTTCCATTCCTTTGTTCGCTCATCACCTTGAACCCACTCTTTTTAAAAGCGTCTAAAATCTCTTTATACGCTACCTTTCCATATTGCGGATGAGATTCTTGTAATGTATGCTCTTCTAGAAAACGGTTATGTAAAAAGAATATAATACGATCATCTTTTTGTGCTTTACAAGCATAAAACATAACACAAAATAGTATTCCTAAGAATCTATTTGTTTTCATAAATTTCTATGTATAACTGAGCAAGTATTAACAATATTGAAACTCAATAAATACATTTTTTTATCTACTTTCTTAATTCCATATGAAGTATAGGATATGGTTTTCCGGTACCATCCAACTCAGAACGGCCAATAACCTCAAACCCTTCATGCTTATAAAATCCAACAGCTTGCTCATTTTGTTCATTTACATCAACTTTAATTACTTCCATTTGATCAATGGAATATGCTAGTAACGATTTTCCTATCCGTTTACCGCGATAATCGGGATCAATAAACAACATTTCTAAATTCTGTTCTGCTACTCCCAGAAAACCAACTATTTTCTTATTCTCGTTTCGTACACATCTTAACGTTACCGCATCCAAATACGTATTTAAGATCAGTGGTTTAAAATATGCTATATCTTCTTCTTTTAAAAAGTGATGTGTCGCTCTTACTGATGATTCCCACACCTCTACTACTTCTTGATATTCGGATGTGTTAATCGTATCTATGTTGTATTTCATTTTGTTCTATTTGAATATGAATTGATCCTTAATTAAGATCGACATATGAATCATACGTTTTTAACTACAAATATTTTTTAATTTCAGTTTCAAAGCCTGGTTTGCTCGGTCTTAAATCTGCATTACTCAGGATCTTGCCTTCAGGAGATATGATCACATATTTAGGCAAACTTATTCCTACTACTTCCTCATCTTTCACGTTAAATTTTGAATAAATTAAATATGCGAAAGAATCTTTGTTAAATCTACCATACCAGTAGTTATTTCCTTCCCAACTATTTTCTGTAACATACTCTTTCCAGTTGGAGAAATCACTATCAATGGATATAGAGATGAATGTTACATTCTCATCTTTATACTTCTTAGCGATCTGCTTGAACATTGGAGCTTCTTTTATACATGGAGAACACCAAGTCGCCCAAAAATCAATTACTAGTAATTTGCCTTTAAAAGCATCTGTTTCCACAAGCGTACTATCTATTTTAGTAATTATTGCTCTACCAACTTGTTTACCTTCTTCAACCATCTCTAGTTTTTGCTCATCGCTTATAGAGGCTATTTCGCTTTGCTCTGTTTTGGTATTCTTTGTTTCTATAGCCTTGTTGCAACTAAAACATCCTAATACAACAACAAGTAAGAATGGTAGTATAGTTTTCATATCTATGATTTGATTTAATATAGGTATCCCAGACGAGTAAAATGTTACCTTTATTTTTAATTTTTTAGCAACATTTTTGATTAGCTAGGAGGTGTTGGCAAACCTTTAAGCCAAGCGATCATATCGGCTGCAGCATTCTTCATTTGAGTCTCTAAATCACCTCCTGCTGGAACATTTACGTTGCTTTCAATCCAATCTCCTTTATCATCTTCATTATAATCTATTCGATTATAGACGCCTCCTTTTGTATCCTTGCGAACATGAAAATGAGTAACATCAGGGCCACTTTTCCGAACAGTTATATGAATCCCATTACCAGGATTATAATTGTAAGTATTTCCTTTGTTGGGTCCAGTTAACCCGCCACCTCTTAATTGACTAACACTTACTCGTCTCATTTGTACTGTTTGAAAAGCCATTTTTTGAAGAGTTTTCAATTGCTTTACTTTTGGACTAGTATTAGCCATCTCTTGCAATTTCCGTTGTGCCGAAGCCTCTGGTTTATTATTTACAAACTGCAATGTAGATTCTCCACTGCTCTGTTCCTTAGCGCTAGAAGCTGTCACCGATGTATGCTCTTGTGTTTTATCAGCGTGAGTATTCATAGTATGCCCTTTTAGAATTTGATCAATTACCTGTATAGTAGGTATATATCTCCCACCGAAAATATTCTTGCTCTATTTTATTCCCCATTGCAAGAATCATCAAACCTTCTTTAAAGTAACGCAAATTTCCCCAGATAAAAAAACTAGATGTGCTCTAATTGATCTCTATAAATGTTTGATTGCCCTCGAACTATTTCGCGTAACCTTTAGATTTATTTGAAATGGTATAATTCGATTACTTTTTGTACATCGGTTTTATTGGTAATTTCATAGAAATAATGTAGTTGCCACTGTTGGGTTTTGATAGCTTGCTTGTTCTGTGGGTGATCCCAAATTGGATATACTCTAAAACCTCTTTTCCCATCTTTTGATTCAGTAGTTACTATTCCCTTGTTCACCAACTCTTGTTTTGGAAAAACAAACTGTCCCAATCGGTCTTTGTTGGTAACTTGTATGATATAAAAATCAAAAGGATCACTAGCTTCATAAGGTGCTGTGATCCCTTCTTTATTTCGTTTCCAAAAGGTTACAAACTGCCCAACTTTTTTAGGAGTGATCTTTGCGCTTCTACTAATCACTCGCTTTCCGTTTAATAAAAAGGTACAAGCATCATATTCAGTACCTTCAGATTCAATACTAAGATCAGAAATTTCCAAATCACAATGCTCATAGACCATATTTTGTACCGAGAGCAAGTTTTTATTGCGTTTTGTGTTTCGTGAATTAACTCCCAAATCTGGTCATGGTTATAAAAATTAGTAGCAAAGTTAAGATACCAATGATCGTAGTAAAAAGGCCTACTTTTTTAGATTTAGTCCAACCAGATAAGGCAATCATAGTGGTAAGAGAAAAAAGTCCGATAATAAAAGTGATCATCCCCACTACTCTAGCAACTTGAAAATCGTTTAATGACACATCCTTAATATAGCCTCCTGGTGTGGTTGTCATCACAATATTGACCATAGCAAATACACTCACTAAAAAACATCCAGCTGCCAGTGTTGCAGATTTTAAAATACGATTGGTGAGTTTATCATTTTTATCAGCAACCAATAGGTTTGCTACCACAGTAATCGAAAAACCGCTTAACAACGAAGTAATTAAAAGCGTTTGTTTTCCTAATTCATTCCAATATTCTAATGTCATTTCCATCTAATAAAGTTAATTCTAATGATTGTATCTGTATCCGAACACTCACTTTTATTTTGTGATCATCTTGAAAGTTCTTTTAAAGAAACATAAATTCCTATACATAAAAAAACCAGTATGAATATCTACTGGTTTTGGGTGAGATTGATTGTACTTATTTACACTTCCAAAGACACTATCCTCATCTTATGGAAGGGCTTAATTGTTGTTCAAAAAGTTGGATTTTCTCCCTCAATTCTTCTTTTAATTCGTGATCAGCGATTTCATTTTCTAAAAAATTATCATAGAAACTAGGCAATGAAAAATCTGCAGCAATATGAGCACCCAGATATGGGAAATACATCTTTGCAGATTGCAAAACGGTTATACCTCCTCGATCACCAGGCGAAGTAGCCATTAACAACATGGGCTTTTCTCTCCATATCTTCATATGTACTCGAGACAACCAATCGAGCACATTTTTAAATACTGCTGCATAGGCTCCATTATGTTCTGCAAGAGAAATAATAAAACCATCTGCCTGATTGATTAGTTCATCTAGTCTCTTAACCGCTGTAGGTATTCCATTTTCTGCTTCATAATCTACACCATATATAGGTAAAACATAATCGTTTAAATCAATAGAAATAAATTCTACTTCTTCTAAGAAGCTAGTGGTGTAGGATAGTAAACTCTTATTGATAGATTTTTGACTATTGGTTCCTGCAATTGTGATTATTTTTTTCATGATTCTTATTTTTTAGAGATTAGATGATCTACGGACCATTTTCCGCTACCGTTTATGACAATACTTAGTGCCAGACCAATGATTAGAAGCGAATACTCATACCCTTCACCGGCTTGATTGCCAAACCAATTCATAAAAAACCCGTGTTCTAGTTGTGTAGTGACAATAATACCTGTAAACATTCCTGCTAGTGCTAATGCCCAAAATCTACTGCAGATTCCCAGTAGTAATGAGATAGATCCAAAAAACTCAATCATGATTACGGAGCCAGCCACAATACTTGGCAAGCCCATTTGGGTAGTAAAGGATTCCATAGTAGCTGAATATCCATACCCGCCAAAGAGTCCGAATAGTTTTTGTGCACCATGCGGAAATATGACTAAACCTAATGTGAGTCGTGCGATGCTAAATCCAATATTCGGATCTGTTGTTAAAAGTTTGTTTACTAAATTTTTCATACTGTTTAAGATTTAAAAATGTTTATAAAGTTTTTCGATAATACATGCCAAAAGATGTTACTTCTTTCGGATCCGTCCCATACTGATCAAAGTCGAAACCGATACCAAACTGATGTCCTTTCCATGATACTCCAGCTCGTAATTGCTGGTAGCTTCTGGAGTGTGTTTTAAATTTGTCCCAGATCGTTACAACCTGTCCGTTTAACCAAAAAGAGAGATTGTCATTTATAGGTATATTGTATTGGAACTGTAGAAATGCTTCCGCATAGCTAGCAGCTTTTTCTTCGGAATAGGCAATGGTAGGAATCGCTACGAATAAAAACTGCGAATTCTTGAACGTAATATATGCCGATAAACGTTCTGAAAACCCAGCAAAGCTGTTGTAATATATCGATGGACCAATGCCCACATTCTTGTGGACATTCCAGAATAGTGTGGGCTGCACACCGATCTCATCAAAATCTTGGTTTTCTTGGTTATGAAACTTCTGGAAAAAGGCAAGTGTATTAATGCTTAGCGTTTTGCTTTCATTAATCGTATAACTGGAGTATATGGTAAAGTCTGTTTTATCTAATCCAGAAAACAGTTCGATTTGCGCGAATTGTGCTTGCGAATCATTTGAAAACCAAATTATTAAAATCGAAGTAATGATGCTTATTTTTTTCATGCTTCAAAATTCCGACAGGAATGCATGAAAAAAAATGAACTAGTTTAAGACTTTTACATTCGATTGACTTTCGAAATAATTTTACTCATAAATTCTGGAGTAATGCCAATATAAGCTGCCAAGTCTTTTTGGGTAATCCTGTTAATGATTTGTGGATATTTCTTTTTGAACTCAATATATCGTTCTTCGGCAGTTAAAGAGATACCATGATTAGAACGTCTTATATAACTTACTAGCGATCTTTGGTATAGCATACGATAAAACTTCTCGAACTTTGGAATTTCCTGAAACAGCAATTCATAATTAGCTTTAGAAATCCCTAATAATTCCGAATGCTCGGTAGCCTTAATAAAATAACGCGTCGGTTCTTTAGTCATAAAACTAGCCATATCACCTGTCCAAAAATCCTTTACGGCAAACATAGATATGTGAGGCACTCCATCTTCATCTAATGTATACACTTTTAAGCATCCTTTGGTGATGAAATACTCGTAGGTCGTGATATCACCCGCCTGCATCAAAAACTCTTTCTTTTTTACTTCTATTTCGGTGAGTAAAGAGAGGTATTTTTGCTTTTCCAGCTCAGTTAAATCAATAAACCTGGCTATATTATTAAGTATCAGTGTATGTGATTCTTTATATATCAAAGTGCGCTAAGTTTCAATGACTTCAATGTAAAGAATTAATTGGTATATAGCAAAGTTCAAAAAGCACCCATAACGCACTCACTATGCACAAGGATCATAAAAAGTTATAGGTGCTATTCCTTTGTATTTTTTTAGAATAAACCAAAGTAAATACAAATTAAGGCTATGGTATCAAAAAAACCATGTACTGCAACAAGGAACCACAAATCGTATTTACGTAAGTAGAATATCGTTGCTAAAATTGCTCCGACAATACCTGTAACAAGCTGTCCTGTGATTCCTTGATAGCTATGCATGAATCCGAAAAAACAAGCCAGAAGCAATATATTAAGTAGTATACTCATTTTACTTTCGCCAAAGAATTTCACCAACTGTCGCATAAAATAACCTCGAAAGATAATTTCTTCTCCAAATCCTGCTGATGCCCATACGATCAATAAAGCCACCAAACAAGCTGGAAGGTTTCCTTTTAATTCATTAAAACTCGAATAGTCTATCGGAGCTCCTGTGAGTTTTGTAATTCCAGGAACTAATAAAAACACATAAAAAACAAAAAGACCTAGTGCTACCAATGGAGCAAGTACGAATATACTTTTGGTTGTAAATTTTTCTCGTTGAAACCCAAGCGCCAAAAATGGTTTCCCTTGGTATTCTATATAATTAGCAATAATGATTAATATCGAAATAACGATGTTTTCTAAATAACTAAGGGTAATCGGTCCAAACCATAAAAAGAAGATAATTGCAGTAGTAATTAATGGAATTACTATTTGTCGTAAGCTCATTTTGTTCATTGTTTTTGATTTTAAATTCTAAACGAAATAATGAACAAAATCTCTGAAAACCCCTTTAAATACTTATGTTTTTACTGAATGGTCGTAAATTACAACTGAATAGTCGATAATTTTTAGCCATCATTTATAGAAACCAATCCATGAATGCTTTTCGTTTGTAACGACTGATGGTGATTTTAGCAATTGCATCGTTTTTAATACAGGTTTTTAATAAAATACGCAACTTGCCGTTTTCAATCTTTTCAACTTGATCTATGGTATCTTTATGAACGATCATTTGCCTATTGGCTCTAAAAAACAACTGATCATTTATTTTTTCTTCGAGCTCATTTAAGGTAAAATCTGTATTCATGGTTGTCCCATCATTCTTAACGGTATATACAATTTTGTTTTCGCTGTAAAAACAAGCAATATTTTCATAACTCAGCTTTGTCATTTTTATACCATTATCAATCGTAATTTCAGCATCTTTTAGAGACAACTTATATAACTCGTAGATATCCTGAGCATACCATAAACCTATTAAAATAAAGCATATTAGTAAGGTAATCAGTAAACCAATTACGATATAATAGATATGTATATCTCCATCTGCAAGAGCCTCTATAGTAACATTTGCGGGAATATAAATTAGTGTAATATATCCCAAAGTCGTCGCCATAAACCTTATTACTTTAGCGATCTCTACTTTTATGGAAAAATACTTTTTCTTGTAAAACTTAAAATTGAAATGTGCAATTATGGCTACTAGAGTAGAAAAAATAATAGTGAACAGAAAACCTTCTATAGGAAATCTATATGCCGTATCATCCTGAAAATTATCGCTTGCTGCTATATGATTTACGACTAATGAGAAGAGGATTAACACCATGGCTTTCTGTAACCAACGCCATGCTGAACTGCTCAGAAATTTTTGCCATACTGTTCCTTTTTTATGTTTGTTTACTTGTTTAATAGACACGTATGAAAACCTTTTTGTACAGGTTTAAAAGTAAGGAATAATATCAATTGCTGTCATTCATTTATTTTTTATTCTTGGTCGTACTATACGATCAGTAAGGTAGGTATGGAATATTAATAATGAGCTTTTTTATTCAGAAATGTAATTTCATCCCTTCATGGGTAGCTTTAAATCCTAAACTTTGATAAAATCTAATAGCATCAGGTCTTCTTTTGTCACTGGTAAGTTGCAACACGTATGCTTTTCGCTCTTTTGCTCGCTCAATTGCCCATTCAAACATAGCTTTTCCGATTCCAAGTCCTCTTTGGTCTTTTTTAATTCTTACTGCATCTATTTGTGCTCTAATTCCACCACGATATGTCAAATACTGAATAAATGACAATTGCAGCGTTCCAATGATTTCTGCATTTTCATTTTCTACAACAATTAATTCCTGGTTTTGATCCGCATCTATATTTTGGAATGCACGTAGATATTCATTGGGTAATGGTATTTGGTACTGTTCTCTACTTTTTCCGAGCTCATCATCCGAAATCATTTCTACGATTTTGGCAACATCATTTTTTGTAGCTTTTCTAAATATCATTGGTATCTATCCTCATTTATAAACCTTCTTCTAAAGAAACGCAAATTCCCTTAGATAAAAAAACCAGCATATATGAGTTCCTGATGATGTATTGCTACGAAATTGTAGACTTTTCAGCACAGATCTATTATGCATTATTGGTATGTATTTAGGCAAAACTCTTACAGATACCTGTAACTAAAAGAACATATTTGTATATGAAACATAGCAAGAAAAAAGATGCTAACCTTTCTAAATAATGTAAGGTCGGATTGTATATTTTAGTGCTTTTTAGCGTCATTAAACTGCCACAACACATTTACCAATTGCCATTTGCCATTGAGTTTTACAATGTTCATATAGTCAATCCAATCATCTGCAATGAGTTTTACAGAAGCTACTTTGTCATAAATATCCAAAATCACAACTTCCTTTTTGGGGTTTTCGGGAAACTTATCTTTATCCTGATTATAGGTTTCTGCTAGTAGGATCATGGCATCGGTGAAAGTTTCTCTTAAATATTCCTTTCCCGTTTTTTTATTCGTCCAAAAAGTTCTTTTTACCATTCTCGGATGCGCAGCTTGTTCGAATTGCTCAGGTTTTACATTATGCTGAGCTTCAATATAATCTAATGCCACTTGCTTGATTTCTAGAGAATCCTTTTTGTTTTGTCCGTAAAAAGAAATGCTCATTAGACAGAATAGGAAACTGAAAGTAACTATGCTTTTTTTCATCATTTTATTTTTTTGTGCAATGCGCTATAAGGTTGATTATATACCAAGCTATCGTTTTATTCTTACTGTATGTTATTCTATGTGTACTTACTCACTAAAGAAACACAAATTCCCCTACATACAAAAAACCAGCAGTTGTTAGTTGCTGGTTTTTGCTAAAAATTAACGTTCATTTATTTTTTTAGTTAAAGTTTGCTGTCGTTGGAATGATAACCTTTGTTTACATTTTTCTAATTGCAGTTTTTAAGAAACTATGAAGTTGCAAACTTCGTAGCGCTGCAGTAATTAACATGAATTCGACGTGAGAAAATTTACGTCAGTCAGCGTGTCCGCCGAAGGCGAGATGTATCGAAGACAAGTAAATTTTAGGTAAAAGCCTAATTTCGATACTATTTTTCTTCATTCTATTGCGAAAAATCACTCAATTTGACGGCTTTTAAGAATTTAAAAATTACATCAAATTCACTTCAATTAAACATGCAACTTCTTACCTATCGACATGTTTATTGCCTTTTCTGCTTGCTTTATATGCCTTTGATTATGATATATGACCACTCTAAACGTATCTCCTAATCTCAATTTGATGAATCGTGAAATCGAAATTGCAGTTTTCGTTTTGTCAAGATTTACATCTTTGGACTGATCTAAAAGTGCTAGTATCTGATGTTGTTGTTGTATAAACTTGTCTATAGTTTTAAGATCTAATTCTGAGTGCAGAGGATTCATAGATGTAAAGGTTTTCATTTTCTTTACATTCTCATTATAAGAAACGGACTTGCTAAAATATGTACCCAACCAATTACTTTTAAAAATTTCAGAAGGCTTGTGTGTAGAAGTTTGTATTTTGACAGTGATTTCTGGAATATAAAAATCTCCATACCTATTTAGATGTTCGATACATTCTAAAGCGCTCCAACTTTCTGAAGCTGGCTTCCAATTTAGATCAGTGAAAGATTCCTTTTTTAATTGTTCTGCACCGTTTAAGTTCGCTCGTGTAATTTCTAATAAGTCTTGTAATAATTTTTTAGTCGCTATTGCCATTACCTTTATTTTATTACAAATGTCAACAGAGATTTTTAAAAAAAAATTGATTGAAATTAAGATTTTTTAATTCTAGAAAGTGTTTCTGGTGTCATTCTTAAATACGAAGCAATATATTTATTCGGTATCTCCTGAAATAGTTGTGGACTTCGTTTTAAAACTCTCTTATAGCGCTCCACAGGAGATGATGTTAGAATATCTCTTTCTCTTTCCATTTGCTGCAATACAAAATTTTCTAAAACAGAAAGCCATAGTTCTTTATTCTCAGATGATGATTCGATAAAGGATATATACTTTTTCTTACTGATGACATTAACATTCGTTTTTTTTAATGCTTGTATATAGAAATCTGACGGTTGTTCATTTAAGAAAGAATCTAAAGATGCTATTAAGTTATTTTTATACCCAAATCTTATGGTATGTTCTTCGTATTCATCGATTACAAATATTCGTAAACTTCCACTTTTTATTAAATAAATATTGGTATCGATAGTCCCCTTTACCTTTAGGTATTCATTGCGTTCTAATACTATTTCTCTATCCCAAAGCTTTTGGTTGTTTATTTTATCAATTAAGTTTGAAATAGGATTCATATTAGCTTGCAGGTACCATAGCATGATATCAGTCTATGGATATATGGGTATAATATGTTGTTTTATTTGTACTTATTTTGCATATACTCCTTAAAGAAACGCAAATTCCCCTATTTAACGTGAATTCGACCTAAGAAAATTTACGTCAATCAGAGTGTCCGCCGAAGGTGAGATGTATCGAAGACAAGTAAATTTTAGGTAAAAGCCTAATTTCGATACTATTTTTCTTCATTGTACGAATAATTTTGATGTCAAAATGTGATTAATCCAATTGTCTCGATACGTCTCTAATTTCAGTTTTTACGATTTTACCAGTTTTTGGATCTAAGGTCAACACTTTTACATTATCGGTTTTTAAAAACTCTTCTGGTTTATATATGATTTCCCAACCGTGAACTCCATTGAGTTCTCCTCTAAAAATATTTTGAATCTGATTTTCCTTAATATCTTGTTCTTTAAGAAATTGTTTCACATCTTCCCAACTGAATTCATAAGGAGCATCATAATTTTCATATTTTTCTATAGTACCTTGAATATCGTAATCATACCAAATACCCTTTTTAAAAAAATTGGAATATTCGATACCATATCCTTTTAATTCACCTGACGGAAAGTAACTAAAACCATATCTAAATGAATCTTCCGTTTTAAATTTTATGTTCTTCCCAAATCCGTTTTTTGTATTACCTGATATGTAAACATATGTATCATTTACATAACCTTCATATTGATAATAAGCTGGTTCACTGCTACCACTAGATATACCGATTTCTTTAAGTTTAGTAATATCTAATTTTCCATCCTTCATAAAGATCGTATCTTCCTTTTTTATTTGATAACCTCTTTCTTTGATCTCTTTATCTGTAAGTTGCATCTTTTTAGATTTTTGTATTTGTGAGTTACAGTTTGTAAAACAGAATGCTAAAAATAAAATAATAAGTGCTCTCATCATCAAGTCTCGTTTTCATTACTGTTTTTTAAGATTTCCCATTGCCATTTCCAAGTACTGATCTGGGTTAAAGTTCCATTTGGTGTTGCGTAGCGAGCTACGTGTGAATAATCCATAATATTCTCGGTTTGCCCTATCTTAAAAGTATGCGTTCCATTATTATCAAAACTATGATATAATCCCATACAATGCATCAATTCATGTGCCACAAAAAAAGGCATCGGGTTAGCATACATAACACATTCTTTAGATGGGATTCCATTTGCATGCCCTCCAAGTCCCACTATATTCCTTCCATTCATACGACCACCAGCTTCTCCTAAAAAGAATACCTTGTAATAATTTGCATATTTTGTAAATGCAGGTTTAGCATTAAACTTTTGTGTTAAAAAGTTCACCAAACTAGTCCCTCCACTATTACTATATTTATTAAAAATTTTATTCCTTCCACGAGCTAGGGTATAATCTGTATTTAAAGTTTGTACCTCTGGTAAAGAAGCATCAAATAAATCTAAATTTTCATTTTCTACATCAGATCTTATCAAAGCCTGTTTTAGGAAAGGAGACAAATAATTCTCTTGAGTTGTTGTATTTGCAGCTATAATTCCATTAACTGGGTTTCTCAAACCATTGATATTTGTAATCACATTCACAAATACAATTTTGCTAACTCGTCTATTAATTTTATTATTAGCTCTAACTTTTAGCATTCCGGAAAGTACAGGAGTATCTAATGTTCCATTCGTTTTTTTCTTTGCTGCCCAAACTTTAATAGTTTCATCTTTGGAGAGTGTATGAATACATTGTAGTTGTATGGTTGTTTTGTTTGGATTTCCTGTGCTCGTTACTCCCATCATTGCGGCACCTAATTTATAGTGTTTTAAGGTCGCATCATTAGGATCATCAATAGCTCCAGTAATATCAAAATGCTTTTTAGGAAATTCAATATAAAGTTCATCAGGCTGCACATCTACTTCTGTCAATAATTCTAATTCGGCATAAGGTGCATTGACTACATTAGGTTTTCTATAAATAGTTAACCAAGGTGTATAATATTGTATAGGATTTCCTGCTGCATCTTTTCTATTATTAATATTGGTAGGGTTGTATTCATTCTCTAAAACGGAATAATCTTTTGGAGTAAATACTGCTCCTGGTTGGGTTGCATATACTGTCCCATATTCACCAACGTTTTGTTCGTAATCCACATCTCCATCGATACTTGTATCTTCTATTCTCATCCAGTCAAATCCAAATTCACCACTCCATCCACTATGTGGTCTAAAGTGCAGTGTTGCTTTAGGTTTTGGAATAATTTGTAAAGGATTACTTTTTTTACTCACTCCATTATGTTCAACTTTTGCAATAAGCTTGTCAATATCTGCAGTTTTAAATTCTTCCCATTGTTCTTTGATCTCGAAAGGTGAGATTTCTACCCGTCCGTCATGAGAAACGGTTTCTGTAAAAAGAAGTTGTTTTTTCCCATTTTCAAACTCAGTACCATCCTCTTTTTCTATGGTAATATTAACTGTCGAACCTTCTGGATTATTAATTTCTGCGAACAGGCTTGCTTTTTGGGTAATTCCAATTTCAGAGATCCCTTCTTCTTGGTCATCAGCATTCATCCAAACTATTCTAGTAATTGTTGTTTGAGGAGTTTCCTTAACCGTTACGGGAATGTTTTCTTGACTAAAGGGGTTATTAGGGTTTACAGGAGATTCATAAATGGAATTTCTAATTTCCATAATCAAAGCACTAAAAGTGATATCCATAACAAGATTATCTGTACTCTGATGATTAAAACGGTATTTTAGAAATGAAAGGTAGGTATTTGCAAATTTGATTTCAAAGTCTTTTTGCATACCATCTCTTTTATAAACTACAATTTTCCCTTCTACCATTTGAGTTGCCGAAATCATTGTTCCTTCAATTCCAGAATCATCCTTTGTTGCTTGGACAGAAACATTAATTTTCCCACCATGTACTCTACTATTAGGACGACCCGTATCATCGGTATTTTGGATTAGGTTATAATCTAAATCCAATAGAGGATATTCTTTTTCAAAGATATAAAGAGTAGCTTTGAAGCTCATTTCATATTTGTTTATGTTTTAAAAATACGGAATTTTCGGTATTGTTTGGCTATGATGTATAACGTTATATATATGTGTCTTGGAAGAGCAAAATGTTACCCCAGTTTTTTAAATTTTTCCTGTGCAAGGGTTGCTGGTTATTTGAAGTTATTAATGACAGTTTATATTTTTCTGGTCAACAATTTTCGATCATTAGAACGATAGCCTTTGCTTAGATACAATTTGTTAGCGTGTACATTATGAGGTTCTACTTCTAGATGTAGAGCTTGTATACCAAGTTTTTTGGATTCTGAGGCTATAAAATCTAGTGTTAAGGCGCCAATTCCTTTGTTTCTATATGTTGGTTTTATATAGAACTCATCTATAAACGCATCTCGACCATTATACTCAAAACTAAATCCAAATGCCAGCACTAGATATCCAATGATTTGTTGATGGAGTTTCATTACATAAAGCCTCCCCAAAGATCCGTTTGAAGTAAATTCTAATAGATTCTTTTGTCTACCCATTGGATCAAAAGCATAGCCCTCCATTTTGTTAAAGGAAGCCATCATTTCCAAAACCTCGGTTTTGTCATTGTCTGTATAGGTTGTAAACGATATTTGCATTTTATTGATTACGGTTTTTGGGGAACTATAATCTTGTAAACTTGTTAGACCAGATTCTTTCGATTAAGAATGAAACTTTATTTTTTCTTATACATTCACATCGTTAAGATGCGTTTCATATTCTAGGTATTTCAATACCCTTGATATTTTTATATAATTGTAAAGCAAATAAATCAGTCATACCAGACATAAAATCTAATACGCACATAATTTTAGAGTAAGTACTTTGTTTTTCATTAAATCTATATTGTTCAGGAATCAAACTCAGTATTTTATGATGTCTTTTTTTTCTATCATCTTTATTAATTAATAAAGCTTCGACAAAGTCCTCAATTAAACCAGACATAATATTAAAACCAGCTAGCTCGATTTTAACGACTGAATAATGATTATATAATTTTTTTATAGAAGTGTTCTTTATCTTTTTTATAATAGGCTGAGCCTCCTTTATGTCTTTTATTAATGAGCTTTTATATTCTCCTTTAATTATTAGGTCCCTATTCTTTATGAAAACCTTTGATGCTTCAATAGTTAAAAAATTTATTGCTTTTGCCCTAAGATAAGCGATTTTTTCATTAGGATCTTTCTTAAGAATCTTCAATGTCCTTTTAATGTTATCAATATCCTCATCTTTGTTTAACTTAATTAAATTCAAAAAATTACTTTCTACCTCCTTCGTTGTTAGTATTCCCAGTCTATGAGCATCTTCAAAATCAATAATATTATAACAAATGTCATCTGCCGCTTCAACTAAATAAACGAAGGGATGTCTAGAATAGACTAAAGGCTTATCCTGTTCCTTTATTAAGTTGACTTCTTTTGCAATTTTTTTAAAAGTATCTATATCATCATTAAAGAAACCAAATTTACTTCTGTGTTTACCTTTCTTTTCATTAACGGCAAGTGATTCACAAGGGTATTTTAGAATACTGACCAATGTTGAATATGTTAATCTATAACCACCTTCTAAACGATTATTTAATTGTTTCGTTAGTAATCTTAACGCATTGGCATTTCCCTCAAAATTCGTTAAATCTTCCCATTGTTCATCAGAAAAAAGCTTTCTGAATTCATCATCATCTTCTCTCTCGTTAAAGTACTTAGATATAGCGTTTTCTCCCGAATGTCCAAAAGCAGGATTTCCCATATCATGAGCTAGACAAGCAGATCCTATTACGTTTTTTAAGTGATTCCTGTAGAATTTTCTTGCTTCTTCATTTTCATTTATTTCAGGTAACTTATAAAGTTCACTTCCCACAATTTTCCCTAAAGATCTACCAACGCTTACTACTTCTAATGAATGAGTAAGCCTATTGTGAACAAAAATATCTTTCGGTAGTGGAAAAACTTGTGTTTTATTTTGAAGTCTTCTGAAAGCTGAAGAAAAAATAAGTCTATCATAATCCCTTTCATATTCCGTTCTAGGTCCTCTATTTTTGAAGTCAACTCCAAATCTTTTGTTACTAAAGCAATTTGTCCATTTCATTAGTTTAAAATTTTAATACACTCAATCGGTCTGGTGTATAGAGAATAGTGTTAAAAAAGAGCCCAACTTTCCAGTCAAAAAAGAGCCTAATTTTATATTTTGTTTTTAATTTTCTCTTTTAAAAGTCAAATTAAAAATTTGACTGGTTTACTAAATAGTCGCAAACCTTTCGGTTAAGCTCTTATTAGCTATGTCCCAGACACAATATTATAGGTTGGTTTTTATGTCTGTTTTAGATACTTTTCTATTAATCCATTTGTAATTATATCGGTAGTTGCTTTTCTTTCAACTGTCTTCCTATCTTTAAAATCCAAATTTAAAAACTCGCTTCTCAAGAAATTTATTGACTCCTTAAATTTTGAAATGACTTCTATTTCATTTTTAAGAACTTCAATAACTCTATTACAAAAAGCTTCAGTTTTTTTCTTGTCTTTAGGATTTGGAACTGTTTGAGGTGATACCATAAATCTAAAAATTAATATAATTTGATATCTAAAACGTCTTGAAGTCTTGTCTAATTTATTCGTATTGTATAAATTTTCTAAAATATAATATGTTAAAGCACTAGTATAATAAGGAAGATAATCATGTTCGTTGTTAAAAATATCATCTCCCATATCTTTTATTAACTTTCCATAATAACCAGCTACTAAATGAGGTTTGTCCAAGAACATAGATGAAAATACTTTAATTTGAGTTTCTCTATTTACAATTCTATTCATAGGGATTTCTGAACTTTTAAATTGATTAGTTCTTCTCTCGTAATATAGCTTGTAATTATCCTTGGGTAAAGCTTGATAATAATATTCTAAATTCCGCTGAAATTCAGTTAAAGCCTCTAGTTCCACAGCATCAACAGCTGTTTGATTATTTGTGGCTCTTGTAATTTTACTTTTAATAGTTGAATTATCTGTTACTATTATTTTTAAGGGAATGTGCATTCTATCAATATCAGGAACATTCCTATTTTCATACAAAACATTGCTAGTTTGACAACCATTAACAATTTGATAATTTGTAATAGTGATATTATCTCCAGGTCCTGATATTTCATCAGCTACAACTGTCACTCCATTATTTAAAATACAAAAAGAATCAAGGTTTCCTGCTTTTAAGGTATTAGCTATGTCTGAATTCACTGGATTGTTTTCTTGTTCTAAATAATCTCTAATATTATCGTTAAAAACGGATTTCATTTTCCCTGATTCGTCAACTATTATTTTTTTGAATTCTGAAAAAGGAATCATACCTGAATAAGCCACTTTGATTTCATTAATTGTTGGAATAGTGACCTTTTTTTCAAATTTAATTGAAGCTTCTACGGGCTCTTTGGTTTTTCTATATAGTTTTTGGATTTTCTTAGAATCGCAAGGATAAAATGTAATGCTTTCAAATAAATTAAGGTCTTCTAACTCCTTTGTATTGTCCGTTACAACTTTTAACAGGTTTAAATCATCAACCCACTTACCTGTTGAGCAGAAATATAAATTACAAATAGGATTACGATCTTTCATATATTTTGAATTAGCATATATATACTCTTTCATTTCTATAAAATTCCTCATTTCGTTTGTTACAAATAAATCAGATTGCTCATTGAAATAAGTTTTTGTCCAACGAAACATATTATCTATTTGAGTTCCATCAAATTTAGATGAAGTTTTTGATTGTATTATTACAAAAGTTACGGTTAAAAATCTATTAAGTTCTATTAATTCCTGAATTTCTTGAATGGAGTTACATAGTTTATTGTTAACAATTATTCCAATTCCGTCAATTCCTTGTGTACTCTTTCCAGTAGAAATCTCCTTTTCATCAAAACTTACAGAGTCATATTCTTTATTTATAATACAGAAATTAGAAAACATTTCAAATTGATCACTCAAAGCCAATGATGTATAATTTTTACTTTCTACAAATTCTTTTAAAAAACTTTTAGTGATTGCATCCATATTTTTCTTGTACTTTTTTCAAATTAACTTTAAAATAGAGATATCGACTTACGCACATACTACTATATCTCAATCCAGTTTGTACTTATCCACAAACCTCACTAAAGAAACGTAAATTTCCCTAAATAAAAAAACCAGCTTGTATGAGTTGCTGGTTTTGTTGTGTAAGTGGTTTAGATTCGACACTTCGACAGGCGCTGTCCTGAGCTTGTCGAAGGGCTCAGTGTCCGGGTTTTGCTTTTTCGCTTCGGGAGCACTTCGACTGGCTACTATTGCCGTATTTTATAAAACATTGTTTTTCAAATCGATACAATGAATTTAATTTTATCCAATTCACTTTGATGGAGCTTCTTTTCTTTTTTTCATTGCCAAAAAAAGAAACAAAAAAGTCTAGGCTTACAAAAACAACTTAAGAAAATGCTACGCCACCTTCAGCCACGGATGAAAAAAACTCGCTATCGCTCAAACAGTTTTTCATCCCCAAGCACACGCTGCTGACTTGATTTTTAAAGTTCTTTTTGATAGGCCATTTCAAGCTCATTACGTTAAATACCTATACTGAATAAAACTTTTATTGGATGTCTAAGTGTGACACCTCAGCACGACGCTTCATTTTTGTTATTCAAAATTTACTTGTCTTCGATACAATCCGCCCAAAGCGGATCACTCTGACTGACATAAATTTTGTGTCATCCCAGCTCGACGCCTCAGTGCTCGGGTTCTTCTTGGTTTATAGTTAGAATTGGTAGCCGATAAAGAACCAAAAGTTGTTTACAAATCTGTGTGCATTAATCGTAGCGCCTTCCCACTGCGTTTCTGGGATGTTATTAAAATAGTACCGAAAAGGAATGGAGATATTGGTATATAAATGTTTGATCCCAAATATATTTTCTTTTCGGTATCCAATCGCAACTCCTACCGTGGCGGTTTCATTAACTAAACGATTGGAAGAGATCAGATGGTTATACTCATCTTTTACATAGGCTACACTACCACTGTAGTAAAAGTTCTTGCGCTTTCCAAAATAACGATCGTAGTACAACTCATAAATCCGAAAATAGCCTTCTACATTATCACCATCCACAGCAGCAGATTCCCATTTGCTAGATAAATGTCTTTCGGTGAGATTCACCTCTCCGATCATTAATCGGATTTGGTGTTTTTCATTAAAACGATAACCTACTTCTCCGGCAAAATTCTGGAACTTGTTCATGGTCATTTCAAAGGTTTCGTATCCTACAAAAAATGAGGAACGATCTTGTTGCTGTGCATTCATTGCTATCATCCATAGTAGTAATACGATGATTAGTAGTTTTTTTATATGTATCATATGTTTGTTTTTTGTGTTGATTACACTTCGAGTACACTTCGACAAGCTCAGTGTGACACCTCAGTGTCCGGTTTCATATTAGACTCAGCGTGATACCTTAGTGTAAACTTCGACAGGCACTGTCCTGAGCTTGTCGAAGGGCTCAGTGCGACACCTTGAGTTTTAAAGTTCTTTTTGATAGGCCATTTCAAGCTCATTACGTTAAATACCTATACTGAATAAAACTTTTATTGGATGTCTAAGTGTGACGCCTAAGTGCTAACTTTATGTTTGTTTTTCAAAATTTACTTGTCTTCGATACAATCCGCCCAAAGCGGATCACTCTGACTGACGTAAATTTTGTTTAAGTTTATCATAACAACTCGTTATTTGGTTTTGAGGGTTGATAGGATAGTTTCCAGGAAACTCTGATGATTACGAGTAGTAAGATATTTTCGATGACCACGAAAAAGATATCATCCATATCTGCATTAGGTAATGTGCTTAGAAAACCTAGTGACGTTATGATCGCTGCAATGGTATTGTACCAGGTATTGGCTTTGTCTTTTAATATTCTGGATAATAAGATCATTAAAATAGGAATCTGAGACACAAAACCATATACCAACATATTCACTTCTGGGATTTGAAGTGACATCATATGTTCGATATATCCTTCGCGTAAAAATTCGTGTAGATCTCTTACGATCATATTAAATAGAATGACAATCCACAAGGTGGATAATAATATTCTTGGGTCTATAGTGTTTGTTTTCATCTGTTGTATTTTTTAAATGGATTAAAATGTTAGTGTATGGCTGTGATGCGATGGTTGGGTACAAATTTGAGATCATCCACTACCGCATTGGATTGCCCCCAATAAAAACTATCATCACTACCGGATATTAATTGAATCGCAATAGTGACATAGGCATTCTTTTGGATCTCGTCTATCTCCAAATAGAACCTATCGAATTGGGCTTTGGGCGTGGTGATGTCTAAAATATGAGCATCTTCCAAATCTTTATCTGAGATCGTGTGGATTATTTTTTTCGAAGAAATGACGATGATTCGTAATACGTCTTCTGCCTCATCGATATCCGATCCAGAAAATTTATAGCGTCCAGTCAATTGTAGTTGTTGAATATTCTCAGTAACAAAAAAACGGGTTAGAATTTCGTTGGTTTGTGCTAGATATCCTCTATGCAATGCCAAAGCTTTTCCATTGACATCTGGCAATTCATATTTATAGGCAAAACCTTCATTATAGGTTTGTCTCCATAGTTCGTTTTTAGGATGCTCTTTCCATCCTACTGGCAGTTCATATTCCTGATCTTGACAATGGATCATTTCGAACTGATTAAAATCTCCGTTTGGAATTGATACCTGCGCTGCCATCTCGGATACTGTGGCGATGATGAATAACAATAATTTGATTCGTAAAGTTCTCATTACTTCATTTTTTACTGGATTACACAATTAATACTGAAGCAAATATCTAGTGAAGTGAATGGTTATAAAACTTTACTATGCAAGACGAAGATATGTCTCTGCAAAAGCTGTTTTTCTATCTGCAAAAGGTTTTGAGATTTATGACAATTATCACTAGGAATAAAAGCTATTCTCGATACAATTTTTCTTCACTCTATTACGAAAAATCACTCGAATTGACGCTTTTATAAATTAGTTATTAAACATTTGGAATTCGTTTTAAATTCAACCTCTTGTTCATTTCTTTTGCGATGCATTCCTCTCGTTACCTAGTCGGATGCAATAAAGACACAAAACAAATCTTACACTGGTGAAAAAAAATACAAAGCGCTGCTTTGGAACGTCAAATCCCAACGCTGGAAAGGGTTTTTATCTCTAGCCTTGAATTGATATGAATTCTAATCACCATAAGCTTACCATTTACTAGTACTGATTTGCTGAAAAAAGGAAGTTTTATAGGTTTCGGAAATGGGAATGAGTTGCTCGCCGATTCGTATTCGGTTTCGTTCGATGGAATCAATTTTACTAATAGAAACCATATAGGATTTATGAACCCTACAAACCAAACTAGCAGGAATGATCTGTTCAAATTCTTTAAAATTTTGCAGCGTCATAATTCTTTTATCTGGCGTATGTATTCGGCGATAATCTCGCATTCCTTCGATATATAAAATATCTGCCAGATTGATTTTTTCTAATCGATTTTCAGTCTTTACAAAAATGAAATCTGGTTGTTGCTTTTGGGTTTTATTTTCTAGATTTTCCTGAGCTTTATTTACCGCTTGCAAAAACCTGTTGAAGGTAAAAGGTTTTAATAGATAGTCCGTAACATTGAGTTCAAAGCTTTTTAAAGCATATTCCTGATAAGCAGTAGTCATAATTACTTCACTCGTAATCTTGGAGCTTTCCAACAATTCTATCCCCGATAATTCATCCATATTGATATCCAGGAAGATTACATCTACGGTATTTGCTTTTAAAAAAGCGAGACCATCCAGAGCGTTATCAAAAGTAGCTACAACACTGAGAAAAGGGATTTTCTCAGCAAATTCTTTAGTTCTTTCGAGTGCTAAAGGCTCGTCTTCGATAATAATGCATGAATATGGTGTCATTCGTGATTCAATTCTTTAAAATGTTACTCGATAAGCGAGTTGTACATGCTACTCAATAGTTTACTCGGTGATTATCAAACGTACTTTATATTCTTCCTTTTCTTTTACGATAGCTAAAGTGTGTTTTTCGGGATACAGCAGCGCCAATCTTTTTTCGATCAGTGCATTTCCTAATCCATGATTCGTATGTGTTACTTTCCTATTGGGATTGAACTTGTTTGCACACTCAAACTGTATGCTTCCTTTTTCTATAAAGATATGAATCGTAATGGCATTGTCTATTTTTTTATTAGAAGTATGCTTAAAAGCATTTTCAATAAAAGGAAGAAACACCATCGGAGCAATTTCTTTACCCTTTGGTGAACCTGTTATCTGATAATTGATATAGCTCTCATTGGCTGTTCTTATCTTTTGTAGTGCCAAGTACTTTTCGATATACTCTAGTTCTTTGGTGAGCAAAATTTTATCCGTTTTCGTCTCAAAGAGCATAAAACGCATGATATCCGATAATTTATTTAAATACTTGGAAGCTTCTTCTGCATTTTTAAGAATCAGAATATCAATATTATTTAGGGTATTAAATAAAAAATGGGGATCCAGCTGTGATTTTACCAAAGCCATTTCCATTTCATGATTCTTTTGCTTCAGCGCTTCTTTTACTTTTAATTCTTCATACCAAGTAATAAATCCTTTGGTCACTAATGCGATCACTCCAATGATCAAACTGACAAAAGAAATAAACACGATGCCTACGGTAACCGATTCCTGAGCTCCTGTTAAGCTCTCTTTTCCCAAGAATACATAGATCAATACATTTCCGATGAAGGCTGCGCCAATCGAAAAAACAAAAGCATATATGATCGACAGTAATATCCTTTTTTCTCGAATTTTGGGGAATACCAAAAAATAAAATGAGTAATAAGAAATAACAGATGGAATGATCGAAAAATAAAGAGATCGCACCATCATTTGCTCCACAATTTCATTGCCCTCGCTTGCTACTGAGAGATATACCAAAATAATGGTTAATACCAAATAGCATAACCAAAATCCAATTTGTAATCCAATGATGATTAACTTCTTCACGATGAATAGCTATAAGTTTACTCGATAATCCAGATCTAAATGTCCCAAGGCTTGCCTAACATCTACATCTTTTTCAATTCAACTCTTTATGGTCTTACCACTAAGGTGATTTACTACTACAAAAATCATCTTTTAATTTATAACTATACATAATATTCTGCAAAGTGGCACTATTTGTCTGCAAAACTGGAAATAAGAGTTTGTATAACTATTCTAAAGTATAATCTTTGGTATTATCATCGATAAGTTTTTTAAGCGCAGCTAAGTTTTTATCTTCTTGTGCTTTCATACCACTTTTCATCAAAGCGATCATGGATTTAGCCATAAGACTGTTTCCTTTTACCATTGATTTAGAAGTTATGGTGGTTTTACCATTATCCTCATCAAAAGACATTTCATACTCCATATCCATAAAATCCATAGAAAAAACCATGGCCATAAGTTCATTGGGTTTCATAGCGGTAATGGTTTCTGTCATCATCATTTCTTCTCCACCTTCATCGATATATACATTAGAAACTGCAGCTACTGTATTAGGTGTGCCACTTACATGTTCTGTTCTTAGAAAACCTTCGATCCATTTGGGTAGATTAGATTCATCAGACATTACGGCCCAAGATTCGTTTGCCGGTTTATTGACAACAATTTCATTCTCGTAAGAAACGGAAGAAGTAAAAAGTCCTATTCCAAAAAAGATCAATACGATGGCGACTACAGCAATCAGTAGATATTTTAGATACTTCATAATGTTATGTATTGGTTAGTGGTTGTGATTTATATAAGAAAGATTCTCTTTATAAATATACTGATTTTCTGAAGGTTGAAGAAATGATGATTAAAAGTAAATGAATGTTATATGTTGATATTTAATAAGGAACTTAAACATCCGAACGATGACAAACCTGCTCGACAAACATTAGTTGGAATAATCACAATCATCAGGAATATAGATATACTTATTTGTGATCTTTCTCATTTCGGTAAACTTATACACAAACGCTTTTTCCTTCCCTTTTTTAAGAGAATATTCCTCTTTTATAACATCGAAATTAAATTTTTCTTTATTTACTATCTGTTGCCATATTAGGTATACTTTATGGTTTCCTATAAAAGGTTTTTCAAACTTTTCGGTCTTATGAGTTATGTAGTGTATCTCCCAATTTTTCTTCCGTTTTTTAGGATTTCTTCTCTTCAGAACGATGTGGTTATATGCTGTATCCTGAATTACAGTATCCTTTTGTATTTCGAAAAAGTATTTTTTGGCAAATTTAGTATTGTACTTAGGTGTACCAATTCTTTTGACCAAGTCACAATCTAAATTAATTCTATTGGCATTTAGAAAAGAAGATTTTTCCAAAGAAAAAAAAGTTTCAAACTTTCTTTCGTGATCTACAAAATTAAATTCAAAATCAGGATTTCCGTCGTTTTGCAAAATTAAATGGTACCTATTATCTTTAGAATTAATAAATACCGCTTGTACTTTAATCGGACCTTCTAAAGATTCCTGATATGTATACGCCATCATATAATCAAAATTATAGGCACGTTGTGATATTATTGATTGGCTAATAAACGCTACTAATAGCGCAAGGATAAATTTATTCATAGATATTCACTAACTAATATGCTTTGCGATAGGTTTTTCTTTCTTGTAATTGGGTAAGCTCTTTTCCATTGCCAATCAGAAATTTTGTAGGTAAGGTTTCTCGATCATTAAACCGTTGTAGAAAAACAATAAAATGTAGATGCGGACCTGTAGACCAACCTACGTTACCGCTAAAACCGATATGTTGTCCTTTTTCTATGAGATCTCCAGGAGCTACGATAGCGCCATTTTTTTTGATGTGTGTATATTCTGCAAATGTACCATCGGAGTGATATACCAAAATATAATTATTAAACCTAGCACAATCTTCTCCGGTACATGTCTTGTTAAAACTCTGTTCTACCAAAACAACTTTCCCTTCTCTTGCAGCATAAATGGGTGTTCCTATGGGCATTCTAAAATCTAACGCATTCTCATTATGATGCGAAATGGTACCGTTATACCCTTGTGTAACCATATGCTCCGTTCCCTTCTTAAAAGGAAGATGATACGCATAATCGGTATCATAGTCTTCTTGTAAGTGATTTCCATGATTATAGCGTACACTAAATCCTAAGCGTAACGCCTTTTTTCTATCTACCACCGTAAGATCTGCAATATAAAATTGTGTAGTTTGTTCTGGAACCTCTATAATTTTAATATCGCCAATACTAGAAGTAAGATTTTCAATCTCAAAATCAATCTCTACAGAAACCGGACAAAACTCACCATTATCAGCAAGAATTTTATATCCATCATCTGTTTCCTGATAATACACTCTAAAATTTTCCTGTGAAAAAACTACTATCGAGTAAAACGATAGCACCCAACAAATTACATTCTTCCTATTCATTTCTTTTCCAATTACCAGAATAAAATACTGCTTTTATTTGGGAATTGCTAATAAAGAATCTCGATTTTGTAGAACGATTATATTAATAATTAAACTTATAAGTAATTCCTCCTAATACCTGGATTCCTTGTACTGGGAAGTTTGCCCAACGTTCGTAATTTTGGCCAGCAAGGTTATTACCTTTTACAAAAACTGATAGTTTCTCATTAAATCGATAGCCCAAATTTACATTGGCATCAAAATAACTATCTAAAGTTACCGTTGCTTCTGGTGTTGGTGGTACAAAGGCAACCGCAGTATTAATATCTTTTCGCTCGCCAACATAAAATAGTTGTGCTCCTGCAAACCACTGATCTGTCATCTGATAATCCAATAATGCAGACGCTTTTAATTCTGGTAAATTCCAAGCTTCTTGTTCATCATCTGTATTATAGCTATAATACTCTCCGGTAATGCCTAGTTTAAATTTCTTATTGATATTAAAATTTAATTCTCCATATCCACTTAAGGTTAGGATATCATCGTATCGGTATGAAAAAGAATTACCAAAATCGAACCCTTCTAATTGTACAACTTCTGGTCTGTTGTTTACAAATAAAGGTTTATCATTTTCCGAAGCATAACCACCTCTAAAATTATAGCTTACTACATCAGATAGTTTTCCTTTGAAACCTACATAGGCATCGAATTGATTGTGTGTGGTAGTTAAAAATAGCGTTGGTGACACATAAGGATTTGCTTGCACCGCATCTCTATAGGTGTTTTGTTGTAGCCCTCCTTCTAAACCTCCATAAGCAATAACCGTCTCATCTAGTAATCCATACGATGCTGTAACTTTTGGATAAATAAAGAAATCATTATCATTATTCTGGCTATCGATACTAAAAAATACTGCCGCACCCAGATTTAAAGTTAAATTATCTCGTAATACGACCAAACTTGGTTGAACTCCTAAATTTAGGATACTAAAATCATTTGGTGTTTGTAATGCTAAGTTTAAAGGTCTATCAAATCCACCTCCTAAATAGTCAATAATAAAATCTGTAGTTACTAATTCGTCTACGATTTCAAACTCGAATGTAGGTTTAAAAATGGCATGATGCTCTACAGTACTGGTAGCGTCTCCAAAGTAACGATAGTTTAGAGAAGCTCTCTTAAAATACAGGTCATCGAATTGCAATTTACCCCCCAACTTGGCCCCAAAATAATTCTGTTGAGGGTCAATTGCATCAATTTGTTCTTGGGTTAATACAGGAATATCTGGCAACCCATACCAATTATATAATTGGTGCTCCGCTCCTACTTCTATTCCGTATGTAAAATCTTTGGTACGTGATGTATAATTTAGATCTAAAAACGTATTGTAAAACTTATCATCCAATACGACATCTTCTATTCCTCCCTGCGAAGAATTATGATGCAAATACAGACCAATATTATCTGTTCTGTTTAACTGAAAATTGCTGTAAAACTCGGCCAATACGGATGTAAAATTTCCAAAACCTAAGGTTGCATAATTATCATATAACGGTATTTTTTTAGGCTTATCGATATTAGCAGCTCTTCCTTTTGCGGGTGAAAAGGTAGATGCAACAGGAACCGAAAAAATACTATATCGTAATTGCTTTTTCTTTTGTGTAACAGAATCGTCTAAAATTGGCGTAGATTTTACCTTAAACGCATCACTAATCGTAGGCGTGTATGTTTTTACGATTACTACTCGTTCTGTTTCTATAGTCTCTTCTTCTTCTTCCTGCGCAAATAATGATGAAATACTGCAAGCGATTACGCAGGTAAAAGAAAATAATTTCTTAATATATCTAGACATAAATGGAAAATCGTTTATAACTGATTATTATTGTTCGGTTTTGATAGATGAATTTGTTTTTGCCTCTTCGGCTTTGATCTTTTTGAGTTCTGATCGTGCCTCGGAAATCACATCAGGATAGTCTACAAAGTTTTTGATCACACTTTCTAAAATATAGGTTGCCTGATAGGCATCTTCTAATCCATAGAAATTCTTAGCCATTAAGACCAAGCCTTTGGCTCCGTATAATTTGTATCCCGAAAAATCTTTTGCTAGTTTTTGTACTGTTTCATTAGAACCTTTGTAATCTCCTTCTTTATTTTTAAAATACGCATCATAGTACAGTGCTTCTGCTGCTAATTCTCCAGTCGCGATTTTTCTAACTTCGGCATAGGCTCTTTTGGCTCTGGCATCATCAGCAGTTTGTAGTGCTGCTCTGGCAATAAAAATCTGCGCATCACTTTTTACATCATTCTGAATTTTAGGATTTTCTAATACCTTTTCTGCATAAGCAATCGTTTCCTGATAATGCACTAACTGATAATGTGATTTCATAAGATTTGACTGCGCAAAAATGATATTCTGCGGAAAATCGGCATCTTTTTCTAATCTTTCTAAGACCGGAATAGCTTTTTCGTAGCTTCGGTTTTCTAAATGTATCTGAGATAATCTTGCCAATGCTTGCTCCGTAAATTCTGTTCGTTCTTTTTGTAATACATACTCATAATGTGGAATGGTTGCTTGCTTATCTCCTTTTTTGTAAAATAATTGTGCCAGATAAAAATGACTTTTTAATGCATGAATCCCATTTGGAAATTCATCCAAATATTTTTGAAATCCTGCAATCGCAGCATTATCATTATTCTCTAAATACTGCTTTTCGGCAGCTTCATATGAAGTATTATCCAAATCTGCATCGGTTACATCTACAAAACTCAAGCCTTTTACCCAACTAGAATACTCATCTGTTCTTCCCAAATCCACATAAATTAATCTAGCCGTATTTACTGCCTGAATCGCTTCTTCAGTTCCTGGGTAGTCTGCTACTACTCGTTTAAATTTATACAGCGCTTTATTACCTTGGTCTCCATTATAATAGATCAACCCCTGTTTTAGCAATGCCTTAGGCACATAAGAACTTCTTGGAATCTCTCTAATCAATTTATCATATGCATCAATACCTCTTTGAGTTTTGTTTTCCGCTACATACGTATTCCCAAGAGCAAACATAGCATCATCGCGATATGTAGATCTGGTATATTTTTTTAGAAACATTTCTAAATCGCTGATTTTCTTATCGTTCTTTTTTACAAACCCATAGCTAATCGCCTTCTGATAATGTGCATAATCAGCATCTGCCCCTCCTTTTTTAATGGCTTTGTTGTAAGCTTCCATCGCAGGCCAATATTTACTAGAAATAAAATGACTATCTCCTAATCGTAAGTAGGTATCAGTCAATCGAACTTCGTCTATTCCGCTATTTTTAGCATAGCTATCAAAAGAATTTGCGGCTTGTGGGTATTGTTTTAGTTTAAAATAAGTATATCCAATATTATAATCTATATCATTATTTTCATTCGTACCAGCGCTACCTTCTTGTCCTTTGAACTGTTTAAACCCGATGAGTGCTTCTTCAAAATTACCTTGTAAATAATCACATTCAGACTTCCAATAGATAGCTTTGGCAGTATATTTAGGATCGGTCTGTTGTGCTAAAGACTTATCGAAATACTTTTTTGCTTCCGCATAATTGGCTTCATTATACAATTCTACTCCTCTTAAAAAGGCAACTTTTTGGTATACTACTTTATCCTCGAAATTACGACTACCTTCTAATAGATCCATCGCTTCTTTATAATTTTTAGAAGTGATGTAAGAACTGATTAATAATTCTTGAATCTCATCTTGGAACTCTGAATTTGGGTATGCTTCGGCATATGACAAAAGTACTTTAGAAGGACTCTCATAAGAGTTTCCGATTTCATAACTCAACTTGGCATAATTATACAATGCATCTTCTTTAATTTTTGCTTCGAAATCCATTTCTGAAGCATTTTTGAATGCATTTAATGCCTGCTGCTTTTGATCTGACTTTAGATACGATTCTGCCAAATGATAATACGCGTTCTGTGCGGTTGCATTACGCCCATCCACAATCTTATTAAATTCTGAAATCGCATTTTGATAATCGCCTCCTTTATAATAAGCGTACCCTAACTGATAATAATCTGTATTATTCCATTTTCCTTTTCTTCCTTTATAGGCTTTTAAGTGTGGGATCGCTTTATCGTATTCTCCAAGATTAAAATAACTCTCTCCTATAATCTTGTGAAGTTCTGATTTTTCGGAAGGTTTCGATCTAGGTAATTGACTTAACCCGTCATTAATCGCCTCTTGAAATTTTCCAGATTTAAAATTCATATCACTCTGGAAATACGATAAGTTTTTATTGTATTTATCTAAGTCCTTTACCTCATCAAAAAGTTTGTCTGCTTCCTGATAATTATCTCCTTCGTAAGCAATAAAACCTAAGTAATATTTTGCTTGTGCTCCATACTCATCAGTTTCTTCTACCTGCGTCAAGAATTTTTTAGCTTCATTAAAACGCTGAATTTTAAAATAGGCGTACCCATTATTAAAATTGAACTTTTCTTTTTCAGAACGGCTCATATTACCCTGATCCACTTTATCGTACCATTTTCGTGCATAGGCATATTTTCCGTTATCAAAATAATAATTGGCAACATCTAAATACGCTGCGTTACGTTTGATACTGGTAGGATATTGCACCACAAACTCCTCCATAAGATCGTCTGCTCCTTTTTGATTTAACCAAACAGCACAGTTGGCAATGTAGTACGTACATTCTGCATCGATATTTTCATCATCTACAGCATCTCTTACCTTATCAAACAGATTTTGAGCAGCCAAAAATTGTTTGTTATTATACAGTTCTAGTGCTTGATTGTAAAGCACTAATTCATTGGTGTAAATTGCTGATTGCTGAGCAGAAATCTTTGAAGATAGGATTGCCACAAAAAGCATCAAAGTGATGTATTTGTTCATGTAATTATTTCTTTTAACGTTTAGAACCTGACAACTACCAGCGCTCCTGTTTAATAGAAATTTCAAGGTTTCCCTTGACCAAATTTTCTTAAAGTAAATATCGTTTCCCGCGAATAAATTTTGTGTTAAAGATACCCTAATCTTCATACTAATAACGAAATATTTTAAAGATAATTACATCAACGATCATTTTTTGATGTAGATATTAATTGATTTATGATTTGGGTGTATTTTTTTGCTCCTTTATGATTTAAATGATCTGGGTCGTAAAAATCTGAATCTTCTATCCTATAGTCTTGGCGTAGGTTAATATATCGAACATTTTCATTGTCATTCTCCAGTACTTTACATGAATTGGTAACCTTTTCTAACTTATCTTGATTCAGATACGATAGGTATCCATGATATACTGGCATATCTACGATATATACATTCCAATTTTTCTTTTTACAAGCATCAATGATTGCTTGTAGCCGACCTATATTTTCACTAAAATCGAATAAAAAATCTTCATGTCGCTTTGCAGCTACCCAACTTTGGACATCTAAGGATTGTCCGTTGGTACTATCATAATAATCACCCCAACCCTTAGCATCACATCCTATGATCGTACCTTCATCGAGATATGCATGCACTAAAGAAATGGATTTATTGAGTCGTCTGGTTAATGCTAAACTATATTGTTTCACATCCCAAGGAGAGATGAGAGGTATTTCTAAATCCATTTGATTTTGGTAAAAATATTTACGCCATATCTCTCCTTTTGTATTTTTTAATTTACTTAAACTATAGTACCCAACAGTAATGATTACATTTTGAAGATTGGGCAAACTGTCTTTGTGTTTTTCAAAAAGTAATTGATCCATATACAGACTCTGACTAATATTAGCCAGATTCAATGTTTCTGTATCTATATAAGAAGGATTAACACCGAAAAAAGCATGGGAATCTCCCAAAATCAATGTCTCAATTTCGTTGTATCGTTCCTTTATGATCTTATGCTTATAGGTGTAATTAGAAGGCACCGTTCTGTAGAACCATTCTAGGGCTCCCCAAACGATTACAATAGGAATAAAAAAAACGAGTATTTTTCTTAGAAAAACCTTCATCATTAAAATTGAAAATAAATAAAGGTTTGTAGATTACCTCCAAAATACAGCACTAGAAACACTACGGCATAATAAATAGAATACCGAATTGATTTCGAAAAAATATGACGAATATCTAACAAGTGTTCTCTTCTTTTCTGGAGCCATTCTATTAGCATATATCCTATTAAGAATAACAAAAACCATTTATTTCCCTGAGGTAAAGAAAATAATGAAGTAGAAAAGATTCCTTGTAAGTATTGAAAAGCTTCCGTTATTGTTTCGGCTCTAAAAAACACCCAAGCTATCGTTACAATAAAAAATGTAGTTCCTATCCCAAGTAAATCTAAGAAGACAGATTTCTGAGTCTGCAAAAAAGCTTTAATTCTCGAATGTTTTAGCAAAAATATCGTAAGGATTAAGAATATTCCATGTATCAACCCCCAAGCTAAAAACGTAAGATTAGCACCATGCCATAAACCACTTACCACAAAAACGATCAAAATATTACTGATTAATCTAACATTAGAAACTCGATTTCCACCTAAAGGGATATACACATAGTCTCTAAACCAAGAGGATAGCGAGATGTGCCATCTTCTCCAAAACTCTATCAAATTCTTTGACAGATAGGGAAAATTGAAGTTCTTCATTAAATCAAACCCTAAAAGTCTTGCTGTTCCTATTGCGATATCAGAATAACCCGAGAAATCTCCATAAATCTGAAATCCAAAAAATATAGCTCCACAAAACAGCGTACTTCCAGAATACTCTGTATAATTTTCGAACAGATTATTCACGATTAACGCACAATTATCTGCAATTACCATTTTTTTAAATAACCCGCCTAAAATGAGTTGCAATCCATCTACACTTTTTTCTGTATTGAATATTCTTCGCTTTTTAAATTGTGGTAGAAGATTAGAAGCCCGTTCGATAGGACCAGCAACAAGCTGAGGAAAAAAGGAAACAAAGGCAAAAAAAGAGACCACATCATCTGTTGGCTCTATTCGTTTACGATACACATCGATTGTATAACTTAATGTTTGGAACGTATAAAAGCTAATTCCCACAGGAAGTACTAATTGTAGAGATGTATAAGAAATTGGTTTCCCGAATAACAAAAAGGCATCCACAAACGTTTCTAAAAAGAAATCAAAATATTTAAAAACGAACAATACTCCCAGATTGCAAAAAATACTAATTCCAAAAAGCATTTTTCTTCGAATCCCAATACTATTTTTAAGTCTTCTGGCAACTAAAAAATCAATGATAGAGCTTAAAAAAATTAAGGATAAAAAACGCCAATCCCAGAAAGCATAGAAAATATAGCTGGTAATAAGAAGAAATACATTTTGAATCTTAATACTGGTATTAAACACAAACCAATACAATGTAAAAACGATTGGAAAGAATAACGCAAAATCGACCGTGTTAAATTGCAAAATGTATACGCATATAAATTCTTTGGGAAAATTAGTCAAAATCAACGTGGATAAAAAAACATTTTTAATAAATACAATATTCCATAAACTTTATACTTTTACTAAATATTACTAAACTAAGAATTTCATCATATGTCTAATCCTGTTTTAAGTCTTAAAAACGCTTCTATCTATCAACGAGAAAATCTCATCTTATCTGATGTAAATGTAGAAGTGAACAAAGGTGATTTTGTATATCTCATCGGAAAAACTGGAACTGGAAAAAGTAGTTTTATGAAAACCCTTTATGGAGACATTCCTCTTGTTGAAGGTGAAGGTAGTATCGTTGATTTTGATTTAAGCACCTTAAAAGAAAGTCAAATACCTTTTTTAAGAAGAAAACTAGGGATTGTCTTTCAGGATTTTAAATTACTAAATGATAGAACTGTAAAAGAAAATCTATTATTTGTGCTCAAAGCAACCGGATGGAATGACCAAAAAGCAATGGATAGTAAAATTGATGATGTATTAGATAAAGTAGGAATGAAAACAAAAGATTTTAAGTTCCCATATCAATTATCCGGAGGAGAACAGCAACGTATTGCTATTGCTCGTGCATTATTGAATGATCCTGAATTAATTTTGGCAGATGAGCCTACTGGTAATCTGGATCCTCAAACTTCTGTAGAAGTTATGGAAGTTTTGCAGGATATCAATAAAAACGGAAATACTATATTAATGGCTACACACGATTACGCATTGCTACTAAAATATCCTTCGAAAACCCTAAAATGCGAAGGCAATAAGGTTTTTGAAGTAGTGCAGCGAAAGGGATAGTGTATGTATCAGCGTGTTAAAGAAGTTCTCAAAAAAATCATTCCCAAAGATCTTTTATTTCGGTATGAAGAAATAATTCGATTCCCTTTTGCAATACAATATTATGGTAGAAACCATGTGTGTAATATCTGCAATGCTCATCTTAGAAAATTTATTGTTTTAGATACTGGAGAAAAAATATGCCCTTACTGCGGTAGTTTATCCAGAACCAGAAGGCTTTATAAAATATTATTAGACAGATTTGATTTAAAAGGAAATGTATTACACTTCTCTCCTTCCAGATCATTATATAGAAGATTGAAAAAAAATAAAAGCATATCTTATTTTAGTACAGATTTCGAAAATGAGTTTATCGCAGATTTTCAATATGATATCACTGCTATTTCTGTAGAAGACAATCTCTTTGATTTTATCATCTGTTATCACATTTTAGAGCATATAGAAAATGATAAAAAAGCAATGAGTGAGTTGTATCGTGTTCTAAAACCGAACGGAATATTATTAATTCAAACCCCTTTTAAAGATGGTGAGATCTATGAAGATCCGAGCATCAAAGATCCTAATGAACGATTGCATCATTTTGGACAAGAAGATCATGTACGCGTATATTCTGTAGAAGGATTAAAAAATAGATTAAAAGAAAGTAATTTTACACGCATCCAATCGTTAGAATTTACTAGTGATGATGCTGATCCATCCACGAACGGTTTACTTACAGAAGAAACCATATTAGAAGTCACAAAATAATGCGTTTAATTACTCTCGATGATATTATAGAAACCTATACCAAGTTTAGACAACGTGGCCTACCATTTATCATGTCTAAACTAAATCTAAATGCCATCAAAAGAACAAAAAGTGCGTTTAACGAATTAGATATCTCTTCGGCAAATTGGTGGATTATTCCTAAAGTACAAAAACGGTGGAATCTCCTGATTACCGGTGATCCTAACTTAGAATATGAGGATTTCGTGATGCAAAATTATTTAAGTGATCACAAAGATTTAAAAATGCTTTCGCTAGGAAGCGGTATTTGTAGTCATGAACTTACGTTTGCTGGTTATGATAATTTTAAAGAAATCTTATGTTTAGATATTAATGAAGTCCTATTCGATCAAGCTCGAAAAATAGCTAATGAAAAAGGATTAAAGTCTATTCATTTTCAGATTCAGGATCTATACAGATATGAATTCCCAGAAAATTATTTCGACATAGTTCTTTTTCATGCTTCTTTGCATCATTTTAAAGATATTGAAAACCTTGTAGGCAAGAAGATAAAGAAGACTTTAAAAAGTGATGGAAAATTAATTATCAATGAATTTGTTGGTGCTGATCGATTACAATTTCCAAAACATCAAATAACGGCCACGAACACTGCATTACAATCGATTCCTAAATCGTATAGAAAGAGGTTTAAATTAAATATTTATAAAAATAAATTTTATGGTTCTGGTATGATACGGATGGTTTTGGCAGATCCGTCTGAATGTGTAGATTCTTCTCAAATCATGCCTTCTATTCATAAACATTATAAGACTATTTATGAAGTCTCATATGGAGGCAACCTATTACCTAATGTACTGAAGGATATTGCACATCATTTTGTGACATTAAATAAAGAAAAAGAGGATATATTAGATCAACTTTTTGAATATGAGGATACCTACATAAAAACACATTCTAGTGATTTTGTCTTTGGTATTTATCAAAATACTTAGAATATTTCTTCTTATTAAGAATCTTCTTTTTTATATACATGTGGATTTTCTCGAATTCCTTTTTTAAATATTTTACGCACTCCCATTCGTATAGAAGAATCTAGCTTTAATATTTTATCTCTAAAAAACTGTCCTGGTCTACCCCTAAAGGTAGTTACATGAAAATCTCCTTTGGAACCTACAGGAGAGGTCGAAAAATAATAATTAGAAATACAACAACGAACATGATCTGCAGTAACTTTACTTACAGAATGCCAAGAAGTTTTATGGGTAGTCATGATGACCAATCTATTAAAACTAGAATTTACAGTAATAGGAGCTTCTTTGAGTCCATCGGGCCATAACTCTAAATTTCCACCATTATCCATCTCCCAATTTGGTGTTACATAATACAGCAAATTAAGTACACGCCATAATTCCACATCTTTATCATGGGAGTTATCTAGATGTGGATTGAGATAGTTTCCTTTACCCATCATGGAGATACCACCAGCATACAAGTTTTCATCCGGTACTACATCGACATATCCACAAATTTCAGCAATAAAATCAACAATTTTTTGATCCTGAAAAGCATAAATTACTTCTTCCAATAGAGGATCATATTTATTCATCTGCGCTGCTACATACTTGTACTCTCTAATACTACGCTTTACTTGTACATCTTTCGTTAAAGGGAACTTTTCAAAAATTTCTTTTGCGATATCATCAGGAAGTAAATTATCTATATAGAAATACCCTATTTTCTGACTTGTTTGGTCAAAATGTGTTTTTAAAACTTCTTCATTATCTTTGAGCTTTAAAAGAATTAATTCGGCAATTTTATCTCTGGTAAGGTAATTCATTAATCCCAATTACAAATTTGTCCTAAAAATAATTATAAACTTCTAGTAAAGCATCCATAATGTTGTCAATTTTGATTCCCGTTTATAATTATAATGCGTTTACCATAGTTCAAGAACTATATAAACAGGTTTCTGATTGCAATATTGCTTTTGAAATAATTGTACTAGATGATCATTCGAATGTTTCCTTTGAAGAAAACAATACCATTAATAAATTGGCTGGATGCACTTATCAAATATTACCCAAAAATATAGGACGTAGTGCTATTCGAAACTTACTAGCTTCAAAAGCTACTTTTGATCATCTTTTATTTATTGATGCAGGTACTTTTCCCTCTCATCACAACTTTATTAAAAAATATTTAAAGAATATCCATCATAAAGTAGTAACAGGAGGAATGACATATCTACCTAAACCTCCTGAAAAACCTTATAAACTTCGATGGGTCTATACAAAAAAACGAGAAGCTGTAATTAAAAAACAAAATGATAAAAGACCTATCGTATGTTCTTCAAATTTTCTAATTCAAAAAGAGGTATTTAATAAGGTTCTGTTTGATGAATCTCTTACAAAATATGGGTGTGAAGATGTCGTGTTCTTTGATACGATTATTCAAAAAGGTTTTACCATCAACTATATTAAAAACCCTGTGATTCATGATGCCAACGATGATGCTGACACCTTTATTACTAAAACAGAATACGCTATCGAAAATTTAATCCAATTAATTAACAAGAATAAACTTACTCATGATCGATATAAAGTATCTAGACTGTACTATTTACTTCGCAAAATACATTTGGATAAATTAGTCAAATGGGTATTTCTTACTTTTAGGGGCAGTCTTACAAGGAACTTAAAATCATCTAACCCCTCTATTTTATGTTATGATTTTTATCGTTTAGGTTATTTTTGCTTTATCAAAAACAAAAAATAGTGCCGTTTTTCTCGATCATCGTTCCTCTTTATAATAAAGCAGATAGTATCTCTGCCACTTTAGATTCTGTCTTTCATCAGACATACGATGATTATGAACTTATTATCATTAATGATGGATCCACTGATCATAGTGAAAAGGTTGTACAGCAATATGCTGACAAACGGATAAAATATTATACAACTCCTAATCAAGGAGTTTCCAAAGCACGAAATTTAGGAATAGAAAAAGCATCAGGTACCCTTATCGCTTTTTTAGATGCTGATGATTTTTGGTACCCAAATCATCTGGAAATACTTTCGAAACTATATCAAACCTATCCTAAGGCTGGAATATTTGCTACTTCTTATGAAAAAAGATATAGTCCCACTGCTATTTTTCCTGCCAATTTTAAAAATATAGATTCAACAGGTCAAACTTTCCAACTGGTAGAAGATTTTTTTCATTCTAATATCATCGATGCAATTATATGGACTTCGGCATGTGCAGTTCCCAAAAAAGTACTGGATGATATAGGTGTTTTTGACACTACAATCACGCATGGAGCAGGAGAAGATACTGATCTTTGGATTAGGATCGCTTTAGCACATGAAGTTGCTCTTGCTACCTTTATCACAGCTACATATCACCTAGATGCTACCAATAGAATTTCTAAAACAGATACATTAAAAAGAAAATTTTTAGATTTCGAAAAATTTAAACAAGAAGAAATAAACAACATAAGTCTTAAAAAATATTTAGACCAAAACAGGTATGCTATATCCTTACTATATAAAGCTGCTGGAGATCACAAAACTGCTAGAAAATATAAGAATGGTATTAATCTTCGAAATTTAAGTGCAAAGCAGAAAATATTATTATACAGTCCGAAGAATCTTTATCTTTTTATAAGGTCAATTAAAAACAAAATACTTCTAAATGCAGGTATTAAATTATCTGCTTTTGAATAATTTGAATTTTTCAAAATCTCTTATATAATCATCTTCCTTAAAAACTTCTGAAGCAATAACCAAACAAACAGCACCCGAAGAAAAGTTTTCTAATTCTCTCCATATCCCAGGTTTGATCAATAAACCTTTATTTGGTTTATTAAGAGTAACCTTTTTTGGGTTTGTTCCATCGTGTAAAATCACATCAAAACTACCACTAATGGCGATAAGAAATTGGTATAATTCTTTGTGGGCATGCCCTCCTCTAGTTGCATCACTTGGCACATCATACAAATAATACACCCTTTTAGCATCAAAAGGGATTACCTCTTTTTCTATCACTGCAATAGTACCTCTGGGATCCTTAATATTGGGGATTTCCATAATCAAACAGTCATTAACCATATTGGTTACTTTTATATTTTCGGAGGAAGTATTGCTTGCCATTGTGGTGCGATATTTTCAATTTTAAATTTTGTTACACTCTTTTTTGTTCCTTCTACACATTGATTATAAAACTCTTCATCCTCTATCATTTTGTTCAGAGCATTCTTGTACGATTCTTGATCTTTAAACGGCACTAATATACCATTATCCCCTGTAACCACTATTTCAGAAGGTCCCGACTTACAGTCTACGGATACAACAGGCGTTCCCATGGCTAAAGACTCTACTAAAACCATTGGAAAACCTTCGTAGTTACTAGTTAAAGTCGTAAAAAGCGCTTTTTTAATGTAAGGAAATGGGTTATCAGAAAAACCCAAAAAGATGATATTTTCTTCCATCTTACACGAACGTACAAGATTTTGTATCATCTCTTTATCTGGACCATCACCCATGATATAGAGTTTTACTCCTTTTTGTGGTAATCGAGAAGTTGTATAGGATTGGATTAAGAATTTATAATTTTTTGATTCATCAGTAATTCTCCCATATGATAATATATATGGCTCAGATGGAACCTTTACCTCTTCATCTGCTAAGTTATTCCAGTATTCCTCATCAAAAGCATTATAGATACATCTCCCCTTTTGAAGCTGATATTTCTTTTTAAAGTGGTGTACTGATTCTTTGGACACGCCCACCAATTCATAGGAATTCTGGTATAACTTTTTTCCTAAAAAAGAACTATTAGGAAAATAACTACTAAGGTTATAATTATGTACGACAAAGATCGTATCTGTTTTCTGATACACAAATGTATTTATGAACCATTGCCTAAACCAGCTTGGTCTAGGAGCAGCATCGATGATATAATCGAACTTGTTTTTATTGATCAGTTTTCTACTAATCACAAATTTATCCCATCTTTTGCGCAATCCCTTACAAGTAGCTGTAAGTTTCTCTAGATTAACTAAATCACCTTTATAATTGTATACAATATGATCTAAAATACTCACGATTGTAATATCATACCCAATATCCGATAACATTCTGGATAGTATGGCACTGGAACGCTCTGCTCCACCAATTCCAAGAGAAGAAACCATAATACATATCTTTATTTTACGTTCTGTCTCCATTTCTATATCAAATACTTCTATCAGGTCCAAAAAATGATTTTCTAAAAACTAGTATCAATAACAGAAAATAGAAAATATAATTGCAACAGTGCGCTATCGAAGCTCCTACAAAACCATATTTATTAATTAAAAATACACTAACCACATATAAAAAGGTAAGTGAAATAATTTCTGTAATTATGTAATACCAAAACATTCGCTTTGCCAGAAACTGATATGCAATCACTAAAGAAGCTATTTTAAAAATATCACCCAATAGCTGCCAAAGGAATAATGGTTCCATCACTTCAAATTCCTGAGAAAACAAAATTTTAATAATTACATTTCTTAAAATATAAATTACTAAAAAAATAGCTACAAAAACTGGCAATATTATTTTATAAAAGCTGATCACTTCTGTCCTAAAACCTTTACTCCTTTTTATCTCCGTCAATTTTGGCAATAAATAAATGGTGAGTAAAGTGGTAATAAACAACATGTATTGCGCGCTTATGTTCTGTATCGCTTCCCAATATCCCGCTTCTGCCACACCTTCATTATAGATAATATGGTTTCGGATTTTTATTAAAATCGCAGGTAATGCTGTTGTTGAGATTAAGGCCATAATAGCATAAGAACTCAACTTTATCGTATATTTTGTAGACGGTTTATCGAAGCTAACAAAATCTAAAAGTTCTTTCCGATATAAAATCATTGTAATAATTAATGCAACTGCCGGATTTATAATGATTGCCCAAAAAGCACCTTCTAACTTGTATTTCCATACCATAAAAACAGTAATCAACAACCCAATAATACTAGCGATAATATTAATCACTATGTACACTTTATATTTGGAATTGCCATTAATGATGGCGAGACACAGCATATTAACCGTATAAAAAGGTAATGCGATAGCCACTCCTTTAAATACAAATTCATATGAATATTTGGTACCAAAAACCAGATTATTCCAAAAAAACGGATCTATATACAACCAGACAGAAAGAAAAATGGTAACCAATAAGCATAATACATAAGAAGTAGACAATACCGTATTCAATTCTTCTTTATCATCCTTAAAATCCGCAACGTATTTTACAATTCCATTATACAAGCCTACAGTTCCGGCTGATTGAATAGAAGTAAGTACATTTCTCAAATTCCCCATTAACGCTAACCCTTCTGGTCCTAAAATAACGGCTACGATTTTTAAACTTATCATACCCGTAATCATCTTTACGGCCACACCGATAGCATTAAACGAACTAACTTTAATTAACACATTGTTTTTAAGCTTATGAAAATAGGAGTTCACGCTATTGGTATTGATTTAATACTTGTATGATATAATCAATTTCATGGGTTTCTAAGCTTACATTAAGAGGAATACTCACTACTTCATTATGAATTCTTTCCGTAATGGGTAAAGAAAGCCTAGAAAACTCCTGCAGTGCCCGTTGTTTATGAGGCGGAATTGGGTAATGAATATGATAACCTACTCCTGATTCTTCTAAATAGTTGCAGAAGTCCTTTCGGTTCTCTACTCGTACCACAAAAAGATGAAAAACATGGTTATTAGACTGATCCCAGAATGGAAGCTTAATTTTTTCATTTTTTATTTCGGAAAGGTAACGTTTAGCAATCGATCTTCTGCATGTATTATCCTCTTCAAGATATGTCAGCTTTTCCAATAAAAAGGCTGCCTGCAATTCGTCTAATCTAGAATTTACTCCAGCGTATTCATTTCGATATTTTTCTGAAGAACCATAATTACCTAGACATCTTGTAATATGAGCTAAATCCCCATCGTTTGTAGTTATTGCACCTGCATCACCTAACGCTCCAAGGTTTTTTGCAGGATAAAAACTAAAAGCAGATGCATGAAATAAACTACCAGCTACTTTTGTATCGTTATGTTGAGCGCCATGAGCCTGGGCAGCATCATCAATTACCAATACATTATGTTGTTTAGCTATTCTTTTAATTGCTTCTATATTTGCTAACTGACCATATAAATGAGTTGGGATAATAACCTTGGTCTTATGAGTTATATGCTTTTCTAGTTGGTTTACATCTAAATTAAAGGTATACTCATCTGGTTCCACTAATACTGGAGTTAGTCCAGCATATTTAACCGACAATATCGTTGCTATAAAAGTGTTCGCAGCTATAATTACCTCATCCCCAATCTGCAATTTACCAATTTCGATATACGCCTTTAGTATAATAGTTAGTGCATCTAACCCATTACCAACTCCTATACAATAATCTACTCCACAGGATGTGGCAAAAGACTTTTCGAACATCTCTACATAGTTGCCTTTTATATAAATACCAGTATCTAGGAAATTCGCAAAAACACTTTTAAATTTTTCATGATAACGCTTATTGATCTTAGGTAAATCTAAAAACGGAATTGATAGTTTAGCGTTTGTCATTATCTAAAAAGTATGAAACCAATTTTATTACTTCTTAGCAAAATAATTTGGTAGGCTTTCTGTTTTTTTATTAAAGTATTAAAAATACCTTTACAGCAAAGATATTTGTTTTTATGTAAGCCCATAAAAATGGAGTATATTTTTTAATACCTTCTTTTACAGAATGAACTCGATATAAATGAAAATATTGCTAGTTGGAGAATATAGTCGATTACACAATTCGCTAAAAGAAGGGTTGTTAAAAAATGGTCATAAAGTTACAATTATAGGTCATGGAGATTTCTTTAAAAAATACCCTATTGATATTAATATTGATGGAACTTTTATCAAGAATAATTTCTTCTTAAACAAGCTTAGACATTTACTCTTTTTAATTTTTAAAATTGATCTAGCATCTTTAGAAACACTTATTAAGTTTAATAGAAATAAAGGGATCCTGAAGAATTATGACTATGTTCAATTAATTAATGAAACTCCATTTAATATTGGAAACTATTTTGAAAAGAAGTTATTAAAATTTCTTTTCGAGAATAATAATCATGTATACTTATTAGCTTGTGGTGATGACTATCGGTATATTTCTTATTCTTTAGCAGGAAAGTTTCCTTATAGCACATTAAGCCCCTTACTAAAAAATCCAGGACTCAAAAAAGAATATAAGTATACACTTAGAGCTGTATCTAAAGAGCAAAAAAAAATACACGATTATGTATTTAAGTATATAAAAGGAGTTATTCCTGTAAGTGTAGAATACAACATGGCCTACCGAAATACTAATAAGGTATTACCCATGATTCCGAATCCGGTAAATAGTGATTTGATTAAAATGCAAGAACTAAATCTTGATAAAATCAAAATATTACATGGCATAAACAGCGCTAACTACTTAAAAAAAGGAAATCGCTATTTTGAAGAAGCACTAGAAATTATTTCGAAAAAATATAATCATAAAGTAGAAATCATCACTACAAAAGATCTACCTTATAATGAATACATCAAACATTTCTTATCCGCTCATATTATCTTAGACCAGGCACAAGCACATGATCAAGGGTATAATGCACTAGAAGCTATGGCAATGGGAAAAGTTGTTTTTACCGGTGCTGGAGAAGATTTTAGAAAGCACTACGATTTAAAAAATAAAATCGTAGCTATCGACACATCTCCAGACAGTGCTAACATTACTAAAAACCTTGAAGAACTAATCCTCAATCCAGAAAAAATTATTGAAATAGGTAAAAACGCAAGGAAATTTATTGAAGAAGAGCATCACTATAAGGAGATAGCGAAGAGATATGTTGATGTTTGGAAAGAATATAGCAGTTAATATCAATACATCTATAGACAAACAAAAACTACTTCTAGAGTAAGTGATATTTAAAGACTAAGTCGATAAAAATCTTGCGTATAAATTTCGCAACCTAACTCTTCTTTTTGCTTTAATAATCCGTAGTTATTATCAGTTACAGTACCCATATCAAAAAAGCGATAGCCTTCATTTTTATACTTTTCTATTAATGAAATAAAAAGAAAATCTAAAGCTCTATGTGTCTCTCCTTTATCCGTAACTGCTCCGTACTGAGATTTCACCACTTCTTTGGTTTTAAAAATGGTTATTCCTGCTAATACTTCATTATCTAAAAGAATGACAAATTGCTGTATAGCTTTTGGAAAATTACGTTTAAGCAAATGAATCTCTTCTATGGTATGAACAGGTTTCGTACCATGCTTTTCTTTCAACCTTGGTTTTAATACCTGATCCCAAAAAACAGAAAAATCGTCTTCTTCTCTTATTTCAAAACCTAATTCAGCTCTTTTCTTATAGTTCTTTAATTTACTTTTATGTATGGTGAAAGGTTTCTGATAATCAATCGCAAGATTTAAATCTCTCCTATAAGGTTTAGCTCCTAATTCTGAAAGAAAGAAAAGAAATTCATTAGATGGTTGTTGATGATAAAATACAGGGATGGATTTCGCATATAGATCTGTTATATCATGTAATCGTAAAAAATCTATGATCTGATGCACCATATTCTTTACTCTTTCTCCTCCTATTCTTTTTTTCAAAATTAGACCTCCATATGTCAGCCCCAAATGAGAATATACTTCTGTACCTTTTACATTTGCAGGAAATACTCCTATCAACTTGTCCTGATCAAAAACCAGTAAAGAAAAATCCTGAAACCGATCCGAATGATACTCCATAAAATCTCTTTTAAAAAGAAATGTACCATTCTTAGCAGTATCGATAAAACTATTCCAGATTGAATAATGGTCTTTATGATATCTCTTAATTACGTAGGTAGACAAATTGTATATTTTGAAAGTTGAAACGAATATTAAGTGTTTTACCAATCACTTCCCACTATTGAGCATAGGATTCAAAAATCTTAATAATAAAACGAAGCAATTATAAATGTTCTCAATTTTAAAACTTATTTATGATAAAATAACAACTAAAACGTTAAAATGTGAAAATAGTTAATTTGTTTGAGTATCCGGAATATTAGTTTTATTTTTAGCTTAAGTGATCGTGAGTTACGATTCTTTTCTTATAAAAAGGTAATACATATTTATACCAGCTATCGCCGTATTGGTTATGATAATAGGCAAAGACCAGTTGAGTAAGACCCCATAAATTACAAAAGCCACACACCCCACAGTATTTATAAGACGGAGTTTTCTGATATTTCGCATTAAAAATGATATCAATACCATAAATGATGCAAAATACCCAATAAGTTCAATGATAAAATTTTGATCTGAAATCATAGTTAAATGTATTTATTTATAAAACCTGTTGTACCTTTTTTTTAAAGGCTTTTTACAAGTTTTTAATCCATAGCAGTATATACTTTTGTTGACCGACAAAAATGACTTAAACCAATTCATCTCCCTATAATTGAATTGATCCCAAAACCACAATTATCCCAATTTTCGACAAAAAATCCCGAGGCAACTCGGGATTTTTTATTATTTATACAAAGATAAATACCTATCTATACGATCTTATTTCTTTTACGTTCTACTTCTGTTAAGAAGATTTTTCTAAGACGTAAATGATTAGGAGTTACCTCTACATACTCGTCTTTTTGAATATATTCTAAAGCTTCTTCCAAAGAAAACTTAATAGCAGGAACAATCTTCGCTTTATCGTCTGCTCCAGCAGAACGAACGTTAGATAACTTTTTAGTTTTCGTAACATTTACGGTCATATCATCTCCTCTAGAGTTTTCTCCTATTACCTGTCCTTCGTAAATATCTTCTCCTGGATCGATAAAGAATTTTCCTCTTTCCTGTAACTTATCTATTGAGTATGGTATTGCAGTTCCTTTTTCCATAGAAACTAAGGATCCATTAATACGTCCTGGAATGTCACCTTTTAAAGGTTGATATTCTTTAAAACGATGTGCCATAATTGCTTCTCCAGCAGTAGCAGTAAGCAATTGATTACGTAATCCTATGATTCCACGAGAAGGGATTAAGAATTCACAAATCATACGCTCTCCTTTGGCTTCCATGCTTAACATTTCACCTTTTCTTAAGGTTACCATCTCTACTGCTTTTCCTGATACCGTTTCAGGCAAGTCGATAGTTAACTCTTCTATAGGCTCACATTTTACACCATCAATTTCTTTGATGATAACTTGCGGTTGTCCGATTTGTAATTCGTAACCTTCGCGACGCATCGTTTCTATCAAAACTGATAAATGCAGTACTCCTCTACCAAAAACCATAAACTTATCTGCACTATCTGTTTCATTTACTCTAAGTGCCAGGTTTTTCTCTAGTTCCTTTTCTAATCTTTCTTTGATATGTCTAGAAGTAACAAACTTACCATCTTTCCCAAAGAATGGAGAATCATTAATGGTAAACAACATACTCATTGTTGGCTCATCGATGGCAATCGTTTCTAATCCTTCAGGATTTTCAATATCTGCAACAGTATCTCCAATCTCAAAACCTTCTAATCCTACTAAGGCACAAATATCACCTGCTTCTACCTTCTCTACCTTTCTTCTTCCTAATCCTTCGAACGTATGAAGCTCTTTTATTTTTGACTTTTTAATGGTTCCGTCTCTTTTTACCAATGAAACCTGCATTCCTTCAGTAAGTGTTCCTCTTTGTAATCTACCGATAGCAATACGACCAGTAAAAGATGAGAAATCCAAAGATGTAATTAACATTTGTAATGTTCCTTCTTGCACTTTTGGTGAAGGAATATGCTCCATAACCATATCTAACAATGGTTCTATGTTTTCAGTTTCCTTCTGCCAATCATCACTCATCCAATTATTCTTAGCAGAACCGTATACCGTTGGAAAATCTAACTGCCATTCTTCTGCTCCTAATTCGAACATAAGGTCAAAAACCTTTTCATGAACTTCGTCTGGAGTACAGTTTTCTTTATCTACTTTATTTACAACCACACAAGGCTTCAATCCTAGATCAATTGCTTTTTGCAAAACAAAACGTGTTTGTGGCATTGGTCCTTCAAAAGCATCTACTAACAATAGTACACCATCTGCCATGTTTAATACACGCTCCACTTCTCCACCAAAATCGGCGTGACCTGGAGTATCAATGATATTGATTTTTGTTCCTTTATAGGTTACAGATACATTTTTTGAAGTAATTGTAATTCCTCTTTCACGTTCTAGATCATTGTTATCCAAAATTAAATCTCCTGTATTTTCGTTTTCACGAAATAATTGACAGTGATACATAATTTTGTCTACCAAGGTAGTTTTACCGTGATCAACGTGTGCAATAATAGCAATGTTTTTTATAGCAGTCATATACGCCTGATTTTAAGGGTGCAAATTTACATTATATTTTAATAGTTTGTATATTAATTTTAAAATATTAAAAACACCTAAAAATCAAGCACTTAAAACCTTTATCAAAGAAATAACATATTTTACAGTATTAGGAATTATAATCAGAATTTGATATTAAAATTCTTATGTTTATAACAATCCATTAGAGATTTAATATTTCATTATTTTTCTTAATCTGTTACTTCTATTTCTTTCTCTGAGTTTCTATAATAAAGCTATTCACATAAAAGTAACAATATGAACTAAAAGATATATCTTTGCGGTTCTAAATTACAAACATGGAACTTTCTAAAATCAAAAACCTAAAAAACCTGGATGCAAATAATTTTTTCCTTCTTGCTGGGCCTTGTGCTATTGAAGGAGAAGAAATGGCGTTGCGCATTGCTGAAAAAGTAGTAGAAATTACTTCGAAGCTAAAAATACCATATGTTTTTAAGGGTTCTTTTAAGAAAGCTAATCGCAGTAGAATTGATAGTTTTACCGGAATTGGGAATGAAAAAGCATTGAAAATTTTACGCAAAGTGGGCGAGACTTTCGAAGTTCCAACGATAACAGATATTCATGAAAATGATGATGCTGCAATGGCTGCAGAGTATGTAGATATTTTGCAAATTCCAGCATTTTTAGTTAGACAGACAGATTTAGTGGTAGCAGCCGCGAAGACTGGGAAGACGGTAAACTTGAAAAAAGGACAATTTATGAGTCCTGAAGCCATGCAACACGCTGTGAAAAAAGTAAAAGATAGTGATAGTGATTTAGTAATGGTTACGGATAGAGGAACCATGTTCGGATATCAAGACATGATTGTAGATTTTAGAGGTATCCCTACGATGAAGCAATATGCAACTACAGTTTTAGATGTTACCCATTCTTTACAACAGCCAAATCAATCCAGTGGAGTTACAGGTGGTAGACCAGATATGATAGAAACAATCGCTCGTGCTGGTGTTGTTACTGGTGTAGATGGATTATTTATGGAAACACATTATGATCCAGCAAATGCTAAAAGTGATGGAGCTAATATGTTAGATTTACAGTATCTGGAAAAATTACTAAGTAATCTAGTCGCAATCAGACAAACGGTTAACTCGTTATAATTTTCTTATTTCTATGTTGATATGCTTGCTCGAGTAATTCGATCAATATATCATTTTCTATCTCATCTGGGTTTCTGTAGCGCAAGGATCTGACATACTTTCTCTTATCACTTTGCAATTTATCTAGGTGATCGGTAAAATATTGTGCAGCCCAAAAACCAATATCCAAGTATCCTTTCGTTACGTTTAAATAACAAATGGGTGCCTTTTCAACATAGTAAAAAGGAACTCTCCATTTAAATAATAATTCGGCTTCAGGAAGAATAGATTCTACAATCACCTGAACTTGAAGTAGCATCGTTTTAAATGGTTCAGGTTGATTTAAGATATATTGCTCCGCTGGTTTCAATAAAAAATAGTATTTTAGAAAGACTGTTGAATATTAGTAACCCCAAGATATCTAATCACTTTGAAACCTCAAAACATTACTCTTTTATTTGTATTTATTATCCTGTTGTTAGGGTTTGGATCCTCTAGTTCTTTCGCACAACAAAAGAAACAAGAAACTATTACAATTGAAGCTACCATATTAGATAAAGAAACGAAAGACCCTTTGCCTTTTACAAATGTACTACTAGAAAATACTTCTATAGGGACTATTACGAATGAAGATGGAAAATTCGAATTAACTTTTAGTAAAAAGTATACTTCCTCTTCAGTCATTTTTTCATTCGTTGGTTATGAGAATAACAGTATCCCAGTAAAAAAGCTAAAATCTCCTACTCAGAAGATTTTTTTAAAATCAATCTCTACCTCATTAGATGAAATTGTGGTTACTGCGAAAAATAAATACAAGGAAATGATCAATGAAGCAATCTCTCTTATCCCCAAAAACTATGCGCAACAACCTGTCACGCTAGAAACATATTATAGAGAGCTAACCAAAATAAATGATAATTATACCAAGTTTGCTGATGCAGCAACCGAAATATATTATTCTGCATATGACAATAATTTTGATTACTTATTATCCAACACCAATTATAAGCAATTTAATCGTTTAGAATTTAATATAAATCAAGTTCCATTTCCAGAACCCAAAGAGTTTGTGGCTGACATGAGGGATAAAACTAAGATAATTGCTCTAAGAAAAAGCGATAACCTTCAGGATTACAAGATTATGGAACAATCAGAAGATCTAAAATCCATTGATACTACCAATTTAAAATGGTTAGAAAATAATGAGATAGGCGGAGGCCCACTGAGACTTACGGGAGCTGACAAAGTAAAACGGCAAGCAGATTTTTTTAATCCTAAGATAAATCACAAATATAAATTTACTTTATACGGAAAGAGTACTTACAACGATAAACTGGTATACATCATCTCATTTAAACCCAAAGATTCTAATGATATTGAAGCTCCGTATATAGGAGAAATAACATTAGAAGAAGAAAGTAAAGGTATCATTTCCTATAGTTACGAACTCACAAAAAAAGCAAAGAAGAAATTAAATGAACGCTTTGCTGCACAACTAAGAACACCTGAGATAGTAGAAAAAGAATCCAAAAAAGCTTTTATTACACGTATTACTAGTTTAAAGGATTTTAAAGTCTATGTTAATTTCTCTGCGTATCGTGATAAATGGTATCTAAAAAGAATTAAAGCCACTAATTCTTATGACAACAAAGGTGACTTATTCGAAAGTTATGAAGCTACCACAGAATCAGAATTAGTGGTAAACTCTATTAAAACCGAAAAGCTATCATCACCTGAAAATGAAAATATATTTAAAAATAATTTCTCTAATTCTTTGTTTACCTATCCTCTCCCCTATGATCCAAGTTTCTGGAAAGATTACAATGCTTTAATCCCTACAGCTCTCCTTGGTAAAGCATTAGAAGATCTAGAAGCCAAGGAAAGTTTAGAATCACAGTTTCAGAATAAAAATTGATTTAATCTCGAAAAAAAATTTGTGAGTATCATTTATTTAATTTTACTTTGTATTTCAAAGTACTTTTAAAATGAGCACAGAAGATTATTTAAAAGACATCACTGAGATTAAAAACATGATGAATAAATCATCACGATTTTTCTCTTTAAGTGGTTTATCAGGAATATTAGCAGGAATATATGCAATTATAGGCGCTGCCATTGCATACTATCTAGTGAGCACTAGCGGTAGAGATTACCTTATTTTGCATAGTAAAATCTTCAACTACATTTTAATTGATCTTGCAGCAATAGCTATATTAAGCATTGTTACTGCCGCTGTTTTAAGTAATAGAAAAGCAAGGAAAAATAACGAAACGTTATGGAATGGTACTTCTAGAAGATTACTGGCAGCCTTTTTAATTCCACTAATAACTGGTGGTATTTACATTCTGATAAAAATCTATAGTAATCACTATGGACATACGGGATCGTTGATGCTTATTTTTTATGGTTTAGCCTTGGTAAATGCTTCTAAATATACAATTGGTAATGTAAAATATTTGGGATATGTTGAAATTATATTAGGTTTGGCATGTGCCATATATCCCGGTTTTGGATTCTGGTTTTGGGTACTTGGATTTGGGGTGATGCACATTATTTACGGAAGTATGATTTACTTTAATCACGATCGGTAATTGCTTAGCAATATACATCTGTGTATTCGCTAAAAAAATCAAGGAATGAGTAGTATAATTGGCAACATAAATAAAGCATTTGATCATCGAATTCGATTGGGTATTATGTCTATCCTAATCGTTAATGAATATGCTGATTTTAAAATGCTAAAAGAGTTATTAGGGGCTACAGATGGAAATCTGGCAAGCCATACCAAAGCATTAGAAAAAGAAGCCTATATACTAGTCGAAAAATCATTTATCGGACGTAAACCAAATACCAGATATAGTGCTACCAAAAAAGGGAGAGAAGCTTTTAAAAAACATGTTGAAGCTATTGAAAAATTATTAAAAAAGTAGCTATATTTTTTTATCCATTTACTTTGAATTTCAAAGTACTTTTAAAATATTAAATAATGAGAGCAATTTTATTAGAAACCTTATATGAATGGAGTAAGATTCCATATCAAAAATGGTTTAAAAGTGAAGAACCTTGGGATATCTCTGTCTCACAATTACTGCAATACCCCAAAGAAACTCTTGGTTTTTATTTGGGTGCATTTTTATTGAAACATGATTTTTCACCTCAACCTAAACTTGAGAATCATGATGTATTCCACGTACTTACAGCTACTGGAATTACTGTGCCCGAAGAAATTGCAATGCAATACTATCTTCTGGGTAATGGAAAAAAAAGCGCCTACCTATTTACGGTAATACTTATTGGAACTATACTCTACCCAGACAAGTTCAATTTATTTCGAAATGCTTTCAAAAAAGGTAAAAGTGCGTATTCTTTTTACCAACTGGATTTCAGGAAATTACTAGACACTCCTTTAAAAACAATACAAACCACATTTTTAATCTCTACATCATGAAAATAACACAATCTATCAATCGGAACGCACTTATGATTGCCACCTGCAGTTTCTTATTAGGCACGATCATTTTACTAATGCATATCATTATACCTTGGGATCAAATTATAGTAATCGGCCTTTTTTATGTCATAATTGCTATTGTATTAAACGGAATTACATTGATTGGTTTAATCGCTAATTCTATTATAAATTATCACAATTCAAAAGAGAATCTAACCACTATTGGGATCTTTTTACTAAACATTCCTATTACTATAGGATACTTCCTCATCGTAGCTAATAATCCATTTCCAAAAACCTTTCTAGCATGAAGTATTTACAAAAACAATTACCATTCATAAAAGGATATAGTATAGCTGTTATCTTCAGCCTAAGTTTATTGTTTATTAGAGTTTCAAAATTAGATTCTATTTTTTTTCTATTCCTCATCTGGAATCTATTTTTAGCCTGTATACCGTATGCAATTACAACATTACTTAGCTTTCATGAGCTATATAAAAATAGATTCTTGCTCGCTATTGGATTCATAAGTTGGCTTGCTTTTTTACCTAATGCTCCTTATATCCTTACAGACTTACAGCATATCCGCTTGAGCACATTACATTCCGTTTGGTTCGATGTCTTGCTTATACTATCCTTTGCCATCAATGGATTGATCATAGGATTTGCTTCGTTAAGATCGATGCAAAAATTCCTTAGCTATCATTTTTCAAAAAAGACTGTCTCCTTCATTATCCATACTACGCTATTACTATGTGGATTTGGAATTTATATGGGAAGAATACTTCGTTGGAACAGCTGGGATCTATTACAAAATCCAATGCATATACTCGGTGATATATTTAGAAGAATTATTTCTCCTATTGAACATATCAATACCTGGGCTTTTACAATAGGTTTTGGAGGTTTTTTAATTATTACCTATCACCTAATCCGCCATTATCAAAAAGAAACTATTTAAAAACATCATCATTATAAACAAGAAAACTATGGAAACTCAAAAGCAAAAAAAGTACTTTGGACAATGGATAAAAACTTCTGTAACCATCCGTATGCTTATGGTAGGAATTCTCATTTTGGTATTACTTATTCCACTTTCCTACATTAAACTTCTAATTCAGGAACGTGCTGAACGACAACAAGAAGTAATCCGTGAAATCAATCAAAAATGGGGAAATGAAGTTATTTTATATGGTCTTATTCTAAAGATTCCTTATCAAATCCATAATCCACAAAAGCTATGGAATGAAGAAACAAAAAGTTATATAGTAGAAGATAAAATAACTATCAAAAATGCTTATATTCTTCCTAATACTTTGAATATTGATTCGGATGTAGATGTGGATTCGGAAAACTTAAAAAGGGGGATCTATAAATCCGCTGTATTCACTGCTGATATGGATATCCAAGGAGCTTTTACAACCCCTGACTTCGAAACTAAGGATATTGATCAAGAAGATATATTATGGAATAAAGCGACAATAGTTTTAAACTCAACCAATCTAAAAGGAATTAAAAGTAATCTTCAAGTCCAATTAGGCTTAGAAACTTATTCATTACGCTCACGTTATTCTCAAAACAACCACACTAACACTTTAGAAACCAAATTTTTAAAAGAAACCTCACTCCCAAAAGAAAAAACTATAAATTTTACCATCAATCTAAAGATTAATGGTAGTGAAAACTTACAGTTTATACCCGTAGGTAGAGAAACCAATGTAGTTATGAAGTCGAATTGGGGTTCTCCCAGTTTTAACGGAGCACATCTACCTGATTCCAAAACCAGGACACTTGGGCCTGATGGTTTTAAAGTAAACTGGAATGTAATGGAAACAAACAGAGAATTCGAGCAAGAGTTTTATGGAGAACTACCGCAACTAAGCTCAGCTGCTTTTGGAGTAGAACTTCTTATTCCTGTAGATGATTATCAAAAAAGTGAACGAACTGCAAAATATGGATATCTGGTCATAGCTTTAACCTTCTTAGTATTTTTCTTGATACAAACGATTAGTAAAATAAATATTCATCCTTTTCAGTATCTAATGATCGGATTAGCATTGACGATGTTTTACACTTTGCTTATTTCTATATCAGAACACTCCAGTTTTTTATACGCTTATCTTATAGCAGGAACCTCGGTTATACTTCTTATTTCTGTATATTCGAAAGCCATCTTGCGAAGTCTAAAATTTATGGGTTTAATATCTACTTCATTAATCGCTCTATACGCTTTTATTTTTGTAATAATTCAGCTAGAAGATTATGCATTATTGGTAGGAAGTATAGGGTTATTCTTAATTCTAGGAACTATCATGATGGTCTCCAGAAAAATTGAATGGGGTTCATAAAATCACAACTAAAAACAGTAAAATGAATATCTCTAAAAATAGCTACTATTATATATTTGGAACAGTTCTTTTCGTGCTACTAAAATTTGGATTTAAGCAGTCGAATTTAGAAGATCTGACTTTTTTACTTAAACCCACAGATCTTCTTTTGAGTGCTATGGTAGGTTCTTCTTCGGAATATATTGATAATATAGGATACTATCATCAAAAACTTGATGTTGTTATTGACAAATCCTGTGCGGGATTTAATCTTTGGACAATTCTGTTCTTAATGCTATTGTATCTATTCCTTGAGCATTCCAAAACACACTTTATAAAAATGATTGTATTCCCTCTAATTTTATTGTTTTCTTTAGTGATTACTATCTTTGTGAATACTGCTAGAATATTTGTTTCAATTATTTCGCAAAACACTCTTAGTGAACTATTATACCTTCAAACTCATGTGATCCATGAAGGTTTAGGTATTCTCGTTAATCTATCATTTTTGATAGTCACTTATCTAATCACCGACACATTAATTAAAAAATATACGCACCATGCACAACTTACGTAATCCTAAATGGTTGCTAATCATAAATACACTTCCAATTGTTTTGGTATTCTTCCTTTTCTGGGGCCAGTTTAACATTGTTAAAAGTCTTCTAGAAGATTCTCATATTGCATACTGGAAAATATTTGGAAGTATACTGTTTATATTAGGACTCTTGAACTTTGCATACACACTATTCTTGATAGTACGAAAAAGACAAGTATCTGCCATTTATGGATGGATCGCTTTATTAGTGTATATTCCCTTTATCTATCTATACGGCGAATATGCTGATCAAATTATTCCATTTTCAATACCAAGATGGATGATATCAGGGAATATTGTTCTATATCTGGGTACTTTTTTAATGCCTACCCTTTTTTATTCTTTATTGATTGTCGTTCTTCAGTTTACTCCTAAAGAAAAAAAGCATAATGCATTGATAAATTTTGCGGCAGCCATTGCTATTCCAATCTGTTGGTATATTTTCTCACAAGTTATTATTCCTCTTTGGCAGCCATTCGATCATCAGTTTGGGTTCCATATTTTATTGATATTTATCATAATTGGAACCTTATTATTTCTATTCTTTATAGTACGAGGAATTTATATTCTAGCTATTAAAAAAGGAGCTGTCTGGAAAAAATATGATCTTATATGGAAAATACCCATAACAATTGTATTCCCACTTTTAGGACTTGCTATCAACAATGGTATATTATTTAATTCATATAGTATTAATGAATCAGGGATTTTTGGAAATTTCACTAATGTTTGGTTTTATATTTTAGCTATTATCAATGGAATTTTAGTATGCTTACCTACTATCAAAAATAAAACATATCAACTTTTAATATTTATAGGAAGAAGCATTACATTTTCTTACACTTTATATTTCTTTATGGTATTTCTCCCTTTCCTTCCATTATCTGTTATTGCAATAGTAATTGTTGGCACTGGATTTTTAATGCTCTCGCCATTGCTTCTTTTTGTTATTCATGTTCAGGAACTTGTTAAAAACTTCAATACATTAAAAAATCAAATATCCATTAAGTTATTAAGAAGTATTTCTGTTCTAAGTTTTTTAGTACTTCCAACGTGCATAACGATCACTTATAAAATGGATCGATATACTTTAGAAGAAACCTTAGACTATGTATATTCTCCAGACTATACCAAAACATATTTTATCGATACAACATCCTTAAAAAAAACAATACGAACGATCAAGAAACATAAAGATGATAGAAATGGAGCTTTTCTTGAGACTCATCAAACTCCATACTTATCTTCATTTTATAATTGGATTGTTTTGGATAATCTACTCTTATCCAATCCAAAAATAGACGCAATCGAACATATCTTTTTTGGAGCACCACAAGATGAACCATGGCACGATCAACTGCGAAACGATCAAGTTGCTATTTCTAACATACAAAGTAAAAGCATCTATGACAAGACTCAAAATGTATGGAAAAGCTGGGTTCATCTCGAAATAAAAAATGATAGTTCTGATCGATTTAAAGAATATGCCACCACTATAAACTTACCGAACGGTTGTTGGATCAGTGATTATTATCTATATGTTGGAGAGAGAAAAGAAATGGGATTATTAGCAGAAAAAAAATCTGCAATGTGGGTTTTTTCTCAGATAAGAAATGAAAACAAAGATCCTGGAATTTTATATTACTTAACCGGAAATAAAGTTGCTTTTAGAGTTTTTCCTTTCGCTAAAAATGAAACTCGAAAAACTGGGATAGAATTTATACATAAAGAACCAGTTACCTTACAAATTGATGGGCATATTACCACTTTAGGAAGTGAAGTACAGGAAAAAGTATATAGCACCATGGACCTCGGTAATTTGATTTACATTTCATCTAAGAGCAAAAAGAATTTGGCATCTGTAAAAAGGAAACCGTATTTTCATTTTCTTGTAGATGTTTCTGCACATAAAGAGAGGTACTTAAATAACTATAGTAATCGAATTCAAAAGTTAATTAACGAATATCCTCAAATTAGTACTCGGCTTAAAATTAGTTTTGTGAATACCTATACTTCTTCATCCGTAGGTATAGAAAACTGGAAAAAAGAGTTTTCCCAACAATCATTTGAAGGTGGGTACTATTTAGATAGAGCTATCAAAAAAACATTGTTTGATTCGTATCAAAATCCATCAGATTCTTATCCTGTTTTTGTGGCAGTTACGGATTCAATCGAGAAAGCAGTGCTAAACAAAGATTTTTCAGATTTTAAAATTGCATTTCCAGACCATAACAGATTCTATAATCTTTCTAACAATGGGATTCTCGAACCGCATTCTCTTTTAGAAAATCCAAAGAAAAAAATAGTTGATTCTGTTCCTATAACATTTGATCAAAATGTTCTTATCTACAAACATAAAGACCTTTCTGTCACCTATTTATCTGAGGATGAAACACCAAGTATTATTCTTAAAAATGGTCCTTATAATATGAGCAAAGAACCAATTTCTGAAAAAAAATGGCTCGACGGATTAGCCATGCAAGGCATGTGGTTATCCCAAACATTATTTCCTGCACAAGAAAAAAAAGATTGGTTGCAATTGGTACGAAACAGTTTTATGTCTAAAATAATGACTCCTGTTACCTCCTATATTGTCGTAGAAAATGAAGCTCAAAAAGCCATTCTTAAAAAGAAACAAGAACAAGTACTATCAGGTAATAAAAATCTAGATATTGGAGATGATACTGCTAGAATGAGCGAACCTCATCTTCTTATCTTACTTATACTATTAGGAATGTTCATTTGGTATCGAAAACATCGTAAGTCTCATACTTATATGCACTAATTAATAGTAAACTACTTTCAGAGGATTTAAATCTTGATTTCCAAATAAAAGTCGTGCTTCGAATTTTTGAAGTGCGACTTTTTTGTCTACTTTTATCTCATAAAGTTAGACTGATGCGAAAGAATATTTTAATACTCTGCATAGCCCTAAGTGCTGTAACCATTTTTTCTTGTAAAAAAGAGAATGATAAAAAGATCATTACTGAAGAGATAACATTTAAAAAAGAAGGAGAACTCTCCATCTATAACATACAAGATTCTATTCCAAAATCTATAGTAAACTTAGATATCGAAATTGCGGATAACGATTATGAACGCGAAACAGGTTTAATGTATCGCAAAACCATGGAAGAAAAACGAGGAATGCTATTTATTATGGAAACCTTAAGGCCACAGAGTTTTTACATGAAAAATACAGAGATCTCTTTGGATATTATTTATATCGATGAGCAATTTAAAATCGTGAGTTTCCAGAAAAATGCAAAACCATTGGATCCAACCTCGTTACCCTCTGGAAAACCTGCTAGATATGTTTTAGAAATTAATGCAGGGTTATCTGATCAATGGAATCTAAAAGAAGGTGATTCTATTAGTTTTAAGAAAAGTTAGATTGCCCAAAAAAGAAAAACCTCTTGGAAAACAAGTGTTCCAAGAGGTCTTATCTAGGTAGTACAAAAAAAGGATAGCCGCTACTTAATTATTTTTACAACCTTATTGATGTTTTTATTACTGAATTTTATAAAGTATATTCCTTTTGAAACATTCAGTGGAATTGATATGGTTCCGTTTTTACTCGTCACTCTATCCGAATAATACAGAGCACCCTTAACATCTCTAACAGTAATATTTACAGCTTCTGTTGCTCCAGATACATTGAAATTAATGGTATCTTCAAATGGATTTGGATATGGTGCAGAAACATTGATTTCATCTTTTTCTGGACCTTTATTTAATGGCGCACTTACCCAACCATTATCATACCAACCTTCTCCACAAATTTCTAAGTCCTCTGTTTGCTGACTTCCATTACTACTAAAAATTACTTTGGCACAAGTAACACCTGTTAATGTATATTCATACCAGCCATCATTATCATCGTCTGTCATCTGAACTCCTGGCCATGAAGTACTCAAAGCAGCTGGAGACGTCTCCCAATAATACAAACTAACGGTATTCCAATTTGTATTGTTATTGTTGTAATAGATTGTTAAACTATCATCTGTGACATCACCTGGACATGCCACTGGGCAATCTGGATACCAAAGATTTGTCGATGGATCATACCAACCATCTATAGTTCTATTGAGATCATCAGATTGACTTCCGTTATTGTTGTTATTAAAAACCATACCTATATTTCCTGATTCCTGAATCGCAAAGGAATACCATTGAGAACTATCCATTCTAGACATAGGCTGTCCTGGCCAGCTCCATCCTGGTAATGGCTGGTTAGTATCTTGATTAAACAAATACACATAAACATCGGACCAATTCTGAGTATTCCTGTAATGAACTGTATAAGACTGAGGTTGATTGATAATATATTCCTCGGATAGTACACTAGAAGCACCTGTATCATTATAGGCAATCGCAGATAGCGTAGTGGTTTCTGTTAATATAAGCGAATTCGAATACAAAGAACTTGAATCTGACGGTGTGGTTCCATCTAATGTATAATAAATGACACCTTGATTCGTAGCGGTTAAATTAACTGTTACGCTACCTTCATAAGTTCCTCCTTGCGGAGTTACGGATAATGCAGGCAATTCTAATTCTCCAGGACAATCAGAAGGACATTGATCGTACCAAACATTTTCTGATAATACGTACCATCCTTCTACATTTCTAAACTGATCATCTGATTGTTGTCCGCTTCCATTCGTAAATACCAATCCTACTTCAACTGATTCTGCAACTTCATAGCTAAACCAAGGAGAATTTGGTGTTGGAGCCATCAATCTTCCTGGCCAATTCCATCCAGGTAATGGTGTATTATTGTTCTTGTCAAATGCGTACACATACACATCATTCCAATTGGAAGTATTCTTAAAGTACACTTTATAAGAAGGGATGTCTCCGAATGTATAATAACGTGTTATTACGTCAGAAACATTTCCATCTGCGTCATACGCCACAACTTTTAGCTGGATTGGATCACTATCCTCATTTCCTAAATCAAATGGATTAGAGTAAACCGGACTATTTGTTGTAGGCTCCGATCCATCTATCGTATAATAAATTGTCACATCATCATTATCAGAAGTTGTTGATGCTTCTAAAACTACTTCGATAGTATCATCATAATTTCCAGAATTAGGTTCCACAGTAAGTGTGACCTCATCACTACTATTAAAATCACCAACATACACATGCTGAATTGGAGTCTTAAATACATTCCCTTGAGTGTCTGTAGCTTCAACATAGTAATCTACTAATACATTAGACAAACCACGAATTTCTGCATAACATAGATCTGCTATTGCTGTAGGCTCTATAAAAAGATCTATTTCTGGATCCTGAGTAATATTGTCTTTTGGAAATTCTTTTTGTGTCATTGAAATGGTATTCCAGGAACTTACTCCTTCTCCTCCAGCATAGGTGTCGTTTACATTATCAGCGATAGGATTTATACCGTCATTATCGGTTCTATATTTTAAAACTACTGAAGCCAATCCACTTACATCATGAGCAAATGTCCATACATGAAAATCAGAAGAATTTTGAACTTCCTGATACGCATATATTGGGCCAAAACCTTTACCACCAGGATTGTAAGGAAATCTTTGAGGAATAAAAACAGAAGGCGGCGTATTATCCTGATTGATAGATCCTCCTAGCGCATCTAAAGCATGTTCAATAGCAATATTACCAGCTAAGGTTTGCTTTACCTCCATATCGATTGCTTTACCATAGTACATATAACCACTGGTCAGCGATGGTAAAAAGAAGTGCCATGCTTTTTCTGCACTGGAAGCGCCAAATGATGGATCAATTATTTTTGCTATATCTACTCCGTTACTATTATCTTCTGCCATTAATACATAATTTTCTGCAGCTGTAATCACCGCCCAGTTTCTAGCATCTTCTGTCCATCCTTCAGGATTAAATCGATAATCAGTAGTATCATATAAAGGCCATAACCAGTTAATAAATTGTGGATGCCCCCAATCATTGGCTGCATTTACCCAAGAACCATCTTCTACTTTTACAATATCATTTTCAGGAACTGGGTAGGAATTTAAAAATTGCTGAATGGTAGTTGGATCATATCCTTTGGAAGCTGCCTCATTAGCGAAGCCTGGAACAGATTCCTGATAATAACTATCACCACCACCCCAAGCATTATCACCATCATGTGCTAACAAAACAATAGATGGTTGACTTGCATTACTAAATGGCGCAATGTTAGCATCAATTTCTCCTGTACCCATAGAACTAAATCCATTTTGGTAGCTTAATAAATCAGCCATAGGAACTACGTCCATCTTATAAGTTTGTCCTGTTTCTGGATCTATGTATTGCGCTTTATGTGCCTGATAACAATATGGAGCAGCAAAGGTACCACCTCTACCATCTATTTGTCCTTTCCACCAGTTATTACCATTTGTAGCTACTTTATCCGCAGCATTTGGTGGGTCAATATTAACTCCAGAAGTACCATAATCTAATGGATAATCATTTAGCGTTCTTGAGAGATGACTATTTGCGATAACCGACCATTGGAAACCTTCTTCTACCAATACTTTGATTATTCTTTCAGAAAAAGAACACTCTGCAGGCCAAAACCCTTTAGAATATTCGCCTCCAAAAGTTTGATCGGTGATATAACGATGTGTTTTTAATTCCATTCTCAGGGCTCTCTCACTAATTAAAGGAGCTAACGCATGATGAAATGTAAAACCAGTTAGATCCATTCTGGGTTCACCACCAGAAGTTTTCCAACTTTTTGCTTCGATAAAGTCATTTTGCCAACCTTGATTATATCCCCAAACTCCAGCATTTGCTAGACTGTTTACATTTTCTATCAGACAACCAGAATAATTTACTTGTGCACCTCCGTTTGGCAATCCTAAAAGAGTCTGAACTGAGTTCTTAGGACCGTATTGGTAGGCTTTTACCCGATCATACTTCCCAAAAATTTCTTCTAAATCGTTTAGTGGATGACTAATCCCATCAGCATATACATTCCAGGAATCACCTGATACTTTTAAATTATGTGATTCTAAAACTGTTTGATACCGATTAGGGTTTTCTTTACTTTTCTCTGCCCAATAAATGGGTTGTTGCATGTGCCATAAATAAGAAGTGTGGACTTGCTGTGCTATCATTCCTGAATAAAAGAACAATAACAACAAAAATAGATTAGTGTTTTTCATGAATCTTGTGTGTGTGTTATACAATTAAAAAATGCTGTAAAAACAGCTTGCGTATATTCCAAAAACTATTTTCCCAAACAATAGTTTTCCAAGATTCTATACCCATAATAAACATTCATAAAAAGGATATTTATTATGATCCCATCAAACGAAAATTGTAGTAAACAAACAGTCCCATTTGATCCATGTCTATAACAGCAACAACACTTCTCAACAAGACTGTTAAATACTCAATTTTTTAATAGTTATTTGATGATATTTTCAAAAGTAGGTAATAAAAAAAGTAAACTCTATAATTAGAATTCACTCAAACGATATAGTGTTAATAAAAAACTAAAAAATCCCCTAAATTTTTATCAATGTGATTAACTTAAACCCATAAAAAAAGCTGCATTTTTTAAATGCAGCTTTTTGATATTCTAGAAATAGACTTTTCTATGATTCTTCTTCAGTTGTCTTTTTCTTTTCTTTTAAACCTACTTTACTTACAGTATCGAACATTACTGGAGTAGCAATGAACAAAGAAGAGTAGGTTCCTACTAGCACACCGATTATTAACGAGAACATAAATCCTCTTAACGGTTCAGCAAAAATAAAGATCGCTATTAATACTAATAAGGTTGTTAACGAAGTATTTAATGTACGACTTAACGTACTGTTTAACGCTCCATTAATATTCTTATTTAACGGCCATGTAGTGTGCTCTGCGAAATATTCACGGATTCTATCAAATACCACCACGGTATCATTCAGCGAGTATCCAATTACAGTTAGAATAGCTGCAATAAACGCTTGGTCGATTTCCATATTAAATGGCATAAACTTCCAAGTAAGTGAGAATACACCTAACACTACCAATACATCGTGGAAAACTGCCGCTACAGCACCTAAGCTAAATTGCCATCTTCTAAATCTAAATAAGATATATAAGAATACTACAATTAAAGATCCTATAACGGATATAAACGCAGCTTGTTTAATATCATCTGCAATCGTAGGCCCAACCTTCATAGAAGACATGATCCCTACTTGCTTATCTTCATCTCCATTAGAAAATTCATCATAGGTCATCCCACTTGGCAAGTGTGATTTTAATGCCTTAAATAATGAATTAGAAATTTCCGAATCTACAGCTTCTCCGGTTTCATTAATTTTATACTTCGTTGTAATTTTTAATTGGTTTTTGGCTCCTAATGTTTTCGCCTGTGCGCTTCCGAACTCAGCTACTAAATCTTTTTCTACATCTGTAGGTACTACATCTTTAGCAAAACGAACCGTATATGTTCTACCTCCAACAAAATCAACACCTTCATCTAATCCTTGCGTAAATAAAGATCCTAAACCAGCCAATACAATAACAGCAGATATACCATAAGCGATTTTTCTCTTCTTTAAGAAATCAATATTTACATTTTTAAATAAATTCTTAGTAGCCGCTGTAGAGAATGCCAATTCTTTACCATTTCTACCATATCCATCGATAAACAATCTAGTGATGAAAATAGCAGTGAATAAAGATGTAAGAATACCAATTAATAAAGTAGTTGCGAATCCTTTAATAGGACCTGTACCAAAGAATAAAAGAATTAAACCAGTTAAACCTGTAGTAATGTTTGCATCTAAAATCGAAGATAAAGCATTGCTAAAACCGTCTTTAATAGCATCTACTTGTGATTTACCTTTAGCTAGCTCTTCTTTAATTCTTTCGAAGATAAGTACGTTCGCATCCACAGACATACCTATGGTTAATACAATACCTGCAATACCAGGTAATGTTAATACAGCTTTTAATCCAGCTAATACTCCAAATATAAATAAGATATTTACTACCAATGCAACATCTGCGAAAGCACCTGCTTTTCCGTAATAAAAAATCATCCAAATTAAAATCAATACCAATGCAATTCCGAAAGACATGATACCACTATCGATTGCTTCTTGTCCTAATGATGGCCCTACTACTTCGCTCTGGATAATATCTGCTGATGCCGGTAATTTACCTGCTCTTAATACATTTGCCAAATCTTGTCCTTCTTCTACCGTAAAATCTCCTGAGATCTCACTTCTTCCTCCTGAGATCGGACCTTTAGAAACACCTGGTGCAGAATAAACGATATCATCCAATACAATTGCTATCTGACCTCTTGTTTGAGAAGCTCTTCCAGTCATTTCTTCCCATTTCTTAGCTCCTTTACCATCCATCTGCATGGTTACCACCACGTTATTAAGCTGATCATAAGACTGAGCAGCATCTGTAATAACACCACCACTTAATTCTGGAGTATTATCACGATTTCCTTTAAGCGCATATAAATCTACTCTCTCTCCTTCTTTTGCTTGTTTACTCCAAGCAAACTTCACAAATCTTAATGATTGAGGTAATAGTGCTCTAATATCTTTTCTATCTAGATACGAGTTAAACTGCTCCACATCATTTACCGCTACAGAAACTAAAGCTCCAGGAACAGAAGGAGGACCGATTAAATCATTAATAGGATTTACCTGCGCTTCAACATCCGTAGAATCTTCAGAATCCGCTAATAATTTTTCGATTTCTGCATCTGCATCTGTCTGAGTGCTATCTGCCTGAGCAGTATTTACTTCGGTACTATCAGTTTTTACTGTATCTACAACTTTTTCAGATACTACTTCTTCTTTCTCAGTAGTTTTATTTTCTTTAGCTTCTAATTCTTTCTTAAGCTTATCATTCATTCTTCCTAAGAAGATTCCTAATTCCTGAGAATTTTCAACATCCCAAAACTCTAACTGAGCTGTACTCTGTAAAAGTTTTTTCACACGATCAACATCTTTAGCTCCTGGAAGTTCTACCAAAATACGACCAGACTCTCCTAAACGCTGAATATTTGGTTGTGTAACACCAAACTTATCGATACGCTTACGTAATACTTCGAATGCTGATGTTACCGATTCGTCGATTTTTCTTCTTAAAACCGGCTTTACTACATCATTAGACATATCAAAAGTGATATCATCACTTAAGTTTTTATTCGCAAAAATATCTGGAGATGCTAATTGAGCATCAGGAATATTTTCAAACTCTGTAAAAAAGTCATCCACATAGGTGTTCTGACTATCTTTCTGAGTTTCATCAGTAGCATCTAATGCCTGAATGAATGCTGGGTTTTTAGATTTATTTGCTAATCCTTCTAAAATATCTCTTACTGATATTTGAAGAATTACATTGATTCCTCCTTTAAGGTCAAGACCTTTATTTAGTTCCTTTGCTTTTGCTTCGTTATAACTAAAATTCGCAAAAATCGGATCCTTTCCGATAGAATCTAAATACTCTTTTTGAGCTGTTTCTCTAAGTTTAGAGTAATTCTCTACTGTTTCTGGATACTTATTTATCGCAAAAACTTCAGCTTCTTTTTCTTTTGTGTATGTTAAATATGTAAACGATAACTGGTAAAGACATACCAATCCAAATATAATCGCAAACACTCTAACAAGTCCTTTATTTTGCATTGTGGTTTATTTTAGTCAACCCACCAAATGTTTCGAACATTCTTCTATGATTGACAATTGTTAGTATATTAAAAATGTAATTCAACTAGGTCTGAATATGACTTAGTTATTAGGTTTTAGCTACTAGTGTAGTATCAAAATCTACTATTTAGCTATTTTCTATTTTTTTAGAAATTCGATAAACAGTGTATTTCTAAACTAAGAAATAGGTCCTGCTCTTACCTCTGGAATTTTATGAGAAGTATTATCTATTGCGATAGCAATCGCACTATGTACTTTCTGTGCTAATTGTATAAATCGGTTGATCGCCTCATCAGCGTTTTCATTCACAAAACTATAAGAAACACCAGAAGCTCTATCCTGTTTTTGTTCTAATTCTAAAACGTGAATCCCACTAAAACCCGAATCGTTATCGGTACTTTTCTGAATTTTATAAACAGCTACGTGATAGTCTGAAGATTCTTTATCAAAAGGAATTTTAGAATCATTAGAACCGTTTTTATCAAAAAGAATATGATTCCAAGAAATATGATTCTCTGCAAGTATTTGCTGTATGCTTTCTACATCGGCATCGCTGTAATAAGAAATTCTTAGTTTACCGTTATGAAGTTCATTGGATATTCGGGTGTTTTTTACACCAATAGATGCTAACTGTTTTTTTACAGTTTTTACTGCATTTTCAGCTTCTTGTGACGATACAGTAACATTTCTAAAGTCAAGAACAATCTCTTGATTAGGCACGACAGTTTGCCCTTGCATTACTACTAGTAACGCAAAAGCTGAAATTAACATTCCGAAGTACCATTCTTTCTTCATGGTCGCAAATATAGAAAAATTAAAACTTTGAGTCTAGTGTATTTTTAATAAATAGGAAGCATCTTTATCAACCTCTTAATTAAACCATTCGTTCTCGTAATTAATTATTGCAATTTTATATATTTGGATATAATCATATTTATCTAATCCTTATGAAAAGCCTCTTAACATTCATACTCTTTCTTTCTTTTTTAGGCTCTTATTCCCAAAAACAATTTCCTGATTTTGAAGTTTCTGATACAGACAAGAAAACCTCCTCTCTGAATAGTCAATTAAATAAACTTACTATCATAGATTTATGGGCCACTTGGTGCAAACCTTGTATCGCCGAGACTCCCTTTTTGGAGGAGATTAAAAAGAAATACGGTTCTAATCTAGATGTCATCTATATTTCATTAGATTTCAAAAAAGAAAGATGGCACCAATACATATCAAAAAAACAATCAAAAAAGAAACATTTCTGGGTTCCTCCAAACAGTCCTCTTGTTGAATTTATAAGTGAAACCAAAACTTCTGGAGATAAAACTACCACTACTTGGTCAATCCCTAAATTCTTCCTCGTTGATAAAAATGGAGAATTATTATCTGATAATTGTCCTTTACCTTCATCAGGAAATTTGGAAAAACTTTTAGATAAACATTTATAAAAAAAGAAAGAGCTACTATTTAAGACAGTAGCTCTTTCCTAATATATTCGATTAAAACAGATTATAACTCTAACAATCCATTTGTCTTTTTAACTCCTTCTGCACTTTCTGCAAGTTTTGCCTTTTCAGCATCATTAAGCTCGATCTCTACGATTTTTTCGATTCCATTTCTACCCAATACTACAGGCGCACCGATACAAAGATCATTTAATCCATATTCTCCTTCTAACAATGCTGAACACGGAAAAATCTTTTTCTGATCACAAGCAATTGCCTGTACCAAACCAGATACTGCCGCTCCAGGAGCATACCAAGCAGAAGTTCCTAACAATCCGGTAAGCGTAGCTCCACCAACCTTAGTATCTGCTGCTACTTTCTCTAAACGCTCTTCAGAAATAAACTCTGAAACTGGCACACTATTTCTTGTAGCTAATCTTGTAAGAGGAACCATTCCTTTATCACTATGACCTCCGATTACCATTCCGTCTACATCAGAAATAGGCGCTTCTAATGCTTCTGCTAATCGATACTTAAAACGTGCGCTATCTAAAGCACCACCCATACCTATAATTTTGTTTTTAGGAAGATCAGTAGTTTTATGTACAAGATACGTCATCGTATCCATAGGATTACTTACTACAATGATAATAGCATTTGGAGAATGCTCAATTAAACTAGAAGAAACTGATTTTACAATTCCTGCATTAATACCTATTAACTCTTCTCTAGTCATTCCTGGTTTACGAGGAATTCCAGAAGTTATTACAGCAATATCACTTCCTGCAGTTTTAGAGTAATCATTTGTAGTTCCTGTTATTTTAGTATCAAACCCATTTAAAGAAGCGGTTTGCATCAAGTCCATTGCTTTACCTTCTGCATATCCTTCTTTGATATCTAACAACACTACTTCTGAAGCAAAATTCTTTATGGCAATATACTCTGCACAACTTGCGCCTACTGCACCAGCTCCTACTACTGTAACTTTCATTATTTTAATATAATTTTGATTAATATTATCCTAGTGTATTGAATTTCTTCAATATCAGCGCGAAAATACGAATTCTTTAACGATTTTGTTTGTGAATTCTTAGTTAAATTACCAACCAAAATTCATACCTATAGAAAGGTTTTGATAGTTCTGTAATGTGTAATCCAAATTAGCTCTAAAGAAACCTAATTTCACATTTACTCCTAGCGTTGCTTTTAGTCCTGAAGTTTTATTGTCTACAGAAATTGGATCAACAACAGTTTGTGATGCTAATGGACCACTTTGCACCTCATAAGACCCTAAGACATCGGCAGTACTATTACCTGTATAAAAACCAAAACCTCCATAGAGATTAACTTTGGAAAATTTGGTAGAAATAATTCCACTAACCAACCACGAATTTGATTTTAATCTAATTTCTTGATCATTACCTTCTGTTTCACTATCTGCAGCAAAATCATAAAACCCTCTGACATTGGTATACCCTACGAGTCCAGAGAATCTAAAAGGAAGCCTTTTCCAAGAAAAAATCCAATCTGTAAATTCATGTTGTACCGCTAATCCATATAGAAATACTTCTGTATTTTCTCTAACAGCTATTTTTGGTAAGAATCTTGCTTTTACTTCTGTACTTCTAGAAACTCCAATAGAACCTTGCAAAAAACCTGTAGGCGCAATATTTACTTCTTGCCCCCCAATTCCGTCTGGAAGCGTTACTTCTACTTGCGCTAATTGTCCTTGATTTAATACCACAACAATGTCTCCACGATTCCCTCCAAAAGCATTGACTACCTCCTGACTCGCCGGCCCTTCTCGAAATGCTACTCCATCATATTCTGCCGTATTTAGAATAAACGATTGTTTTTCTTCTCTCACAAAAGACAAATTACCCACAAAACCTACTTCGAAACGCCATAGTTTTTTAACCTGTGCACTCTTATACCAACCATTAGACATACTATTAACTAATACCTCTCCTCCTGGAGCAAAATAGTCGGTACTAAAGCGCTGTGCATTTTGTATACCAAGTTCTAGTAATTGATCGACATTAGTTTGTGCATAAGATACTTTGAGCACAAGCATTAAACAAAAGAGTAAAGTTTTTTTCATCTGTTTGTATCTATGGTTTTCTATAATCCGATAAAATTAACAGAACCAAACATTTAAAAATATGGAAGTCTGGCATGTTCATTTCTTTAGATTTGGGTTTTAATAGGCGCAACAATATATAAAAAAATCCGCTATACATGGTATAACGGATTTCGTTCTAAATTATTTAGCAAATACTATCTGATTATTTTCATATACCTGTTGATATAATAAAATATATAAATATTAACTTCCTTTCGGATTATACCCAATCTTAAAACAAACTCCTGACTCAAAATATAAAACCCTTATTGATTTATACTTTTATCTCCTTTAATCCAATCTTCTAGTTCTTTACGCCTATAATTGGATACTGGTAATGTTTTATTATTATCCATTATCAAAAATCCACCATCCTGTCGATTGATCTCTCTTAGATATCTCAAATTTATTAGCACTGAAGGATGTACTCTAAAAAAGCCATATTTTTTTAATTTCACTTCATAATGCTTCAGGTTTCTGCTCACCAATAAAGTATTTAAATTAGTACAATGAATATTAGTATAGCTACCATCTGCAATCAAATGGGTAATTTCGTGTGGTTCTACTAACCTAAAGCCGTTTTGAATAGGAAATGCTATTTTTGGAGCACCTTTATTTACGTTTTGATCAACCTGATCATTTGCTAAATCAGAAATCGATCGATTATATATTATTTTTTCTTGTATTCTCCTAATTGCATCTTGTAAACCAGATATTGATACAGGTTTTAATAAATAGTCAGTTGCTTTAAGACTAAATGCTTTTAGAGCGAACCCCTCATCACCAGTTACAAAAATGATTTCAAAATCAATTTCTTTTAAACTATCTAGCAAAGTAAAAATAGTGTCATCTCTTATATGAATGTCTAAAAAAACTAGGTCTGGTTTTTTTATATCTATTAACTTTTTTGCTTTTTTTAGATTTTCTGCTTTCCCAATAATAGCAACTTCTGGACAGAATTTAAGTAACAATATATTCAATGCCTCTAAACTGTTATTCTCATCATCTACAATAATAGTCCTGATTTTTAACATAATAACATCTCTTTTTTTTTGCATAAAGATAAAGTAAAGCTAAAACAACTCTTGTCTCTTTTTATTGCCTAATATTTTAGAACTAAACTATATATCATCAAATCACCTAAAGTTTTTTTTTCAAAGACAAGAAAAAATAATTCTTTTTTCATTGTATGAACTTCTTACGAATAACAACTTGTTAGACATGTATTTACTGGCTAAAAGACAGATCTTCGGTAAAATTATAGATCAATTATTCTAACAAATGAATTAGATTAATTAATAAATGAACTGAAATAGGACATTCGTCAATTACCCCCTAAAAGAGGAGCATGATTAAAATACCTTTATATCGTCTTAATTAAATAAACTTTTAAAACTTAAAATCATGAAAACTAAATTTTTCACCTTAATTGCCGCTTTCTTACTTACTTTGTCTGCACAAGCTACATGTACAGTAACAACAGATTGTGGAACTTACACTTTTGAAGATGCTACCAGTATCAGCACTAGTGTTACTTCTGTAAATGGAGAATCCACTTTAATTGTCAAAAATCAAAATGGAGTTGTACTACTTAGATTAGAGGATTGTGGGACTAGTGTATCTTCAAGCTGTAGCTCTTCCGGGAATAATGGAGACGGAGACCTTGATATTTGTGACGTTATTCCTGATTTCTTAAAGCCATTCTTCGATTGCGAATAAGCTATTTAAGACGAAGTTAGCTTAAAACCGCGACTATGGAGAAAATTAAAGTATCCCTAGTCGCGTTTTTTATAAAATAAATATTCAGTAAAATATTTAGAATTAGCTCCATTTCAATTTATCACATAATCACGCTTTAGTTTTAGCATCCCTTTCTACGAAAGTTACTTTATTTTATACATTTCAAAACACTTAAATCAATATTGATGCACTTGGTTATTACAACCACAATGCAAATCCATGACAACTATAATTCCTACGCTTTTCTATTCTCAATTAAATTTTCACAAACCGCAACAGAATTATCATTACCAATTCCCTTAAGGAAATTAAAAAATCCGCTATACGTGGTATAACGGATTTCGTTCTAAATTATTTAGCAATATTTATATTAGGCATCAATGTTTGCGTATACTGCATTTTTCTCGATAAATTCTCTTCTTGGTGGAACTTCATCCCCCATTAGCATAGAAAATATTCTATCTGCCTCTGTTAAATTATCTATAGTTACTTGACGCATTGTTCTATACTCAGGATTCATAGTAGTGTCCCAAAGCTGTTCTGCATTCATCTCTCCAAGACCCTTATATCGCTGAATCTTAGTATTATCACCAAACTCTTTAACAATTCGATCACGTTGATCATCATTCCAAGCATATTGCTTTTTAGCACCTTTCTTCACCAAATATAGAGGTGGTGCTGCTATATAAATATGTCCTGCTTCTATCAATTCTTTCATGTAGCGGAAAAAGAATGTTAGAATCAGTGTAGAAATGTGACTACCATCGACATCCGCATCACACATAATTACAATTTTGTGATAACGAAGCTTCGACAGGTTAAGTGCTTTACTGTCCTCTTCTGTTCCGATAGTAACACCTAATGCTGTAAAAATATTCTTAATCTCTTCATTTTCGAATACTTTGTGATGCATTGCCTTTTCTACATTCAGGATTTTACCTCTTAATGGTAATATCGCCTGAAACATTCTATCACGACCTTGTTTAGCAGTTCCACCTGCAGAATCACCCTCCACAAGGAACACTTCACATAACGCAGGATCTTGCTCCGAACAATCAGAAAGCTTACCAGGAAGCCCTCCGATACTCATTACGGTTTTACGCTGCACCATTTCACGCGCCTTTTTAGCAGCGTGTCTTGCTTGAGCAGCTAAAATTACTTTCTGAACGATCGTCTTAGCATCATTTGGATGTTCTTCCAAATAATTTTCTAACATTTCAGATACCGCCTGAGAAACGGCCGAAGTAACCTCTCTGTTTCCAAGTTTCGTTTTTGTTTGTCCTTCAAATTGAGGCTCTGCTACTTTTACAGAAACAATTGCAGTTAAACCTTCCCTAAAATCGTCACCAGCTACCTCAAACTTTAGCTTATCCAGCATTCCAGAAGCATCTGCATATTTCTTTAATGTAGAAGTTAATCCTCTTCTAAATCCAGAAAGATGTGTACCTCCTTCATGCGTATTAATATTATTTACATAAGAGTGAAGGTTTTCAGCATAGGAATCGTTATAGATCATAGCAACTTCTACAGGAATATCATTCTTTTCACCTTCCATAGAAATGACATCACCAATAATAGCATTACGACTTCCGTCTAAGAATTTTACAAATTCTTTTAATCCCTCTTCTGAATGAAAAGTTTCAGACACAAAATTACCATCATCATCTGTATGGCGTTTATCTGTAAGATTGATCGTAATTCCTTTATTAAGATATGCCAATTCTCGCATACGACTCGCTAAAGTATCATAATTGTATTCTAAGGTCTGCTGAAAAATAGTAGCATCCGGCTTAAAGGTTACTATAGTACCGTTAAAATCAGTATCACCTGTAGACTTTACGGGATATAATGGCTTTCCTCTCTCATATTCTTGTTCCCATATTTTACCATCCTTATGTACAATCGCATGTAAATGATCAGAAAGTGCATTCACACAGGAAACCCCTACTCCATGCAAACCTCCTGATACTTTATAGGAGTCTTTATCAAATTTACCTCCTGCACCAATTTTGGTCATTACCACTTCTAATGCAGAAACTCCTTCTTTTTTATGAATTCCGACTGGAATACCACGACCATTATCTTTGGTCGTTATAGAATTATCTTCGTTTATAGTAACATCGATAGCATCACAATGACCTGCTAGTGCTTCATCGATGGAATTATCTACTACTTCATATACCAAATGGTGCAAACCTCTTACGCCAACATCACCTATATACATCGATGGACGCATCCTCACGTGCTCCATTCCTTCTAATGCCTGAATACTATCGGCTGAATAATTATTTTTCTTTGCTTCTTCGCTCATAAATCAGCTATATTAATTACAATTTTTTGGTCAACAAACAAAGATAAAAAAACAGTCAAATGTTCAAAGCGTTTTAGAAAGTATGATTTAAAGAGTTATCAACAATTAGTTAAGAACAAGACCAGAAAAAACAAAAAACCTCTTAAAAGCGTTAAAAATAGCCTTAAAATGGATTTAAGATTAAATTAATAATTGATCAATTAACACACCATTCAACACAAAACTCTGTAAATAAACATTTTAATTCCTTTTTATTGTAAAAAAACAACATCTCCAAACTTAGAAAAATTAAATCTTAAATTGCTGATTTTATAAAAAAACAAAGAGAAAATTCAGCAAACTTATACGATTTCTCATTCACTACCTACGAATACTAAAACACACTTCAAATCGACCTTGTTTACTACAATATAAACTCTCTGTAACGTTAAGTGCTATAGCAAAATGCTACAAATAATTTTAAAATAACTACACACTCAACTTTTATTAAAATGAAAACAAAACAATTAATCAATTTAGGAAGAGCTGCTTTCATAGGTCTTGGAATCTTAGCAAGTTCTTGTACAAACGAAAGTTTTGACGAAATCACGAGTAGTCAAGAAACTGAAGTCGTAAAAAAATTCTTTAATGATGATGTTGTTATCGTAGAAGATCTAAAAAATGGTACTTTTTTAAGTGGAGATATCATTTATGAATCGAGACAATTAACTGATCAAAAAGTCGGCTACAACTCTAATCCAGAACCCAATGAAGATTTAGATGAAAAGTTAGGCTTTTACAGAGGTGTACAAAAATGGCCAAACAACACCATTATTTACGTTTTAGACAATAGCCTTACCAACAATCAGATACAAGTAACTCTAAACTCGATGAGAGAATGGTCTACAAAAACCAATATTCGGTTTAAAGAACGTACTAATGAAAGCTATTACGTTACTATCATAAATAATGGACAGTCTTGTAACTGTGGAAGCGCTAATTTAGGAGTAAACGGAAATAGAGGAAGAATAAATATTGGTACAGGAACTAGCGAAGTTGTAATGATCCATGAAATCGGTCATACTCTGGGATACATTCATGAACAAACCAGATCAGACAGAGACAATTATGTAAGAATACTGTTTGAAAACATACAAGATGGAGCAGAAAGTCAATTTAGAAAGAATGAAAACTCCTTGAACCTTGGAGAGTTCGACATCAAATCTACTATGATGTACGGAGCTTACACTTTTAGTAAAAATGGTCAGCCAACCATAGTACAATTAGATGGCACTACACACCCAAGAAGACGAGCAGAATTATCCGCTGGAGATATTTCAGGAACAAATGAAGCATACCCTTCTGGTGACGGAGATGGCGGTGACGGCGGCGATGGAGATGGTGATGGAAACGAAAATGACATCTGCGATGGTATAGACGAATGGTCTCCAAATATTAGATATAGTGTTGGAGATAAAGTTACTTACCAAGGTTTCTTATATGAAAGAGATTTTTACTCATGGAATCGATTAGGAGAATGTGGAACTTCTCAACCTGCAGATATTTGTGAAGGTGTAGACCCTTATAGCGGTAATAGAAGCTATTCCCCTGGTGATCAAGTTACGTATAACGGTTACTTATATCTTTTACAAGATAATAGGAGATGGTCTAACCAAGGAAGATGCGGTAATTAATTAAAACCACGCACTATACATAACAAAAACCCCAAGAATGCAATATTCTTGGGGTTTTACATCTCAATTAACTCAACTTTCAGCGACTCAAGCTGAAACTCTTAAATTTCTTGATTATTATTTATTGAACGACCTCATCCATTAGGTAAGCATCGTCGTGCACATTTGCTACCGCTCTTCCACTTGGGTCGTTCATATTCTTGAAAGCTTCATCCCACTCCAAAGCGATTTTCGTACTGCATGCCACAGAAGGTTCTTGTGGAACACTTAATGCAGCTGCATCACTTGGAAAATGACCTTCAAAAATAGATCTGTAATAAAACTCTTCTTTGTTTTGTGGTGTTTGAATTGGAAATCTAAAATGAGCATTCGCCATTTGTTCATCAGTCACTTCTCTTTCTACCACTTCTTTTAGTGTATCTATCCAACTATATCCTACTCCATCAGAAAATTGTTCTTTCTGTCTCCAAGCTACACTTTCTGGCAAGTAAGATTCGAAAGCCTTACGAATTACCCACTTTTCCATTCGCTCTCCATTAATCATCTTATCTTGTGGATTGATTCTCATCGCTACATCCATGAACTCTTTATCTAAGAAAGGCACCCTTCCTTCGATACCCCAAGCTGCAAGCGATTTGTTAGCTCTTAGACAATCATACATATGCAGTTTACTTAATTTCCGTACAGTCTCTTCATGAAATTCCTGAGCATTAGGAGCTTTGTGGAAATATAAATATCCCCCAAAAATCTCATCTGCACCTTCACCAGAAAGTACCATCTTCACTCCCATCGACTTAATAACTCTTGCCATTAAATACATAGGTGTAGATGCTCTAACAGTAGTAATATCATAGGTCTCTAGATTATAGATCACATCTTTGATTGCATCTAAACCTTCCTGAATAGTAAACTTGATCTCATGATGTATAGTACCAATATGATCGGCTACCTTTTGTGCTGCTGCCAGATCTGGAGAACCTTCTAAACCAACTGAAAAAGAATGCAATTGTGGCCACCAGGCTTCTTTAGTATCACCAGATTCAACCCTCTTTTCTGAATATTTTTTGGCTATCGCCGAAGTAACTGAAGAATCTAACCCTCCTGACAACAATACTCCATAAGGAACATCAGACATTAATTGTCTGTGCACAGCTGCTTCTAAAGCATCTCTAACCTCATCAATACTAGTTTGATTATCCTTTACTGCATCATATTCAGACCAGTCACGAATGTACCATTTTGTAAGTTCTCCGGTTGTACCATCTAAATAATGACCCGGTGGAAACAACTCGATTTTGGTACAAACACCTTCCAACGCTTTTAATTCGGAAGCTACATAAAAAGTCCCATTTTGATCCCATCCCATATATAAAGGAATGATACCCATATGATCTCGCGCAATTAAATACGAATCTTTTTCCGCATCATATAACGCAAAAGCAAAGATTCCATTTAAATCATCTAAGAACTCAACACCCTTTTCTTTGTATAAAGCTAATATTACCTCGCAATCGGATTCTGTTTGGAAATTATATGTACCATCAAACTGTTTACGAATTTCACGATGATTATAAATTTCTCCATTTGCTGCAAGAACCAATTTTTTATCTTCACTAAAAAGAGGTTGCTTTCCAGAAACTGGATCCACTATAGCTAATCTTTCATGAGCCAAAATTGCCTTTTGATCAGAGTAGATACCACTCCAATCCGGTCCTCTATGACGTATTTTTTTTGACATCTCTAATAGCTGTGGTCTTAAAACCTCAGCCTTTTCTTTTAATTCAAAAGCGCAAACTATTCCACACATATCTTTCTTTTTCTATTAATTGAGAAGTCAAAGATGAAGTAATAGTTACAATATTTAAACAGAAAAGATTCTTTTAGTTTCAAATAAAAACATAAAAGTATTTTTATTTATCAAAATGAAATATTTTTTATAATAAAAGCTAATAAAAGTATCAAGTTGTTATTTTCTCTTTTAACAGAACTTTAATGAGGTGATTAACATTTCATATGTATGTTCGCTTCTATCTTTACGACGATTATAAAAATAAAATCACAAATTATGAAAAAATCACTCTTATTTGCTATCCTACTTTTTATAGGAACTGTTACTAGCATGAATGCTCAGAAATTTGCTGGGTTACAAAAAAGTCCAACCGATATTTCTTATGCTAAAACGGATAGAAATGCCAAACCCGACGTTAAAGTAATCTACAGTAGACCTCAGAAAAAAGGAAGAACGATGCTTGGAGAAAAAGTTGCATATGGAAAAGTGTGGAGAACAGGAGCTGATGAAGCTACCGAAATCAAACTTTTCAAGGACATGAAACTAGGAGAAAAAACTGTAAAAGCAGGAACATATTCTTTATTCACTATCCCAGGTGAAAAAGAGTGGACTATTATATTAAACTCTGACTTGGATGTATGGGGAGCTTATTCTTATGATGAAGGCAAAGATGTAGCTAGAATTAAAGTTCCAGCAGGAACAGGAGATGAACTAGAAGCTTTTTCAATAGCGTTTAAAAAAGTAGATAAAGGATACCATATGGTATTAGGATGGGAAACTACAAGAGTAGAAGTTCCTTTTTATAATTAATTCCTCGGATTGGAAATAAAACAAAAACGAGATTAATTATAGTAATTAATCTCGTTTTTATCTTTCCCTAATAATCTCTTATCTTCAATGAATATATACCATAATAAGGATTATAAGTTTAAAAATCTTTTACCGATGTATAGCGTGACTAGACGCTCCTGGTAATTCTTTAAGGAAGTCCATGACAACCCTAAATGTTAATCTGAATTTAGTGTAAAATAGCCCCATAATATTTCCAATTTATTACGATACAAGATACTATCTAAAAGGTTCTAAATCAACAATTTTAACAAAAAATGTAAGTACTTTTAGATATTTGGTAAAAAATTACCGATTAACAACGCATTTTTCCAATTATACAAGTATTTTCTTTCCTACTTAATTTGAAGTTCTAAAGGCATTTATCTTACTTTTTAACAAAGCCTCTTCCCATACACTTACGAATCAATTAAAGAATAATTTCTTTTTACTCAAATCAATTAATTAGAAATTACACCTAGAATACCTCTACCTGTGTATTGCATTACTGCTTGCTGCTGGCAATTCTTTTAAAAATGTTCTTATTGCACTAAAATCTATTGAAAATATATTGTAAAATTTTGTCATAATAATCTGATTTTTAATTTCTTATACAAAGATAGCTTGCAAAACTCCTTGGCATGAAAATTTTAACATATCAAAATCTAAGTTTTAGCTATAAACATAATTATAATCGCCAAAAGAACAAAAAAGCACAAAAACTCTAAATGTACTTGACGTTTTTACTTACAAAAAACAAACAGTCTTCAGGGGGTTATCCCCCTAAAAACCACACCCTAATTAATGCTAACCTACTAAAAAGAAAATATTTAATCACTAAAAAGCGAATTATTCTTGGTGCAAAACAAATACGCTATTCACAAAAGCTTAATTTTGCATCTTGTAGACATAAAAAAAAGATTACAAAATAATGTAATCTTTTACTTATGGTTAAAAACGAAGTATAACTTGTTATTATCTTCTCATTGCATATCGAGAAGCACTAGGTAAATCTCTCATAAAATCTATTACAATTTTAAAATCGAGCCCAAAAATAGAGTATAAGTTTTTCATAAAATATTGTTTTTAAAATACTTATATAAAATTAAGAACTACTTTCAGGAAAATCAAAAAATAAATATGGTATCGCTAAACTTTTAGTTAAAATAATATGTATATAGGTTAAAAAACTGTTACCAAAAGGACAACAAAAAAACAAAAGAAAGTTTTTTCTTACTTTTTCTTACTTTTTTCAATGGGTAAATTCTTACATTTTTACGGAAAAACCTTACTTACTTAAAAATCAAGAAGTTTCAACCCGATAAAAACGTCAAAAACCGTAAAAGTAATAAGTCAATTAAGGAATATTTAGGTATTTATGGGTTTGTAGCGAAACCTTCCACTTAGGATTCTCCATCACATAATCGACTATCATTGGAATTACTTTGTCACGTACACTCCATTCTGGTTGCAAATACAATACACATTCTGCTGAAACGTGCTTGGCTTGTTCTTCTGCAAAGGCAAAATCACTCTTATTATAAACGATGCATTTTAATTCGTCTGCTTTTGGATAAATATCTTGTGTTGGGAGTTTTACCTTTTTCGGAGAAAGACATATCCAATCCCAATCTCCAGTAAGTGGATAAGCACCTGAAGTTTCTATATGCGTTTTCGCTCCTTTATCTTTTAAGCCTTTTGTAAGTAAAGTCATATCCCAAGTAAGTGGTTCTCCACCAGTAACCACTACAACATCGCTATATTTAACAGCGTTCTCTACAATTACGTCTGTTTCTGTAGGAGGATGTAACTCTGCATTCCAGCTTTCTTTCACATCACACCAATGACATCCTACGTCACAACCACCTATTCGTACAAAATAAGCTGCAGTACCTTTATGATACCCTTCTCCTTGTATGGTATAAAACTCTTCCATTAATGGAAGCATTTTACCCTCATTCACCAATTTTTCCACACTTTTTTGCATAAGGCTGCAAAGGTAGCTAATAAATTATGAATGACACACCCTATCCAACATTCGAATTTAGTGTGTTTTTCTTCATAAAACCTGTTCCTTAATTATGGAATCTGAATTAATACCATTTCGCATATGAAATGATGTAAGTATTTATTCAGATTTTGTAGCAATACATTCAATTTCAATTTTAGCACCTACAGCCAATCCCTTTGCAGCAAATGTAGTTCTTGCTGGCTTTTGCGGAAAATATGTCTTATACACTTCATTAAAAGCACTAAAATCAGCGATATCAGAAAGAATCACTGTACATTTTACCACATCATTCATCTCCATATCATGATGCGCCAGTACAGCTTTAATATTCTCTAAAGTTTGTTTTGTTTCTGCCTTAATTCCACCACTTACTAATTTTCGAGTAGTATGATCCATTCCAACTTGACCAGAAAGAAAAAATAAATTACCAACTTGTACTGCATCAGAAAATGGCGCATTTGACTTCTTTGGCTCATGAGTTTTATGGAAAATAACAGATGTATTAGAACTTTGGTTTTTACCACAACTAAACATCATCGAAATAAGCATCACAAAAAAATATATCCTTTTCATTGTTTTAAACATTTGAAATTTTCTAGATAAAGAAAACTATAATTTTCTTCACTTCTTCTTATTAATTTAAAAATTATAAATTTACCTAAACAAAACTACATTCATTTCGATAGAAGAAGTAAGATTCCTATTTTTATCAAAATTTACATCAACTATGAGTACTAATCAAGAATTCCTTGATCATATAACTAAGGGGTATACTACCAAAGGAGATTTTATCGCCTTAGGAGCGGCTATGCATAATGGAGAAACAGTAACGAATGCACATGTTAAAATTCCTCTTAAGACGCTAAACCGTCATGGATTAATTGCAGGTGCAACAGGTACTGGTAAAACAAAAACGCTTCAGGTATTAGCAGAAAACCTTAGTGAACAAGGTATTCCAGTTCTTCTAATGGATATAAAAGGAGACCTAAGTGGTTTGGCTGCTGCTAGTCCTGGACATCCTAAAATTGATGAACGCCATGAAAAAATAGGAATCCCATTTGAAGCTAAGAATTTTCCTGTGGAGATTCTTAGTTTATCAGAACAAGATGGAGTTAGACTACGTGCAACGGTTAGTGAATTTGGTCCGGTTTTATTTTCTAGAATTCTTGATGTAACAGAAACCCAAGCAGGTATTATCTCGATAATATTTAAATATTGTGATGATAATAAATTACCACTGTTAGATCTGAAAGATTTAAAAAAAGTATTACAATATGCTACTGGAGAAGGAAAAAAGGAATTAGAAAAAGACTACGGAAGAATTTCTACCGCTTCTACAGGTTCTATTCTTCGTAAAATTGTTGCATTAGAACAACAAGGAGCAGATATCTTTTTTGGTGAAAGATCTTTTGAGGTTCAAGATTTATGCAGAGTAGATGACGACGGAAGAGGATTTATAAACATCCTTAGATTAACTGATATACAAGACAGACCAAAACTATTTTCTACGTTTATGTTAAGTCTTTTGGCAGAGGTATATAGCACCTTTCCAGAACAAGGTGATAGCGGAAGACCAGAATTAATTATTTTTCTAGACGAAGCTCATCTTATCTTTAAGCAAGCCTCTAATGCCTTAATGGATCAGATAGAAAGTATTGTTAAATTAATACGATCAAAAGGAGTTGGCCTTTATTTTGTTACGCAAAATCCTACTGATGTTCCAGATGGAGTATTAGGACAGTTAGGTTTAAAAGTACAACATGCGCTAAGAGCTTTTACCGCCAAAGATCGCAAAGCCATAAAACTTACTGCCGAAAATTATCCAATATCTGAATATTATGATACTAAAGAAGTACTTACTTCGTTAGGAATCGGAGAAGCTTTAGTGTCTGCACTGGATGAAAAAGGGAGACCTACTCCACTCGCTGCCACTATGCTTAGAGCACCGATGAGTAGAATGGATATGCTTTCAGAAAGTGAATTAAAAGAATTGCTTAATGCATCTAAACTTTCTAAAAAGTACAATGAAGATATTGATAGAGAAAGTGCCTATGAAATACTTAACGAAAAAATAGAAAAAGCAGAAGCAGAAGAAGCTAAAGCTGCTGCAAAAAAAGAGCGAGAGAAGTTAAAAAGAACTTCCTCTAGTTCGAGATCAAAAAGCAGAAGAGCTAGCACCACTGAAAAAGCAGTTATCAAAGTATTAACAAGTGCAACTTTTATACGAGGAGCACTTGGAGTTCTTAATAAATTATTACGCTAAACAACGCACAAATCATAGTTTAACTTTGGGAATAACTAATACATTATGTTTAAAAAAATTCATTGTATTTTACTAATCAGTTTAAGTTTATTAAGTTGTCAGAAAGATAAAAAGCAAGATCCTTTTGAAATATCTTTTAATCGAATTGGAAAATTAACCAACACTACAAAAGTTAGTCAATTAGACTCTATCTATGCCAATGATTCAATCGTTAAAGCATCGCAAGGTGGTAGTTTTGTAAATGTTGCTAAAACCATAGAGATTTATGAAAAAGGAGGCTCCAAGCTTTTATCTTTAGAACCCAGAGAAGAAAATAACCCAGAATCTTCTATAGAAAGTGTTCAAATTATAGACTCCAAATTTAAAACTACTTCAGGTTTATCTACCAAAAGTGTTTTTAAGGACATCAAAGATAACTATACGATAAGCAAAATTAATAATACCCTAAGTTCTGCGGTTATTTTTATAGACAGTATACAGGCTTCTATTTCCATAGACAAAAAAGATTTGCCTAGTAGCCTTAAAGCGAATACTGCTGCCAAAATCGAAGCATCACAAATACCAGATACTGCTGCGATCAAATATTTTATTATTAACTGGGAAGAAAAATAAATGCCGAAAGATAACTTTATGGGTAAAAAATATCAGATTCAAAAATCACCATTTGTCGTCCCTACTACAGATGGTAAATTAATCGAAGAACATTTCGGAAGAGCAACAGATGGAAATACTCAAGTCAGTATTGCTCACATGGTAGCACCTCCAGGATGGAGCGAACCTTTTCAAACACCAGAATTTGATGAATATACCTATATTATCAAAGGAAAAAAACAATTTATTATCGAAGGAGAAAAGGTCGTTTTAGAATCAGGTCAGTCTATCAAAATTGAAAAAAATACCAGAATACAATATGCAAATCCTTTTGATGAGCCATGTGAATATATCGCGATTTGTCTTCCTGCCTTTTCAATAGAATCCGTTCATAGAGAGGAATTATGAAGAAAAAACTTAAAAAGTATCTTCCTATATTAATCGGAAAACGACTTTTATTACTTTTCTTTTTTAACAAAAAAAAAGCACTGCGCAGCGCATATATTCTATTTAGCACACCACTGAAAGGAAAAATATTACCGGATCAAGAATATTTCTTAGAAGAAGCAGAAGATGAAGTCGTTTCTTTAAATGGGCATTATTTACAAACCTACCGATGGCCAAATATGGGAGAAACTGTATTAATGGTTCACGGATGGGATAGTAACACCCATCGATGGAAAACACTCATAGAAAAACTTCACCAGAAAAATTATAACATCATAGCGTTTGACGCTCCGGCGCACGGAAACTCCTCAGGAAAAACATTAAATGTGCCCTTATACGCAGAATGCCTTCAGAAAATTATCGAATTGTATCGCCCAAATTATGTGATAGGACATTCTATAGGTGGAATGACTTCAATTTTTCATCAATTCAAGTATCCCAATCTGGAGATACAAAAACTAATCGTCTTAGCACCTCCTACAGAATTAGCAGTAATTATGGAAGGTTATCAAAAAACATTAAAGCTGTCTGATAAATTTATGACAGCTTTAAGTCATTATTTTAAGGAAAAGTTCGGTTATTATTTCGAAGAGTTTTCAGTTGCTGAGTTTGCTAAAAGCTTAACACATCCTGGCTTGCTTATTCATGATCGATTAGATGATATTGCGCCTTATTCTGGATCCGAAAAGATTCATAAAAATTGGAATAACTCAGAATTCATCACTACCGAAGATTTTGGACATTCTCTCTTTTTTGACGAAGTAGATGATATGATCATTGACTTTTTAAAAAAATAAGCACTTCGTAAAACACTTTTTTTTTGACTAAAATAGATTTAGTTGTAACTACTTATCCATAAAAGCCATTTTCAGATCCCTAGATATCGTAGCTATAAATACTATATTTGCATTTTATTTAAAATATGTCAAATACGAACCTTACCAGACTCAACAAATACTTAAGCGAAGTAGGATACTGCTCGAGAAGAGAAGCAGATAAATTGATTGATCAAGGTCGTGTTACGATAAACAACAAAGTACCAGAAATGGGCACTAAAGTTGCTCCAGAAGATGTAGTAAGAGTGGATGGAGAATTAATAACTAAACCTAAAGAAAAACATGTATATCTTGCTTTTCATAAACCTATAGGAATTGTCTGTACAACTGCACAAAATGAAAAAGATAATATCATTGACTATATCAATTATCCTAAACGAATTTTTCCTATCGGAAGATTGGACAAACCTAGTGAAGGGCTAATACTATTAACTAGTGATGGAGATATTGTAAATAAAATTTTAAGAGCTAGGAATAATCACGAAAAGGAATACATTGTTACTGTAAACAAATTGATTAGTCCTCAATTTATTAAAAGAATGGGTAATGGGATTCCTATTTTAGATACTGTTACTCGTAAATGTGAAGTTGAGCAAATTAGCAAATACGATTTCAGAATTGTCCTCACCCAAGGCTTAAACCGACAAATCCGCAGAATGTGCGAATACTTAGGGTATGAAGTAACTCGATTAAAGCGAATTCGAATAATGAATATTAATCTAGATACTCCTGTTGGAAAATGGAGATATCTCACAGAAGAAGAGTTAAACATTATTAATAAAGATGTTGGAGATTCGAGTAAAACAGAAGAAGCATCCTTTGTAAAAGAAAAATCGGAAGATAAAGCACCTCATTCTTCTAAACGTTTTAATTCTAAAAACAATAACACAAGAAATTCTTCACACTCAAAAAAAAGAAAGAGAAGCGATAGAAGACGCTAAATGAAGCGTGTTAATTATATCCTAATGGGCTATAACTTTCCTTTTGAACTAGGTAAATTACGTCAAACTTTAGTTCATAAAACGAGAGTATAAAAACACATAGAACTACATTAATTAATTCAATTATGAGCACCTTATCTCCTTTCCATTTGGCTATTCCTGTATACAATTTAGCAATAGCAAGAGATTTTTATAACAACACACTTAATTTAAACGAAGGACGAAGTAGTGATCATTGGGTAGACTTTGATTTTTTTGGACATCAGTTAGTAATTCATTATAAACCAAAATCAGAACAAGAAAAAGCGCATCACAATAGTGTGGATGGTAAAGAAGTTCCAGTTCCCCATTTCGGAATTATTCTAGAATGGGATACTTGGCAAGAATTTGCTAATATGCTATCCGAAAAAAAAATACAGTTTGTTATTGAACCTTATATTAGATTTCAAGGAGAAGTTGGAGAGCAGGCTACAATGTTTTTTTATGACCCTTGCGGAAATGCCTTAGAGTTTAAATCTTTTAAAGATCCATCTCAAATTTTCATGAAATAAACCCTTTCATATTCGTAAAATTCACTCTTTTCTAGTAAACAATCGTTAAAAACCCATCTTTTTTAATTTAAAAGGTACGAATGTTAAAGTTTTACTACAAATTCTTACTATATTCTGCCCCGTAAAGAAAAGAATTGAAAAAGAATGGATTTTACCAACCCATTAGTCTATGGAGTACCTTGCTTCTTAGGATTAATCTTAGTAGAACTTACATATAGTAAGACAAGTAAACACAAAGAACTTTATGAATGGAAAGATTTAGCCGCGAGTGTTTTTATGGGCGTAGGCTCGGCTATTTTAGGACCATTAATTAAAACAATAACGATCATCCTATTTTTTAACTATGCTTATGATCTCTTTAATCCCGAGGTCGATGGCGTAAGAACTAATATTATGGGATGGGAATCTTTTGGATATAGTTGGCCCATATGGCTATTATGTATGTTGGGAGATGATTTTTCTTATTATTGGTTCCATCGACAAAATCACATGGTACGGTTTTTTTGGGCTGCACATATAGTTCATCATTCCTCAGATAATTTTAACTTGGGTACTGCTGTACGGAACGGATGGTTTACTTTACTATATAAACCTTTATTCTATGTTTGGTTACCGATTATTGGTTTTCCTGTAGAAATGGTTATTGTTTGTTTAGGAATTGAAGCCTTATGGCAATTCCAACTACACTGTGTATTTATTCCTAAAATGGGCTTTGTTGAAAAAATTCTCAATACCCATACCATGCATCAAGTGCATCACTCTAAAAATATAGAGTATATGGATAAAAATCATGGTGGGATTCTTAACATCTTTGATAAAATTTTTGGTTCTTGGAAAGAACTTGATGAAAATATAAAAGTACAATACGGAGTTACTCATGCTCCTAATTCCTATAATCCTTGGGTAATACTTACCCATGAATACAAAGACATTTGGAACGACACCAAAAAATCAAAAAACTGGTATCACAAGTTTATGTACATTTTCGGACCTCCAGGATGGAGTCATGACGGTAGTACTCTCACGGTAAAACAAATGCAAAAAGAGCTAGAGCTTAAGAAGCAAATGCAGGCATAATCATAATGCTTTTCTAGATATATTTTTATACTTTTAGCTATGAATTATCAAGAAGTCATAGACAAGCAAAGGGCTTTTTTTGAAACCAATGCTACTAAAAATATCTCATTTAGAATACAACAATTAAAACACCTTAAAAGTGTTTTACAACAAAATGAAGAGTTATTATACAATGCTATCTACTCAGATTTTAAAAAGTCCAAATACGAAACTTACACGACTGAGCTTGCGATCATGTACCATGAGATTGATCTAGCTCTGGTAAAAATCAAAAAATGGTCTAAAAAAAAGAGCGTTTCTACAGGACTTGCTAATCTTCCTGGAAAAACCTATATCATACCTGAACCTTTCGGAACTGTTTTAGTAATGGGTGCTTGGAATTATCCATATCAATTATCAATCGTACCTGCAATTGCTGCCATTACCGCTGGTTGTACGGTTATTATGAAACCAAGTGAAATACCAGCTAATTCTTCTTCCGTTATGGCTAAAATAATTAATGAAAATTTTAGTCCTGAATTCTTTAAAGTGATTGAAGGAGGAGTACCAGAAACTACAGAATTATTAAAAGTAAAATTTGATAAAATATTTTTTACTGGAAGTATTCCAGTTGGAAAGATCATATATCAGGCTGCTGCGAAACACCTTACCCCTGTAACTTTAGAACTTGGAGGAAAAAGTCCAGCAATTATTACCAAAGATGTCAACATCGACATGACTGCCAAACGTTTGGTTTGGGCTAAATTTTTGAATACTGGTCAGACTTGTATTGCTCCAGATTATGTAATGGTTGATAAGGCTGTACATGATGATTTATTGGTTGCTATACAACGTCATATCGAGAGTGCAGATTATAAAATAGAGAATCAAAATTATACGCAAATTGTAAATCAAAAAAACTTTGAACGATTACAAAATATGATTGAACCTGAGAAGGTTTATTTTGGAGGAAATTGCGATGCTGAAAATCGCACTATATCGCCAACCGTAATGACTAGAGTTTCTTTTTCTGATAAAGTAATGCAAGAAGAGATTTTCGGTCCTATTTTACCAATAATTTCTTTTGATAATCTGGATCAGGCTATTGGCGATATCAAAAAATTATCCAAGCCTCTATCCTGTTATGTATTTACAAAAAGTAAAACAATAAAGAACAAAATACTACAGGAGATATCATTTGGAGGAGGTGCTGTAAATGATGCTGTAATGCATTTCATGGAACAAAATTTACCATTTGGAGGTGTAGGTGATAGTGGTATTGGGAGCTATCATGGCAAAGCTGGTTTTGAAACCTTTTCACATTACAAAAGCATTTTGGAAAAATCCTTTTTAATAGAGTTAAACCTTAAATATTCTCCTTATACCAGCACTAAATTAAAATGGTTAAAAAGGTTGGTTGGATGATATTATTTCATAGCACCTGACACAGGAATATCTAAAAGATCCAAGATTTTCTGTTCTACCTCATCACTATCCCATTTTTCTTCGATATTATCAATATTCATTACTTCATCCATAATAGCTGCTTGTTGGTCTCCAATCGCAAGAGCTTCAGCGTAAGGTCTATTGGTAAAAGTGACTCTAGAATAAAGAGGAACCCATTTATCGGGATGGTTTTCAGAAAAACGCTTCTCTATTTTCTTTCGAAGTAAAAAATTGGAATCCGCAGTTTTACTGCTCATTTCCATAAAATTACGATAAGAAAGTTCTGCAATAGCATCGGCACTTGGTTTTCTAGCTTCTTGATATTCCTCAAAAATCTCTTGCCAATTTTCTCCATTATGGTCTTCTATAATCTGATCAAGAACAGAAATATCCTCAAAACCAGCATTAATTCCTTGTCCATAAAATGGCACAATAGCGTGTGCAGAATCTCCTACCAAAACAACTTTATCCCAATAGCTCCAAGGATAACATTTCATCGTAACTAATGCACTGGTAGGATTATTATTAAAATCTTTTAAAAGTGTTGGCATAAGATCTATAGTATCCGGAAAATACTTTTGCCAAAATTCTTTTACCTCTTTATCCGTCTTTAAACTCTCAAAAGAATTCTCCCCTTCATGCGGCATAAATAAGGTGCAAGTAAAACTTCCATCTAAATTTGGCAAGGCAATCAACATAAACTTTCCTCTAGGCCAAATATGAAGTGAATTTTTATCTAATTTATGTGTTCCATCTTCATTAGCGGGAATACCTAATTCTTTATATCCTGCATCTAAAAAATCTTGTGAATAATCAAATCTACTTCTTCGCTGCATTTTATGTCGTACTCTAGAAAAGGCACCATCACATCCAAAAATTAAATCATATTGATACTCCTTCCACTCCCCTTTTTCTGTCTCTCCTGTATAAATTTTAGCTTCTGGTAAATTTACATCCCACACTTTTTCATTAAATCTAAAAACGGCTCCAGACTCTTCTGCCAAACTAATCATTTTTCGATTTAATACCCCTCTGGAAATTGAATATATCGCTTCGCCTTCTTTTCCGTAGTATTGATGATATATAGGTTGGTCATTTACATGCATCGTTCTTTTATCCATTGGAATAGCAAGTTTTCTAATTTCTTCACCAATTCCAACAGTATCCAAAGCTTTCCAACCTCTAACCGACATTGCTAGATTAATTGACCTACCACTAAATTTCACCTGTCTGATATCGGGTCTTCTATCAAAAACAGTTACTTTATGGTTACGCTTTCTTAGATAAATTGCTAATAGTGAACCTGCTAGGCCACTCCCCACGATAGCTATATTTTTTGGTTGCATATGTAAAAGTGATTCCAGTTTGCCAAAATATGAAAAGGAACATTATACGATCCGAGTTTTAATGTTCTTGGCAAACTAGCTCTATATACTTCAGAGCTTTTGTTGACACCAAAACCTTCAGCAAATGTAAAAAAATTATCAATGAATTGTTACTTAAATGCTTTAATAGCAAATAGTATTGGGTATAATTTATCCTTAGTTTCGAACATTCCGTCATTATTCCTTGTCATATTAGGAAACACGTTGTACGGAGATTGATCATATTCTTTTAAGTATTCTATAGTTAATCCAGCTTCAGATAGAGCAGACACTACCTCTCCCAATCCATGGTTCCACCCATATTCTTTACTAATCATGCTAGAGTTCATATCAGCATAAGTACCCTGGTATTCTTCATAGATAGCTTCTTTTTGATGATATCCATATTTCATTTTAGGGGTTTCTTCTAGGTAATCAAACATCCAAACTATAGGATGAAACTCTACTATATAAAAGATTCCTCCCGGTTTTAATCTTTCTGCAATCACTTGCCCCCAAGGTTTCAAATCGGGTAACCACCCTATTACACCATAACTCGTAAAAACAATATCGAATTTTTCCTCTACATGATCAGAAGTATCCAATACATTACAACAATAGAAATTAGCTTCTAACTTTAATTCCTTTGCTAGTTCTTTTGCTAGGTTTATTCCTTTATCAGAAATATCAATTCCCGTACATTCAGCTCCCATCCTACTCCAGCTTAGAGTATCCTGTCCAAAATGACATTGCAAGTGCAATAATGATTTTCCCGAAACATCTCCCAATGCCTCTAATTCAAATTTTGCAAGAGAGCTTCTCCCATCTTTAAAAGATTTTACATCATAAAACTCACTAGCTGCATGTATCGAAACCTTTGTATCCCAAGTCGATTTATTGGTCGAAAAATATTCTTGAAAATCTTTACTCATTATATCACCTCTTTTTTCACAAAACTACATATAAAGTACTTTAACTGCTTTCATTAAATGAGATTTATTAGACTTTCCCTAACATATTTTATCAAGTTAAATAATTAATTTTGTATCAACTTAACTTTGAAAGTTATTTGATCATTTTATGAAGTGGTAAAAGGAACATGTAATTTTTTAAATGCAATTGCGACCTATACGTCATACATAATTATTCAGATTTTTTAATCTACATATTTTTTGCCCCGGTATTGTAGTATAATTTAATGATTTACTTAAAACGTACCAGTAGTATGAAAACTTTTTACAATTCATTTTTCACAGCAATTTTCTCATTGATAAGTTTATCCTTTTCTTATTCGCAAGAAGATATGTATAAATCTCAACTAGAGACAGTATACTTACAAAACACCAAAGAAACTATCTATAAGAATACTTTTAGTCAATACAATAACGACTTAATCGCTTTAAATGAAATTAAGTTCAAAAAAGAAATAAAAAATTTAAAGGGAAAAAGTAGTCTTTTATTTTTTGATTCAAATAAAGAAAAAATAGTGTTAGAAAAAGCTTCTTATCTGAAAATCATACGAAAAGCCGCTAATAGAAGTAAAAACAAAGATTCCTTTGAAACTTTTTTACGAAACAATTTACCACAACTCTCTAATCAATTGTCACAAGATAACAATCTGGAACAATTGTATTTTATATCTAGAAAGAATACATTTAATGGTAAAATAGACGCGTTACCCAGCGTTCTATAGTAACTAACACAAACTCTGAAAATATTTAACAATGAAAAAGGCCATACCCCTGGTACTAAGAATAATTGTAGCTATTATTCTTATACAAACCCTTAGATTTAAGTTTACTGCGCACCCCGACAGTGTTTATATTTTTTCAAAAGTGGGCTTAGAACCTTACGGAAGAATAGCCACCGGAATTGTAGAATTAATTGCCGGCATCTTATTATTAATTCCTAAAACAGTATGGATAGGTGCTACGATAACACTTGGTGTTATTGGAGGAGCTATTTTTATGCATTTAACAAAATTAGGAGTTGAAATCAACAATGATGGAGGTGTTCTTTTTATCACCGCATTATTAACTTTTATTCTAAGTGGTATTATTCTTTGGATAAAAAGAAGAGAAATTAAATTCTTCTAAAACTTATATACTTACTGTAAAAAACCTCCAATTTTTGGAGGTTTTTTTTATTTAGGGAAAAATCTACAAGCGGTTAGGAAAAAATGACATTCTGTAACCCTTATGATTACTTCATCTTTGTAATGTTAATTTAAAACAATACCAAAATGACAGTAGATAATAAATCCATATTCAATTTAATAGAAATTTTTCGTCAAGGAAAAAAAACAATTGTAAACACGTTTAATACAAAAGCTCATTGTGAGCAAAGAAGTCATCATGATTTTTATTGTGATGTAGAAAGACCTTTTATAGCCTCAAAAAAATAGAGGAAGGAAAAATTGACAAGTCATCGGGAAAAACGAACATTCTAATACACATATTTCGATCGGATCTTTGCCTTGTTAAATTAAATAACAATTAAAACTTAAATATAAATCCATTCTGAAGCGCTGGCTCAGAATACTAAAAAATCACAATCATGGCAACAATTAATGTACCAACAAGAGAAGAAGTAAACAGTACCAACCAAGGTATCTTTGACAATCTTACAAAAGCGTTAGGATTTGTTCCTAATCTTTATGCGACATACGCACATAGTGAAACAGCATTAGAAAATTATTTAAACTTCTCTAACGCTAAAACATCATTAAAAGCTAAAGAAAAAGAAGTAGTAAACTTAGCGGTAAGCGAAGTTAACAATTGTATTTATTGTTTATCTGCACATACTGCAATTGGAAAGATGAACGGTTTTACAGATGAACAAATATTAGAATTGAGAGCTGGGCAAGCTTCTTTCGACTCTAAATTAGATGCGCTGGCTAAACTAGCTAAGAATATTACAGAAAATAGAGGTCATGCGGATCAAGAAGTAGTAGACAATTTCTTTGCGGCTGGATATGATAAAGGGAACTTAATTGACACGATTGTATTGGTAGGTGATAAAACTATCTCAAACTACATTCATAGTACTACTCAAGTTCCTGTTGATTTCCCTGTAGCACAACCATTAGAAACTACTACAGCATAATAAAATATCAACCACCAATAAATACTAACAATTAGACAATTCTGAGAAGAAAGAATTCAGAAAGAAACTCTTTCTTCTCAGAAAATCAAAAAAAATCATTTTCAACCTTAATTATTTAAATACTAAAATCATGAAAAAATTAATCACATTATTCACATTCATTTTCGCAATTACTTTAAGTGCAAATGCTCAAGATGTTAAAACTGTTTCTTTAGAGCAGACTAAAGGAGAGTTTACTCAAAAACAAGTTACATTATCAGAAGGAAGTTACGTTTTCAATATTTCAAATAACAACTCAGGTACTGATGTTGGGTTTGTTCTAGTACCAGCTGGAAAAGACGCTTCTAATCCTAAAAATCATATTCAGGAAGCTTATGTAACTAAAGTTGTAGCAGAAGGAAAAACTGAGAGTTCAAAAACAGTAACGTTACAAAAAGGAGAATACACTTATTTTTGTCCATTAAATAAAACTCCACAATATAAACTTATTGTAGAGTAATTATTTTGAAATATTAAACTTTAAAACTCCCTTTTTTTAAGGGAGTTTTTTGTTTTAAATAATATCCACTAAACTTAGATAAAAACCTAAAACCTTGTTAATAAAATTGATCCAGGCATTGCTTTATATATTTTAGCCTAAAATTTCCATTATAATGAGATATCTAGTTGGACTACTTTTATGTTCTTTTATTGTTTTTTCGTGTAAAAAAGATGCTAAAAAACAATACACATACGATAACAATGACGAAATAAAGGAAGAGAAAACAATTACTAAAATTCTTAGCACTACAGAAGCAATAGCCTTAGCAAATGGTTTTGATCAATGGGAAAAAGTGCAAGAAATTAAATTTACTTTTAACATAGATCGCGACAGTAGTCATTACGAACGTTCTTGGAACTGGAAACCAAAAAAAAATGAAATCATTCTAACCACTGCCAAGGACACAATTGTATATAACCGCTCAAATATCGACAGTGTTGCTATAAGAGCCGACCAAGGTTTTATTAATGATAAGTATTGGTTATTAGCACCTTTTAATTTGGTTTGGGATCACAACAGCTTTACATCCTCACATGAAGTAAAAGCAATAGCTCCTATTAGCAATAAAGAAATGCAGAAACTCACTATCGTTTATAAAAATGAAGGTGGATATACACCTGGAGATGCGTATGATTTCTATTTCGAAGGAGATTTTAAAATAAAAGAATGGGTATTTAGAGAAAAAAACAAACCAGAACCATCATTGATAACTTCGTGGGAAGATTATGAAAGCTTCAACGGGATACAAATTGCGAAAACTCATCAGAAAAACGAAGGTAACTGGAAACTTTACTTCACAAATATTGAAGTGATTACAGACAAATAACTATTATTAGCTACGCAAGCTAATTAGATCTTCTTTTAGAAATAAATAGAGTTACCATTAAAGCGATTAGTGTAGCCACTAGTAATGCAGTAAAACTGAGTTTCAGGCTTTCAATTTTGGATAAAAAACCAAGGAATGGAGGACTGATCAAAAAGCCAAGATATCCAAATCCAGCAACGAATGATATTCCTTCTGCAGGTGAGACTCCTTTTGTTTTTCCAGCTAATCTAAATAATTCTGGGATAATCACGGAGAATCCCAAACCTATCAGTCCAAAACCAAGTACACTAAGTATTAAAGTACTACTCAGAACAGAAATAAATCCTAAAGCACTAATAGAAGCTCCTCCTATGATAATTGTTAAAGATCCAAAACTTTTACTCACTGCATCTCCAAAAAATCGACCTATCGTCATCATAAGAGAAAAAGCTACAAATCCAAAACCAGAGATTTTCTCAGAAGAAATTTTTACAACATCCTGCATATAGAGTTTACTCCAATGCTCTATCGCACCTTCGCTACCCATTATCAAAAAAGCAATCACAGTTAATCCTAATAAAGGTTTTACAATTTTAAAATCGAAAGACTTCTTAGTACTTTCTTCTTTTTTTCCTTTAATCATAACATAAGCGCTACAAACCAAAAGATTTGTTATGATAACGAAAGTAGTCGCCAATAACATATGAATAATAGGGACTTCTATCTTGGTTATTAAAAAGCCTCCGATACCTGCCCCGATAACACCTCCTAAACTAAAAAAACCATGCGAAGCGGACATGATATGAACTGCATCTGTCTGTTCTATTTCAGACACCAGAGCATTCATAGCGATATCTGTTAAGCAAGCGAATAATCCCACCAGATATAAAACAGCACATAATAACAAATATGTAGGAGCTAGTAAGGGGATTAAAAAAAGTAAAGAAAAAATAATGATTCCTATTATCGTTGTCTTTCCTACTCCAATTCGTTTTATAATCAATGAAGATATTGGAATCATGGTAAGAGTTCCTAATGCAAAACAAAATAAGGCAATTCCTAACTGTGCGTCATCAATGGCCAATTTTGCTCTTACCTTTGGTATATACAACACCCAAGTACCTGTCATGATATTAAGAGATGCGAAAACCCAAGCTGGACCAAAGTAACGTAGTTTTGTAAGAATAAGATATAAAGAATTCAAAATCTGCTATTTAAACTTTTAAGTATTTCTCAAAATTACTAACAAAATATTAGGTATAAATAACACAAAATATTCAAATACTGAAACAATTTATTCTTTTATAGCTTTATATATAGCCTATTATGATAATTTTGTTTTATGAAATTATCGTACGAGCAAATTTATGTTGAACAATCTAAATCGTTAAAAATAGAAAGCTATACCAAAGATGCTCTTTGTAATGAAATAAACTGGCATTTACATCCTGAGTATGAAATAGTTTTTATTAAAAACGGAAATGGCATTATCCAAGTAGGATCTAATATCAAAAGTTATAAAGATGGACTCTTAATTTTTCTTGGTCCAAATATTCCTCATATGCCTTTTGGAAATAAAGATCTAGAGGATAATGTAGAAGTTGTAATTCAATTTAATCAAAATTTCATTCAAGAGAAGTTAAAAGTATTTCCAGAATTTTCGAGTATACAAAGGTTTATTCAAAAAACATTGAAAGGATGTATTTTTTCTAAAGAGACCAAGGATAAACTATCTAATTCATTTCTAAAATTGGCATCTCAAAATGACACCGAGAAACTACTCAATTTTATGAATATCTTATATCAGCTTTCTGTTTCAAAAGATAATACTCCGGTCATCAAATCTGCCGATCTTTTGGAAATTGATAAAACCGCATTACCAAGAATTTCAAGAGTCTTTGAATATATAAATAAAAACTATTCTCAAAAAATACAATCAAAAGCAATTGCCAAAGAATTAGGATTAACCACCAATTCGTTTTGTCGAATGTTTAAAGCAGCCACAAATAAAAGTTTTATTAGCTTTTTAAACGAGTTTAGAATCAAAAAGGCTCAGGAATACTTTGAAAACAAAACGATGTCAATTTCTGAGGTAGCATATCAATGTGGTTTTAACGACCCATCATATTTTTGTAAACAATTCAAAAAACACACCGATACTTCTCCTTCAGATTATATAAATCATTTAGATAATAACTAGTTTGAATCTTTATTTAAAATTCCCTGTTTAAGAATCTGCCCAAATTCGTACATATCCTCATAAGAACAATAAAATGGTGCAGGTGCTAATCTTATCACATTAGGCTCTCTCCAATCTACAATTACCCCATTTTTCATTAAAAAGTCGAATAATTTTCGCCCTTCTCCATGAAGAAAAACGGAAAGTTGTGTCCCTCTTTCGTCCTGCTTTGATGGGGTTATAACTTCAAAAGTACTTTCTACTTCTGCATCGATAGAATTCAATACAAATTCTAAATATGCTACAATTAGGTTTCTCTTTTCTAGCAAAGCTTCCATACCTACTTCATCAAATAGTTCTAAAGAAGCAAGATATGGTGCCAATGACAAGATCGGAGCATTACTCAATTGCCAAGCATCCGCATTAGGCATTGGTTCGAACTCAGGTTTCATTAAAAACCTAGACTCTTTTTTTGTTCCCCACCAACCTTCAAAACGAGGAATATCTTTTTGATCATGAAATCTTTCATGTACAAAACATCCTGAAGCATTTCCAGGACCACTATTCATATATTTATAACTGCACCAAGAGGCAAAATCAACATCCCAATCATGAAGTTGCAACTCAATATTTCCAGCACCGTGTGCTAGATCCCAACCTACAAAAGCTCCAATATCATGTCCTGCTTTTGTAATGGTTTTCATATCAAAAACTTGTCCTGTATAATAATTAACACCACCCATAAGAATTAGAGCACACTCCTCTCCTACAGATTCGATAGTGCTAAGAATATCTTCAGTCCTAAAATTATGTTCTCCTGGACGCTTTTTTATTTCCACAATGGCATCATTTGGATCATATCCATGAAATCGGACTTGACTTTGAAGCATATATTGATCACTCGGAAAAGCTTTTTCTTCGCATATGATTTTATATCGTTTTCCTTGAGGACGATAAAAGGAAATCATGAGTAAATGCAAGTTCACCGTTAAGGTGTTCATTACAGTAATCTCCGAAGGTTTAGCACCTACTATCTTACTCAATGGTTTTGCCATTCTTTCATGATAATCCCACCAAGGTTTATCTGCATAAAAATGACCTTCTACGGCAAGCTCTGCCCAATCCTTCATTACCTCATCCACATACTTCTTTGTATTTCTAGGTTGAAGCCCTAAAGAATTTCCTGTAAAATAAATGACTTGCTTATTATTAACTTTTGGGAAAAGAAAACGATCTCTATATGATTTTAAAGGATCCTGCCGATCCAATTTCTTAGCAAATTCTCTGCTATTTTCGAATTGCATTCTTGAGTTTTATTTCAAAAATACATATAAGAACTGAGATTAAATAATCTTTTAAAACCTTGTTAAAATTAGTGGGGAAATTATCACTTATTATTATATTAAACACACATTTAAAACTGCCTACCTTAATATACCCTAATTGCAGACATATAACCTGAGTGTCTTTAAATGTTCGGGCACATAATCATTTTTTTAAACTTACTAAACATGTTAAAAAAAATTTTAGAAGTAAGCGGGGCTAATGAATTATCTAAAGAGTCCCAAAGTGCTATCTCTGGCGGTTTGATTTCTTTATCTGATTGTCCATCTGGATGTTTTTCTTTATTCTTTTGTCCATCTGGTGGTGGCGATCTATGCGCAGTTCCAAGTCCATCGGGCGCAACTTGCTTTGGAACACATATTAACGGGCAATGCTGCCTTTAATTACATAAAGAATTATTTCTTTTCTTTTATTTCAAGGTCTCACAGTCTATGTTTTGATCTAGATCTAGCATCACTTCTAATATCTAGTCTAAAACTGAGAAATGATTTTGAAATCTAAGAATGAAAAAATATGGTAAAAAGATTTTTCTATATTTCTTTTTACCATGTTACTTAAATTAGAGACATATAACCTGAATGTCTTTAAATAAATAGGCACATATTCATTTTTAAATTTAATACTCTTATGAAAGAATTAAAAAAATTAGAAGGTGTTAAAACCATTGGTAAAAAAGCACAAAAACTAGTAGTTGGAGGATGTCCTTCAGATGGTGGTCCTGCAGGTTGCCCTGCTGGAATGTGTGGTCAGATTATCTTTCCAGGACCTGATTACTTTTGTGTTCCATGCTAGTATAGCTAATGTACATTTCTCACACAAAATGTAAAAAATCAATAATTGCAGTAGATTCATTATTCTACTGCAATTTTTTTGTACCGTTTCTATTTATTAGAAAACTTATTTTTAGATCTATCAATAATAAAACACTTAGCTTTGCAAAAAAAATAGGAAGCTATGCACTTTATACCAGAAGCACTGGATACATACGTAGTAAATCATACTGAAAAGGAACCAGAGTTACTAGAAAGATTAACTCGTGAGACGTATCAAAAAATACTACAACCTCGAATGCTTAGTGGTCCATATCAAGGTAGAGTGCTAAGCATGCTTTCTAAATTAATCAGTCCAAAACATATTTTGGAAATCGGAACATATACCGGATATTCTGCATTATGCCTTGCGGAAGGCATGAAAAAAGAGGGTGTTTTACATACGATAGATATTAATGAAGAATTAGAAGATTTTCAACGAAAATACTTTGATCTTTCTCCTTATGGTCATCAAATATATCAGCATATTGGAAATGCTACCGAAATTATTCCGTCCTTGAATATTAAATTCGACTTAGTTTTTATTGATGCAGATAAACCTAATTATCCAAAGTACTTCGAGCTAATTATTGATAAAATGAATCCTGGTGGCATTATCCTATCTGATAATGTTCTCTGGAGTGGAAAAGTTATTGAAGAAGTTGCGAAAGACGATCTTTCTACGAACGCACTATTAACATATAATAAATTACTAGTAGAAGATAAAAGAATAGAAACTGTTCTGTTACCTATCAGAGATGGATTAACTATCAGTAGAGTATTATAAAAAAAGTGGAATCTGTTTTACGGATTCCACTTTTTACATGTATTAGTAACTACAATTGCTAATTCATTTATTGTACAGCTTTTAGAGCATCTATATTACCATATCCAAATTTGCTATTTCTATTCGGATAGAACTCTCCTGCTCGTTTTAACCTATCCAATACTTGTGCTCTGGTCATATTTGGATTACGCGCCCATACCAATGCTGCGATTCCAGCTGTAGCCGCAGTAGCTGCGGATGAACCACCAACATATGATTGATCTCCGTTATTAAATCCTAAAACCGGCACATTTCTATTAGAATTGCTTGCTCTTTGCATCACAATGGTAAAGTCAATCTTACTTCCATCATGACAGATATTACATCTGTTATATCCATTGTCTTTTAAACCTGTTACAGCTACAGTTTCATTCATACTTGCTGGAAAAATAACTCCATACCAATTAGTAAATGTAGTAGAGGTACCTCCTGCCGCAATAATCATTTTACCTTTTCCGTAAGCGTACTTAACAGCATCTTTTACATTTCCAATAGACCAAGGGTATCCTATAGACATGGATATAATTTTTACGTTACCATTATTGCCTAATTGCTTTAATGCATTACTTACTCCTTTACGCTCATGATAATCTTCAAGAACAACATCAGATGTTCCTCTATATGAAATTAAATTACAATTATAAGCAACTCCCATAGGCATAAAATCATTGTTTCGTGGAGAAGCAATTATTGAAGCCATTTGAGTACCATGCCCACATTTATCATTTGGTCCATCTACATTATTAGACCACCACCAAATAGAATCTATGTATGTTCCAATCTTTTGGATACTTCTTCCATTGGAAGCTCCATCATTAAATCCATTTCCAAGTAGGTTTTGATTAGCAGACACACCACTATCGATTAATCCCACTGTTATTCCTGCACCAGTACTATAATTCCAAGCTTGTGGTATATTATGAATGTTGTAGTTCCAAGGCACTCTAGCATTTGGTGCTATTACACTGTAATCAGCATTATTAATAGATTGACCGCTTTGTGAACATCCAGCGGATTTTTGCTGTACATCTTCTTGTAAGTAAAAACCATATCCATTAGGTTCTAAATAACGGATATTATCCATTGCTAAAAGCTCCTCAACAGTTTCTAATTTAGTAACATGAACGTCTAACACATTTAGTTTATCATCTTCAAACACTTGAAAATTAGAACGTGTCACCCCTTCATTACTCTGTACTGTATTGTAAATGTCTTCTATAATATCATTTAGCCTTGAAGATCTTTGCGTACCTTCAATAAAACTTTCTCCTTTCTGACCATAACCAATGGTCAATACTTCTCCTCCATGCATTACTGCACTATATAACATATGTGCCGAAGCATCTTTTGACCAATCTAAATCTCCTTTTTGTTTTAGCTGAGATTCGATAAAAGAATTGATTTCATCTATCGACAAAATCTTTTGTGACGTCTGGTTTTCTTCAATTACTTCTGAGGGATCATTTTTAGAACAAGATACGACAAGAAAAAGCCCTAAAAACAGAGGAATAATTTTTTTCATTTTAGTATAAGATTAATGAGTTTGTGCGAATTTGAAATTTAAGATCAGTTATTCTTAAAAATATCAAATAATTATCATTTAGTTAATTTCATGACTAATTTATTAAATAAAGTTTAAATATTAATATCTTTTTTTGAAAGAATCTTAAAAAAAATGCCGATCCTATGCTTGCATAGGACTACAATTCATCGTCAACCACCAATGTTTACAAGGGTTTTACAGAAAAATACTACAGTGTAAGAAAAGTATAAAAAAAGTGGTGTTTTTTTGATCAATTCAAAAAAACGAATGTTCAATTTTAGTAAAATGATAAAATACTAGCTTAAAAGACTAAAGTTTGCGCTTTATAGAACCAGTTACATCTTCGATATCTTTCTTTGCTTGAGTAATCTCATTTTTAATATCTGATGTAATGGAATTAGGAAGTTCTGTATCTATTCCGTGCTTTTCAGCACTCTTGGTTATTTCGGATTTGATATCATTAGTGGCATCTTTAACAATACGCATTCCTTTGCCTAAACCACGAGCTATTTCTGGTATCTTATCTGCTCCAAAAACCATAACCAGAATAAACACTATAAAGGCTATTTCTGTCCCACTTATAAATAAAGGTAATGCTATCATATCTCTGCAAATATAGCTACAATAATGAATACAAAAAAGCCGTTCGTACATTCGAACGGCTTTACTAAAACGATTTATAGGTTTTTTAACTTATTGACCCTTAACTTTGTTTTTAAATTTATCAAACTTACCTAGTTTTTTATTTTTAGGCCAGCTATTATTGGAGGTATCAATATCTGCGGTTTCCTGATTCGGATCTACAACAATTTTAGATATTGCCTTTTCCGAAGCGATAGCTCTTCTAACCGAGTCATCATTTTTTCTCCATATCTCAGCAGGATAAGTAATAGTTTCCGAACTTCCATCTTCATATGTATATTCAACTATTAACGGCATTACTAAACCTCCTGGTTTTTCGAAAGTAATTTCATAGAAATATTTTGGTTCTTTTAGAACTTCTCTTTCCTCTACTGAGAAATTATCGATTAAGTATTCTTTCAATGTTTTTGCATCATCGATTATATTTCCATTCTTCTTAATAGCTTCGTATTCTTCACTTCCTTCTTCAACCATAAAAACTAATGGTCCAAAATCTTCTATTTTAGCACCTCTTGCAGCGGCAAAATCTTTAGCTCTTTTGTTTGGTTCTTTAGAAACCACATACTTTTTCACATCCTTAACACCAATATCAGTATAATCTGTTGTATAGAACCAACCTCTCCAAAACCAATCTAAATCTACTGCAGAAGCATCTTCCATTGTTCTAAAGAAATCTTCTGGTGTTGGGTGTTTAAACATCCATCTTTGAGAATACGTTCTGAAAGAATAATCAAAAAGATCTCTACCCATAACTGTTTCTCTAAGAATATTTAAACCTGTAGCAGGTTTCGCATATGCATTAGCACCAAACTGATAAATATTATTAGACTGTGACATAATTGGCGAAATAAAACTTTGATCTCCACTCATGTAAGGTACAATCTTAGCTGCAGGACCTCTTCTAGAAGGATAACTTTTTAAAGGCGCAATTGCATCAGGATACCACTCTCCAAAATCTTGTTCTGCTACGTATTGTACGAATGTATTTAAACCTTCATCCATCCAAGTCCATTGACGCTCATCACTATTTACGATCATTGGGAAAAAGTTATGTCCTACCTCGTGTATGATTACACTCATCATTCCGTACTTAGTACGATCACTAAATTTTCCTTTTTTATCTGGTCGTCCATAATTCCAGCAAATCATAGGATATTCCATTCCCTGATTTTTAGCATGAACCGAAATTGCTTTATGATATGGATAATCAAAAGTCATTCTACTATAAGATTTTAGCGTACTCGCTACTACTTTAGTAGACCAATCTTCCCATAGCGGATTTCCTTCTTTTGGATACATAGAAACGGCCATCACATCTTTACCACCAATCTTAACTGCCATCATATCCCATATAAACCTTCTGGATGTAGCAAACCCGAAATCTCTTACATTCTTTGCACTAAGCTTCCATGTTTTTTTGCTAGTAGAGAAGGTCTTTTCTTTTGCTTCAGCTTCTTTTTGTGTTACAATAAGAATTGGTTTATCATATGATTTCTTTGCTTGATTATAACGATTCATCATTTCTTTAGTAAATACTTCTTTTCTATTTACTAAAACTCCTGTACCATCTAAAATGTGGTCCGCAGGTACTGTAATGTTTACATCAAAATCTCCGAAAGGAAGTGCAAATTCTCCTCTACCCCAGAACTGGTGATTTTGCCAACCTTCTACATCATTATACACTGCCATTCTTGGATAAAACTGTGCAATTACATACGCTCTATTACCATCCTCAAATTCTTCATATCCCGATCTACCTCTTCCATTTACGTGGTCATTAATATTGTACCACCAGTCAATAGAAAATACAAACTTTCCTCCAGGCGCCAAATCTTTAGGCATTTCTACTCTCATCATCGTACCGTTTATCGTATGCTCTAGAGGTTTCCCTGATGCATCTTTAACAGCAGTAATATTAAAACCTCCATCAAAAGGTTCTCCAAGATATTTTCCAACAAATCTTTGTGGTGGATCCGCTGCATCTACACCTGTTGGTTGGATTAATGGAGTTTTAGATTTTCTGGATCTCATGTTTTGATCCAATTGTACCCATAAAAACTCTAAATTATCAGGTGAATTATTGGTATACGTAATAGTTTCTTTACCAGTAAGCTTTTTATTCTTGTCATCAAGCTCGATATCCATTTTGTAATCCGCTTGTTGTTGGTAATAAGCAGATCCTGGTGCTCCCGAAGCAGTTCTGTACATGTTTGGTGTTGCAAACTCATCGTACATTTGCTTAAACTTATTTTCATTTGTATGCCCAAGTTCACGCGTTTCTTCAGCGCTGCCCTGATTCTGTGCGTACAATCCAATTCCAGATACAAAAAACGTAGCCGAGAGGATAAAAAGTAATTTTTTCATTAGATGTTATTGTGTTAAGTAATAAACTGCAAAATAATTGTTTTTTAAAAGTTTAATGATTTATTCACTAAACTTTAACATGCCATTATCTCTTTCTTTTTCTAAGATCAAACTTTTTCGTTTTTTCCCTTTTTTAACATGGATAAGATTTTGTTGTTCTTCGAAGAAATCCATTAACGTGAGATTGGACACTTCTATAGTTTCTAAAGATGAAACATTCTCCGCCTCCAGATAACACAATACCAAATCATTATCATACTCTTTCCCCAAAAAAGTATAGTAAACTTCTTTACCATTAACAGTAATTCTTAGTTTCTGTTTTAGATAGGTACTGAGGTATTGATCAACCTTTGTTTCTTGCTCTTTAGAAAGTAATGTTATGTTTTCATCATAACGTTTCCTTAACGCTTCTTCTATATCGTCAATAAAAATCCTAGAGATTATCTGAAGTGATTGTTGTTCCTCTTTATATTCAATCTGTGTTACGCTTACATAAAACTTATGTAATACACCAAAAGAACTTAGTGTTACTAAAAATATAGTGAGTATAAATAGCTGCTTCTTCAAAGTTTCCTTATTTAATGGTCGTAAATGTAACATTTTGGTATAAAATATTATGCCAAAAATTATTTAATACGAAAATATTAATCAATCTCTTTAAATTCTTTGTATGACCTAGCTTTCTCTTGAAAAAATTCTAGTAATGATAACCTTTTGGTATTTTCTAATAAATCTTCGAAGTATGCATCTTCAGAACAGTAGTATACGAAATCTGAAATAAGATTCTCTGGCAATCCTAAATCATCCGTAAAAAACTTGGTATTAAAAGCTCTTTCTCCTTTTTCGATTAACCTTTCTAAATCTGCTATTTCTTTTAACTTTTTTAATTTTTTTAATCTCCCATTTAGAGAATTCAATAATAAATCTACAGGTCCCGAACTTGCTGTATAAATTCTTCTTACTTCTAAAGTAGGCTGTTTTATATTTCTAACCGGCAATCCTAATATTCGATTATCCAGATGTGGCTTTAACTGAATCTCTTTTGCGTCTTTTGTAACATCTCCTGAAAGTTTTACATTACTAACATTCACCTGATCCAACTTTTCTACTACGGGATACAATGTAACCTTAAAAGCATCATTATTTAAATCGTTGTCAGAAACGACTATAGAAATTACTTTGTATTGAACGGAAGAAAAAATGATAGAATCTTGAGCGGATGCTGGTATTTCAAAAAATCCATTTTGATCATTAGTAGTTCCAATTTTTTTGGTATAGTTAACAATATTGATAGCAAATCCTTGTAATGAATCTGCCTGAATTGTACCTTTTAACCTTGTATTTTGAGCAAAAGAAAAATTTTTTATGAATAAAAAAAGTAAAAATACTCGTAATGTTTTGATCATATATCGAATTAGTTTATGACCAAACCCAAACTCTTACGAGAATATAATTTTCAAAATTTAGTCAACTAATCCAAAGACTGGAGTGCCCAAAAAATGTTGCGAACAAATGGTAATATCAATTTCTACTTTTATACATTTTACTTTGAGAAACTAAAAACTCAATCAGATTAAGTTCGTTTCCTTCTTCAAGGTAATTCGTATTCAGCCCATTTTCCTCTGCAAAGAAAATAAAATCGTTGATTTGATCCATTTCTAGTGCTAAGTTGGTTTTAAAAAATTCATTATTGTACATTTTTCTCACTTGCACATCGATATCATCAGGGACTTTATTCTCTTTTTTATCCTTATTCTGAAAGACTTCTTTAAAAAGGTTTACAAAATTTAACCCATAAATCATTCGATCCTCTAAGAAAACCTTATTATCCAGTTCAGATAATTCATCGGGTGTCCAATCAAAATCAGTATCGTTAATTCTTGAAGAAGTTAGTTTTGCCACTTCATCTACTCCACTTTCGGTTACATCAATCTTTTTAAGATCCAAAGAAACATTTCCTAATAAATCATAAGGCTTCACAATCACTTCTTCTAATAAATTAACCGACTCATTTAAAAAAATATTTAAACGCCTATTATCCAATACTCCCTTGTTTATCCAAACTACAAATTTCTGATACTGCATGGCTATAACCTCTAACTTATCATTTATTCCTGCACTTATTTTAAAATTACCGTCTTTGTCCGTAATAGTTCCTTTTTTGGATGTTAGATTATAGACCACAACACCTTCTACATCATCTCCAATTGGGGCGCTTATGCGTCCATCGATCATGACTCTTGAAGTAATTTGTGCTATAGAACTATTGATTATTAGGAATATAAAAAGTAGGGATAATTTCTTTTTCATAGTTGGCGCAATTAAATTTGTAAGTAATCAAGATACTATATTTTTTCAATATCCTAAGAAGATTTCTTTATAAGAAAACGTTAAACTACTTTTACTAAAAATTATTTCATGAGAAACTGTATTATAGCTAGTACATCTACTATTCATGGTAGCGGCCCTTTAGAATATCTATTCGACACATTAGTTGAACTTTATAAAAACACTGATCAAATATTATTCATCCCATATGCACGTCCTGGAGGCATCTCTCATGATGAATACACCATTGGAATAAATAATATTTTTAAAAAAATCAATAAAAGGGTACTCGGGATTCATATGTTTTCATCGGTAAATGAAGCTTTTGAAAATACCCAAGGTATTTATACTGGAGGAGGAAATACTTTTCTACTTGTTGATCAATTATACAGAAATAATGTATTGTCTCCTCTAAAAACTGCTATTGACAATGGGCTTCCATATTTGGGAACAAGTGCAGGAAGCAATATTTGCGGACTTACTATGCAAACCACAAATGATATGCCTATTGTTCATCCAGAAAGTTATAAGACATTAGGAATACTTCCTTTTAATATCAACGCTCATTATTTGGATCCTGATCCGACCTCAACGCACAAAGGAGAAACCAGAGAAACCAGAATCAAAGAATTTCATCATTTAAATCCACAACCCGTTGTAGGACTTAGAGAAGGAAGTTGGCTAAAAATAAACGGAGATCAAATCACTCTTGAAGGTAAACTATCAGCCAGAATTTTTGAAAAAAATAAAACTCCCTATGAGATAGATTTCGGCAGTTCTTTATCCGACTTAAATTAATAATTTATGGAATACCAGAACATTCTAAACACTATAGAAAAAGAAGCTTCTCTTAGGGAATCTAGCGGAAATGTTGCTTCTTACATCCCTGAGTTAGCTAAAATTGATCCCAATAAATTTGGCATGCATCTGTATTGCATCAATTCTGGTCACTACGGTTTTGGAAATCAAGAGGAACGATTTTCTATTCAGAGTATTTCTAAAGTATTTTCATTAACTCTGGCGATGTCTTTATTGGATGATGATGAATTATTCAAAAGAGTAGATGTAGAACCTTCGGGAGATCCTTTTAATTCTTTAGTACAATTGGAATATGAAAATGGAATTCCCAGAAACCCATTAATAAACGCTGGCGCTCTGGTTATTGCTGATATATTAATTTCTACTTTGGACAATCCGGAGGAAGAGTTTTTAAACCTCATCCGTACTATTTCAAATAATCATGAAATTAATGTAAATCCTAAGGTATTTCAATCCGAAAAGAAATATAGCCATAGAAATGCTGCTTTATTAAATCTTATGAAATCCTTCGGAAATATTAAGAATTCTATTGAAGCTGTTCTTGATCTTTATATTTTCCAATGTGCAATAGAAATGTCTTGTAAAGAATTAGCCACCGCCTTTATGATCTATGCTAATTCAGGAAAAACTTTATTCGATAACACACAAATAATTTCCGAACAAAAGGTAAAAAGAATTAATGCTATTATGCAGACTTGTGGTTTTTACGATGAAGCAGGGGAATTTAGTTTTAGAGTAGGTCTACCAGGGAAAAGCGGTGTTGGTGGAGGAATTGCCGCTATTCATCCTGGTCAATATGCGGTGACTACCTGGAGTCCCCGATTAAACCCTAAAGGAAATTCTGAATTAGGTATGTTTGCACTGGAAAGATTAACTACACTTACTGGGTTTTCTATTTTCTAAGTATTAAACCCTAGATCAAGATAATTTTATCCTTCAACATATGATCTTTTTTTTAAGTACTCATAAAGCAGAGAAAATATTACAATAAGAACGAAATAGACGAATAAAGAATTGTAGGTAGTACCTTTTCCAGAATATACAATTATTGAAGTTGCTGATAGAGGAAGGGAAACAACGATTACCTTAAGCCAACCCCAGGTTTTTCTTCTAATTAAAAAATAAACCAAAGGTAGTAGAAGTAATCCAACATTAGGTACAGGTATTGTTACGGTTAGGGTTTCATAAACTCTTTTAAAAAGAATGGAAATATACCAAAAGGGATCTCTTTTAATATCTGAAAGTACTTTTTCCTTTAGCACATTGTCATAATTTTTAAGTTCCTCTGGCTTTTTATAATATAGTCCAGCATCGTCATAATAATCATCAGTATAATATTTCCCTTGCGTATAGTGTATATTCATTCCGTATTTCTTATTCAAAATAGGAATAGCATATTTGTATGCTACAATATCATACCATTGATATCCGTATTTAGTATCAAAATCCCCTAGTCCACAAAAAACTGGATGCCAGAAATTATGTCCAATAATTTTTGCTCCGTTGTAAACATGACCTCCTTGTATTCCTACTAATTGACTGGTCTTTTCAAACTTTAGATTAAACTCATTTCTAATAAAAGTTTTTGAAGAATTAAAGAAAAAAATAGCTGTTAATATTATGATCATTTTTTGTACAAGCTTCATACGTTTAGATAACAAATACATAAGTACTAATGAGACAATTACTATTGAAATCTCATTTCTAAACTCACTAAAAAAGCCTACAATAACACCAGATAAAACCGCAATAAGTATTGATTTCAAAAAATTTTGAGATTCACAAAAAAGCATATAAATATTAAGGCCTAAAATCATAAAAAAAACAGAACCTAACAGGCCAAATATATTTTCATGCGAATATATTTCGTAAAGGAAAAAAGGAGTGAAATTGACTAAAAAACACAATACAAATCCTATCAATGGTTTCTTTATATTCCAAAACCCAAAAAACAATATCAATAGTGCTAAAGTAAATACTATCCCGTTAAATAATTTGATAGAGGGATTCTCAGGAGATCCTTTTACATATGCATTTGGTAAGAATGCTAAAATTCTAGCATGTTCACCGAGCCTGGACCAATGTTGATATTCCATAATTAAGTCACTACCTCTTTCTGAAATCTCGTTATCCGCTCCCTCCTTTGAATATTCTAAATCTGCATTTAGTGTAGCTAAAGGAAAATGACCCGTATAGTAATAAAAATAAGCAAATTTATGAGCTTTATCTGGTGAAAAACCAGCAGCATCTTGTCTCATTTCTTCCGAAGTATAGTTCGTATTAAGAGAGTTTATATAAAGACCACTATTAATTAAAACAATAACAATCAAAATAGTTTTAAGCCCATTATTCGTTTGCAAAAACCTATCAAAATAGACTATTTTATTAATTATTGAATTCATTCTCGTTACTTTTTATCTTTAATGATGTAGATAGGTCTTTTTCGTATTTCTTGTATTAATTTCTCGAAATAGAGAGACAAAATTGAAAGGGTCACAAATAATATCGAGAACGAAGCTGACATAAAAATGATGATCGTATTATATCCCGAAGGAGCTTCCTCTCCGTATAAATAAGTATATAAGGTATAGCCAACCATCACTAACGTAAAAATTATAAAAAACACCGATAAAAAAACACTTATCCGAAGTGGCTTATTTGAAAAAGAAAATATAGCATTGAAAGCTAATTTTAACAAACTGAGATAAGAATAATTACTTTCCCCGTATAATCTGGCAGGGGCTTTAAAAGAAATTTTACTTTTATTAAAGCCAAGTGATTGTATAAAGCCTCTAATAAATCTATTCTGATCTCGAAAATTGGAGGTAAGAATGTCTCCAACTCGCTTGGAGATCAAAAAAAAATCAGTTGAATTTTTCTCAAATTTAATGACCGATAAGAAATTTATAATCTTATAAAAAAATATAGAAAGCTTTTTCTTTATAAAGCTATTATCCTCTCTTTCCAAACGCTGCATTAATACTATATCACTGCCCTGATTAAAGATCTCGATCATTTTAGGAATTTCTTTTGGAGGATGTTGGCCATCAGAATCTATACAAATAATAGCATCACCAGAAGCATTATCAACCCCAGCAATCATTGCCGACTCATGACCAAAATTCTTCGAAAACTCGATACTAATACTTTTTATATTATCCGAAGAGTTGTCTCTTCTTATATTGTCTATTAATTTTTGAGTATTATCAGTACTCCCATCGTTAACCCACAATAATTCGAAATTTATTTTTTCGGACATATTGTTCAAAACTTCTTTCAAAGAATTCCAGAAATGAACAATTCCCTTTTCCTCATTAAAAAGAGATATCACTATCGATATAGATTGTTCTTTCATTTATAATTTTTAAAGATGAAAATATTTATTTAAGATTCTTTAGATAAGGATGATAATCCCCTTCTAATCGAGATATTTCAGCATTTCTGATATCGTGAACAATTTCTATGGAAGGTTTTGCTTCCAACAACCCAAAACCTTCTCCTTTTAGGATACTTTGATAACTTTTGGTGTGTAATTCTGTAAATCCAGTACTAAATTCAATTTCTTCATTATCCAAAGTGATTGATCTATAGGTCCGCTTACCTTCCGCCTTAATATCATCTGGAATATTATCATAATTTATAGATAGAAACCATCTAACTCTTGCTTTTTCAAATTCTAAATAACCCGACGCACTATCATCGGTAAGTAAGTGAACTTTATTCTTTTTAACGTCACCAAAAACCCAGGATAACATATCATAAAAATGAACTCCAATATTAGTTGCAATTCCACCTGATTTGGAAATATCCCCTTTCCACGAGGCATGATACCAATTACCTCTAGAAGTTAGGTATGTTAGATCAAAATCATATATTTTATCCTTAGGACCATTTTTTACTTTCTTCTTTAAGGCAATAATACTAGGGTGTAATCGCAGCTGAAGAATAGTATTTACGCTACCTTTCGACTCGTTTTCTATCTCAACAAGAGTATCAATATTCCAAGGATTCAACACAAGAGGTTTTTCACATATTGCACTAGCTCCCCTTCTCAGAGCCATCCTAATATGAGAATCGTGTAAATAATTTGGTGTACATATACTTACATAATCTAACTGGATATTTTTTCTTCTTTTCAGTTTCTCTATATGTCTATCAAAACGTTCAAATTCTACGAAAAAATGAGATTCGGGAAAATAGCTATCAATTATACCAACACTATCAAATTTATCAAGCGCAGCTATTAAGGTATTGTTAGTATCCTTTATTGCTTTAAGATGTCTTGGAGCTATATACCCTCCTACACCCATTATTGCAAAATTCTTGTTACCCATAAATTAAATTTTAAAAACAGTTTCATTAACAAGCTCATACTCTTCGCCGCTTTCCGAACAGATAGCTTTATTCCCATCCTTAAAATCCAACTTACAACCATATTCACTCATCCATCCAGTTTGTTTTGCTGGATTCCCAACCATAAGTGCATATGCTTTCACTTCTTTAGTAATAACAGATCCAGCGCCAACGAATGCATATTTCCCAATATTATTTCCACAGACAATAGTAGCATTTGCCCCTATAGAGGCTCCTTCTCCCACATGGGTTTTTATATACACTCCTCTTCTATTTATTGCACTTCTCGGATTAATAACGTTTGTAAAAACGCAGGAAGGACCTAAAAAAACATAATCATCACAAGTAACTCCCGTGTAAACAGAAACATTATTCTGGATTTTTACGTAATTACCTATTCTTACCTCTGGTGAAATAACAACATTTTGACCGATATTACAATTATTGCCGATTATAGAACCCGACATAATATGTGAAAAATGCCATATTTTCGTATCATTTCCAATAATACACCCGTTATCTATAACAGCTGTTTCATTAGCGTAGTAGTTTTTACTCATTTTTAGAATTTAATTATTGAAAGGAAATTAATTTCCTAATGTATTCTAAATATAATTCTTCCTAAATATAAAATAAATCATTCGAATATTGTTTATAATACAAACTATGGTTGATCTGTTCCTCTTCTATAAATTTAAATCAATTGATTGTTACATAATTGTCCTATACTATAGTTCAAATAAAAATTTTTATCTCAATCTTCTTAAAAAAAGATATAAAAACAACTATATTTAAGCCTGTCAATATCATTAAAATTGGTACTAATATTAATAAATTACCTTACCTATTAATAATTTTGACAAATGAACAACCTACCTTATCCATATTAAGTTTCAAAGCAAAATGTTTAAAAATTTCACCTCTAAAGCGTTTGAAATAAAAATTTTAGCATTAATTCTTATTGCTACCGTTTTAATCTATAGTAATCATTTTGACAATCCATTCATCTTCGATGATACACACACCATAGAAAGTAATAATTCTATAAGAAGTCTAGATAATTGGATTTCTTTTTTCAAAGATGCCAACACCTTTAGTTCTTTACCTGCTAACAGGGCTTACCGACCAATGATCACATTGATGAATGCCATTGATTATAATCTAGCAGGAGAACTAAATCCAAGATTTTTTCATTACCACATCTTTTTTTGGTTTATAGTACTAATAATTCTGGTTTTTCTATTATGCAAACATCTTTATAAAATATCTCTACCTACAAATAGATATTTAGGTATTGCAGCACTTATTTCATCAGCTTGGTTTGCATTCCATACTGGTAATGCCGAAACTATCAACTATATATGTGCGCGTTCAGACTCATTTTCTACGTTATGTATTGTAGCTTCACTTTTACTTTATATTCATCCTTTTGGCAGAAAATGGTATCTCTACATTATTACAATGATTATTGGTATATGGACAAAACAAACTGGAGTAATGTTCATCCCTATATTGTTTACTTATATTCTTCTTTTCGAAGAACATTCCATGATAACGGATTTTAGATCAAATACCAAAACCAAAATATTTCGTTTTCTCAAAAAAGCTTTACCTGCAGGAATTATTGGCTCGTCTTTATTTATTTTAAATCAATATTATTTAACTCCAGAATCTACTGCTTCCACCAATTTTTCCGTTACACGATTTGAGTATATAAGTACTCAATGGTATGTGATTAAACATTATTTAAGTAATTTCTTGCTTCCAATTAATCTAAGTGCTGATCCTGATATAGCTATTATAAAACCATGGTACAGCTTTAAGATACTCTCGGGCTTAATCATTATTATTGGGATGTTGGTTGTCATGATAAAGACGTCTTTAAAAAAAGAACTAAGACCCATATCATTTGGGATAGCCTGGTTTTTTATTGCTTTACTACCAACTACATTAAACCCGCTTTTCCAAATAGCTAATGATCATAGAATGTTTTTTCCATTTATTGGTTTGTTTATTGCAATTCCTTATAGTGCTTTAATATTGGCTAAAAATCAAAAGGAAATTCATAAAAAACACCTATTCTATATAATTCCAATTATATTTCTAATCCTCATAGGTCATGGATATGGGACCATACAAAGAAATGAGGTTTGGAGTTCTCATGAATCACTTTGGCTGGATGTTGTTGTAAAAAGCCCAAAAAATGGCAGAGGTCAAATGAATTATGGCTTAACACAAATGGAAAAAGGTAATTATGATGTCGCTTTGAATTATTTTGAAAAAGCTAATTTATTAAGTCCAAATTACTATATTTTGCATGTTAATTTGGCTATTCTATATTCTGCCAAAAAAAACCTTCAAAAAGCTGAATATTATTTCGATTCGGCAATAAAGTTAAATTCAAATTCACCTTCTCCTCATTATTTCTTTGCAAAATATCTTTTTGATCAAAAAAGATACCTAGAAGCGAAAAAACAGGCACAGATTGCCCTTCAAAAAAGCCCTAATCATTCACAATCCCAAGATCTTCTTAATAAAATTTCCAAAAATGACATTAAAATAAAACAGGATATCAGCGTATTAAATGCACAAGTAGAAAATTCTAAAGACCCTGCTAAACTTTTAGACATTAGCCTAAAATATTATCAAATACAAGAATATGACTTAGTCATTTCTACTTGCGAAAAAATATTAAAAATCGATCCTAAAAACGCATATGCGTACAATAATATATGCTCTGCTTATAATCAATTACAACAATGGGAACTTGGTGCCAAAGCTTGTAAAAAAGCTATTGAAATTGATCCGAATTACATATTAGCAAAAAACAACTTAAATTGGGCAGAAAGTAATCTAAAACCAGTTAAGATTAATAAAGAATAAAAAAAATAGAATGCTTAATAATAAGACAATAGCCGTAGTAGTGCCATGTTATAATGAATCTCAACAAATCATGATGGTGCTAGATAGTATGCCTTCATTTGTAGATCGAATTATAGTAGTAGATGATGCGTCAAAGGACAATACGGTTGACACAGTGATAAAAAACTTAAAAGAGAATTCTTCCAATCTTAGTTTAATTTCAAACCTAGAAAATAAGATTACACCTAACATCTATAATAGAGCTGATATTGAAGTACAACAAAAAAGTATTGATGAAAGACAAAAATTTACTCCATCGGAGGTTGTAAATAAAAATTCGGAAAATGAAAAAATTATTGTAATCAAGCATCTAGAAAATGGGGGTGTTGGCGCAGCTATTGCTACAGGTTACAAATGGTGTAAAGATCATAATATAGACTGCACCGCAGTAATGGCGGGAGACGGACAAATGGATCCCGCTGAATTGGAATCTATATGCAAACCTGTTGTGGAAGAAGGCATAGATTACGTAAAAGGAAATAGGCTAATTCACAAGAGTGCTTGGGTTATTATTCCTAGAGTACGCTTTTTAGGAAATTCTATCTTAAGTATTCTAACCAAAATTGCTTCAGGTTACTGGGGAGTATCAGATACTCAAAGTGGTTATACTGCAATTTCAAATAATGCACTCAATTCTGTTCCTTTATATGATATCTATAAGCGATATGGAATGCCAAATGATTTATTAGTAAAACTAAATATTGCATTTTGTACAATTAGAGAAGTAAAAATCAAACCAATTTATGGAGTTGGAGAAAAATCCAAGCTAAACATTATTAAAGTATCCTTGCCTATTCTTTTTTTATTAATTAGATGTTTTTTTAAAAGACTACAAACCAAATATTTATACCGTAGCTTTCACCCTCTTTATCTACTATATTGGATTTCTTTCATCATTGGTATCATCAATAGTTATTTCTTTTATCAATTAATCTCTAACTTTTTCGATCCGAATTCAAAAACTCCAACTGACTATTTGATCATATTCATTTTCTTGACTATATCTGGTTTTCAATCACTACTTTTTGCAATGTGGATGGATATTCAGGATAATGAAAGGCTTTCTAAATAACTAGTTGTCTTTTGAAATCCTAAGTTGTTTTAATTGTATAGGTGATAAATAAAACCAGATTGCTCCAGGAAGAAAAGATAATAACTGAAGTAAAAAAATTATTAACGATAAAGCAACTGCATCTTCTGCAGGAAGATTATATAATTGAAAAATTAAAACAAGAGAAGTTTCACGTACTCCAATGCCTAAAATTGTAATAGGAAGCAAACTTAAAACTCCTAAAATAAAAGTTCCTAAAAATAATCCTATATGATCAATACGGATTCCCATAGCCCAAGCAACATAATTAAAAACACCATAGATTAAAATCATACTAACCACTGTAAGAATTAAGCTCAAAAAGCTTTTTTCAACTCCCAAATCATGCGAACTAAAAGCTTCCCACCAAGGCCTTATCTTATTCCTTATATTTTTTCGATTTTTGAAAATAACAAAACTGCAAATAATGGCTAGCAAGAGCCAAAAAAGAACTCCCCAATAATTTTTGGGTAAAACCAAAATTTGAAAAACAATTTGATAATAAACAAGTGCGAAAAAGCTAAAAAGTAATAAACAAAACAAATCAAACAATCTATCCATGATAAGACTTGACCATCCTACTTTTTGATTCGGCAACTCATCTTTAATGTATAGCAATCTTCCAAAATCACCCAATTTACCTGGTGTAATATTCCCTAAAAAAATTCCAATAAAAAAAACTCTTAGTGCCTTAAATATTCCGAATTTAATACCATAAGAATTAGAAACTATCTTCCATCTTATGCTTTTTACAAAAAAAGCAATCCAAAAAATTATTAAAGCTACAAGAATATGTAAAAGAGAAATTTTACGAATAGATATAATTGTCTCTTTCCAACCAACTTTATAAATTAGATAAGCTAATAAGAAGAATCCTAAAAACTTAATCCAAAAATTGATAGTAGAAAAAGACTTTTTAATCATTTATAAATTTTCTTTTTGCGCTTCTAAATCCCCAATAAAAACTAAATCACCATGAATTTTTTCACAGGTATAATTATCCATTTTCATTTCCTGTTCTAGCATCCACTTATAGGGAAAAAATCGCACATGCTCATCTAAGGTATAATAATAAGCTCGCTGACAAGGAACAACTACACATAATGTTTTTTTCGTAACTCTTTTCAACTCAGTAATTGCTCTTTCAAAATCAATGACATGTTCTAATGTATGTGTTGCACAAACAACATCAAAAGAATTATCTTCAAAAGGCAAATTTTCGATGTTAGCTTGATAATAATCACTATGATCAAAAGTTTTTCCCTCAATTATATCGCAGCCAGTTGTAAGAAAACCCTTCTCATTAGCATATTTAAGCAAAAAACCATTTCCACATCCAACATCAAGAAAAGTATCATTATCCGATTTTATATGTTCGAAAACATATTTTAAACATTGCTTTGACATATCAGTCTCTCTACTATTCGAAAAGCGAGTATCTCGGTTAGAGTAAAAATCTGCAAATTCCTTTTCAGACCATTTGAAAATTGTAGCCTTTAAATTCATTACCTTCTTAATATCTCTTCCTTTATAGGCATAATAATAAAATGGCAACATAAAAACTTTAGAATCACGAATAGCCGGAGGAATCCATTCATCCATAAAATACCTAATTACATTTGTAAAACTTCTACTATTCATAGACAATATCTTAATAAAACAACATGAACATTAACGAATGTAACTAAACTTTTTAAAACTTCCCTTTAAAAACAAAAAAGCCTAATCAAATGATTAGGCTTTCGAGCGGGAGACCGGGTTCGAACCGGCGACATTCAGCTTGGAAGGCTGACGCTCTACCAACTGAGCTACTCCCGCTTTCATGCGACAAATGTATTAGAATTCTTTAAAAATAAAAACTAAAAATAAATATTTTTAATATCTGAAATAATTCCCTTCAATAAACGACTAAAAAAAAGCACTATTATTACTGATTTACAATTACTTGTAAAAAACCAAATTTATCAAAAAAAGGCTTTTTATCGAAAAAAAATGCTTTTTATCGAATAAAAAGTGTATTTTTGTAGTTAAGAAAATATTAATATATTAGCAACTTAACTATTTTAGCGTTGTTAAATAGCTGATTTTAAAAAAGTTAAATTACGTGATAACCCCAACCAAAAAAAGGCAAAACCTTTTTTTAAAAGAAACTTCCTACAGCCTATGAAGGTAAAATTACTTATTCTTATATGTATATTTTCATCATTAGCCCAAGTTCACTCTCAGGTAAAAGTTGGAGATAACCCTGACCAAATAGATGCATCATCTATATTGGAATTAGAAAGCGTAGACAAAGCTTTTATTCTAACCAGAATTACTACTGCTCAAATGAATTCAATAACTCCGTTGAATGGAGCATTGATTTATAATACAGATGATAATTGTATTTTTCAATACAACAATAATAGTTGGACTAGTTTATGTAGCGGAAATGACAATCAGGTTTTAACATTTGATCCAATAACTAATATTCTAACATTAGAAAATGGCGGATCAGTAGATCTTACTTCACTAATCAATGATCCAGACTCCGATCCAACAAATGAAATTCAAATTTTAAGCCAAACAGGGAACACCATTACTCTATCTAATGGTGGTGGAACTATTAATGAAACGATATCTACTCTTGTCGATAATGGTGATGGAACATTCACTTACACTGCAGAAGATGGAACAGTAACTAATATTGGTACTATTGGCGCGCAAGGCCCAACAGGACCGCAAGGACCACAGGGTATACAAGGAGAAACTGGTACACAAGGACCACAAGGACCTCAGGGTGACCAAGGTGTAACGGGTGCACAAGGACCGCAAGGTATTCAGGGTATACAAGGAGAAACTGGTGCCCAAGGACCGCAAGGACCTCAGGGTGACCAAGGTGTAACGGGTGCACAAGGACCGCAAGGTATTCAAGGTATACAAGGAGAAACTGGTGCGCAAGGACCACAAGGTATTCAGGGTATTCA
>NZ_CANLMM010000011.1:0-112825 GCF_947492115.1 uncultured Aquimarina sp.
TTTGCAGAGATCACTGCGAGTGATAATTTTGATCCCGACAGTAGTCCTGATGCTACAGCAGATACAGATACCCCTGCAGAAGATGATGAGACCAGTGCTACACCAGAAGTACCAGTTCTAAGTGTTATCAAGACAGTCAGGGTAGCGGGAAGTGTCTTAAATGATGTTATTGAGTATGATATTGTAGTGACCAATACAGGTAATGTTACATTAACCGATATTGAAATTACAGATGACAATGCAGATGCTGGAAGTATTGTAGGCAGTCCAATAGCAAGTTTAACACCAGGCGCTAGTGTAACAGTGACAGCAAATCAAACAATTACACAAGCAAATATCGATGCAGGATTTATAGAGAACAGTGCTACAGCTACAGGAGATAGTCCAAGTGGTACGGACGATGTAACAGATGTATCTGATGCAGGTGATGAGACTGTTGAGACACCAAATGGAGATGGAAGTACAGATTCGGATCCTACCAATGACCCAACAGTTACTACGATTACTGCTGATCCAAGTTTGAGTGTTATCAAGACAGTTAGAGTAGCAGGAAGTGCATTGAATGATGTTATTGAGTATGATATTGTAGTGACTAATACAGGAAATGTTACATTAACCGATATTGAGATAGAGGATGCGAATGCAGATGCTGGAAGTATCGTAGGAAGTCCGATAGCAAGTTTAGCACCAGGTGCTAGTGTAACGGTAACAGCAAATCAAACAATTACACAAGCAAATATCGATGCAGGATTTATAGAGAACAGTGCTACAGCTACAGGAGATAGTCCAAGTGGAACAGATGATGTAACAGATGTATCTGATGCAGGTGATGAGACTGTTGAGACACCAAATGGAGATGGAAGTACAGATTCGGATCCTACCAATGACCCAACAGTTACTACGATTACTGCTGATCCAAGTTTGAGTGTTATCAAGACAGTTAGAGTAGCAGGAAGTGCATTGAATGATGTTATTGAGTATGATATTGTAGTGACTAATACAGGAAATGTTACATTAACCGATATTGAGATAGAGGATGCGAATGCAGATGCAGGAAGTATCGTAGGCAGTCCGATAGCAAGTTTAGCACCAGGTGCTAGTGTAACAGTGACAGCAAATCAAACAATTACACAAGCAGATATCGATGCTGGTTTTATAGAGAACAGTGCTACAGCTACAGGAGATAGTCCTCTAGGAGGTCCTGATGATGTAACAGATGTATCTGATGCAGGCGATGAGAGTGTTGAGACACCAAATGGAGATGGAAGTACAGATTCAGATCCTACCAATGACCCAACAGTTACTACGATTACTGCCGATCCAAGTCTAAGTGTTATCAAGACAGTCAGGGTAGCAGGAAGTGCATTGAACGATGTTATCGAGTATGATATTGTAGTGACCAATACAGGTAATGTAACAATAACCGATATTGAGATAGAGGATGCGAATGCAGATGCAGGAAGTATCGTAGGCAGTCCGATAGCAAGTTTAGCACCAGGTGTTAGTGTAACAGTGACAGCAAATCAAACAATTACCCAGGCAGATATCGATGCAGGCTTTATAGAGAACAGTGCTACTGCTACAGGAGATAGTCCAAGTGGAACAGATGATGTAACAGATGTATCCGATGCAGGTGATGAGACTGTTGAGACACCAAATGGAGATGGCACGACCGATGGAGAGACCGATAACGATCCAACAGTTACAGATTTGACAGCCGATCCAAGTCTAAGCGTTATCAAGACAGTTAGAGTTGCAGGAAGCGCTTTGAATGATGTTATTGAGTATGATATTGTAGTGACCAATACAGGTAATGTTACATTAACCGATATTGAGATAGAGGATGCGAATGCAGATGCGGGCAGTATCGTAGGAAGTCCGATAGCGAGTTTAGCCCCAGGCACTAGTGTAACCGTAACTGCAAATCAAACGATTACCCAAGCAGATATCGATGCAGGCTTTATAGAGAACAGTGCTACTGCTACAGGAGATAGTCCAAGTGGAACAGATGATGTAACAGATGTATCTGATGCAGGCGATGAGACTGTTGAGACACCAAATGGAGATGGAAGTACAGATTCAGATCCTACCAATGACCCAACAGTTACAGATTTGACAGCCGATCCAAGTCTAAGCGTTATCAAGACGGTTAGGGTAGCAGGAAGCGCCTTAAATGATGTTATCGAGTATGATATTGTAGTGACCAATACAGGTAATGTTACATTAACCGATATTGAGATAGAGGATGCGAATGCAGATGCGGGAAGTATTGTAGGCAGTCCGATAGCGAGTTTAGCCCCAGGTGCTAGTGTAACAGTGACAGCAAATCAAACAATTACCCAAGCAGATATCGATGCTGGTTTTATAGAGAACAGTGCTACTGCTACAGGAGATAGTCCAAGTGGAACAGATGATGTAACAGATGTATCTGATGCAGGCGATGAGACTGTTGAGACACCAAATGGAGATGGTACGACCGATGGAGAGACGGATAACGATCCAACAGTTACTACGATTACTGCTGATCCAAGTTTGAGTGTTATCAAGACAGTTAGGGTAGCGGGAAGCGCCTTAAATGATGTTATCGAGTATGATATTGTAGTGACCAATACAGGTAATGTTACATTAACCGACATTGAGATAGAGGATGCGAATGCAGATGCGGGAAGTATTGTAGGCAGTCCGATAGCAAGTTTAGCACCAGGTGTTAGTGTAACAGTGACAGCAAATCAAACAATTACCCAAGCAGATATCGATGCAGGCTTTATAGAGAACAGTGCTACTGCTACAGGAGATAGTCCAAGTGGAACAGATGATGTAACAGATGTATCCGATGCAGGTGATGAGACTGTTGAGACACCAAATGGAGATGGCACGACCGATGGAGAGACGGATAACGATCCAACAGTTACAGATTTGACAGCCGATCCAAGTCTAAGCGTTATTAAGACAGTTAGGGTAGCAGGAAGCGCCTTAAATGATGTTATCGAGTATGATATTGTAGTGACCAATACAGGTAATGTTACTTTGACAGACATTGAGATAGAGGATGCGAATGCAGATGCGGGAAGTATTGTAGGCAGTCCGATAGCGAGTTTAGCACCAGGTGTTAGTGTAACAGTGACAGCAAATCAAACGATTACCCAAGCAGATATGGATGCAGGCTTTATAGAGAACAGTGCTACAGCTACAGGAGATAGTCCAAGTGGAACAGATGATGTAACAGATGTATCCGATGCAGGCGATGAGACTGTTGAGACACCAAATGGAGATGGCACGACCGATGGAGAGACGGATAACGATCCAACAGTTACAGATCTTATAGCTGATCCTGATTTAATATTAGTTAAAACTGGTGTAGCAAGTGGTTCAAATGTTGGAGATGTTATTACCTATACATTCACTGTTACCAATACAGGTAATGTAACGGTAAGTAATATTTTTATAGATGATATTCTTACTGGAAGCACTAATCTAGCTATTACACCATCTACATTGGCACCAGGAGAACAAGGTACTGCGCAGGCAACATATGTAATTACACAGGTTGATATTAATAACGGAGAAGTTATAAATAGCGCTACTGTGATAGGAGAAGATCCAAATGGAGATGATGTGATCGATGTTTCAGATAATGGAGATGAATTAGTAGATGATAATGGAGATAATGATCCAACCAATGATGAGACGATTACCGAGATTGATCAGTTACCTAATTTAGCACTTACTAAAACAGGTATCTATGTAGATGTAAATGATGATGGTCTTCCTAATGTTGGAGATGAGATTCAGTACACTTTTACAGTAGAGAACACAGGTAATGTAGATATCACCAATATTGTATTATCAGATCCATTACCAGGAATTGTTATAACTGGCGGTCCTATTGATTTAGCAGTAGGAGAGATTGATATGACCACATTTACAGCTAACTATGTGTTAACGGCAGAAGATGTTCTTTCAGGAGAAGTGATCAATCAGGCTACAGTAACAGGTCAAGATCCAAATGGAGATGATGTGGTTGATGTTTCTGATGATCCTACCAATACAACAGATGTTGATACCGATGGTGATGGAGATGCAGAGGATGAAACCATCACCGAAATAACCTCAGATGAATCAGTAACTGTTTATACGGGAATTAGTCCAAATGGTGACGGGATAAACGACTCCTTGATCATTAGAGGTATCGAGAATCTAGAAAATACCTTAGAGATTTATAATAGATGGGGAGTTATTGTTTTTAGTTCCAGAAATTATGGAAGTAATGATAATTTATTTAGAGGTTTTTCTAACGGTAGGGCTACCATACAAGAAGATAAGCAGCTTCCGGTAGGTACCTATTATTACTTCTTAGAATATACGTTAGAAACGGGAGAAAAGAAAAATAAAACAGGTTTCCTGTATATAAATAGATAAATAATTGATCCGAACACAAATCGTCGATAATCAGGGCTCTTATGATCATTCTTTAAAAATTTAAATAAATGAGAAAAATATTTATACTATTCCTATCCTTTCTTTTGTGGTTTGGTTTTTTTAATAATATCCAAGCACAGCAAGATGCTCAATATACCCAGTATATGTATAATACGATAAGCGTAAATCCTGCATATGCAGGTAGCCGAGGTGTTATGAGTATTATGGGGTTGCATCGTAGTCAATGGGTTGGATTGGATGGAGCTCCAAGAACACAAACCTTAACGTTAAACACTCCAATAGGAGATAATAATCGAGTTGGGTTAGGGTTCTCTATCGTAAATGATGAAATTGGACCTACAGATGAAACCTACTTTGATATTGATTTCTCCTATACGATTCCTACTTCGGACACAGGAAAGTTAAGCTTCGGATTAAAAGCGGGAGGACATCTCCTTAATGTAGATTTCCAAAGATTATCACAGTTTGATATAAATGACCCGAATTTTGAGAATAATATCGATAATAAATTTAGTCCAAATGTGGGTATTGGAATCTACTATCATACAGATAAGTTTTATGCTGGATTGAGTGCTCCTAATTTATTAGAGACAAATCATTTCGATGAAGATGCTACAGTAAATAGTAATGATTCATCAACATTTATTGCAGAAGAACGTATTAATTATTATTTAATAACAGGATACGTTTTTGAGCTAAATGATAATCTAAAATTTAAACCAGCATTATTATCTAAATTAGTATTTGGAGCTCCTTTACAGGTAGATATATCAGCTAATTTCTTGTTATATGATAAATTAACACTAGGAGCAGCTTACAGATGGAGTGCAGCTTTTAGTGCCATGGCTGGTTTCCAGATTTCAGATTCTTTAATGATTGGATTTGCATATGATAAAGAATCGACCGAATTAGGAAGAACACAATTTAATGATGGAAGTTATGAAGTAATGCTACGTTTTGAATTGTTTAGAAAATATAACAGAATGCTAACTCCTAGATTCTTTTAACCAATAAGATTGTTATGAAAGTTATAAAAACCCTTATAAGTCTATCTTTATGTGTTATTGTATTTGGAGGAATAGAAGCACAGGAAAAAAGACTAGCAAGAGCAGATGAGACTTTTGCTAAATATGCCTTCGTAGATGCTAGAAAAATATATTTAGATGTAGCCGAAAAAGGATACACTTCTTCGGATTTGTATAAGAAAATTGGCGATTCATATTATTTCAATGGCGAATTAGAAAAGTCCATTGATTGGTATGAAAAACTAATGAAGGAGTATTCGGATGATATGGATGTGGAATATTTATTCAGATATTCACAAAGCCTCAAAAGCATAAAGCGTTATGATGATGCTGACGCTATCATGGAAATTTTCTATGAGAAAACAAATACCGATAAAAGAGCCGTTTATTTTGTGAGTACACGAGATTATTTGAGATTTATCGAGATGCAATCTGGAAAATTCACACTCAAAAAAATAGATATTAATTCAAGCGCTTCTGATTATGCTCCAAGTTTTGATAATAGAGGAAATCTTGTATTTGCATCCTCTCGAAGTCAATATAGTTCCATGTCTAAAATAATTCACGAATGGAACGAAATGCCTTTTTTAGATCTTTTTATTTCAGAAGTTGTAGAACCTGATAACGAATTAACTCAACCAAAAAAAATAAAAGGTAAAATAAATACTAAGTTTCATGAATCTTCTACTTCTTTTAGTCCAGATGGGCAAACAGTATATTTTACGAGAAATAATTATACGAAAAGAAAAATAGGTTCTGATACAACAGGAACAGTGTTGTTAAAGTTATATAGAGCAACCTTAGAAGGTGATAAGTGGAAGAATATAGAGGAATTACCATTTAATGGTGAGGAGTATTCTGTAGCGCATCCAGCTCTTACAAAAGATGGGAAACAATTATACTTTGCTAGTGATATGCCTGGTACCAAAGGCATGTCTGATCTATATAAGGTAGATGTGTTACCTGATGGAACCTTTGGTACTCCCGTCAATCTCGGAGATAAAATAAATACCGAAGGAAGAGAAACTTTTCCTTATATAAGTGATACAGGAAGACTATATTTTGCAAGCGACGGCCATGTAGGGTTGGGAGGTTTAGATATTTTTGTTACGGTTCCAGAAGAAGAAGGTTTTTCAATTCCTTATAATATAGGAAGACCAGTAAATAGTCCGGATGATGATTTTAGTTTTGTATTAAATGAAATGACCAAAATAGGTTTCTTTGCAAGCAATAGAGAAGGAGGAAAAGGAAATGATGATATTTATAGTTTTAAACAAATAGAAGAGTTAATTACCAGTTGTAGACAGTACGTGTCGGGTGTTGTAACAGATGCCGAATCTGGAGTTGTTTTGTCAGAAGCCGATGTACTTTTACTGGATGAAGACGGAAATGAAATATCCAGAGTAGCAAGTGATGCTAGCGGGGTATATAATTTTGAATTGGAGTGTGAAAAATCATATGTTATTAGGGCGCTTAAAAACAGCTACAACCCATCAGAAAAACTTTTAGAGACCAATACTGCATTAGAGTACACTCATGATGTACCTCTGCAATTGTCTAAAGGAGGATTACAAGAACAAGAAGTGAAACCTGGAGATGATTTAGCTAAAATATTAGACTTGCAAATAATTTATTTTGACTTAGATAAATCTTTCATTCGCCCAGATGCGGAGATAGAACTTCAAAAAATTATTGCCACCATGAAACAATATCCAGAGATAAAAATAGATGTTAGATCACATACAGATAGTCGAGCTCCAGATAGTTATAATATGGCATTGAGTGATCGTCGTGCAAAAAGTACTATAAAGTATATTGTAGAAAAAGGAGGGATTGATAAATCCAGACTTACTGGACGTGGATATGGAGAATCAGCTTTGGTAAATAGATGTGATAATAATACACAATGTAGTGAAGCTGAACATCAGAAAAATAGAAGAAGTGAGTTTATTTTACAAAAATAAAATTGAGGAAAGTCAAAACTTGTAGTAGCTAAAAACATCAAAATGAATTGAAAATTAAGTGATTTGTTAATAGGAGCTGATGTAATTTCTAAAAAGGATTGTTTTTTTATTTTTATATGACGATGGGAATAAAAACGTTAAGCAAAATTTTCGTACAAGACTTTTGTGATCTTATATTAGTATAGACCTCTCTATGCGAATGGGTAACGTAAGAGAGGTCTTCCTTATGAAGGAAATAGTTTGATGATCTTTAAGACCATTTTCATTTATAAATTACCAATCTTTTATATTTTAGCACTCTTATGGTAGATATTCAACTATTAGAGTACTTAGAATCTTTTCTTACTCCACGACGTCAGAATCTTAACAAAAATATAATTGCACAAAGAACAAACTATTTTTCTGTAGCTGTAGAAGATGTATATCAGTTACATAATACAAGTGCTGTAATAAGAAGCTGCGATGTTTTTGGAATTCAGAATGTTCATGTGATCGAAGAGATAAATGCTAAGCGTATTGATAGAGAAATTGCGATGGGTGCGCAAAAATGGGTAGATATCAATAGGTATACTACCACCCGAGAATGTATAAATACCTTGAAGAGTAAAGGATATCAGATTGTGGCAACAACTCCGCATGATAGCTCTGTTGAGTTAAAAGACTTTGATATTAGCAAGCCATCAGTATTTTTCTTTGGTCAAGAACAAGAAGGTCTTAGTGATTTAGTACTAGATGAATCGGATGTTAAATTACATATTCCTATGGTTGGTTTTACCGAAAGTCTTAATATTTCAGTTTCTGCGGCGATAATTTTACAGCATGTAACTTCATTATTAAGAAATTCAGATATTCCTTGGCAATTATCGGAAACAGAAAAGATGGAAAAAAGAATGGATTGGGCCAAAAAAGTGATAAAAAGTCACGAAAAAATTATTGCTAGATACAAAGAAGAGCATAAATAACAAATACTAATTGGTTGATTACGAATAATTAAAAATAACATTCAAATTCTATGATTTTGCTGTTTTTTTATGTCGTAGTTTATGGGTAAAAAAAGGTTTACACGTAAAAGGTTAATGTGCTTAAATCAAACAATTTAAAATTTAATTCCCTATATTTGAGTAACTTAATACTGTTAAGTACCCATAAAACATCTTTGTCATGAGCAAAAAAAAGTCTCCTACCAGCAAAATGAAAGCACTTATAAAACAAGTGAAAACAGGTTTTAAATCTAATAAAACAACCATCAATTATACATCTGAAGTTGTTCACGATATTTTTCATAAAGGAACAACTACTTCGTAACTAACTAATCCATTTTCCAGGTATTTTTTTAATGTAACGATTTTGAAATACCTGGAATAACATTAAGATTAGTCAAAAATTATTTTTTGACTAGAAAGATGTTTTCTGTAAAATAATTATTGAAATCGTAATTTTCTTTTACCAGGATATTTCTGGAATATGATTGATATCTATAATCATTTACTCTTATCTCCCAGTTTCCTTTTGGTAATTGAAGCGCATATAATCCACTCTCAGACACGTCAGTAAATCGTCTGATACCATTTTTGAATACTTCAATAGTAATCGGAGTAGTGATTTTCTGTAAAGTTGTTTTATCCATAATCTGCCCTTTTACATTATAAAAACTTTGTAACACTGGTTCCTTTTTAGAGGTTTTTGTGCCATTCCAGGAATACCAATAAGAAGAGTTATTCCATACCCATTCACCAGAAAAGGAGTTATTAAAATTAGGGTTATTCATTTCAAAACGGATAATACCATTTTTGTTCATTCGATAGTTCTCAAAGGTGCCTTCAAAATATTCCTTCCCATTGATATAATGTCTATATCCATAGATGACACCAATATCACTGTAATCTCCATAGATAAGCTGCCCTTTTTCCACTAGTCTTAATTCTCCATATGTAGAATTCCAGGTTCCAGTCCATTTGATATTGGAATAGAGATTGCTTTTTTCTAATACTTCTGTTTCGTTTATAAAGATTTCATCATCTTCTTTAGAACAGTTAGAATAAGAAAAGATGATTAAAAATAAGCTTAGTAATTTTAAGATTTTCATGCCTTTAGTATTTATTTGAATTACGATACTTAGTGTTCAATATGTCTAAAGGTTAACATGTGTAGATGAGTTACTATATTTTTTTTCTTTTTCCACGATCATATCGATAGATGTCATCAAAAGCGTATCCACGACCATCAATGACTTCAAATCTAAAATTGTGAAGACTTTTTGTCTTAATTATCTTAGTCATAAATGGAGTGCTTATAAAATAGGCTTGCTTACTATCTTTTGCATAAAAGTCTATATCGCATTCCTGATAATATTCCTTATTGGGAAGAATGCAAGCATCTAAAAATTGAAAAGTTTTCGGATCTGCGCCTTCAATAATTTGATCTTTGTAGAAAACATGATTCTTATCTTTTGCAATATTTAAAACAGCCTCATGTACCAATTCAAAACTTTTTGCATCACATTCTAAAGGACTTGTATTCCCAAAATATATAATATCATTAGCTATTAAATACACAGCATTAATGGGTTTTGTATTTTTTATCTTATAGGGTAATTTTTGATCAAACACATAATCATTAGCTCCATCAGTAGCATATCCTTTGGAGATATCAATTAATTTAAGATCTTTTGGAGAAATGCCTTCGATAATAGAAAAAGGACACAGATAACTGTTTACATACACGTTGTTTTTATCAGCGAAATATATGGTTTCTTTATATTCTCCACCTACACTATAAGGATTTTTTTCTGCATGTCTTTCTACAATATGAAAGGTCTCAAAGTCTATTTCTTTATAGTATTTTTTAAAATATTCCGTATTGTAATAATAAATCTGTTTTTTGTCTTTTGAATACCCATATCCTAGCTTTTTCCAATCGGTTTGGTAATCAATACCGCGAAAAATTTTAAACTCTTTACCTGATTGCTCCCGAACTATCTGATGATCCCAAAAAATATCTAAAATAATGTAGTCATTCATATGGATAGGTATAAAGTGTAAAGAAGAGTAGTTCTTTAAGGGTGATGTTATAAATTTAAGAAATGTGAAGACAAATATTTATTACTTATTAAAATTACTGTTCATTGTTTTTAATTTTTTTCAATCGTCTTACATCCCAAATTCCAATGCACACAACTAACAGGCATATGAATCCATACATAATTTTAATGTCCATAAAACCAATATGTTCATATAGCCAAAATAAAAAGTTGTTAGAGATAAATCCAGCTTCGTATTGCAATAATTCTCGATATGTAAATCCACCTATGATCAATAAAGATATCAGTATAAACATACTTGTTTTAAAGCCTTTATAAATACTTTTGGAGTGCTTACCTTCGTACATATGGTGTTGTATAAAGCTATGATCATTTTTTCTTTTAAACATGATTTACTCTTTTTGAAATGACCAGATGTAAGCATAATTAAGTCCCATACCTTTTTCTTTATGATATTCAGAAACACGCTCTTTGGTTCGAAATTCATCTTTTTTTATTTTGTAAAGTTTACCATCATATCCAGAAGTAGGTGGCTTAGCCCCATTTATTTGATCTAAAGGTACTTTTTCGGTGTGCATTTGAATAATGATGGTGTCACCAGTTACATTTCTGATAACAGCCCAACTATTACCCAAATCATTAAATTGTGATAAGCTCTCTCTTACTTGATGTTGTATGAGTAATTTATTATTTATAGTTGGATTTTCTAAAATCGCTCTTTTATCATCTGCAGTAGCTTTGGCACTAAAAAGTGCGTATCCTATACCAAAAGCTACTAATGCTAAAAATGCAAGTAATACCTTAAAAATAATGCTATACTTTTTTCCTGGTGTTTCGATTTGACTTTCGTCCTTTAATTTTTCAAAAACAGTTTCTATTTCTGGAGTCCATTGCACATTAGGAATTTCAGTCTTACAATTTGTACAGTACGCAGTGCCACTTAGTTTATTGGTAGTATTATAGACAAGACCTGTATCAATATGTTTTTGATATATTGTAATTTCTATGCTATCCTTTGTATTACAAATTGGGCAAATTACATCTTTGGCAATACCTTTATGAATTGGTACGTAAGTAGTTTTTACGTTAAGTATAATCATGTTTGCATTTTTTGAATGTATCTCTTATTCTCTGTAGGATGGAAGAGCTCTTTAGTTATTTAGATAAACAAGAAATGTGAAGACCTCTAATAATCCAATATTTATATATCCACTAAAATAATGTTCCGATAAAAATTAATAGTGCCAAATTATAATTTGAAACCTATAATCGTGTTTTGTAAAAGGATCATAAGTGCAATTGTTTTATAATCAGAAATGTAATGGATTTGTTTTGCTGCTCATTCAGATTGTTTTTTTTATTTAGAATAACTAACTTTTATCCTAAATAAAAACACAAATTATGGTTACTTGGTTTGAAATTCCGGTTACAGATATGAATCGAGCAAAAGCTTTTTATGAAAAAGTTTTCGATATAGAAATTTATCTTGTTGAAATGGATGGTGTTAAAATGGGGTGGTTTCCTAACAAAAATCAGGTAGGTACGGCTACTGGTACGTTGATTCTTTTAGAAGAGGATTATAAGCCTTCTGCTGATGGAGTAGTAGTATATTTTTCTTCAGAAGATGTAGCTAACGAGATTGCTAGAGTTAATGTCTCAGGAGGAAAAGTACTTATAGATAAAAAATTAATATCAAAAGAAAACGGATTTTTTGCCCAATTTATAGATTCTGAAGGGAATCGTATTGCGCTACATTCTCAGAAGTAATACTAATAAGGATTATTATTTCCTGTCCAGAACTTTATATTCCTCATAGCAATCGCTGATAGCATCAAGGATTTGAAGATCGTTAGCAAATTTTATAAAATCTACTGAGTAATTACAGTTGCGTAAAATTTCATCAATGTCCAAACGTTCTACTTGCAATAACGCCATAAGAGTAGCACGATCAAATTTAGACTCTAAGAGATTTCGGATCTCATCATCTTTCTTCATCTTTCTAAGTTTCCGAAGTTCATTTGATCGTTTACTAAAAATATTATAAAGAAAATCTGCAGGATTAAAAATAGCTCCCAGAACCTTATTTACGGCTCCTGGTTGTTTGCTTCCTCCTTCATAACCAGAATTTAATCCCGAAATACTATATCTATAATTGTTGTAAACCGGGATTTTTTTAGCATCAATCTCTAAATAACCAGTTAACTGAACATCCGCCACTACAACTTCTTCTAGAGCTATTCCAAGTTCTGTCATTTTAATTTTAACATCCCCAAACTTTTTCCAGTCATTCGTTACTCTAACTCTAAGCGCTTTGTATCCTATGTAGGTAAAATATAAGGTATCATTAACTTTTGCTTTAATTTCAAAATTTCCTTCTTTGTCAGAGATAGTACCTATTACCTGACTTAGATTTACTACGTGAACATTCTGTAATTTGCTATCTGTAGAGGCATTAAGAACTTGTCCGGATACAGTTTCAGGATCAGTTTCCTGAGCATATATTCCAATACTTAAAACAAGTGTTATGTAGAATAAAATTTTTTTCAAAAGCTCCCTTTTTTTAATAATTAATGATCAACTCTATCTAATATGACGGCTGTTCTATACGAACATAACATAAAAATCGGACCAAAAATCATATAGTTTAGTTAATTCATAAAAAAATTACCTTCGATCACTACGTTTTCTTCGATCCCTTCTTCCGTTATTATTTCCTTTATCACTGCTTTTTTGGTCACGTCGATTTCTTCCTTTAGGTTTAAAACCTTCGCTTCTTCTTTTTCCTTTAAAACCACCTCCATTGTTATCTCTTCTTCGTTTTCCTCTATTTCTACCAGAGTCTTTAGAGATCTCTACGTTCACTTTTCTGCCTTCCATTCTAAAATCTTCAAAAACAGCAAGAATCATATCTTGATGTTCAGAATCAGTATTGAAGAATGAAAAACTTTCTTTTACATCTACACGACTTACGCCATCTCTCCCTAATCCTAAAGTTTCTTTCAGAAAATCTTTTAAAGTCATCCAATCGAAACCATCTTTTTCTCCTATATTAATAAAGTAACGTGTACTACCATCTCTGCCTCTAGAACTGTCTCCACTATCTCTGGATACATTTAGATCCTTTGCCTTCTTGTAATAATTATGGAAGCGAGAGAATTCTACAGAGAAGAATTTTTTTACTAATTCTTCTTTCGAAAAATCTTCTAGTACTTCATTTATAGATGGCAAGTAGCTATCAATTTCGTGATTTATTTCTGATTTTGCAATATCGTTGGCAAGATGAAATAACTGTACTTGGCAAATTTCTTCTCCACTAGGTATTTCTTTTTCCTCAAACTTCTTTTTGATGATGCGTTCTACAGACTTAATTTTCCTAAGTTCACTTTTCGAAACGATTACCATAGAAACACCACTTTTTCCAGCACGACCTGTTCTTCCACTTCTATGAGTATAGGTTTCTATTTCATCTGGTAATTGATAATTAATTACATGGGTAACATCATCAACATCAATTCCACGAGCAGCAACATCCGTAGCAACTAACATTTGTATCTGGCGGTTACGAAAACTTTTCATTACCAAATCTCGCTGATTTTGGCTTAAATCACCATGTAGCGCAGCAGCATTGTATCCATCTGTAATAAGATTTTCTGCTACTTTTTGAGTGTCTCTTTTGGTTCTACAAAAGATCACTGAAAAAATATCAGGATTTGCATCTGCTAATCTTTTTAAAGCAGCATAACGATCTCTGGAATTTACAACGTAATACTCATGAGATACGTTTTTAGATCCTGTGTTTTTATGTCCAACCGTTATTTCTTTTGGGTCATTCATAAAACGTTTGGCTATAGTAGCTACCTCTTTAGGCATGGTAGCAGAAAATAACCAAGTATTTTTGTCTTCTGGTGTATGTGCAAGAATGGAATTGATATCTTCATAAAATCCCATGTTTAGCATTTCATCTGCCTCATCTAATACGCAATATCCAATATTAGAGATATTAACCATTTTACGGTTAATCATATCTTGCATTCTTCCAGGTGTAGCAACAATTATTTGAGCACCACGTTTGATCTCTTTAGCTTGTTCCTGAATGCTGGCACCACCATAAATGGCAACGGTTCGTAGTCCGTCGCAAAATTTAGCGTAGTTTTTTAACTCGTTTGTAATTTGTAAACAAAGTTCCCGAGTGGGAGATAGGATAAGTCCTTGTGTAATTCTACTGTTTACATCGATTTTTTCAATTAAAGGAAAACCAAATGCTGCAGTTTTTCCTGTTCCTGTTTGCGCTAATGCGACAATATCAGTATCTTCACTAAGCAAAATAGGGATAGCCTTCTCCTGTACTTCACTAGGGGTCTCAAACCCCATTTCATTCACTGCTTTTATTATAGCTTCTCCGAGGCCTAATGCTTCAAATTTATTCATATATCTAAAATAAGCCGCAAAGGTACGGTTTATTATCTGTCTATAATAATAACGGAGTACTTATTCTGATGTGACAAAAATAATGTTTTTGATCACCAAGCAGGAAATCATTTTTTTATTTAATGATCTCTATTTCAAAAAGTTTGTCCCAGTTTTTTCCTGTAACAAATAATTGCTTTGTATCTTTTTTGTAGGCAATACCATTTAATACATCTAAATTTTCATGCTGACTCACTTTTTCCCTTAATCCAGATAAATTAATAACGGCTTCTAATGCTCCGTTTTTAGGATTAATAATAGCAATACCATCTTTTTGCCAGGTATTCGCATAAATTTTTCCGTCAATCCATTCCAATTCGTTAAACTTAGATTTAACCTTATTATGGGTAGTAACTTCGATATATGATTTTTCAGATAAGTCTTTCGGATCTAATACCCAGATTTTTTCGGTACCATCACTTTTGTATATATAAGTTCCATCATTACACAGTCCCCATCCTTCTTTACTTTTATTATAGGTAAACCCTCCCGTTTTATCTAAAGTACTAAGATTGTATATAAAACCTTCTTTGGACTGCCATGTTAATTGATAGATGTTGTCCTTAATAATAGTGATACCTTCTGCAAAATATTTTTTGTCAATATCTTTCTTTATCAGTACTTCTCCAGTAGTATAATTTACTTTTCTCAAAGAAGAAAAACCATTTTTGCCAGTACTTTCATAAAGGGTATCTCCTACAAATTCTAATCCTTGCGTAAATGCTGTTTGATCATGAGGGTATTCTACAATGATCTTATATTTGTATAGCTTAGGAGGTTTATTGTTGTAAAAGGTTAACTTTTTATAAATATCTTCTTCCTTACCTTCAAAATATACAATTGCTTTTAAAAGATGTTTTCCTAATCTTTCATCATCAATTTTTTCTACTAATAATGTTTTATCAGTAGTGGTAAGTTGGGTATCTTCAAAAAAGTAAGTTACGGAGTCAATTTCTATCTTTTTAGGATTAAGAATACTTGCTTTTACGGTTTCTCCAAGCTTAAATTTGGACGTATCACCATCAATTTTTATCGAAAATTGTTTTTTTTTCGCATCAGCATTACTTCCACAAGCAAAGGTTAAAAAACATAATGCTATGATGACGAATAGGTTACGGTTGTTCATGATATTGGAAATATTTAGAGCAAGATATTTATTTTAATTGGGTTTAAAAAATCATTGTTTTATATAGTAAAGATTGTATCTTTGCAGGGGCAAGTCCTACACAACCAGCTCCTGTTGAATCCTCCAGGGCGGGAACGCAGCAAAGGTATACGGTCGTAGCGGTGTGATGTAGGTAGCTTGCCTTTTTTTGTGCGCAAAAGTTACCTTTTCTAAATGTTTTCGTTTATTTCGTTCTTCTAAATTCATAAATCGTAAATCCAGATGTATATTTGCCGATATGAATACAAATCAAAACGCTAAAGTTGTTTTAATAACAGGTGGCTCATCAGGAATTGGAAAATCCATAGGGCAATTTCTTTCGACTAAAGGATATGTTGTTTATGGAACCAGTAGAAACCCTTCTCGCTACAAAGATTTCAATGATTTTCGCCTATTACAATTAGATGTTGCTGATAAGAATAGTATTGCTAATGCAGTAAATACCATCCAAAAAGAACAAGAACGATTAGATGTTTTGATCAATAATGCAGGTGCAGGGATTACAGGACCTATGGAAGAAATTCCAGAAGAAGAGATCATCAATAATTTTACTACCAATTATTTTGGGCCTATAAATGTAGCCAAATCGGTATTACCTATAATGCGAAAACAAAATAGTGGTTTAATTATCAATATTACATCTATCGCTGGATATATGGGATTGCCGTTTAGGGGTGTGTATAGTGCTTCTAAAGCTGCTCTCGAGGTGACTACAGAGGCGTGGCGAATGGAACTAAAAACCTTTAATATCGAAATGACCAATATAGCTCCTGGTGATTTTGCTACAAATATTGCTGCAGGAAGATATCACGCACCTGTAGTTGATGGTTCTCCATACGAAAAAACATACGGAGATTCTCTGAAATTAATGAATGAACACGTAGATGAAGGAATGGATCCGAATGAAATGGCTAAAGCAGTATATAGTGTAATTAATACCGCAAAACCCAAAGTGCATTATAAAGTAGGAGCGTTTATGCAAAAGTTTTCTATCGTTTTAAAAAGAGTTTTGCCCGATAAAGTATATGAGAAATTACTTATGAATCATTATAAATTGTAATTTTGCCCGATTCTAAAAAAGAATCATATAGAACTAGAATTTCAACAAATAATCATAAATCTAAACACAACAATATGAAGTTTTTTATTGATACTGCTAACCTTGATCAGATTAAAGAAGCACAAGATCTTGGAGTACTGGATGGAGTAACTACGAACCCATCATTAATGGCGAAAGAAGGTATCACAGGAAAGGATAATATTATAGAACATTACAAAAAAATATGTGATATAGTAACTGGAGACGTAAGTGCCGAGGTGATCTCTACCGATTTTGAAGGTATTGTAAAAGAAGGTGAGGAGTTAGCAAAACTTCATGACCAGATTATTGTGAAAGTACCTATGATCAAAGAAGGAGTAAAAGCAATAAAATATTTCAGTGATAAGGGTATTAAAACTAATTGTACACTAGTATTTTCTGTAGGACAAGCTTTGTTAGCAGCAAAAGCAGGAGCAACATATGTTTCTCCATTTATAGGAAGATTAGATGATATTTCTACAGATGGTCTTAATCTAATCGCAGAAATAAGAATGGTGTATGATAACTATAACTTCGATACACAAATATTAGCAGCTTCTGTTAGACATACAATGCACGTAATTGATTGTGCAAAAATTGGAGCAGATGTAATGACCGGACCTCTTTCATCTATCGAAGGTTTATTAAAACATCCTTTAACTGATATTGGTTTAGCTAAATTCTTAGCAGACTATAAAAAAGGAAACTAGATTTCTAGTATACTATAAATCGATACTTTATAAAAACTGTTCTTTTAATCGAGAACAGTTTTTTGTTTATCAATACTTGCCATTCTGCTATAACTCATTAATTGTTTTTCAAAAAAGGAAGAAAATAGATCAGCATTAGGATTTATTATTTTTCCTTCTTGATTTACCAGAATTACCTTATTAGTATAATGAATTACTAATTCATCTGAAGAACATTTTGGAAACTTAAATTCATATTCATTTTCCAGATTGTAGTTATGTCGTTTAATAGTTTTTAACCAGTTGTCCGTTTGTTCGTCGTCTGTATTAATAGCTATAAAATCGATATCGGGATATACTTTACTTAAGTGAGTGGTTTTTTTATGAGCTTTTACATAATGATCTTTTCTTTCGATAGACCAAAAATAAAGTGCGGTAACCGGTTTTTCGAAAAGCTCAGATAATTTGGTCATTTCACCATTAGAAGATATAAGATCTTGATCCGGAATAATATTGTTGGGTTTTAGCCTTGCTGTTGCTTTTGCTAATTTTTTAAGTTCCTTCTGAAATTTTTTATTACTACTAATCGATAAATAATGATCTAGTACTTTCTGAGATGTATAATCATTTTTGTTGTCCAGTATAAAATTGGTAGTAATACCACGTAGTAAGTTATTCTTAATATAAGATTGTTGTATAACACTGTCCACAAGGTCAAGTTTATACATAGTATATTCTACCTTATTTTTAGAAAAAGATTTTTGATTCATATACTTGGTATATGAAGAATTAGTGAAATAATGATTTAAGAATCTATTATAGGAGTATAACCTCATCAAATCATCTTCGTTATAATTTACTAAATCTCTATATTCAAAGAAGTTTTTAGGAATGTCATTGGCGATATTTCTGCTCTTAAGTCTAGAATACTGATACTTATATAAGTACATTTCATACCTAGAAAAGAAGTCATATTCAAAACTAGATTTACATATTTTCGTGGCAAGGTCACTAAGTGGATACTTATCTGTCAGATTGGTGAATCTTTGAAGTCTCAAATCTAATAACGAATCTTGCTCTTTCTTAAATGCTTTTGGTGTTTTGGTATATCTTCTATTCGATAATTGATTTCTTTCATCTTCGTTTTGTAGAAACATATCAATTAAAAAATTATTTTTTCGAGAGCCTTTTCCAGTAAAAACAAGAGATTCATCAAATTCTAGAGTATTCAAACGCATTAAAATGCTGTCACCTTTTTCTAACAGAATTAATTGATATTCTGGATTATGTCTAAAGGAGTAAAGCCCATCCTTAATATTTTCAATCTTGTGAAGAAATCTGTTGTTTTTGTCTAAATAAATTGTGTCCTGATAATCATCACCTTTAAAAAGAACGACATAATCTGTATTAGGATTTACAATCTCTCCGCCTAAGTATACGTGATTGCTTGTAACCTCTTCGGTAGAGTCGCAACTTAATAAACAACAACTAGATAAGCAGATAAAACAAAAATACTTTAGTCTGAAGAAAAACATTTTGGGCGCTATTATTATACTGACAAACATTCAAAAATAAATGGAAAGACTTTTCTGACTTGTTAAGAATACGTTAATTGTGTTAATATTAGGGTATGACGGGATTTTTTTTGGCTCTTCTAAGATTATTATGAGTGAAACTAAATGAAAAGTTAAAAAATAAAATATTGTGTCGATTTTTGACACATCATTGTTCTAAGATCGTATATTTAAAAGGTTGATTAAACCAAATCAATATAATCTTTTAAAACATATTATCATCATGAGAAAAATTTTGAAAATCGAGGGAATTAAACAATTAAATAAAAACGCTCAGAAGTCTGTTTTAGGCGGTTTTATTACAGAATACGTGTCATCTTGTGGTCCAACGTCGGATGGTTTAGCTTGCTTAACTGGTTTCCCGCATTGTCCTACAGGTTTCTGTTCGGGAGGAGTTTGCTCGCCTACAACTAACGGATAAAAAATCCCTGATTTATTTTCTGTATACAAGAACAAATTTCAGAGAAATAAATAAAAAGCAGTCAAAACTAAAGTTTGACTGCTTTTTTTATGAAATAAGCTTTAATTATTAAGTTGATCCTCAATGAAGATGGGTATGGATGATTCTGATAAACCCTCAAAAAAGTAAATTATAGACTAGATATATTTGCTCTGTCGTTTTAAATTTTAATTACAATGGTTATTAGATCTATTTTGTAATTAATATTGGATCGGAATAGAAAGATAGTTTGTGTTCATTTTCTATTGATTTTTTATTGTAAAATACTATTTAAAATACCTGAGTATTCTTTTAGGGTTTGAATCCATTTTTCTACTTTTGCCGAAAATACAATTTATTACTATGTTATCAGTTTCTAATCTTTCAGTACAATTCGGTAAGCGGGTTTTATTTGATGAAGTAAATACTACCTTTTCTCAGGGTAACTGTTATGGTATTATCGGGGCTAATGGAGCAGGAAAGTCTACATTTCTAAAAATTCTTTCAGGGGTAATTGAACCTACTTCTGGGCATGTACATTTAGAGCCAGGTAAACGAATGTCGGTTTTAGAACAGAATCACTATGCTTATGATGAGCATACAGTATTGGAAACTGTCATTATGGGAAATAAAGAATTGTATAAAATCAAGACGGAAATTGATGCATTATACGCTGATTATACCGATGAAAATGCTGAAAAAATTGGAGAGCTTCAAGTGCAGTTTGAAGAAATGAATGGATGGAATGCCGATAGTGATGCTGCCACTATGCTTTCTAATTTAGGTATTAAAGAAGATCTGCATTATACAAGCATGGCGGATCTTGATACAAAACAAAGAGTACGAGTGCTTCTTGCACAGTGTTTGTTTGGTAATCCAGATGTTCTGATAATGGATGAGCCAACGAATGATCTTGATTATGAAACAATTTCGTGGTTAGAAAACTTTTTAGCTAATTATGATAATACGGTGATTGTAGTTTCTCACGACCGTCACTTCTTAGATTCAGTGTGTACTCATATTTCAGATATTGATTTCGGAAAAATTAATAATTATAGTGGTAACTATACTTTCTGGTATGAATCTTCGCAATTAGCAGCAAGACAAAGAGCGCAGCAGAATAAAAAGGCGGAAGAGAAAAAGAAAGAACTTCAGGAATTTATTGCTCGTTTTAGTGCCAATGTTGCAAAATCAAAACAAGCAACTTCTCGTAAGAAAATGATCGAGAAATTAAATATTGAAGACATTAAACCTTCGAGCCGTCGTTATCCAGCAATTATTTTTGAAAGAGATAGAGAAGCAGGAGACCAAATTCTAAATGTAGAAGGACTAGCAGCTAGTATAGAAGGAGAAATATTGTTCAAAGGAGTAGATATCAATCTAGCAAAAGGAGATAAAGTTGTAGTTTTTTCAAAAGATTCTCGAGCAACCACTGCTTTTTATCAGATTTTAAATGACAAACAAAAGGCCGACGATGGTAAATTCTCATGGGGTGTTACCACTTCACAATCGTACTTGCCGGCTGATAATAGCGAGTATTTTCAAAATGACCTGAATTTAGTAGATTGGTTACGTCAGTGGGCTACTACCGAAGAAGAACGTGAAGAAGTTTACATTAGAGGATTTCTAGGAAAAATGATTTTTAGTGGAGAAGAGGCTCTAAAAAAATCAAACGTATTGTCTGGAGGAGAAAAGGTAAGATGTATGTTATCCAAAATGATGATGACAAGAGCAAATGTTCTAATGTTAGATGAACCTACAAACCACTTAGATCTGGAATCTATTACTGCTTTTAACAATTCACTAAAGAACTTTAAAGGAACTATATTGTTCACAACCCATGACCATGAGTTTGCACAGACAGTTGCTAATCGAGTGATAGAATTAACACCTAACGGAGTGATAGATCGTTATACTACTTTTGATGAGTATATGAGCGATAAAAAGATCAAGGAATTACGAGAAAAAATGTATGCTGTGAATGTTTAATAAACAGCTTTTTAAAAAAAATATTCTAGAAAAAACATCTACAAGAAGTAGGTGTTTTTTTGCTATTGGACTAAACCTTCAAATTTTACAAACATATATTCCTTAATGGCAGATTCGAGTGTTTTTTGGTTGTCGTTAAAAAAGGTATGATCTGTAATCAGTTGCATAATAAAGTACTCATCTAGCTTGATCAATAGTTCTGGAGATACTGTTTTAAAGATCTTATTTTCAATACCGAATATGTAAAATTCTTTTAAGTCTTTTAGTAAGCCTTGTAAAAAATGTTCTACGATATCCCAAGCACTCGGATAGTGCATCTGTAATTGTTTTAGATAAAAAGGAGAAATATCTTTTACACCTTCTGCCAGTATTTTAGCTAAAGCTTCATACTGATAACCTAAACCCATAATTTCAATAGAAATTTCATTTTTGTACGCCTTAAGTTGATCTACACGCACTTGGGTAACATATTCAAAAATTTCTTCTTTGGTAACAAAGTATTGATAAATAGTAGACTTACTTTTATTCATCAATTTTGCTAGATCATCCATGGTAAGCTCTCCAAGCTCGGTATTCCTAAGTTTAGGCAATAAAGCTTGTGTCCATTGTTCTACTTTTTTGCTCTTATCTTTTCTTTCTCGATGAATTGATTTTCTTCCCATGCTTGGTAATTTGTAAAAATCGAACTATATTTGGTTGAATAGTTCGAAAAAATACATATCTTTTTTCAAACATAACCATTTGACACGTGAAAAATCAAGCAGTTTGGCAAAAATATTCTGGAAAGGTTGCCTGGCCTACGATAATCTTATTCGTCTTTCTGTGTTTAGCGTATATGTTGCTTTGGAAACTTTATAGCAATGGGTTTTCACCAATTTGGACTTCTACTATTGGTGCTGTAATAGCTTACGGAATGTTTACTATAGCGCATGAAGCGAGTCATGGTAATATAGCAGGTGGTGTTTCCTCTTTTGAAAAAATAGAACAGATACTGGGATGGATCTCTAGTTTTTTCTTATTATTTCCATTTTCTGCATTCGTAGTAATTCATTTGAGACATCATGCCCATACCAATGATCCAGAACATGATCCTGATCATTATGTAAATGGCAGTAATCCATTTTCTATATTTTTTAGATGTCTTACATTAATTGGTCATTATTTTGGTTTAACCTTCGGGAAAAATAGTATAAAGAATACCGCCATGCGAAATATCAAAAATCAGTCTTTAGTGTTTTTGATTTTTATAGTAAGTCTTATTAGTACACTAATTGCGATGGGATATGGAAGTGCGTTGTTTTTTGTTTTCATTTTATCTGCACTGATTGCAGCCCCAATATTGGCATTTTCTTTTGATTGGCTGCCACATTATCCTCATAATAATCTTGGTAAGTATCACAATACCCGAATTGTAACGATTCCAGGATTAGAATTGGTGTCATTATATCAGAGTTATCATTTGATTCATCATTTATATCCTAGAGTTCCCTTCTATAAATATAAAAGTTGTTTTAAAGATGTGGAGTCACAACTTTTTGAAAAAAAATCAATTGTAGAAGGTTTTAGAAATAAGGATTTAGCTCTGTTAGATAAGAAAAATACGTATGAAGATATCATATCCGGAAGTGTCTGGAATTACGTGCTTGAAGTTGAAAATGTGTTTCATGAAACCAAAGATGCAGTTAAAATAGTTTTCAAGAATCTAGACCAAATACCTTTTTCTTTTTTGCCAGGACAATATGTTGTAATATCGGATTATGTGAGTGATCAATTAGTAAGTAGATGTTATTCCATATGCGAAGATCCGATTACGGGAAAACTAAGTGTGGTCGTTAAAAAAGTTCCTAAGGGGAAGCTATCTAATCATTTAGTAAACCATACGAAGAGTCGTAAAAAGTTGAGAGTTTCTGGTCCTTTCGGTAGATTTTTATTACCAGAAGTATTGGACAGGTCATTTCTCTTTATCGCTGGAGGAAGTGGAATTACTCCAATCATATCAATGGTAAAATATGTACTAAGAACATCTAAAAACGAAGTGAAACTATTGTATGGTAACAAAAGTAATGAAGATATTATTTTCGCTAATGAATTACAAGAGCTATCGTCTTTATATCCTAATCGATTTAACTATATAAAAAGTTTACAGCTTTTAGATAAGGAAACACAACAAGGTTACTTGCTAGAAACATCAACGGATACTTATTGTTATGTTTGTGGTCCAGCGCCGATGATGGAAGCATCAAAAGAAGTATTAACAGCATTAGGGGTGAACAAAAAGTTGATTCATTTCGAAGAATTTTCTCAAAATATTGAGAAACTATCTGGAAAGACTCAAAGCATATCGGTAGAAGGAAGAGATCAAAGTTTTATATACGAAGGAGATCAATCCGAAAGTATTTTAGAATCCGCATTACGAAATGAGCAACAGCTTCCTTATGCCTGTAAAAAAGGAGACTGTGGAACCTGCAAAGTACAATTATTACAAGGCCAAGTGCAGTGGAAACCGTATCAGGATATGGTATTACTAGACAATGAAATAGATCAAGGATATATTCTTACTTGTATGTGTGCACCAGAAACCGATCTAAAATTAAAATTATGAATATCGAACAGGAATACGATTATATAATTATAGGAAGCGGTTTTGGTGGGTCTGTAAGTGCGTTAAGACTAACCGAAAAAGGTTATAAAGTTTTAGTAATAGAAAAGGGCAAATGGTATCGTCCTGAAGATTTTCCAAAAACAAACTGGAATCTTAAAAAATGGTTGTGGGTGCCTTTTTTAAAATGGTTCGGAATCATGAAAATGTCTTTTTTTAAACATGTAGTAGTAATTTCAGGAACTGGAGTAGGAGGAGGTTCTCTGGTTTATGCAAATACATTACCGGTTCCCAAAAAGGATTTTTTTATTTCCGGAAGTTGGAAAAATCTGGCAGATTGGCAATCCGAACTTGCTCCATTTTATAATATAGCACTAAAAATGCTGGGAGCACAAAAAAATCCCCATTTGTTGGACGGTGACAAAGCTCTTGAAGAATTAGCAACAAGTTTGGATATAAAAAATGATTTTTCTGCAACCGATGTAGCTGTATTTTTTGGCACGCCGAATAAAAAGGTAGCAGATCCATACTTCGATGGAAAAGGCCCAGAAAGAACAGGATGTAATTTTTGTGGAGGTTGTATGACTGGTTGTAGAATTGGTGCTAAAAACACTCTGGATAAAAATTATTTGTATTTGGCACAGCAGCAAGGAGCTCAGATTCTTGCAGAAAATGAAGTGATAGATGTAGTTCCTAACCATGACGAATATACCATTACTTTTAAATCTTCTACAAGATATTTTCCTAGAAAAAAACGTGTGCGTGCTAAAGGAGTTATTTTTTCTGGAGGAGTATTAGGTACTGTAAAACTTCTGCTAAAATTGAAAAAACAATCTTTACCAAGATTATCAGATTACTTGGGAGAGGATATAAGAACAAATAATGAAAGTTTGATAAGTGTTACCAACCTTAACGGCACTAAAGATATGTCTAAAGGTGTGGCAATAGGTTCTATACTTCATACAGATGAGAATAGTCACCTAGAGATCGTAAGGTATGCAAAAGGTTCAGGTTTCTGGCGATTGTCACATTTGCCCTTAACTCATGGTAAGAATACCATAGTAAGAGTGATAAAAATCGTTACAAGTTTTATTAAAAACCCATTATCATATATAAAACTTTATACGGTAAAAGATTGGAGCAAGAGCACAGCAATTTTATTGTTTATGCAAACTTTAGATAGTACCCTGAAATTTAGGCTAAATGCTTTTGGGAAGATTAATACTTCTGTAAATGATGGAGATAAACCAAGCGCATTTATTTCGGAATCTCTGGGGTTAGCAAAACGATACGCCAAAATTACCAAAGGAAAAGAAACTGTTTTTGGATTAGAGCCTTTGGCAGGTATTCCTTCTACAGCACATATATTAGGTGGAGCGGTAATGTCTGATAATCCAAAAAGGGGTGTGATCGATAAGAATAATCAGGTTTTTGGTTATAAAAACATGTATATCTGTGATGGGTCAATGATTTCAGCAAATCCAGGAGTAAATCCATCATTATCGATTACTGCTATAGCAGAGCGGGCAATGAGTAAAATACCGAATAAATCAGATGTGTAAGCTATTGCTTATTATTTTGAAAGTAACGATACAACAGGAAAATACCATATCCTATAAATGAAATAGAAAGTAAAATTCTATAGTTCCATTCCGCAGGTGCTGCTTGTAAGTGTTGATATAATCTAAATGTTCCAAATAAGGTTCCAAAAATACCTATGATTAAATCATATTTGTTTTTGGTTGTTCTGTTATTACTTTCTTCCATGGAAGCTAAGATAAACTTTTTTCTATGATAGGAACTGCTTCTTCTACATCCGATTTCTTTACAAAAAGCTGAATGTGATCTGGAATTCCACCACCAAAGCCAGCTGCCATACCTGATTTCATATCATCTCGTGTAATAGAATTTATACCTCCTTCTTGGAGTATATTTTGTAAGAATTGTACGTTAATAAAACTTCCTGTATAGACTCGTTCGTATTCACTATCAAAAAACATAGGTTTTACTTTATGCGTTAAAATATTTACTGTCCCATATAGCAGTATTAAAGTTTTTGCCTAAAGCAAATCCATAAAATAAAACTACAGCGGCAACGGATTTAAACATAAAGAAAAATATCATAACATATTCTGAAAATGTGTTTTCTTTACTAAATAATCCCTGAGGTATCATAAAAGTTAATAATACGCTTACCAGAAATGTAAGTACAATCAGATTTTCAAAACTTTTAAAAAACCACATCATCAATTTTCGAAATGGATGAAGGTCTTCTCCCCATTTGTGTATGAGATAATAGTAATCATTACCCATTGGAGCAAATAATAAGGGATCATCTGCATTTTCTAACTTAAACAGTTTTGAAGGAGCTATTATCTTGAAGCCTTTTAATTCTAGATCGTGAATTTTTTCCAGGTCTTTTATTTTGGATAATGCTTCTTGTGGAAGTTTACCTTTAAAATATTTAGAAGCTAAAAAACGAAGTCTGTAATCAATACATATTTTTTTGATTTGGTCGATATGATAGATGTTATTACTATCTAAATGATCGAATATAAAATCATTTTTTTCTATCGGCGTTCCGTTTTCTAATGTATCTAGGATTCGGCTATCTTTTTGATCTTCTCTACTAAAGATAGCTTCAACTTGAGATCTCCAATTTGTTTCGTTTTGATGTTTAGCACGAACTTTTGCCAGCTTTTGTTCAATATTAGTTTTAGGGAATATCATTTTCTTTCTCTTTAGCTCTACTAAATTAAATATTTAGAATCTGGATTCCAAGATTTTAGGGTTTTTAACAACTGTTGAATATAATACTCCAAAATCATCAAAAAAGATGCTTGGTATTAGTTGTAAAAACAAAAAAACTGTCTGAAAAGTTATTTTTAAGTCAAGTGTTTAAGATACAAGAAACTCGATGCTTTCCAGACAGTCTATTTGTAAAATTATGGTATTTAGAATTTATGAGAAGTAATCAAATGATTCTTTTCATTCACAAAAACTACATTGTCAATCTCATCAATCAAATAGTTAGGTGTTTTATCCAATAATTCGATCTGAGCATCCTTAGCTCCTGTTTTCTTATTAATCATATATATGAAGTGCTTTGTTGTATCTCCTTTTACTTTTGTAACAACAAACTTATGAGTTTTAATTGCTTTGGAATTGGAGAACCTGGTTAATGTCACTTCAAATACTGTTGCCATTTGATCGCTATTTGCACCAGTATACATACCCGCAACTACTGTAGATGTGGTATTTCCATCTGTTTGATCTTCGGATCTAAGATATACACCATTAGATAATGCTGTTAATGTATTAATATTATCTAAAGAACCTTGAATATCTAAATCAACACCTACAATATTTAAACCAGTTTGAGCCATATTTAAAAATCCATCAACTGAGGCAGCTGGACGATAATATTGAGTGTATTTCAGTTCTCCTTCTGGTGAAAGAAGAGATATATGCTGATCCGCATGTAGTAAATAACCAGAACCGTCTACATATTCTGCAACTAAAGGAGTCTTCTTATTTACTTCTTCTAATTCAACATCTTCTGCAAAAAGTTCAATATCGCCAGTGTTCAGGTCAAACTTGTATCCTTTTTCATTTTCAAATAAAACAACTTTCTGTTCCTTTTCGTCATAGGTAACCGCAGGAATAGATTTAAACTTTACATCTTTGTCCCAGACATCTTTTCCTTTTTCAAAATCTAGAATGTTGGATCTTTCACTGGAGACATACAGTACCCCTTTATTTGTAGTAGTTACGTAGTAAGAATATCCCTTTACTTTACTATCCCATATTTTTTCTCCTTCAGGATTTACAAGGGCAATCTTACCGTCTTTTTCACTTTTTCCTACTGCGATAAAACCTTTCTCATGCGGAATAACTTCGTCTAAGAACTCAATTTTAAAACTTTTTTTCCATTTGAATTCATTGGTTTCTGGTGTGATAATATTAAAACCTTCAGTTTCTACAAGTATAAGGTTGTTATCATTATCAGGTCTTACATCGATAAGAGTTCCACGTAATTTAAGTTTCCCAGGTGTAATATCTTCTCCCGTGGAAGGATTAAGTACGGTTAACACTTTAGATTTACGAATTCCAAGGTAAAGGCTATTATTAATTTCGGAATAGACTAGTGCTTTTATCTTTTTCTTAGCCGTATGATTCCATAAAACTTCTCCAGTATTGAAATCTAAAGTGAAGATTTCATTTTTTATACCTAGTATAATATTGTTTTCTTTGTTAAAGAAAGGTCCTTGATTTACAAAAGAAGCTCCACTCAATCTCTGAAGAAGTCCTTTGGATTCTCCTAAAGGAGTAACCCAGTTTTTCTCCCAAGTTTTCAAACTAAAAGACATAAGATTACGTTTTTTTTCCTTGATAAGCTCAAATAGAATAATACCTTTCTCAGGAATTGGAATAAAATTTCGTATTCTATAGTTGTCATCTTTCGTATCAAAAACAACTTCGCCGTTACTAGAATTGATAATTAATCCTCTAGTTTTTCCGGCTAATGGCATATATTCTACATAAAAAAGAGGTAATCCATCGATGGTAAAGAAAGTGTTCTTGTCGATAGCTTTAAGCTCTTTATTGTGCCATTTGGTTTCACCTGTTTTATGATCTAAACCAATAAGTCCTTTGGCTCCAGAGGCAATGACAGTTCCATCATTAGACTGTTTAATCCATCCAACTTCGTATAAGGATTCTTTTAAATCCACTTGCCATAGAGTTTCTTGTGCATTTAAAAAGCAAAAGCTAGTAACCAGAAATACAATTAGCGCATAATTTTTTTTCATATTCTTAATTTTCAGTTCAAAATTTTTAACAAAAATGCAATTATTATGCATGCACAACAAGACAAATTAGAACTTTAAGAGTTGTTTAAGCCTTAGATTTAAGGTGTTTAGAAACATGATTGCAGGAGGTTTTTTTTGCTGTTTGTACGGATGCTAAAGGCTTATAAATATCCAAAGTTAGCGTTGTTTATTGTAATAAAACGAAAAAGCCTTTGAGTATATCAAAGGCTTTTATAAAAACTAAGTATTAGCTTTTCATTTATCGTAATTCAGCTCCTAATCTATTTTCGAAATTATGCTGAAGTTTATTCATTATTTTATCAATCTGCTTATCCGTAAGGGTTTTGTGTTCATCTTGAAGTGTAAAACTCACTGCATAAGATTTCTTACCTTTTGGAAGGTTTTTACCTTCGTAAACATCAAATAAATTAATGTTTTTTAGAAGTTTCTTTTCAGTTTGATTTGCAATGGTATGGATTTCCTCAAAAGAAACAGTATTGTCCAACAATAAAGCAAAATCTCTTCGTACTTCAGGGAATTTTGGTATTTCGGTAAATTTAATCTTACTTCTTCTAGCAAATTCTAAAATAGTATCCCATTCAAAATCAGCAAACAAGACCTCTTGAGAAATAGAAAAGTGCTTTAAGACAGATTTTTTTACGATTCCAAACTCTACAAGTTTAGATTTTCCCAAATGATAAGAAACTCCTTCCGAAAAGATGTCGTTTTTAATTGGTGAAGTTTTGGATCTTTTAATTCCTAACCGATCTAGTATAGCTTCTATTACTCCTTTCAGATAAAAGAAATCACTTTTCTCTTGGGTTACTTTCCAACTTTCACTGGTTTTATTTCCAGAGATCACAAGACTTAGGTGTTTATTCTCAATCCTACCACTTTCATAATTGTGATACGTTTTTCCAAATTCGAAGAGTTTAAGGTCGGAACGCTTTCTATTAATGTTATAAGAAACTGCCTCCAATCCGGAAAATAATAGAGATTGACGTAAAACAGCCAAATCATTACTTAAAGGGTTTAGCATTTCTACATTATGATCAGCATTTAATTGCTCTGATAACGAGATGTATTCTGGAGAAGTAAGAGAGTTCGCCAGCATTTCATGAAATCCTTGCCCAACTAACTGATTAGAAATTGTATTCTGTATCGTATGATCAGAAAACTTATCTATATTAGATACCGAAGCATTTAATTTTTGACTAAAATTAATATTATTATATCCATAAACACGTAGTATTTCTTCGATAACATCAGCTTCTCTTTGCACATCATTTCTATAGGATGGAATAGTAAGACCTAATCCTCCTTCAGTTACGCTATTGACTTTAATTTCTAAAGAGCTCAAAATATCCTTGATCGTTTCCTGAGGTAGCTCTTCTCCAATTAATTTGGTAGTATTTTCAAATGATAAGAATACCTGAAAATCCTCTATTTTCTTTGGATATAGGTCTGTAATATCGCTTGTAATATCTCCACCTGCCAATTCCTGAATTAGTAATGCAGCTCTTTTTAGAGCATATTCTGTTATTGTTGGATCAATACCTCTTTCGAATCTAAATGAAGCATCGGTGTTAAGCCCATGACGTTTTGCTGTTTTTCTAACACTTACCGGATTAAAATAAGCACTTTCTAAGAAAATGGACGTTGTAGTTTCTGTAACACCAGAATTGACACCACCAAAAACTCCTGCGATACAAAGAGGTTTTTTTGCATCACAGATCATAAGATCTTCTTCGTGTAATTCTCTTTCTACTTCATCAAGTGTTGTGAATTTTGTACCAGCTTTACAGGTTTTTACTTCGATTTTATTTCCTTCGATATGATTAGCATCAAAAGCATGTAAAGGTTGCCCAAGTTCATGTAAAACATAATTTGTTACATCCACTACATTGTTTTTTGGCGTAAGACCAATTGCCTTAAGACGATGTTGTAGCCAGTTTGGTGATTCTGCTACTTTTAAACCAGATATAGAAACTCCACAATATCTAGGAGCTAACTCATTATTTTTTACTTCTACATCAAATTTGTGAAGTCTATTATCAATTTTGAAATTGCTTACTGAAGGAGTAATCAATTCTAGATTAAGATCTTTTTGTTGTAATCCAGCTTTAAGATCTCTTGCAGTACCCCAATGACTCATAGCGTCTGCACGATTAGGCGTTAACCCAATTTCAAAAACCTGATCATTTTCGATATCAAAAACATCTGCTGCCGGAGTTCCAACAGGAATATCCTTATCCAGCACCATAATTCCATCATGACTTTTGCCTAACCCTAATTCATCTTCTGCGCAAATCATCCCATGACTTTCTTCTCCACGGATTTTACCTTTTTTGATAGTCCATTCTGTTCCTTCACTATCATAAAGCTTGGTTCCGATGGTAGCAACAGGCACTTTTTGGCCTTCTGCGACATTCGGGGCTCCACATACGATCTGTACAGGTTCACCAGTTCCTAGATCTACTTTAGTCACTTTTAGCTTGTCTGCATTCGTGTGTTGCGCGCAGCTGATTACTTGTCCTACTACAACACCTTCTAAACCTCCTTTAATACTTTGGTAAGTCTCTATTCCTTCTATTTCAAGCCCTAAATCCGTAAGTAGTTCTCCAGTTTTTACTGCATCCCAATCAAGCTTAATAAATTGCTTGAGCCAGTTATATGAAATTTTCATTAATGATGATTCTGAAATTAGGCCGTAAAGATACTACTTTGGGGAAAGTTGACAAACAAGATTTCCTTCTTATATCATAGAAAATTACTTCAATTCAATTTTATAGGATTATGAAAAATATTTCAGAAACTTTTCTGTAATTAGAAGAAAAAAACAAAGTAAAGAAATAGTGAGAAGGATAAATTTATTTCATTAAAATCATACACAAATTGATGGTTTTCAATGTAAAAAAATATTTTTTACCTTTGTAAGTGTTATAAAATTATTAAACAAGCCCCCAATGAAATCCTTCAAATTAATAATTGTATTCGTCTTTTCTATTGTTCTTGGAAACCATATAGGTTATTCACAAAATAATAATGCTAAGAACGCAGAGGAATATATTCCTAAAGAAGTAGTAAGTAGAACCAAAAGCAATCCTGGATTTAGTAAGCAAAAGATGAGTAAAACTAATCGTGCGAATGGTTTTGAAAGAGATGCGATTTTTTCTGATAAAGAAAAAAATGCTAGGGCTTTAACCGCTCAAAAATCAAAAAAGAGTGGAAAAGCAAAACTTACTAAAGAACAAGCTAGAAAGAGAAGAGAGGAAAGAGTGAGGGCAATTAAGGAGGAGAATAAAAGAAAAAAGAAGACGACTTCTAAGAGGAATAAGCAATGATGTAATATCATAAAAACTGATAAATTATATAAAACTGTCTGTTTAGATTAAGATATCTTTCCAGACATTTTTTATATTCGCACATATCACACAATTCCTATGAAGAAATTTATTTTACTCTCATTTTCGGTAATAGCACTTTATTCATGCAAAAAAGACGTTTCCAGTAAAAAATCATCCAATGAACCTTTAACATTAAAAAGTGGTTTGTGGAAGGCTTCAATGACCGTTCAGGACAATGAAGAATTACCATTCCTTTTCGAAGTATTTGAAGATCAAACATTACGAATTTTTAATGCAGAAGAGACTATAGATGTTGATGAGGTTACAGTAAAAGGTGATTCTGTGTATATCAAATTCCCTGTTTTTGAAGGATATATCGCTGCAAAATTTAATGATTCTACTACAATTACAGGTAGTTTTATTAAAGAAAGCTTAGATAGAATTGTCCCTTTTAAAGGAGAATTTGGTGTTAAAGATAGATTCGAAATACTAGCAAAACCAACAGCAAATATTCAGGGAAATTGGGAATCAGTATTCAGTCCGGATACTCCAGAAGATAAATACATTGCAAAAGGTATTTTTAAACAAAATGGAAATGTAGTCACAGGAACTTTTAGAACTACTACTGGAGATTATCGCTATTTAGAAGGAGTAATAAATAACAATAAGCTAGAGTTGTCGACTTTTGATGGAGCACACGCATTCTTTTTTAAGGCAGAGGTTACTGATAGTACTATGAACGGGTATTTTTATTCGGGCAATCATTGGAAGGAGCCATTTGTGGCAAAACGAAATGAATCATATGAATTACCTTCAGAAGATTCTCTAACTTTTTTAAAAGAAGGATATGATAAGTTTGCTTTTAGTTTTCCAGATGCAAAGGGAAATCAGGTTTCTCTCGAAGATGAACGTTTTAAAGGGAAAGTAACTTTGGTGCAAATCATGGGGACTTGGTGTCCTAATTGTATGGATGAAACTAAGTTTTATGTGGATTATTATAACAAAAATAAAAATAAGGATATTGAGTTCGTTGCATTAGCATTCGAATATGCGAAGACTTCTGAGAAAGCTTTTAAATCTATCGAAAGAATGAGAACAAAACTTAAGGTAGAATATCCTATTCTTTTAGCGCAATATGGAACATCCAATAAAGAAAAAGCCCAGGAGAAACTACCTATGCTAAACCATGTGTTATCATATCCAACTACCGTATTTATTGATAAAAAGGGATCGGTGAGAAAAATCCATACAGGTTTTAATGGTCCTGCTACTGGTCAGAAGTACCTAGATTTCAAGCAAGAATTTGAAAGTTTTGTTAATCAGCTGTTAAATGAATAAATGATTTAACACTAATTAGTACTTGTTCTTTTTCTTTAACAATCCCGTAACATCAGGATTAAAAATATCGTCTTATCATTGCTTAATTCGTATGATTTTTCTGTCATACGAGCTGAAAGTAAATCATTTATAACTACAGTATTCAAAATTTACTATAGCAATCTAAGGGCACTTTTTAATTGATTGTGTGGTAAATTATAACTGATCTGTAAAAATCTAAAGTAAAACAGATGAAACAATCTAAACTTATCATGACATTGTTGGTGGTATCAACAATGTTGTTTTCAATTGATTCTAAAGCACAATTAAATACACCTGAGGCGAGCCAAAGAGCCAAGGTTTCTCAGCGAGTAGGGATTACAGACATTACGATAGATTATGGGAGACCAAGTGTTAAAGGTCGTGAAGTTTGGGGTAAATTGGTTCCTTACGGTTTTAATAATCTAGGATTTGGTACGTCTAAAGCAGCTCCATGGAGAGCAGGAGCCAATCAGAATTCTACGATAGAATTTTCTCATGATGTAAAGGTAGAAGGAAAAGATATCAAAGCAGGGCTTTATGGTTTGCATATTGCTCTAAAAGAAGATGGAGGTGCAACGGTTATATTTTCTAAGAATTCCTCTTCATGGGGAAGTTATTTTTATGATGAAAAAGAAGATGCTTTAAGAGTCGATGTTAAAACCAATGATGTTCCTCATACAGAGACCTTATTATTTTTATTTCCTTCATTTGATGCTAATAGTACGATTGCAGCTCTACGTTGGGAAAAGAAAGAAATACCATTCAAAATTGAAGTAGATGTAAATGCTATAGTGATGCAAGGATTAAAAGAAGATCTTAGAAGTAATAAGGGATTCACCCAATCTAATTGGGATAATGCTGCTAATTTTGCATTTAATGTAGGAGATTTAGATCAGGCTTTGGAGTGGGTAAATGCTTCAATAAGCGGTAACTTTTTTAGTAAAGAAACATTTGGTAATCTATCATTAAAGTCAAGAATTTTATCCAAACAAGGGAAAACTCAAGAGGCAATGGAAGTAGTAGATAAAGCAGTAGCCAAAGGAAACGCTAGTGAGGTGTTTCAGTTAGGAAATGGGCTTATTGGGCAAGGTCAAAAAGATAAAGCTTTGGAGGTTTTAAAGAATAATGTAAAAAATAGTAATGGTGCTTGGCCTTCTAATTATGGGCTAGCGAGAGCATATGCAGCAACTGGTGATTATAAAAATGCCATAAAATCTATGAACACTGCGATGAGTAAAGCACCAGAAAGATTTAAAAATAGATTGTCTGGAGAATTAGAAAAGCTTAAAAAAGGAGAAGATATAAATTAAATCATTAAAAATAAACCAAGTTTATCAAGGGGTCAGAAAATTTCTGATCCCTTTTTTATGTATTTCAAAATTTAATAGTTAAGGATTTAAGTACTATGGAATAGCAAGTTTTGGCTTCTAGAAAAGGTGTAAAACTTTGACAGTATTACCATATCTTTGCTCCACCAAATTTATATACATGAGTAAAGCTGTTTATATTGCTACTATAGAACCTAATAGTGGTAAATCAATTGTCGTACTAGGATTGATGAGAATGCTACTGGGAAAAGTAGCCAAAGTGGGTTATTTTAGACCTATTATAGATGATCCGAAAGAAGGAGAAATCGATAATCATATCAATACGGTAATTTCACATTTCGAATTAGATATCAATTTTAAAAACACCTACGCTTTTACACGAAGCGAGGTTTTACAAAAATATAACCAAGGTAGATCAGGAGCGATTATTGATGGTATTATTGAGAAGTATAAAAATTTAGAGGAGAAGTTTGATTTTATTCTTGTAGAGGGAACTGATTTTTCTGATGAAGGAAGTATTATAGAATTTGATATCAATGTAATAATTGCCAAAAATTTAGGAATCCCTTCTATTATTGTTGCTAGTGGTGTTGACAAGACGAACGATGAGATTTCTGGAAATTTAAAATTAGCATATGACACCTTTACAAGCAAAGATGCAGAAGTGTTAGCAATAGTGGCTAATAAAGTGGTCGATGGATGTGAGAGAGAGCTGAAAGCAAAGTTAGAAAAGGATTTTGATAATGATATAGAGAAAATTGTAATCCCTAAAATTGGAACTTTAATCAATCCTACTATCAAAGAAATAGTTAAAGAATTAGAAGGAAAAGTTCTTTTTGGGAAAGAATTTTTAAATAATCAAGCGGGGAGTTTTGGTGTTGGAGCAATGCAGTTACGAAATTACCTTACACATCTCAAAGACAATAGTTTAGTTATTACTCCTGGAGATCGAGCGGATATAATTTTAGGAGTATTACAAGCGAATATATCTGATAATTACCCTAAAATTTCTGCGATTATTCTTACTGGAGGAATAATTCCTGAAGAACCAATTTTAAAATTAATTGAAGGAGTTTCACTCTCTGTACCTATTATTTTGGTAGCTCAAGGAACCTTTTCCATAACGAATAGAATTGGTGCTATACGATCAAAAATTTATGCAGATAATCTTCTAAAGATCAATACATCCATTAGTACGTTTGAAAAGTATGTGGATGAGGATCGTTTGGTAGATCCGTTGATAACATTTGAATCAGATAGTTTAACACCAAGTATGTTTCAGTATAACCTTCTGAAACGAGCACTAAAGAATAAAAAACATATTGTTTTGCCTGAAGGTTCTGATGAACGAATTTTAAGGGCTACATACAGGTTGCAAGCTTCTAATGTTGTAGATGTAACGCTCATTGGAGATGAGAAAAAAATAAAAACGAAAGCTACAAAACTTGATATTCCTATAGATTTTGATAAGGTTAAAATAATCTCACCTACGAAATCACCATATTTTGAAGATTATGTGCAAACGTTTTATGAATTGAGGAAACATAAAAATGTAAATCTCGATATGGCTAGAGATATGATGGCGGATGTTTCTTATTTTGGTACTATGATGATCTATAAAGGACATGCAGATGGAATGGTATCAGGCGCGGTTCATACGACACAACATACAATAAGACCAGCTTTACAGTTTATTAAAACCAAACCAGGTGTAAAAGTAGTTTCATCTGTATTTTTTATGTGTTTAGATGATAGAGTTTCTGTTTTTGGGGACTGCGCAATTAATCCAAATCCAAATGCAGAACAATTGGCAGAAATTGCTATTTCTTCTGCTCAATCTGCAGCGGCGTTTGGTATAGAACCAAAAGTTGCCATGTTGTCTTATTCTTCAGGTACTTCTGGAAAGGGAGAAGATGTAGAAACGGTACGAGAGGCTACTAAAATTGTAAAAGAAAAACATCCAGAATTAAAGATTGAAGGTCCTATACAATACGATGCTGCTGTAGATATGCGAGTGGGGCAGAGTAAACTTCCAGATTCTGAAGTAGCTGGACAAGCTAGTGTTTTAATATTTCCTGATCTTAATACTGGTAATAATACTTATAAAGCGGTGCAGCGAGAGACAGGAGCATTAGCCATTGGCCCCATGTTACAAGGATTGAATAAACCAGTAAATGACCTGAGTAGAGGGTGTACTGTGGATGATGTATATAATACCGTAATTATAACGGCAATTCAGGCGCAAGGATTGTAAAATTAGAATAGTATATGAAAATATTAGTACTAAACTCTGGGAGTTCGTCGATAAAGTTTCAATTGTTTCAAATGCCTTCTGAAGAAGTTATATGTTCTGGATTGGTAGAGCGTATTGGATTGGAAAATGCTAAAATAAGTTTTAAAACAGCCAGTCTTAGCATAGAAGATATCGAAGATATTCCTAATCATAAAATAGGATTGCAGTTAGTTGCATCTTATTTATTACATCCCGAAAAAGGAGTTGTTTCAGAATCATCTGAGATTGATATTGTTGGGCATAGAGTAGTTCATGGAGGTAGTACTTTTGCAAAAACGACCGCAATAACTTCAGAAGTGAAAGAAGAGATAGATAGACTTTCCTCTTTGGCACTACTTCATAACCCAGCAAATTTACAAGGTATTTTAGTCTCTGAAGAAATATTTACGGATGCTAAGCAAGTGGCAGTTTTTGATACAGCATTTCATCAAACAATGCCTGTAGAAGCATATAAGTATGCAATTCCTAATGCTTTTTTAGAAGAAAACGACATAAGAGTGTATGGTTTTCATGGAACAAGCCATAAATATGTATCTGAAAAAGCGATAGAGTTTTTAGATAAACAAAACGCAAAGGTTATTACTATTCATTTAGGAAATGGATGCAGTATGACGGCTGTTAAAGATGGAAAAAGTATTGATCATACCTTAGGCTTTGCACCGATGAATGGATTGATCATGGGAACAAGATCTGGTGACATTGATCCTGCAGTAATTTTCTACATGGTAAACTCACTTGGATATTCCTTAGATGAAGTTAATTCGCTATTGCAAAAGGAAAGTGGTATGTTGGGATTAACGGGTTATAGTGATTTACGAGATATTGAATCTGAAGCAGAAAAGGGTAATATCGCTTGTAAGGAAGCATTAGCAATGAACGCATATCGAATCAAAAAGTTTATTGGTGCCTATGCTGCGATCATGAATGGTTTAGATGGTATTGTTTTCACCGCTGGTATTGGAGAGAATTCTGATCTAATGAGAAAATTAGTTTGTGAAGAATTAGGATTTATGGGTATAGTATTAGATGAGGAAAAAAATAAAATCCGCTCTAAAGAAATAAGAGATATTAGTGATGATACTTCTAAAGTTAAAATAGTAATCATACCCACGAATGAAGAATTGGAAATAGCCAAGCAATCATTTCAATTGGTTTCATAATAAAAGAGATTACCAAAACTCTACAATTGGTAATCTCTTAACTTCCTTACTAAATTTGATGCTTATTTATGCCCAAATACATGTGCCATTTGGTTGACAGTAACCAAAATCACAAAATTCAAATCCATTAAACATTTGACAACACTTTCGTGGAGGTCCACAGTATACAAAGCGACGATTTGCAGCTCCTGTTATCTGTTTTTGATCTTTTTTTGTTAATGCTTTAATTCCTTTTAGTTCTAAGATTTTTTTCATTGTGTAAATTATTTAAGTTAATTTTCTGCAACGTACTATACATATCAATAGTACGGTAAATAAAATCTGTTGATATTTGTAAATTTAAAGAACTTATTTAGTGCTTTCAATTCTCTAAACGATTAGTGTTGTTTTGTAAAACAAACATTTATTAAAGAGAGATTTGTTTAGTATAGAATACAACCTCCCCAATTTGTGCATCTTCCAGGTTCACAAAAACTTCCACCAGGATAGCTAATGCGACATTTATTTCCTCCTCCTCTAGGGTTTGGGTTACAACAAGTAATACTTGTCATAGCTCCCTTAATTGATCTCTGTTGTGCTTTACTTAATTCTTGAATTCCGCTTAATTCTAAGATTTTTTTCATTGTGTAAGATGTTTTAAAGTTAATCACTTAAAATTAGTTGAATTTTCCCTAATTCAAATACGTGAAAAACTTTTACTTCTTGTGGTTTTAGAGTTTTTAAAATGATAATTGGAAATAAGACAAACGTGAATGCAATACTATTCTTATACTTGGTTGTAGGAAACAACTTATCAACAATGGTTGTAAATCGTTAATTACCTGTTTTTTAATTAGTTATACGTTTCGTAAAGGCTAAATTGAAGATTGTCAACATATTGCGTAATGATTTGATAACATTTGCCTATGGTAAATGTAACAAAATAGTCATAGCTTCGGAACGTTAAAATACACTAACCTAACTCACAACACACGAAATGAAAAAAATACTACTGATGTTAGTAATGGTTTATACCGTTGCTAGTTTTGGTCAAATTCCATCGTATTATAATGATGTGAATCTTTCTTTATCAGGACAAGCTTTAAAAAATGAACTAGCTTCCAAAGTAACAAATACGCAAACAACAATATTATCATATACGCCTGGCGTATGGGATGCTTTAAAACAAACAGATTTAGATCCTTCTAATTCTTCTAGAGTGATATTGATCTATGGCTTCAGTGATACCGATGGCAATTCTACCACTGATAGAACAAGAGGAGTAGATAATAATGGAGGAGGCTCTACGGATTGGAATAGAGAGCATGTGTATCCAAGATCACTAGGAAATCCGAATCTAGGAAGTACAGGTCCTGGTTCCGATGCACATCATTTAAGGCCTTCTGATGTGCAAAGAAATTCTAGTAGAGGAAATAGAAAATTTGCAGATGGTTCTGGTAATTCTGGAGTAACGGCACAGGGATATTGGTATCCTGGAGATGAGTTTAAAGGAGATGTCGCTAGAATGATGATGTTTATGTATATCCGTTATGGTAATCGATGTTTACCTTCTAACGTAGGAGTAGGAACTGCAGTTGCTAACGACACGGATATGATTCAGTTATTCTTAGAGTGGAATGCAGAAGATCCTGTGACTCAGTTAGAATTACAAAGGAATCCGATCATAGAAAATTTACAAGGAAATAGAAATCCTTTTATTGATAATCCGGCATTTGCAACTCAGATTTGGGGTGGACCACAGGCCGAAGATCGTTTTGGGAATACTGGTGGAGATACAGAATCTCCAAGTATACCTGCTGCTTTAACTGCATCTAATATTACGACCACTTCAGCTCAGTTATCCTGGAATGCTTCTTCTGATAATGTCGGAGTTACAGGGTATGATGTATATCGTAATGGATCTTTGTTAAGTTCAACTTCAAATACAAGTTATACTGTAACAGCTTTATCTCCTGCTACAACGTATACCTTTGGGGTAAGAGCCAAAGATGCTGCAGGTAATGTTTCTGGATTAAGTACTTCTATTAATGTCACTACCGAAAATACTTCGGGTGGTGGAAATACATTATGTAGTTCAGATATAACAACGTTTCCTTATAGCCAAGGTTTTGAAAATACTATTGGTCAATGGAGGCAAGCTGGTTCTGGAGATGATTTTAATTGGGCTACACGTTCGGGTAGTACCCCATCATCAGGAACAGGACCAAGTAGTGCAAGCGAAGGATCTTATTATTTGTATATGGAGTCATCTACTCCAAACTACTCAAATAAAAGAGCTATTTTATATTCTCCTTGTTTTGATATTACCAATGAAAGCGAGGCTACCTTTTCTTTTAAATATCATATGTACGGAGCTTCTAATATGGGAAGTCTTTCTCTCGAGGCTAGTCTTAATGGAACAAGCTGGACAACAATTTGGAGTCTTTCTGGAAATCAAGGGAATTCCTGGAACACAGCAAATGTTAGTTTAGAAAATTATGTAGGCCAAAGAGTACAATTGCGTTTTAATGGAGTTACAGGCACTACTTGGCAAGGGGATATGGCTGTAGATGCTATAGAACTGTCTACTTCTGGAAATACAGGAGGTGGATCTACCACTAGTGATGTGAATGTACGAATTACCTTTGATAATTATCCTGAAGAAACAAGCTGGGAAATACGAAATGATAGTAATCAAGTTGTTTTTTCTGGAGGTACGTATGGATCACAAGCAGATGGTTCTACAATCAATTTATCCAGAACTTTAGATAATGGTTGTTATACATTTATTATCTACGACACCTATGGCGACGGTATTTGTTGTAGTTATGGTAACGGTTCTTATGCATTAACGGATGCTACAGGTACTACACTGGTTTCAGGAGGGTCATTTGGATCACAAGAAAGTAATACTTTTTGTGTAGGAAATTCGGTAAGAAGTTCAGTACCTGAATCTAATTTTAAGGAAGTTTCTAATGTTTTTGATTTTAGTTTTTACCCAAATCCAGTGAAAGAAACATTAACGATACAGTCCGAGTATAGTATTTCTGGAAAATATGAAATCATAAATTATACAGGGCAAATACTAAAAACTGGATTAATTACAAAAGATCCTATTAGACTTGAAGGGATATCCTCAGGTATCTATTTTATTAAATTGACGAATGGGGAAGAAAAGTTAGTCAAAAAGTTTACAAAAGAATAATCATCTCTTTTTAAGTGTTATATACATAACCTCTACTTTATAATGAAGTAGAGGTTATTTTTAGTAAGTATAATTTATAATGTAAAGTATATAAAAGTTGAGCTTGTATTTACTTTATTGTAGTTGATGAAGTAATTTTTCTGCCACCAGTTCAGATGATGCTGGATTTTGACCTGTAATTATTAATCCATCTTCAAGGGCATAAGGAGCCCAATCATCTCCTTTAGAATATTCTGCTCCATTGTTTATAAGCATGTCTTCCACTAAAAAAGGAACTATGTCTGTTAGTTGCACAGCAGCTTCTTCAGAGTTAGAAAATCCAGTTACTTTTTTATCTTTTACCAGAGAAACTCCATCAGCGGTTTGTGTGTTTTTAAAAATTGCAGGTGCATGACATACTGCCGCTACAGGTTTGTTCTGATTGTAAAAAGCTTCAATCAGTGAGATTGATTTTTTATCATTAGCTAAATCCCATAATGGTCCGTGACCACCAGGATAAAAAATAGCGTCGTAATCTTCAGCTTTGATTTCTGAAAGTGAGATTGAATTTTTTAGTTTATCCTGTGTTTCTGGATCTTGATCAAACCTTTTAGTAGCATCAGTTTGAAAATCTGGTAATTCACTCTTAGGATCAATTGGAGGTTGTCCGCCTTTTGGAGAAGCAATAGTAATAGCTACCCCTTTATCTTTTAGAAAATAGTAAGGAGCTGCAAATTCTTCTACCCAAAATCCAGTTTTTTCTCCCGTATCTCCTAATTCATCATGACTTGTTAATACGAATAATACATTTTTCATGTTATTTGTTTTTTTAGTTATGCTTTTATCATTATTGTGATTTCCACAAGAAATCAATAGTAGTGAAGCAATAATAAAATAGGTAAGTTTTCTCATTGCTAGTTTCTTTTGAATAGTTGTTATTACATATAACTTTTCAAAATTACTATAATGTGATAACCAAAAAATTGATGTATGATAAGAAATGAATTTAATTTCGTGCTATTTCTTTTCGTATTCGGCTAAGGCTTTCTGAAGTGATACCAAGATAAGAAGCGATATGATAATTTTTGACTAGCTGTTCTATATTTGGATAGGTATTTACAAAATCCAGATATCTTTCTTTTGCTGTTTTGGATAAATCTCCTATGATTCTCCTTTGGAAGGATCCGATGTAAGATTCTGTTTTAAATCTAAAATATTCTTCTATTCCTGGGATCGTGACACAGATTTCATTCATATCATCTCTGGAGAGCTTTAATAAAACAGCATCCTGTAGACATTCTATCTGGAGTATAGCTATTTCCTTTTTAAAAAAAGAAGTGTAATCGCTTATCCACCAATCAGTAATGGCAAACTGTATAGTGTGTTCTTTAGCAGATATATCGGTAAAATAGGATCGCAAACATCCATGAACTACATAATATTGATACGAGGTAGTGTCACCAGGAAATAATAAGTTTTCTCCTTTGGAAATAGTAATCTTAGTAAGTTTTTCATCAATCATTCGTTGATGTTCTTTACCTATATGATAACCTTTGAAGATGTTGGCAATATCCATGTATGGTTAAAGTCTTAGAGTACGTACAAAAGTATAAAATAAGAGTCCGATTACAATTCATAATCGGACTCTGTTTGATATAATAAAGATGTATTTTTTTAATTATTTAGCATTACTGGCATTACAAGCATCGTAACACTTTCTCCTTCATCTAATCCATCTGTCGGAGTTAAGATTCCGGCTCTGTTTGGTAATGACATTTCTAATTGCACATCATCAGCATTTAAGTTATTTAGCATTTCGCTTAAGAAACGAGAATTAAAACCTATCTGCATATCATCTCCTTGGTAATCACAAGTTAGACGCTCTTCAGCTTTATTAGAATAATCGATATCTTCTGCAGAGATATTTAATTCTGCCCCAGCAATTTTTAATCTGATCTGGTGCGTCGTTTTATTCGAGAATATAGAAACTCTACGTACAGAATTTAAGAATTGTGTGCGAGCAATACTAAGCTTGTTAGGGTTTTCTTTAGGGATTACTGCTTCATAATTTGGATATTTACCATCGATAAGTCTACAAATCAATTGTGTTTCATCAAAAGTAAATTTCGCATTAGACTCGTTATATTCTATAAGAACATCAGTATCACTTCCTGCCAATATACCTTTTAGAAGGTTTAGTGGTTTCTTCGGCATAATAAATTCTGCGGACTGAGAAGCTTTTACATCCTCTCTAGAATATTTTACCAGTTTATGAGCATCAGTAGCTACGAAGGTTAAACTCTCTGTAGAAAACTGAAAGAACACTCCACTCATTACAGGTCTAAGGTCATCATTACCTGTAGCAAATATAGTTTTACTAATAGCAGTAGCAAGAATGTCACCCATCACATTCGTAGCACTAGGATCTTCTAATTCTACTGCCTTTGGAAATTCTTCACCATCGGCATAAGCAAGTGCATATTTACCGTGGTTAGAACTAATCTCTATAGTATTATTATCCCCCGCAACAAATGTAAGTGGTTGCTCTGGGAATGTCTTTAATGTTTCTAATAGTAACTTTGCAGGAACAGCAATAATTCCTTCGTCTCCAGATTCTACTTCTAACTTAGCTGACATAGTAGTTTCTAGGTCTGAAGCCGAAACGGTTAAGGAGTTGTTATCTAATTCAAATAAAAAATTATCTAGAATTGGTAAAGTATTGCTGTTATTAATTACTCCACCTAATACTTGAAGTTGTTTTAATAAATACGAACTGGAAACTATGAATTTCACCCGTTTAATTTTTTAGATTAATACTGTTTTGCAGTGGTCATTATAAAAATGGCTAACGCAAATATAATTGTAATCTCCAAGCTTGTTGGCATTCTAAAAACGTTAGTTATTAACAAACGGGTAGGAGTTATCGACTATCCTCGATTGGTTGTTTAGATAACTTAAAAATTCTTTGATATCAAATGATACACTATCGAATGTGATTGTTATTATCTATGAGCTGGTTATGATTTTGAATGCTTAAAAATAGGTTGGCTACCAAGTTTAGAACTACTTTATATAGTGGAAATGTATTAAGATGTTAGTGAAATGTATTTTTGTTAGTTTTCTTCTTAGGATTCGACTGATCGGTAAAATTCTTATTCAGATAATAATGGCATCTAAATTTCAGTATTCCCTATTACTACTATTTCTTGGGCAGTTACTTTTTGCACAGCAAAAGACAAATCCTAATAACCAAAGTGAAGAATTAGGAAAAGTGACCTGGTTACGGGATTATGACAAAGCCTTAGAACTTGCCGAAAAGGAAAACAAGGATGTGTTGATCTTATTTCAGGAAGTGCCAGGTTGCAGTACCTGTCGTAATTTTGGTCATAATGTACTTAGTCATCCATTGATGGTAGAAGCAATTGAAAACTCTTTTATTCCCTTAGCTATTTTTAATAATAAAAAAGGGAAGGATGCAGAAATATTGAAAAAATATAAAGAACCCAGTTGGAATAATCCTGTAGTTCGTATTGTAGATTATAATGGGAATAATATTGTGGAAAGATTAGGTAATGACTATGAAGCGATTTCCTTAACGCAACGCATTATAGAAGCTTTGCAGAAAAGAGGAAAAGTAGTGCCAGAATACATCAACTTATTAGAAAAAGAACTATTAGCCACAAATACCCAAAAGGCTTATTACAGAATGTCTTGTTTTTGGAGTGGTGAAAAAGAATTAGGAAGACTGCCCGAAGTACTTAGTACAGAATCAGGATTCATGGATCATAGTGAAGTAGTAGAAGTGGTTTATAATTCTAATGAAATAACTAAAAAAGAGCTAGATAATTATGCGAAATCTAGTGGGATGAGTTTGATGGATCATAATAAGTCTTACCGATCATCGCCAAAGGATATTCATTACTACTTACAACAAACTAAATTTGTATATCTACCGCTTACAGAACTTCAGAAAACAAAAATAAATAGTGCTCTTGGAGATGGTCGTCCTACACAACAGTTTTTAAGCCCTAAACAAAAGAAATGGCTCCAAAAGATTAAGAGTTCTAGCGAAGTATTATTTACTACAGATTTTGTAAAAGCCTGGGATAAAAAAACAAAAGAAATGGATGGAATCTAAGGTTTTGATAATATTATTCGTCATCCATTAATTTATCCGTATAATGAGCCTTGTGCCTTGGTTGTGCAAATCGTTTTTCGTTATAGGAGTTGGATGTTCCTTTGGCAATGGATAGAGATTTCCAATCTTGATCACAAATCATTTTTCCAAGAAATACAATTTGTCCTATATGATAAGAATAATGAGCTAATTGTCTATTAATAGCCTCAGTAATCGAATGTTCGATATTTCGGATATAGATCGGTTGATCAAAATTTGCGTCATTTACACTATCTAGGGCATCAAATAAACATTGCCATCCTTCATTCCATTTCTCTAATAATTCTTCTTTAGATTGTATATCGTTTTCAAACTCTTGATCACGAGCTCTCCATTCCTTTTCACCATCCGTAGTTAAAAAATCAGTCCATCTGGATTTCATATTACCCCAAAGGTGTTTTACAATAATGGCTATGCTATTACTTTCCTCATTATATTGCCAAAATAACATGTCTTCATCTAATTGGTCTATTGTTCGTTCTCCTAAGGATTTATAGTACAAAAATTGTTTTTTGATTCCTTCTAAATATGATAATCCATTCATATTAAGAAGATAAGCATTTTGATAATGTAGTGGTTTCTAAAATAGTTAAATAACATTTTCATAACACTTTAGAAGTACAACTGATTGTAGATTTATGGAGGAATTTACACTAGATAAAAATGGTGTTCTCGTTAATTCTTAAAACTTAGAGTCTTTTCATAGGTTACTTTTGTTTCCTTTCTCTTTTATAAGTATCTAAAAACAAATCTAAAGGAGCTTGTTGAAGTTTTAATTTATTGGTTTTCAATCTGTCTTTGACAGGCTAAGACTAACAAATACAAGTTTTAAATACTCTTTTGACAGCCTCATCAGTTTTGTGGTTTTAAGTATGCTTACTATCGGGTATATTTTCTTTTTCTCAACCAAAAGAAGAATAGACTAAAAAGTCCAAGAAGAACTAAAGGAACTACGATATTGATAACTTGCCATAAGGTTCGAGTTGCTACCACTTTTTCTATATTTAGAAAAGCAATGTTTATCTCTTTTCCCCTTACTTCGGTTAAACCAGAATCGTCTAGCAAATAATTTACCGTATTTAAAAGAAACTCTTTATTACCATATTGTAGATTTAGATACGGGTCATATCCAAGAGTAATCGGTCTTCCTTTTCTGATTCCATTTTTGATCACATCACCATCCGCAATAACTACCATTTTTGTGTCTTCACTTTGATCTTTATTATCACTTAATGAAAAAGGTTTTACTCTGTCTTTATAAGCTGATTTAAAGTTTCCTTCTAAGAGCACCGCCAGATTATGTGTTCCTTCTGTATAACTTTCCATATCAGGTTTTTGTCCGATGATATTGTCTAGTTTGATTTCTGCAGGAATTCCTTCCAATTTGGAACGTTCGGAGCTCGTTAATAATACGGTCTTTTTTACATCATTTTTAAGCGTGTCGATCTGGTTCGAGAACTCGAACTTTACAGATTCAATATTTTTTACAATTGGGTGATTGCTGTTACTTTTAGTTAGTGATGCATAGTACCAAGGATGAGGTGTAAACTGTGTATTATTTCCTTCTCCAGAGGCAAGCATGAGCGGGGCAGAGTATAAGTCATTTACCAATACTGGATTAATACGTACTCCGTACGAAAATAAAGCATCTCCTAATCGTAGATCTTGCATAAAGGCAATTGCAGATCCTTTGGACTGAGGTTTGAACAAGCTATCAATTTCCATTGCTACAGATTCTACCATCCATAATGATTTACCACCATCCATGATAAACTGGTCCATTACATATTTTTCATTTTCAGAAAATGCTTCCGTCGGTTTTGCATTGATTAGTAAATCAAATTTTTGTAAATCTTCTAAGGTTTTCTTAGGATTCGATGCTACGGAATCTAAAGTAAAAGCGCCAACAAAATAATACTCTTGTAATGTTTTAATAAAATCAGCAATCTTTCCATCCGGCAGTTGTCCGTTTCCTTTAAGTACTGCGATTTTGTGTTTCTTTGGATGGATTAGTTTTTTAAGCGCATCGGCAAAAACATATTCTAACTGCTGTATAGAATTATTTACACGTTCTTCGGTAGTGGCTCCAATGGTGTTTTTTACCAAAGCGACTTTTACACTTCGCTTTTGGTAATTCATGATTGCCCATGGCACTACAGTTTCGATTTCTGTTTTACCACTTTCTTGTACACTTACTTCCATTGGTGTAAGTCCCAGGCGCTGTAATTCTTCGAGTGTTTCTTTTCTAAATTCTTCCTCTTCTAAAGGATTTGTAAAGACGTACTGAATCTTTGGATTAATCGAGTTAAATTCCTCTACTATTTGTTTGGTTTCATTTTGTAATCTTCTGAACTCTGATGGAAAGTCACCATCCAAAAGTATATCAATCGCAATGGGTACTTCGGCTTCTTTTAATAGTTTTTTCGTCGCTTCCGATAGTGTAAATCGCTTATCTGCTGTAAGGTCAAAACGATTATAAAATGACGATCCTAGAAGATTGATAATTACCACTGTAATGGTGGCAAAAGAAGCAAGCTTACTAATGGTTTTCTTAGTATTTTTACTTAGAATAATCGATGTAAGAAATATAAAAATCGAAATGATACTCAAAAAATAGATAATATCTCTGGTATCTAAAATTCCTTGACTAATACGCTCGTAATGTAATTGAATTCCGATTTGTTCTACGGTATAATCACCAGCACCTAATAGTTGGTAATTGGCTAATCCACTAAATCCAAAGTAAAATAGAAAGCACAGAAAAAGTCCTATCAAAAAGGAGACAATTTGGTTATTAGTTAACGATGAAGCAAAGGTTCCTATCGAGGTGTAGGTAGCACCCAATAATAAGAGTGCAATATAGGAACCTATAGTACTACCGCTATCTAAACTTCCAACGGGGTTACCCAATTGATAAACAGTAATAACATACAACAAACTAGGTAGTAATGCGATGCAGATTAATGCTAAGCTTCCTAAATATTTTCCTAGAGCTAGTTGCCAATTTTTAATAGGTTTGGTAAGTAGTAATTCTAAGGTGCCTTGTTTTCTCTCTTCGGCAATACTACGCATGGTTACTGCCGGAATTAAAAACAATAAAATCCAAGGCGCCACTAAAAAGAAAGGCGTTAAACTAGCGAAACCACTATCTAGGATATTAAACTGACCTTTAAAAACCCACAGAAAAAGACCATTAAGAATTAAAAATATACTGATCACTAAATATCCTACAGCGGATGCAAAAAATGTATTAATCTCTTTTCTTATGATTGCAAGCATATGCTGGTACTCTCTTTTGATGTAAGTTATTAGGAGGTGAAAATAAGGATTTTGTTTGTACTGTTCCTATATCTTGGTGTTACAATTCTTCAATTTTTTCCACACTCCAAGCTTCTGGTTTTTGATTGAACTTAGTTTTGGTGTTTGCCCAAATATCTTTAAATAACGCAGAGTTACGATAGTTATTGAGATGTTCTTCAGATTCCCAATGGCTATAGGTGAAAAATTGATTCGTTTGGTGTATATCTCTAATCAGTTTCAGATGTTTACAACCTTCAAAATTTCGGATTTTATCTTTGTTTTTTTCAAAATTTTCTAAAAAAGCGTCTATCTGTTCAGGTACGAAACCTAATTTTACAATGCGTATGATCATTTTTATATAACTGGATGAGCAAAGCTACAAAGTTTTTGCGTTAGGGATAGCAGTGGCATACTTTTTTCTCAATAGAGTTGAATCTTCAGGAAAAAGGGTAAAGAAAAAAGATATAACGGATAGCCCGCTCGAACGCCATTGTTATAATATGATCATTCAAAAGTAATGCTAACCGTGTCTCTAAAATATAATCCAAATAGGCTAGAAGCACCACCAACGGTTCTGGGATTACTCTTGTAGATCGCTAATTCTAAATATCCAGAAGAGTTGAAAACCGCTAATTTCTTACCGTCTTCTTCACGTTTACTTTTCTCTATATCAAAATTGATGGCATCGCTATAACGCTCATAGATTTTGCTAAATACTGCGCTTCTGGCTGTAATCTTAAAGCTTCTTCCTTTGCCAATATCCTCAAAAAGTTTACGAGTGATATTGGTGATAAGGTTGCCATAATTATCGATGTATATAATACTTCCTACGATCTGCTTGTCGCCAAGATTTACGATAGGAGTTATTCCTTTAATAAGTTTTATTTCGGCTGTAGGTTTACCGATTACCTCAAGAGTACCTCCTCGTGCGATATGACAAGCCACCGCTACAAAAACATCAAGTACCGGGAAGTTAGTTCCGATGGCATCATGGATATTGATTTCTACAATTTTTTCGGGTCGAAATTCTGAAGCAATTAAAGAAATCAATCCATTATTGGCGCAGATAAAGTAGTGATCATCTAATAAAACAGCGATATGTTTATTTTCTGGATTGAGTTCACTGTCGATTCCTACGATATGAATACTGCCTTTTGGGAAGCTTTTGTAGGCATTTTGAATAATATATGCTGCTTCTGTAATATGAAAAGGAGAAATCTCGTGCGAAATATCAACAATTGTAGCTTCTGGTAATTCGGTATAGATAGCACCTTTAACCGCAGACACAAAGTGATCTTTGATTCCGAAATCTGTAGTTAAAGTTATTATTGGCATCGATAAGAATTGTTAATATCTTTTGATTATAAGCGCTTAAAAATATGTAAATTTGCTAAGAAGTTATTCAAAGTTTTTTTGAATCGAGAAATCTATTAATAAAAACCTACGAGTTTATCATATTAGACTACTATACGCATTATATGATTATTACTAAAATTCAACTTGTACTATCATTTTCATTTTTGATTCCCCGACAAAAACTTCAAATAATCCCGATAGCCATTGGGAGCACAAACTTAGTCAATCCAAAAAACAAATCATACTAAAAATTACTATAGCTTTTGAACGAACTTATTATTGAACTAACAGAAATCAATCCAAGAGAGTTTTTCGGACTCCAAAACAGTAATATTCAATTATTAAAGAAATATTTTCCTAAACTGAAAATTGTTGCTCGAGGAAGTAAACTAAAGGTATATGGTGATGAAGATATGCTCGAAGAGTTTGATATGCGCCTAAATATGCTTTTAGAGCATTTTGGAAAATACAATAAACTCGATGAAAATGTTATTGAGCGTGTATTAACCAGCGATAGTAAAGCGGATTACGAAACGTCTGTTGGTAGTGGAGAAACCTTGGTACATGGAGTAGGCGGTAGACTAATCAAAGCACAAACAGCTAATCAGCGCAAATTGGTAGAATTGACCAATAAGAATGATATGGTTTTTGCGATTGGTCCTGCAGGAACTGGTAAAACGTATACCGGTGTTGCGCTAGCGGTAAAAGCATTGAAGGAAAAACAAGTACGAAGAATTATACTAACCAGACCAGCAGTTGAAGCTGGTGAAAATCTTGGCTTTTTACCAGGAGATCTAAAAGAAAAACTAGATCCCTATATGCAACCACTGTATGATGCGTTACGGGATATGATTCCTGCAGAAAAGCTAGAGAGTTTTATAGAGAAAGGAGTTATTCAGATAGCACCAATGGCGTTTATGCGTGGTCGTACCTTGGATAACGCATTTGTGATCTTGGATGAAGCACAAAATACTACCCATGCGCAAATGAAGATGTTCTTAACACGAATGGGTAAGAATGCTAAGTTTATGATTACAGGGGATCCAGGACAGATAGATTTACCACGTAGAGTAACTTCTGGATTAAAAGAAGCTTTGTTGGTATTAAAAGGCATCTCTGGAATCGGAATCATTCATTTGGATGACAAAGATGTAATCCGTCATAAATTGGTGAAAAAGGTAATTGCAGCCTACAAAGAGATCGAAAACCGAAATGGTTAGATGGTAGATTTGTTTTTGAAGTATTGTAACATCTAATTCTGAGTTAAAAAGTAGTACGTTGAAAAATATATATCATTTTAAGTTCGAGGACTTAATTATTTATAACAAAGCAATCGATTTTGGTGAGTCTGTACATGATCAGGTTCAGGCGTTTCCTAAAGAAGAAGCCAATCGATTAGCATCGCAGTTTACGATAGCGGCTGATGCTATTGCGCTACACATAGCCGAAGGTTCGGCAAGTTCTAATGATCAATTTAATAACTATTTGCAAATCGCTTGGGATCGCGCACATGAGTGTATTGTTTGCAGCACCAAAGCACGATTAAGAGGTTTTATTACCGAAGAACAAGACGAATTGAATAGAGGGGATATCACTGAATTAACCAAAATGATTACCTCTTTTAAAAGACATTTAAAATTAAAGCAACTGGAGAGTAGTAGTAAGTAAAACTTAATATTTATAATAATTCTCCAATAGGAATCACAATGAAGAATACCATCACAAATACCAATTATAATTTTCCGGGTCAGCAATCAGTATATAAAGGAAAAGTAAGAGAAGTTTATAATATTAATGACGAATTGCTAGTCATGATTGCTACGGATCGGTTATCTGCTTTTGATGTAGTCATGCCAAAAGGAATACCTTTTAAAGGGCAGATTCTAAATCAGATTGCTACGCAAATGATGAAAGCTACCGAAGATTTAGTGCCTAATTGGTTGATTGCTACACCCGATCCTAATGTAGCGGTTGGGCATTTATGCGAACCTTTTAAGGTAGAAATGGTGATCAGAGGATATCAATCTGGTCATGCTGCCAGAGAATATAAAGCTGGAAAAAGAATGTTGTGTGGTGTTCCTATGCCAGAAGGGATGAAAGAAAATGATAAGTTCCCAGAACCGATTATCACACCATCTACCAAAGCGGATAATGGAGAGCATGATGAGGATATCTCTAGAGAAGAAATTTTGGCTAAAGGCATTGTCTCTGAGGAAGACTATTTGGTATTAGAAGATTACACTCGAAAGTTATTCCAAAGAGGAACTGAAATTGCTGCCGAGCGTGGATTGATCTTGGTAGATACGAAGTATGAGTTTGGAAAAACGAAAGATGGAAAAATTGTTTTGATTGATGAGATTCATACGCCAGATTCTTCGCGTTATTTTTATGCAGAAGGATACGAAGAACGACAAGCGAATGAAGAACCACAAAAGCAATTGTCTAAAGAGTTTGTTAGACAGTGGCTCATTAGTAATGGTTTCCAAGGGAAAGAGGGACAACAGATTCCTGAAATGTCAGAAGAGTACATCAATTCTGTATCTGATCGCTATATAGAACTGTTTGAAAATATTACAGGCACTACCTTTGAAAAAGCAGATGTTTCCAATATCCAGAGTAGGATAGAAGCCAATGTATTGGAGTATTTGAAAGGATAACCATTTTTAAAGAACTATCAGTTCGAGTGATTTTTCGAAATGGAATGTAGAAAAATTGTATCGAGAACCTTTTTTAGAATGTTAGGTTTATTACATCTCGATACATTTTTACTCCGCTACGGCTATGTAAAAACACTCGATGAGACGTTGATGATCCTTTAAAATTAGTTCTCTGAAGACTGTATTACTCATTAAATGGTTAGTTCGAGTGGTTTTTCGAAATAGAATGTAGAAAAATTGTAACGAGAACCTCGGTCGGAATGATAACTCTTAAGCTGGTCTCAGAATATCAATTATGTCATTCCAGACTTGTTCTGGAATCCACAAGATACAGGTATCATATACTAACGATTAATTTTTCAACTTTATTTCTTGCCTGCGCATCGGCATTTGATCGATTTGATCAAAAATTTGAGTGGCGGAGACTACTTTGCTGGATTGTAGTTTACGACCTCCATCCAATCCTATCAGTATGACTTTAAAGTTTTTATTTGTAGTATCATACTTTTTATAAAGTGTATTGTCTTTTGTTGGTTGGTTTTTCTCAATCCCTTTTATGTAAGAACTTGGTGTTATTTGGTATATGATCAGTTTTCTATCCGCTAATTCTTCTGTTTTATTTTGGAATTCTTTTACTTGTTCTAATAATTTTGGATGTTGATATGAGTTTGCAGAGATGATGATCAAACGATCTTGCCATCTGTGTTCAGTTAAGTCTTGAGCATAGGTGAGTAGTGGTAAAAGTAATAAGAACGATAAAAAACTTTTCATATGGGTAAGTTACGAAAAACAAAAAAGCTGTGATATGGTAACCACAGCTTTTATTTTTAAATGTGTTGTTCATTTGCACGGATTACAAATCCGGGCTATCGGGTATTTTTTTTTAAGTTCTCAATCGCTGCCGCTAGTTTGTAACTAGTGGTTTTCCTATTATATTATCCAAAAAAATCTAGCAGCCAATAACAAAGCTCACAAGGTATACACCAAATGAATTATGAAACTTATACTTTCTACTCATATTACCAAATAAAATAAAAGCTATACCGATGTAGTATAGCTTTTAGATTGCTTGTTTGTTATTGCTAATCTTTGACGCCACTAGTCAAAGACTAGCGGTAGCGGGGATATGCCCACAGATAACCAAAACCAGATTTTTAATGTGATTGATGCTTTGATAAGGGATTATAATGCTAAAAAAGCGTATTCTTAAAACATAAAAACCACCCGAAGGTGGCTTTTTTTATTCTTCTACAATGTTAAAGTTTATGTTCTATTTCCTATTTCAGCGATTTAGACAAAATTGGAAAAATTTCATCAAGTTTTTTAAACTTATATATTTTATTTCCACCATTTTCCAGACCTGCTTTTAAATAAGAGAGAACGGACTTTTTTTCGTTCAATGATAGGTTTTGAAATCCGTTAAAATACTCTTCTTCTCCAATTTTTTCAATTAAACGAACCAAAACATAACCATGATCATAACCAGCAGCATCAGATATCTTATATCTTGAAATTTTAACTATTGATTTTTTATCCAAGTTAATTGCATTGTCAAGTATTTCGCAATATGAATCATCTATCTGTCTATTCAGGAGTTCTGAAATTTCAATTCCTTGAACTTGGTCACAATTATTACAACTAATACTTAAAGAACAAACGACTATAATGATTATAACAAACTTATATTTTTGCATTTTAATTACCTTTTTTTGGTTTTGGATTCTGTCCCGATACTGTAATAGTTCCATAAACGGTTAATCTAGAAAAAGGATTTAAAGATTGTCTTCCTCTTCTATCATTAACAGTTCTTGTGCTTGTAGATTGTATTATTTGATCCAAGACATTCCATTCTTTCTGTCTTTTCTTAACATCAGGCCCACCACAAATAGTTACACATCCCCAACTCAAAGTTCCAAGATGTAATCTAAATCCATCTCTTAATTCTCCTTTGGAGTTCCTTTCAGACGGGTCATCATAACGGTCATTATATCTATTTCCATCAGTTTTTGAATCAATTCTATAGTGGTCAGGGTTGCTACCTGTTTTATTGTCAACTAAATCATATTCTCCATTAGGAATTTCTCTCTGATTTTCATCAGCTCCATATTCAATTTCACCGTCGGCATCACTATCATTTCCACCAGAAAAGACATTATGAACTACAAGTATCTGATTGTACTTTTCTTCATCTTCTCCAAAAGAAAATTTATATTCTTCTGCACTTACTGCTTTAGTTTCTAAATTATCATCCCACTTATCATCATCATAAATATATAATCTATTATTAGTCTTATCAAAATGGATAATTACTTCCTGCCCATCAGGATCAACAAAGAATACGGGGTTGTTCATTGTATAATTATATGGGCTCATAGATTGATATTGCTCTGCAAGGTTATCTATATTCATCCACCTTCCTAATGAAGGATCGTAGTTCCTAAAACCATAATCATGCCAATCAAGCCCTAATTCTTCATTCAATTCTTTTCCATTATACTTATACTTTAATGCAGGATTTGTGCTTGTGATAAGACTATTATATCCCTCATGTTTTAATCCAAAAGGATAATAATTATTTTCTTCTAAGATCTCATTTGCATAGTCATTATCTCCATCTACGTCTACATCATTTCTTAGCACGTCTATTTTTCCGTCATCGTCTTTGTCTGCGTAGGATAGTCGAATATTTCCTAAATGGTCTTTATATTGGTAGATGTAGTCAAAGGATGAGATTGCCACGCCATTGCTTGCAAATACTGGTTCTACATACCCTTCAGCTGTGCTCATAAACTGTAACTGACCATTTTCATAGATATAGTTACCAGCATATTCTGTTGTTAAAGAACTTCCACCAGAAACGATCTTTTTTAATTTCATTCCAGTGGCATCGTAAATATAGCTAATATTTCCCACGTGAGATCTTGCCTGATCATTTATTGCTACAGCAGTTGGTAGGTTTAAGTGATTATAGCTAATCCCAGTAATTCCTTTATTACGATCGATGGTCATGTTTCCGTTTAGATCATAAACATAATCATCGTTGGTGTTGGTGCCATCGATAAAACCAATAGTACTATTACCACTATCGGTAACTTTGGATAGTTTGTTTCCAGAGTCGTATTCATAAGATAGGTTATCCATAATATCATTAGTTCCCATCTCATTGTATCTGATAAGAGAACTTATATTTCCATTTTTGTCATAGTCAATATTTCTTACATCATATGATCTAAGAGAAGCATCTGTAAGATTTTCGTTATATCTAAAATAACTTTCTTTTATCCTGTTTAGTGGATCATATTCATACCCATAAGATCTTTTAATATTATCATTGGCAGTTTTCCAAATGGTTTGGGCAATGTTTCCGTTATAAAGTTTAGGAATATCATAACGTCCTTCTACCGTATTATAGTTAATTGCAAATCCAAACAGATCTCCATTATTGGTGGTTCCTTCATTAATAGTTTTTAACCATCCACGTACATTATAGGTGTAATCTACTTTTTGTAATCCACCGCCAACTTCTTTGTATTCCAATTGTCCAAATGCATCATAGGTATTGGCTACCATATGTTCTTGAGCTTGATTGTTAATCGTTTGTTTTTGATCTAACAATCTTCCTATATGATCATAGGTAAACGTATCTACGGTAACAATAGGAGCATTGCTTCCTTTGGTATGGGTAGTTTTGGTTTCTAATACCTTCCCCGCAAAATCCAATCGAGATTCTATAATATCTACCGTATTTAGATACTCATTGGTACTATGCACATAAATCGGTCTTCCTTTTGCATCGTAATAGGTTACTGTGGTAATCCAATCATCTGTGCCCAATACACGCACTTTGGTTCCTGTAGGCAATCCTTTAACTTCAGAAGTTACTGTTTGGTCTAATACGGTACCCGGATTCGTAACAGAGTGATCAAAGGTATAGTTGTCATAGTAGTTGATTGTATAGGTTTTAATAACTCCAATCGGTTTTGCAACATTACTGTAATATATGGTTGTTCCCGCTAAAGTTACACCATTCTCAAGTTTTGTTTCGTATTGCTGATCACTATTTTCCAATATTTGTTCCATATACTCTCGGTTTCCTACATTGGATATTATTCCGGTATATGTTACTCTTCCAAACGCATCATATTTAGTAAATAACCATTCATTTTTTGCCTTTTGATTGGCATCTTGGGTCATCACAGGTTGATCCAATTTATTATATACTATAGATTCTAATCCTTTACCCGGTATTTTCTTTTCGATCAGTCGGTTTCTACCATCGTATTTATATTGATAGCATAGTTCTGAAAGTTCTATAGCCGATACATTATCTGTAATATCTACTTTTGGGGGGATGACATAGGTAAGATTTCCAAAATCATCATATACATAATAAGTATCATGTTCGACACCTTCGTTAAAAGTACGTTTTAGGATCACTCTGCCAAGTTTGTCTTTATACTCTCTGGTCGTATGATCATTAGGATGTGTCTGCTCCGGTTGCCAGTTTTCATCTTTGGTAGTAGTTACCAAAAGTTCGTTGGGATCATAAAAATCATTTTGTACCAGCGTAGGAGATTCCGTATTGTTATTAGCAAAGTCTACAGTAAAATACGCTACTTCCCCTGTTTCATTGGCATGCCAGTCAAACTTAATGGTATGATCAGTATCTGATTCGGGATCTGCTTTCCAATCTTTTCCAGGAGCGCCTTGTTCTAATACACGATTTAGTGGAGAAGGTTCGAAGATGCTTTCGGAATAGGCATTGAAATTGTCTGTATCATCCTTATCAATTCCTTCAAAATCGCTACCGTATTTGCTTTTGTAATACGTATTGATATTGGTAATGACATTCACTGGGTTATACGCACCAACGGTGGTGCTGGATTTTTCAAAAGGTAAATATTGTTTGTCTTGCCTTCCGTATGCATCGTATACAATATGTGTTACAATATCTTTTTTGTCATTTGAAGCTTTGATACCAATCTGCTGCTTAGCTCTTCCGAGTCCATCAAAATAGGTAATGCTTTCGATAACATCGCTATTATTCTTTACCTGATCAAAATTTGTCTTTTCACTCTGATATACTCGTGTAAACACATAATTTTCATTGGTATCTAACGCGGGTAATAGGTATGGATCTTCTGTGATTACTGCAGAAAATACCGTTCCCGGTTGTATCCAAGTGGTCGGTTTGATAATAATACTTTGTCCAGCCTTTACATTTAGTAAAGCAGGATCACTGGATGAAGTAATGGTTTCATCCTGTATGGTTACCGTATCTGCTACCTGACTATGTACTGAGATCCCTACAAAAAGTAAGGCAACAGTTATGTATGGAAATAATTTTTTCATCTGTTTCTTAGTTTTTGTAGTTATACTTGTTTTCTGACACCAGATTTCCGTCTGCATCTTTAACAGCGATAAGCCTGTTTAAAGCATCGTATTCATAATACATGGTATATCCTCGTAGATCAGTCATACTGGTTACTCCAATCATTGGATCGTAGGTGTAGTAGCTCATTTGTGCATTCTCTAATTGAGGGTCTGTACGGATATATTCAAGAGCTTCGCGCAATGCTGCTTCGGTGCCAGAAGTTCCTGTAGGTCGGTTAAAATCTGCATCCGCCGCAGCTATAGCATCATCGATTAAAGATTGTATATTGGCTGCTTGGGCCATAGTAAAATTTGTAATCTTTGCAATAGGTTGTTGCCCTTGATATCCCCAGATATAATAAATATGAGTACCATCTTCTTGTGCGACGGAAATTGGATTTCCATAAGCGTCATACCCAAAATAGGAAAGGCGTTTTTCTAAATCATCATTTCTTTTAGCGATCCAAGTGGTTTCTGGAGCATATAACACATCACCAGAAATGTTATCTCCCCATGATTTGTAATCGGTTCTTTGGGTATAGAGTAAGGTTTCCGTATTGCCTTCCTTTTTGTAAGCTTCTGTTTGGATTGGAGTACCGATACGATTTGCAGATTTTAATGCAGTAATAGTATTCGATGCTTCGGCACTTAAATTTGTAAAATCAGTAAGACTGTTGTAGGGATATTTAAGTACTGTTCTGATCTGATCTCCATGAGAATCTGTTACAGTAGTTTCTGCAATGGCATAATTACTATTATATAGGTTTGTACTCCTATTGGTTACGATTTGCTGTACACCATCTTTATTAAAATAACTAGTGCTTACAGAAGTAAGTGGTTTATAGCGCGTAAGTACCTCTCGATAAGGTTTAATGATATATCGATCGATTTGATAGTGTTCTTGTGAAGGAATAGGATTAAGGTCACAAGCTCCAGGAATTGTACAATTGGCTACAATATTTAATTTTTGTACAATTTTTAAACTCCAAGGATGATCGTTATTGTAATCCTGATAATCCTGACCTAATTGGCCTCTGAATTGTTTATATTGGGTTTCGCTCTGTTGTACTTTGCTAGTTTCGTCTCCTCCTTTGTAGACAACAGATAGTTTTACTCTTCCTTTATCCAGATCTTGATTTTGTGGATAATTAGGATGTTCGAAATCGTAGTTTTGTGCGGGTGCTTCAAACACGGTAAGCTTATATCCATTAGGATACTTACGAATATAATTAGTAGAGCTGCTGGTATTTCCAATTTCGGAATATACAAGTGTTCCATCTTCATTTGTTAAAGGATCGAATATAGGTGGTAAGTCAGAATCATTATCAGAATCTGTTACTTCTTCTAAAATAAAACTATCATATTCTTTGATATGCGTGTAATACACAGGAGCACTTTGATTTACCGTTAAAGAGTTAAATCGGTTTAAGCGATAAGCAATATCGGTATACTCAGTTCTTATAGGTTGATTAGAATCAACAAAAGGAGATGGGGTATATGTAACTACATTAAAAGGTACCTCTTCGAACTTGTTAAGAAGTAATCCAGAAGATCCACCAATTTCTGTGGCATAATCAAAATATTGAGTTTTTGAAATGCTATTGTTATCGGTGTAGTGTTGTATTTTCTCTACTCTTATACCACCAACATCCACATTGATTTCACTTCCTACGATAGTTCCACTTGCAGGTGGTTCATAGAAACGCACTTTGATTTCTCCGTAAGCGTCGGAGCTACGATTATAATCGTTAGAGATTCTAAAAGTATAAGTTCCTGGTTTGATAACGATTCTACCACCAGAAGTATGTGAAAATGTATAATATCCCGGATCATCATTGTCAGGTCCAAATTCTTCCCCCAAAGTTGGACACATTTGTGGAATGCTTTCATTTAAGATACTTCGAAAATGAGGTGCATTTTCATAATAATCATCACTGATAGGATTTACAGTAACCTCTTCTTCACCAGTTATTGGATTAATATTTGCAGGGCAAGTACTTGTTCGTGAAATGCTCATAGTAAGGTGACTGCTTTGTAGAGTACCTCTTATAGCCGATGATATTGTTGCAACTACTGGCTGATCAAATGTTTTGGTAAATGTCGAAGTTTTAACCTCAGGAGCAGAAGCATTATTATCAGATTGTAACTTTAATAAAATTTGTCTGTTAAAAGATACGTTGGCATATGGGTTTGTATTATTAGATGAAGGCTGATTATAGACTTCATTAATTTGATTTTGTTCATAATCTATCATAGAATATCCACCAGTAGGATATATGATTTTTTTCATGGCACCTTTTCGAGTAGCAACAAAATTAGGAGCTTTATTAGCCAGGTAGGAGGATGAAGGTACGTTTAGAGCCGCAGCATTAGCCGCAGCATTATAAAATCGCCAATCGTCCTGTGCCCGAGCACGATCATTGATATTGTCTATAAAGCCTGGCATATCGTTTTGATCATAATATTCGAACCCAAATAGGAGTTGTCCGTCTTTGGTTACCTGAGTTAACATATCTCTTGCGCCATCATAAGAAAATGTATAAGCGTCTATATTACTTTGTTTAGATACCGAGATGCCATCATACAGTTTTCTACCTGCAATTGGGGTAATCGAAAAAGTAAGTAAGGTGGCATCAGAGGAGGTTATGGTTTTTAAGATCTTTCTTTTGATGACAGATTGGTTTACGCCATCCTGGTACGTTCCTGTGCCATAAGTAGGACCTGTCCCTCCAGTTCCATCTTGTAATCCATTAGGAAAATAACGTACCGATCCGATGGCATAAAAATCATAGCTTAGATATTGATCATCGATATAATTAAAAGTTAATGTACGACCATTTGGATATTTAATTTCTGAAAGATTCCAAGTAATCGTATACTCAAAAGCAGTGCTTGGCGAGGCATCAGATGGTTCATTATTTTCAGTGTCGGCAAAGGTATATATGATACCATTATCATCTGTTACCGTAATTTCTTGATCATTGTAGCTAACCTTATGATTGTGTTGTGATAAGTATACAGGATTTCCATATTCATCTTTTTTATAGGAAAATGATACTGGACCTGCTTGCACATGATAAATGTCTACTTCTTTATCCCATTCTCCATTAAGATATTTCCTTAATTCTGATAAAGAGAATTTTGATCCATTCATATATTCTTTGATTCGAGCACCACGATCACGTGGTCCGTAGTATCCTTCTGGGTGTTCATCTGGTAATCCTCTTACTTCGCGTCTTACTGCACCTACACCTGCAAGATTCCAACCTAATCCGGTGATAGAGGGTTTGCCTTCTAATAATAATCCTCCATAACTATAGTTTAGGGCAATGGGCCACGAGTATGATCCCATTTGAAAGGTATATACTGGTACCGAAAAACTCATATTTCCACTTTGTAATGCTCTATCGATATTACCATACGCTCCTAAACTTGCTGCCTCTGGAGAAGTAGGATAAAAATCCGGAACTGGAGCACCTGGATATTCCTGTCCATAAAACGAAGCTGTATATAATAGCAATGCTGCCAGTGTTATTCTAATTATTTTTTTCATGAATTCCTTTTTATGTCATTAGGATTTATTTTCTTTCTAACAATAATGCTTCAATCTTAGCAAGTCTTGCTTCGAGCTCACTATTTTTCGCTTTTACTTTTTGTAATTCTTTAATCTCTTTTTCTTGTGCAATCGTATACAAAGTCAATTCTTCGATCTTTTCCAGGAGTTTAGCATTCATTTCACCTAATTGCATACCATTTTCTTCAACTTCAGCAGCGGATGGAATGTTGATCAAATGTCCTTTTTGATCAATATGATTTTCTACTTCTTGTAAAGTTGGTAGTGTATATGCATCTTCAAATACATAGTCTGGCCAGTTATTATATAATGCTACCTTTATTTCTTCTGCGACAACTTTTCCCGCTACTGCTAATTTGTATCCTTGGGTATTGGTGGTGCCTATACCTACATTACCGGTAGATCTTTGAAAAGTCATTACTTGATAAGACCAATTACCTTCTCCATTATCTCTTTGAGTTCGGATACCAAAAGTGTCTCCTCCGTTATGAGCATTGAATAGCCAATCGTTCTTTCCTTTTCCATCAATGATTAAAGCTCCCCAGTCACCATTTCCTACTTTCGCAGTTCCGTTTACGTCTAGTTTTTGGCTTGGAGTTGTTGTTCCAATTCCTACTAGTCCATTATCTCTTACAAGAAATAGGTTGTCATTATTTTTGTCGAAAACACCGAAGCCAGGAATATTAGAAATCCCATTACTATTTCTGTCTAACTTAAAAAGAAAAGCACCATCTGTTTCAAATAATAGATCATCCTTTTCGTTTAAGTTGGTAAAACCATCAGACATTTTAATGTTTCCTGCAAGACCACTGGATGAATCGTCTATTTTTAATCCGTTATCATTTAAAATGTTGACTTGTCCATCAATTAGTAACTGAGATCCCATTATTCTAGTACCATTAAGATAATCACCACCATAATTGATAATGAGTTGATTGTTTCCACTTACAAGAGCTCGCTTCCAAATTAGATCCCCAGAGATATATCGACGCATTCTTAAATCTCCATAGTCATTAGCTAGATTAAAAGCGTTGTTTGACATCTGCCCAAAAACACTCATGTTAATAATTAGAACAAACAAAAAGAACAATGATTTTTTCATAATTTAAAATTGATAGTATGATTATGTTAATGTTATCGTATAACTCTTCTATTTTGGGGTCTCATAGAAATGCGCAAAAGTACTCCTTACTTGTAAATCTGATCTGCAAGGAGTCAGATTGTTATTAACAAAATTCTGTAGTCTTTTTACTAGTACTTTTTTCATTTTATCTATTCGTTTTCCCTTTTTTAGATTGTGTTACATTAGATAGTGTCAAAAGAAGAAGAAGTGTTACTGTTAAAATTGGATTTTTTTTGAAAAAAGTTTGGTAATCACTGTTTGATGTAGGGAATAAGAAGTTAAATAATCTATCTAAATACTATTGGAATATTGTAAAATCATTAGATTTTTTAAGGGCTTACAATGGATGATGTAAGTCCTAGTGGATTATATAAAAAAAGCAACCAGAAAAATATTTCTGATTGCTCTCTTTACAAACAATAAATATATAACTAATACTAGATAATCGTAGATTGTCCTACGTGTATATTCTCGAAATTAATGTTAGAGTCTTCAGGATTTAAAATATAATCATAAATAAAGTCTCCTACTTTTTCCGTAGTTAATGGATTAATACTATTTAAATCGGGTGTGGTAAGGTTTAATTCTAAAGCCTTCTCTACTGCATTTTTGATAGCTTGTGATTCCTCTAAAAGATCAAAATGTTCTAGTAACATAGCGGCAGATAAAATAGCAGCTATTGGATTGGCAATTCCTTTTCCTGTTGCTTGTGGATAGGATCCGTGTATCGGTTCAAACATACAACAAGTATCTCCCACAGAAGCAGACGCTAATAATCCTATAGAACCTCCAATTACACTGGCTTCATCTGAAATGATATCTCCAAACATATTTTCGGTTAAGATTACATCAAACTGACTTGGATTTAGGATCATTTGCATCGCTGCATTGTCTACAAAAAGAAAATCTAAATCTACATCTGAATATTCTTTCGAAATTTCTGTAACTACTTTTCTCCATAGTCTAGAAGATTCTAAAACATTGGCTTTATCTACTAAGGTAAGCTTATTACGTCTCTTCTGAGCTGCTTTAAAAGCTAATCTCGTAATACGTTCTATTTCTTCTTTAGAATATTCGCATAAATCTGAAGCCACAGTCCCTGCTTCATTAAGTTGTTTCTTACCAAAATAAATTCCACCAGTAAGTTCTCGATAAATAGAGATATCTGTACCTTCAATGATATTTCTCTTTAAAGGTGATTTATCTAATAAGGTGTCATAAGCCTTTACGGGTCGGATATTGGCATATAAACCGAGTTCTTTTCGTAAGCGCAATAACCCTTGCTCTGGACGAACAGGAGCACTAGGCTCATTATCGTATTTAGGGTCACCAATAGCTCCAAAAAGTACTGCGTCTGTATCAGCGCAGATTTGCAGTGTTTCTTCTGGTAATGGATTTCCTGTTTTATCAATTGCGATAGCACCTACCAAAGCATCCTTAAAAGTAAAGGTATGATCAAAACTATGTGCAATAGCTTCTAAAGCTTTCACTGCTTGTGCAGTAACTTCTGGTCCGATTCCGTCTCCGGATAATACAGCAATTTCTAGTTTCATGTATTTATCTTTTAGGTACGTGCTTTTTCAAAAGCTTCTATTTCTGATTGGTTGCTTATTAAAAAGTCAATGTCATCATATCCATTGAGTAAGCACATTTTCTTGTAACTATTAATTTCGAAGTCAGCTTTAGATTTAGAAGAGACAATGGTAATTGTTTGTGCTTCCAAGTCTACTTCTATTTGGGTAGCTGGATCTTTTTCAATCGCAGAAAATAACTCTTGTAGATACTCCGGAGTTACTTGTATCGGTAACAATCCATTATTTAATGAATTTCCTTTAAATATATCTGCAAAAAAACTGGACACCACTACTTTGATCCCATAATCATGAATCGCCCAAGCTGCATGTTCTCTACTAGAACCACATCCAAAGTTAGTGCCGGCTACTAAAATACTACCACTATATTTTGTGTCATTTAGTGCAAAATCAGTATTCTTATTTCCATCTTTATGATAACGCCAGTCTCTAAATAGGTTCTCTCCGAAGCCTTCTCTACTGGTGGCTTTTAAAAAACGCGCTGGAATTATTTGATCCGTATCTACATTTTCGATAGGTAAGGGTATCGCGGTAGATGTTAACTTTATAAACTTATCCATAGCGATTAGTTTAAATGTTTAGTAATGTCTATTATTTTTCCTTCGATCGCAGTGGCAGCAGCTACCAATGGACTAGCAAGAATGGTTCTGGCACCTTGTCCTTGTCTACCTTCAAAATTTCTATTAGAAGTAGATACACAGTATTCTCCTTCTGGAATTTTATCATCATTCATAGCCAAACATGCAGAGCAACCTGGTTGTCTTAGTTTAAAGCCAGCTTCTTCAAAGATTTCATTTAAACCTTCATCTACAATTTGAGTAGCTACTCGCTGAGAACCAGGAACAAACCAAGCTGTAACATTTTCTGCTTTTTTCTTTCCTTTTATATAATTAGCGGCAACTCTAAAATCTTCAATTCTACTATTTGTACAGCTTCCGATAAAAACATAATTTACTTCCTGGTCAATTAGAGATTGTCCTTTTTCAAAATTCATATAGGCTAATGATTTTTCAAAAGAAGCATTTGTATCTACAGGAATGTTTTCAGTTATCTTAATTCCCATGCCTGGATTTGTTCCATAGGTAATCATAGGAGATATATCCGCTGCATCAAAATGATATTCTTTATCAAAAACAGCACCTTCATCAGTTGGTAATGTTTTCCAATACGCTACTTTCTTATCAAAATCAGCTCCTTTTGGAGCAAATTCTCTTCCTTTAATATATTCAAAAGTAGTTTCGTCTGGAGCAATCATTCCTCCACGCGCTCCCATTTCGATACTCATATTACAAACGGTCATTCTACCTTCCATAGACATTTCTTCAAAAACATTTCCTGCATATTCACAGAAATATCCAGTACCAGAATTGGTACCTAGTTTAGAAATGATATAAAGAATAACATCTTTAGGAAGTACTCCTGGTTGTAGTTTTCCATTTACATTAACACGTAAACTTTTTGGCTTTTGTAATAACAAACACTGACTCGCAAAAACTTGTGCTACCTGACTAGTTCCAATTCCAAAAGCAATAGAACCAAAAGCACCGTGAGTAGAGGTATGGCTATCTCCACAAACCATGGTCATCCCTGGTTGTGTGATACCTAATTCAGGGGCCATTACATGTACAATACCATTGTTTTTATGCCCTAGTCCATAGAGCGTAATGTTATTTTTAGTACAGTTTTCTGTTAATTGTGCTAATTGATTACGTGATTGAGGATCTTTTACAGGAAGATGTTGGTCTACAGTGGGAGTGTTATGATCTGCTGTAGCTACTACCTGATGAGGTCTAAAAATAGGAATTCCACGTTGTTCCAATTCACCAAATGCTTGTGGACTTGTAACTTCGTGGATTAAATGTTGATCAATATAAAGTATTTGCGGGCCGTTTTCGACTTCTTTGACGACGTGCGCGTCCCAAACCTTATCGAATAATGTCTTTTTCATATGTGTGATATACCTAACGTATTCTGAATCTAATAATTCATTTTTGTTATACAACTGCCGCTTCTACAGAAACAGTTTTCATAATTTCATGAATATCATCATTAACTACTTCTTTCTTTCTATCAGCGTAGTTTAAGAATTCTTTATATACTTCATCTAATTGAAGTTTTGTTAATTCATAACCGATCTTTTTTGCTCTATAAGCTAATGCAGCTCTACCGCTTCTTGCAGTTAGCACGATAGCAGATTCAGTAACACCAACTTCGGCAGGATCAATGATTTCGTAGGTCTCACGATTCTTAATCACTCCATCTTGATGGATACCAGAACTATGTGCAAAGGCATTAGCACCTACAATAGCTTTATTAGGTTGTACCATCATTCCCATACTTTCTGACACCATTAAACTCGTATCATATAATAATTTAGAATTGATGTCTGTATTTAGATGTAAGTAAGGATGTTGTTTCATGATCATCACTACTTCTTCTAAAGCTGTGTTACCAGCACGTTCACCAATTCCGTTAATGGTACATTCTATTTGTCGAGCACCATTGATAGCACCTGCAATAGAATTGGCAGTGGCTAATCCTAAATCGTTATGACAATGACAAGAAATAGTAACCTTATCAATTCCTTTTACATTTTCCTTTAAGTATTTTATTTTAGCTCCGTACTCTTCTGGTAAACAATACCCTGTAGTATCAGGAATGTTTAGTACGGTAGCCCCTGCTTTTATCATTTCTTCGCAGACTCGAGCTAAGAATTCATTATCAGTTCTACCAGCATCTTCGGCATAAAACTCTACATCTTCAACAAAAGACTTTGCATATTTTACCGCGGCAATTCCTCTTTCGATAACTTTATCCTGTGTAGAATTGAATTTATATTTGATATGTGAATCCGAAGTACCAATTCCTGTATGAATTCTTGGTTTTTTAGCATATTTCAGTGCTTCGGCAGCTACTTTTATATCGTTTTCTACCGCTCTGGTTAATCCGCAAACAGTTGCATTTTTTACAATCTTTGCAATTTCGTTTACCGAAGTAAAATCTCCTGGGCTAGAAACAGGGAATCCAGCTTCGATGATATCAACTCCTAAAAGGTCTAGTCGCTCAGCAATCACTAACTTTTGTTGAGTATTTAATTTACAACCTGGGACTTGCTCTCCGTCCCTTAACGTGGTGTCAAAAATTTGGACTTTATTATCGCTCATAGGAATTATGTGAATTATTAGTTTTAAAAATATCTTATAAAATATCTTCTAAGATGTTTTACTTTTCTCTTACGAATTTATATTTTGGGTATTCAAAAGGAAGGGATTCGTCAAAGTATTTTACAATGCTGAAAAGTTTCGATAATAGATTAACTTTCTTTTAATCAGTTAATTACAATATATTTTCTTACAATGACTAATGATCAAAAAGATCCTTTGTTTATTTTGGTAAAGTCGCTTTCAAAGTCCGAAAAACGACAATTTAAAGTGTACGTAGGTCGGTTAGGAGTGAATACAGACTCTAAATTTTTGGCATTATTTAATCACTTAGATAAAAGCGAAAAATTGGATGAAGAGCTAATTGTTTCTAAAGGAATTGTAAAGAAGCAACAACTCTCGAATCTTAAGGCGCATCTTTATAAACAAATTTTAATTAGTCTACGATTAAGTCCTTTACATCAAAACATCAGATCACAAATTAGAGAGCAATTAGATTTTGCGACGATTTTATATCATAAAGGATTGTATAAACAAAGTCTGAAGATTTTAGACAAGGCGAAAACAGTTGCGAAAGAAAATGAAGAGAATAATATTGCCTATGAAATTGTTGAACTCGAAAAAGTAATCGAAACCCAATATATCACCAGAAGTATTAATAGCCGCGCTGATGAATTAACGATTGAAGCAAAAATGCTAAGCATGAAAAATGTGCTTACGAGTAGACTCTCTAATTTATCACTTCAGCTATATGGTTTAATGATCAAAAGTGGCTACGTAAGAAATGATCGAGAGCATAAAGAAATTACACATTATTTTGAAAGTAAATTGCCTAAGTATGATTGGAGTCTTTTAGGGTTTAGGGAAAAATTATGGTTATATAAAGCTCATTTGTGGTACAGTTTTATGGTGCAGGATTTTTTGTCCTGTTATAAGTATTCTAAGAAATGGGTAGATTTATTTTATGAGCACCCTAAAATGATAGCATTAAATCCTGTTTTTTTTCTAAGAGGTAATCACTATTTGTTAGAATCATTATATCTAATTCAGGATAAAACAAAGTTGAAACTTACACTTAGTAAATTAGAAGAGACTATTAAATCTGATAGTTTTCCTACAGATGATAATATAGAAGTATTATCTTTTCAATTTATCTATAACAATCGGTTAAATGTTCATTTTTTAGAAGGAACCTTTGATGAAGGGGAGTACTTGGTAGATGAAATTTTAGAAAATATTATTAAGTACAAAAATCGTCTTGATGATCATCACATTATGGTGCTTTACTATAAAATCGGATGCTTATATTTTGGGATGGCTAATCATCGTAAGTGTATAGAGTATTTAGGTAAAATCATAAATAATAAATCCTTGAAAATGAGGGAGGATCTTATGTGTTTTGCTAGAGTATTGAGTTTAGTAGCACATTATGAAGCTGGAATGGATTATCATTTGGAAAGTCAGTTAAAAGAAACATATAGGTTTCTTATAAAAATGGATGATTTGCATGAAGTACAAAAAGAAATGATTAAGTTTCTTAGAAATCTTGGTGATATCTTCCCTCATCAAATTAAAGAAGAGTTTAGAAAACTACATAAAACTTTGAAGCAATATGAAGATCATCCGTATGAGAAAAGAGCTTTTTTATATTTAGATATCTTATCTTGGTTAGAAAGTAATATCGAAAATCGTCCTGTTTCGGAAATAATTAAGGAAAAGTCTAAAAAATTAGTGCGCTAATACGAACTTATTTATGGAGAATAATTCTCACCACCTTCGAAATATTCTGGAATTAAATTTGGCAATGCTTTTTATTAGTACTTCTGGTGCTCTTGGGAGATATATAGATATGCCAGTGCCTGTGACTATTGCTTTTAGAGCAATTTTAACCGGAATTGTACTATTTCTTTTTTGTAAATGGAAAAAGATATCATTCGGAATAGCCTCAAAAGATAGGAGTACTATTGTTTTTGGAGGTGTTCTTATGGGATTACATTGGATTACGTATTTCTATGCTTTAAAGATGTCCAATGTAGCTATCGGTATGTTGTCTTTATTTACTTATCCAGTAATTACATCATTTTTGGAGCCAATCATCCTAAAAACAAAATTTCAGAAAATGCATTTAGTATTAGGTGCTTTGGTCTTATTGGGGATTTACTTTTTAGTACCTAATTTTAGTTTAGAAAATTCATATGCAAAAGCAGTGAGTATTGGGGTTGTTTCTGCGTTTTGCTATGCATTAAGAAACTTACTTATGAAAACCAAAGTAAGTAATTATCATGGTTCGATGCTCATGTGGTATCAATTGGTAATTATTAGTATTATGTTATTTCCTACTCTTTTTGTATTTGATAGCTCCGGAATTATAACGCAATGGCCATGGACGTTAGTGCTAGCCATACTTACTACAGCTATTGGTCATACCTTATTTTTATTTAGTTTGAAACGATTTTCAGCAACAACAGCAAGTATTATTAGTAGTGTTCAACCAGTATACGGAATTATAATTGGAATTATTTTTCTAAAAGAAATACCTGTATTTACAACAATTATTGGTGGGGTGCTAATTCTTACTTCTGTAGTTATAGAAAGTGTGAGATCTTATAAATAGTTTTATCGTAGTACTGTATCCCATATAACATCAGATGGAGGAGGAGCTATGATGGTTAATGGTTCCTTTTTTACAGGATGAACAAAAGTTAGTTTTCTAGCATGTAGATGAATGCTTCCATCCTTATTACTTCTGTCTGCACCATATTTTAAGTCTCCTTTTATAACAGATCCAATACTCGATAATTGCGTTCTGATTTGATGATGTCTTCCTGTATGAAGAAGTATCTCCAAAGCGCAATAATGATCTAATTCTTTAAGAATTTTGTACTCTAAAATTGCTTTTTTACTATCAGGCACTTCTTTTTTATGAGCATATGACTTATTCTGTTTTGGATTTCTTTTTAGCCAATGTACTAGAGTGTCATCTTTTTTCGGAGGAGTATTCTTTACTACTGCCCAATAGGTTTTTTGAGCTTCTTTATTAGCAAAAAGCTTATTTAATCTTGGAAGTGCTTTACTGGTTCTTGCGAAGACTACAATGCCAGTAGTGGGTCGATCTAGTCGATGTACCAATCCTAAGTATACAGCTCCAGGTTTGTTATATTTTACTGCAATATATTCTTTAACTACTTCACTAAGTGGTTTGTCTCCTGTTTTATCTCCTTGTACAATATCTCCAGCTCTTTTATTTACGACAATAATATGGTTATCTTCATATAATACTTGAAGATTGTTTTTATTGGAAATAATTTTGGACATCGATCGCATTAGATTACGGGATTCATTCGATTTTTAGATTATTAGAAAAAAGATAATTAGTTAATCGGTTAGATAGCTTGTTTTATTTTAAAGTAGATTTAAATTTTGAAGTCATTTTAACAATAGATTCAAGATCTTTCAAAAGTATATCAAGTTTTGTTTGATTAATAAATTCTAAATCTAACGAAATAAGAAGTTGCGTTTCGATTTCGTAAGCCGAACCTAATGTAATTTGAAGAAACCGAGCAAAATCTTTATTCGAACTTCTTGAAGATCCTTCTGCAATATTTGAAGGTATTGAAACAGCTGCTCTTCTCAATTGATTAGTTAATCCAAATTTTTCTGATTCCGGAAATTCTGATGTTATATCATATATTTTAGTACAGAAAACACGACTCTTTTTCCATATTTCTAAATCCTTAAATCGGTGCATTTTTAAATCTAACTATCCATTTTCTAAATAATCTAACCATTCTAAAAATTAATACTGTTCATTTTCATTCGGAAAATCCAACGATTTTACATCGGCAACATATTGTTGAAAAGCATTAGTCATTTCACTATATAAATCTAAATAACGTCTTAGAAAACGAGGATTAAACTCATGTGTCATCCCCAACATATCGTGTGTTACCAATACTTGACCATCTACACCATTTCCTGCACCAATTCCTATGATGGGTATCGTAAGGCTTTCTGCTACTTCTTGTGCTAATTTGGCAGGAACTTTTTCTAAAACTATGGCAAAACAACCTGCTTTTTCAAGCATTAAAGCGTCTTCTTTTAATTTTCTCGCTTCTTCTTCTTCTTTAGCTCTAACCGTATAAGTTCCGAATTTATATATAGATTGTGGTGTAAGACCTAAATGTCCCATAACTGGTATTCCTGCATTTAAAATTCTTTTTATAGAATCCTTTACTTCTTTACCTCCTTCAAGTTTTACTGCATGTCCTCCAGATTCTTTCATGATTCTAATAGCAGAACGTAAAGCCTCTTTTGGGTCACTTTGGTAACTACCGAAAGGTAAATCTACAATGATCAATGCTCTTTCGATTGCTCGGATAACAGAAGATGCATGATATATCATTTGGTCCAATGTAATTGGAAGTGTGGTTTCATGACCTGCCATCACATTAGATGCAGAATCTCCGACCAAAATAACATCAACCCCAGCGCCATCGACAATTTTAGCCATGGTATAATCATATGCAGTAAGCATAGATATCTTTTCTTTATTAGCTTTCATCTCTACAAGAGATTTTACCGTAACGCGCTTGTAATCTTTTTTTGCTGTTGACATTTTGTATGTTAATTTAGTGTTGGTAAAAGTAATCAATTAGAAAGATCGTAACAAGAGTATATTATTTTTGATTTAATTTTAAATTATAGCCCTTTCATTTTTAATTTTTTATAAAACCAGAAATCTGTTTTTAGGAATATCAAATCTTCTTATTATGTATAGAACTTTATTAGTAATTGTATCATTGATTTTAAGCCAGATGGCATACTCCCAAGATGCTATGGATAGTAATCAACAAAAAGCGAAAGAACTGATTTTAGAATTTTTCGATGGGTTTCATGAAGGTGATACTGCTAAAATCGCTAAGACGATCGATCCTAATCTTAGCATGTTAACTATTGCAAAAGATAAAAAAGGAATTGTTAAAACTGTAAAAACTGATTTTAATAAGTTTTTGGGAGCAATTCATAATAGACCGAAAGAGCAAAAGTGGTTAGAGAAATTATTGAGTTTTAAAATTGATGCCGATAATCAGATTGCCCAGGTTTGGACACCTTATGAATTTTATGTGAATGATCAATTCAGTCATTGTGGAGTGAACGTTTTCCAGTTATTTAATGATGGAGATAATTGGAAAATTATTGCTATTGCCGATACTCGGAATAGAGAAGGGTGTAAGTGATTTAGGGACGATTGCTTATAATCAAAAAGACTACTCCGTTATTAATAGCATGTAATAATATTGGCCAAATCATGTGATTGTTAATAATCTTTATTTTACCAAACATATGTCCTGCAATAATTCTCGGAACAATCAATAGAAATAGAATACTATTTATTGTTAGAGAATCTACGTAATTGAAAATATGTAAAAATCCAAAAATCACAGAAGTTAGTTGTAGAGTAATTAATTGATTACTATCTAGGTAATGTATCAATTTGTCTAAATATGATTTTGGAATAGCTTTTAAATACATATAGAATAATATAATCATAATGATTATGGAAACAAGGTAGCTATAGTACCATGTTATTTCTAAGGTAATGAAGATATTTATGATAAAAAATGTCCAAGAACTTAAAAATAAAGCTATGTCCTTATAGGAAGGTTTTAGCAATGTTCTAAACATGAGTTCTTCAATGCATGGTGCAAAAACTACCATAGCTAAAAACGCCCTAAGTTTATCTTCTTTTATAATTTCTAACAGTGCATCTTGAGAATATTTCTGCAAGTCCAAATATGGAAAAATACTTTGAAGAACAAGCACACAAATAAAGAAGAGAATGTACAATCCAAATAGCCTAAAATAAGATGTGATTAATTGTTGGATTTTCTGTAACAAGTTTATAGAAATATTGGTGTTATTAACAATCGCTTAGGCTTACTTTTATAGCTAATCCTCCTTCGCTGGTTTCTTTATATTTTGTATTCATATCTTTTGCGGTTTCCCACATAGTTTCGATAACTTTATCTAAAGGTACTTTGGCATTAGCTGCATCAGAATCTAGAGCCATTTCACAAGCGTTAATAGCCTTTATAGCACCCATAGCGTTTCGTTCTATACAAGGTATTTGTACCAAGCCTCCTATAGGATCACAGGTTAAACCAAGGTGATGCTCCATTGCTATTTCACTGGCCATTACTACTTGTTCCGGAGTACCTCCCATTAGCTCGGTTAAAGCTCCTGCTGCCATAGCAGAAGAAACACCAATTTCTGCCTGACAACCTCCCATGGCAGCAGAAATAGTAGCACCTTTTTTAAATAAACTACCGATTTCTCCGGCTACCAGCATAAATTGTTTTACATCATCAAAATTTGCATCATGGTTTTCTATGACCATATAGTACATCATGACAGCTGGAATTACACCTGCACTTCCATTAGTTGGAGCTGTAACTACTCTTCCTAATGAGGCATTTACTTCATTAACTGCAAGAGCAAAGCAAGATACCCATTTTAGGATTTGCCTGAATTTCACCTCCGTATTTCTTATGGCTTCAATCCATTCTGTCGGATTGTTATAAGTGGAATCTCCAATAAGTTTTTTATGTGTGTCGTATGCTCTTCTACGTACATTTAATCCTCCAGGAAGTGTACCTTCGGTATGGCAACCTGTGTACATTGATTCAAGCATCACATTCCAGATTTCCTGTATTCTAGTATTAATTTCTGCATCACTTTGAAGAGATTGCTCATTCTCTAGAACAATTTCAGAAATCATTTTATTTTTTTGTTGGCAATAAGAGATAAGATCTGAAGCTTTTTGGATGGGTAAAGGAAACTCTCTAAAAGCTTCCATCTTTTTCTTTTCTCTTTTTCTTTCCTCCTGCACTACAAAACCTCCACCAATGGAATAAAAAGTAGAGTCGATCGTTTTATCATCTGCTAAAGTTGCAGTAAATGTGATAGCATTAGGGTGAAATTCTTTGAATTCTCTATTGAATATAATTTGGGTTTCTGGATCAAAATCGACTTTCAATTCTTGATTAAAAAGTAATGTTTTATCTGACTTTATCTGGTCAATAATCTCAGGTATCAGGGCAACATCTATTGATTGAGGATCGTATCCACAAAGCCCCAAAATGGAAGCAATGTCAGTAGCGTGTCCTTTTCCGGTTAAAGATAAAGATCCGAACAAGTCAACTTTTATTGAAATGACAGAGGTAAAAAGTTTATTTTCTTTCAGTTCTGCGATCCAACGTCTCCCAGCTCTCCATGGTCCAAAAGTATGAGAACTAGAAGGACCAACTCCTATCTTAAGCATATCAAAAACACTGATACATTCCATAATTACGAATTGTGTGTGAAATTATGGCGGTAAATATAACGTATTGATAAAAAAAAACTATTTTTTTTACAGAATAGTTAAGTTTTGCTTGTTTTTCTTTATGGTGTTATTGAGCTTGTTTAAAGGATTTTATAGGATAATGACATCCTGTCATATAAATAGTCGTGGCATAATCATTGACCTAAGAGCAGTAAATAATTTAGAAAACACTAATAACATTTATATAGTAATATGAGTAAGATAATAGGAATAGATTTAGGGACGACCAACTCTTGTGTTTCTGTAATGGAAGGTAATGAGCCTGTAGTTATCCCTAATGCAGAAGGAAAGAGAACGACTCCATCTGTAATTGCTTTTGTAGAAGGAGGAGAAATTAAAGTTGGAGATCCTGCAAAACGTCAAGCGGTTACAAACCCGACTAAAACAATCTCTTCTATTAAAAGATTTATGGGGAATAAATTCTCTGAATCATCTAAAGAAGCAGAAAGAGCTGCTTATAAAGTAGTGAAAGGAGACAATGATACACCTAGAGTTGATATCGATGGTCGTTTATATACACCTCAGGAATTATCTGCGATGACACTTCAAAAAATGAAGAAAACTGCAGAAGATTACTTAGGTCAGGATATTAGTAGAGCAGTAATTACAGTACCTGCTTATTTTAATGATGCACAACGTCAGGCTACTAAAGAAGCTGGAGAAATCGCTGGATTAAAGGTTGAAAGAATTATCAATGAACCTACTGCAGCTGCACTAGCATATGGTCTTGATAAAAAAGGTACTGACCAAAAAATAGTAGTATTTGATTTTGGAGGTGGTACTCATGATGTATCTATCTTAGAATTAGGAGATGGGGTATTTGAAGTACTATCTACAGATGGTGATACACACTTAGGAGGAGATGATGTAGATCAAAAAATTATTGATTGGTTAGCTGAAGAGTTTAAAGCAGAGGAAAGCATGGATCTTCGTCAGGATCCAATGGCTTTACAGCGTTTAAAAGAAGCTGCGGAAAAAGCGAAAATAGAATTATCATCTTCTGCTCAAACAGAAATCAATTTACCATATGTTACTGCTACAGCTAGTGGGCCTAAACACTTAGTAAGATCATTAACAAGAGCAAAATTCGATCAATTAATCGATGATTTAGTAAAACGTACAATCGAGCCTTGTCGTACTGCATTAAACTCTGCAGGACTTTCTACAAGTGATATCGATGAAATTATATTAGTTGGTGGATCTACTCGTATTCCTGCAGTTCAGGAAGCAGTAGAGAAGTTTTTCGGAAAAGCACCAAGTAAAGGTGTTAACCCAGATGAGGTTGTGGCTATTGGAGCTGCAATTCAGGGAGGAGTACTTACTGGAGATGTAAAAGACGTATTGTTATTAGATGTTACACCACTTTCTTTAGGAATAGAGACTATGGGTAACGTAATGACAAAGTTAATCGAAGCGAATACGACGATTCCGACTAAAAAGTCTCAAGTATTCTCTACAGCAGCAGATAATCAACCATCTGTAGAGATCCATGTTTTACAAGGAGAGCGTCCAATGGCAGCAGATAATAAGACTATAGGTCGTTTCCACTTAGATGGAATTCCGCCAGCACAAAGAGGAGTACCACAAATCGAAGTAACTTTTGATATCGATGCCAATGGTATTATAAAAGTGTCTGCTACTGATAAAGCTACTAACAAATCTCAGGATATTCGTATCGAAGCATCTTCTGGATTAACAGAAGAAGAAATCGAAAGAATGAAGCAAGAAGCAGAGGCAAATGCAGAAGCAGATAAAACAGCTAAAGAAACTGCTGATAAGTTGAATGAAGCAGATGGAATGATTTTTCAAACGGAAAAACAGCTTAAAGAGTTTGGTGACAAATTATCAGATGATAAGAAAAAGCCGATCGAAGAAGCTCTTGAAGAATTGAAGAAAGCTTACGAAACTAAAGATCTTGCAGTTATTCAGCCAGCGCTTGATAAAATAAATGAAGCTTGGAAAGTAGCAAGTGAAGAAATGTACAAAGCACAAGCTGAAGCACAGCAAGGTGGAGCAGCAGGACCTGATGCCGGACAACAATCTGGTGGAGGAGATTCTGAAGCTAGCGATGTGGAAGATGTAGATTTCGAAGAAGTAAAATAACAATGTTATTCTAGATAGAAAATGCACAGTGAAAACTGTGCATTTTTTTTGTCATAACATTAATAAGCCAAAAAAATAATGTACTTTTATCAAGGCTTAATAATACTTTTACATTTATTTTTCACACACAATTATTCTTGATTTAGATTGCTAATGTCTAATTCGACAATGTTACGTCTAAGTAATGGAATATACTTATGAGTTTATCTCAAGTTTTTAGAAGAAAAATCTTTTGGTTTTTTGATATTCTAAAGGGGAACGATATTAAAAAGCATTTTGAGGATATTAAAGAGTTGATAGAAAATCCTCATATTCAGTCTTCTATTGATAAAAAAGAAGAATATCTTCAAAAGATCTTACAACATGCAGTTAGCACAACCTGGTTTTATCAGAAATACTCAGGGTATGAATCTATTGCTGATTTTCCTATAATTAATAAAAATGTAATTCGTGATAATTTTGAAGAATTTAGATCTTCAAAATATAAGCCTAAAGATTGTGTAGAGATATCAACAAGTGGTTCTACCGGAGCACCTTTTTCAGTATTACAAAATAAAAGTAAGCGATGTAGAAATACAGGAGATAATTTGTATTTCTCTAGTAAATCTGGGTATGAAATCGGGCAAAAACTTGTCTACATAAAAATTTGGAGTGAAAACTATAAACATAATCCATTATCTAGATTTTGGTGGCAGAATATTTATCCAAAAAGTGTTTTTGATCTTTCTGACAAAGAAATCAATAGTTTAATAAAAAAACTCAGAAGGAATACTTCTAAAAAGAGTTTTCTGGGGTATACATCAGCTTTTACAACTATTTGTCAATATCTAGATAAAATAGAAGCTAGTCCAATAGAATCCAATGTTCAGTCGATCATTACGATGTCAGAAAGTATGAATGATTATGTTAGAATTAGTATGAAAAAATATTTTGGTATAGCACCAATATCTCGCTATTCTAACAATGAAAACGGAATTTTAGCTCAGGAAGATCGCAATGCTCCTTCGAAATTTGTAATTAATTCTGCTAGTTATTTTATTGAAATCTTCGAGTTAGATAAAGATATACCTGTTTTACCTGGTAATAAAGGCAGAATTATAGTTACTGATTTACATAATTATGCTATGCCTTTGATTCGATATGATACTGGTGATATAGGAACAATGGATGTAGATGAAAGTAATACATCCTATTTATCTTCGGTAGCAGGTAGAAAACTGGACCTCATTTATAATACAAAAGGAGAAATTATCCCATCACATGTTTCTTATAGGTTGTGTAAATATGGAGATTATAAACAATTTCAGTTAATACAGTACGGTAAAAAAGATTACACTATCAAATTGAATACTGATAAAAAAGTTGATGAACCTACAGTATTACAGGAGTTTAAAGGGTATTTCGGAGATGATGCAAATATTGATATTCAGTATGTTGATGAAATCCCACTTTTATCTTCGGGTAAACGAAAAGAAGTAACTAATACGTATCATATTTAGTCTAATCATGAGTGTATTCTGGAGAAGGATACATTCTAAAATAAAATTGACTATCTAAAAGCTCATCGTTGTAAATGCGTCTTACCATAGCTAAGGGATAAGAAGATTGAGCGTTTTTAGATAGCCAATTTAGGTATTCAATATGCTATATTATCGTACAAATTTCAAATATTTTGAATCTGATCTTGCGATATATAGACCTCTTGGTAGGGAGGATAAATTAATAGTTGGTGTGTCCTTTAGATTGTCTATTTCATATACCTTTTTTCCTGTAGTGTTAAATATACTTAGGGATTCAGCTTGAATGTTATTATTTACTACTAAAGAAGCTGAAGCGCTATTAAAATATAGTTTGTTACTATCAAAGGCTACGTCATCTACACTTAACAATTCATCAATTACAATTTCAGGGTATTCACCACCAGTGTCCCAAGTAACATCCGATGTTGCGTCAGGATTATCCGCAGAGGATAGTTTACCAAATATGTAGTATTTGGTTCCGGTTAGCGAGGCACTTGTTGGGAAATCAGATGGGATATCTAGGGTAACTGTAGTAGATACATTAGTTCCAGCGGTTACAGTTGGTGTTACAATAACTGCAGAACTGTTAGCTACAGAACCTCCAAAAATTCCTGGGGTATCAGCTTCCCATATCTGAAATTGTGTAGCAACATCCATAGAAGCGGTATAGGTATAATTAAGGGTGATAGATTCACCTTGCACCACTGTAACAGGATTCGAAGAATCATAGCTGATAGCATATGGTGGATCAGTTACTGTGATCAAAGGATACACTCCAGCCGTATCCCAAGTAACATCAGCCGTAGCGTCAGAGTTGTCAGCGGAGGCTAACTTACCAAATATCCGATACTCAGTTCCAGATAGTGAAGAGCTTACTGGTAAATCTGCAGGTATATTAAGTGTGATAGATCCTGAAACATCAGTTCCTGCATCTAGATTTGGAAATTCGGCTACAGCTGTTCCAATAGCGGTACTTCCTCCAAAAATACCTTGATCATCAGTTTCAAAAATTTGAAATTGAGCACCTACAGCCATAGATGCTGTGTAGGTGTAGTTTAAGGTAATGGATTGACCTGCAACTACCGTAACAGGATCAGCAGAATCATACGTAATAGAATACTGTGCATTTAGAAAACTAATACTACTAATAAGGGATAATAGAAATAATAGAGATTTTTTCATAATGTTAAGTTTGATTATAATTAGATTTTTATTTGAAAAAAAAAGAGTTAACGAGAAAAAGTTTATCGATTTGTTCTTCGGAATAGAAAAACGTATCATCTTGCTAGGCTAATAACAAAATTTGGTAAAAAAGAATTTACCTTCAATTATAAAATATGTTGATAGAGGCTTTTTCTGAAATCCGGATATAAATGTTCGTAAGTTGTCTTTGTTAGTAGAGATTTTACCATAATTGAATTATTAATATTGGTTTTTGTTGAATTCGCAATAAAACTGTTAAAATATAATAGTTTTACAATGACACTAAGATATCATACAAGCTAATTCTCTACTGTAAGATATGTTGCAAATGATGGTAATTATGCAGCATTTGTTATTAAATGGTAAGTATTCAGTAAGTTAAGAGTGTGTTCTTATCCAAGAAAATAAATAAGGATTACCTATGGAATTTTGTTCTTTTTCTATTCTTTATCCAATTATATTGTAACATTATATACTTAAAAACCTACTGCGGTATCGTCACCGCGTCTGTCCGCACCACCTTCTAAACTTCCATTTGGTAGTACAAGGATTCCATCGACTTTACCAATTACACGGGTTTCTTCTTCATTGGTTTTATAACCTTTTGCTTTTAGACTATCGATAACTTTTTTATCAAAAGAATTTGGTTCAAAAATAACCACATCAGGCAACCATTGGTGATGAAAGCGAGGAGCATTTACGGCATCCTGCATACTCATTCCATATTCTTTTACATTTAATATTGTTTGTAATACCGAAGTAATAATTGTGGATCCACCAGGTGTACCTACTGACATCCATAGTTTTCCATCCTTTTCTACAAGCGTAGGAGTCATAGAACTTAGCATTCTTTTTTCCGGAGCAATGGCATTCGCTTCTGCTCCTAGCAATCCGAACATATTAGGAGTACCAGGTTTAGCACTAAAATCATCCATTTCATTGTTTAAAAAGAATCCCAGTTCCGGAACGTATAATTTAGAACCGTAAGCTCCATTTAGTGTCGTGGTAACAGAAATAGCATTCCCAAATTGATCTACGATGGAGTAATGGGTCGTTTCACTACTTTCATATCCAGGTATGGTTCCATAACTCAAATCCGAAGATAGCGTAGCTTTATTAGGATCGAAATTATTCATTCTATCTGCTAGGTAGGAATCACTAATTAAAGTGTCTATTGGAATTTTTACAAAATCGGGATCTCCTAAGTAAAAACTTCGATCTGCGTATGCTCTTCTTTCTGCTTCGGTAATTATCTGAATAGATTTTAACGTATTATGGCCATAGCTTTTGAGATCATAGGGTTCAATCATTTTCATGATTTGCGCCAAGCAAACTCCACCGCTAGAAGGAGGAGACATAGAAATAATATTTAAATCTTTGTACGAAAATTGTATAGGATTTCGCCATTTAGCTTCGTATTTACCAAGGTCTTCCATGGTGATAATTCCACCTTTGGATTGTAAATAGTCTACCAATTTTTGACCTGTTTCACCCTTATAAAATTCATCTTTTCCATTTTCTATGATCCTTCTTAGGGTTTTGCCAAGCATAACATTTTTTAAGGTGTCTTTTGCTTTAATAGTTCCTGCATAAAGAATCGTGTCTTTGTTGGTTTCAATAAAAAGTTCTTTAAAATGATGTAATCTTTTTTCTTGCATTTCTGTGATAACATATCCATCTTCTGCTAATGCAACTACGGGAGTAAGTAGTTCTTTGATAGATAGTGTCCCAAATTTTTTATGAACTTCAAAAATACCAGCAATTGTTCCTGGAACACCTACTGCCATAGCCCCCAATTGACTCTTTTCTGGAATAGGATCTCCGTTTTTATCTAAGTACATATCTTTAAATGCAGCAAGTGGTGCCTTTTCTCTATAATCAATAGCACCTACTTGTCCATCTGCTTTTCTATATACCATAAATCCACCACCACCAAGATTACCAGCATAGGGGTAAGCTACTGCAAGAGCCATTTCAGTAGCAACCATTGCATCAAAAGCGTTACCGCCTTTTTTAAGAATATCTCTGCCAATTTTTGAAGCTTCTTCACGTGCAGATACTACCATAGCATTTTTTTCTATAACTCCAATGACAGGTTTTTTTTCTGTATTAACTACAGGTAGTTCCTGATTCTTTTTACATGAAACAATAATGATAAGTAACAATACATAAAGAATTCGCATGGTGCTTAATGGTTTAATTAATAATTTATTTCTTTAATAAGGTTATTTTTTTGATCATAAAATTTCCAATAACCAGAAGGTTCACAATTTTCTATATGACCTTCAGACTTTACTATACCATTTTTATGATATTCTTTCCAATATCCCTGTTTTTTATTATCCTGATAATGCCCTTCGGCTTTCACCTTTCCATTTCTATAGAAAAATTTCCAAAACCCATCTTTCTTTCCTGCTGCATAGTGTCCGATACTTTCTAGATTAATTGAATTTGGATAATAATTCTTGGTATATCCATTTTTAGAAGTTACTACGCCTAGATCGTTACACAGGTTTTTAGAAATAGGATCGTTACTTGTTTTATTACATGAAACTAGAAGTGCTAATAAAAATAGGAATATCATTTTCATAGGGTTCGCATTTCGTTTTTAGTAAATAATTCAAGCTCTTCAAAAAATGTTCTGAACTCTTTTTCAAAATCACTATAATATTTCTCGAGTTCGATTACCGCAAAATTCATCTTAGATCTATTTTTGGTTCTATGATTCATTTGATATAAAATTCTTCCAATACCTGGTATGGTAGCATAACTTAACAACCAATTATCCCGAAACATATATGGCAAAAAATCCTGAACACGTTTAGGAAGTATTTCATAATTTGTTTCTAGTAATTTATAAAAATCAGCTACATATATTTCTAATGGAGTGATAGAAAATTCATTCCAATAGGCTGCTAAAAAATGATCATATAGGATATCCACAATTACACTACTGTAGTGTCCGTATTTTGGAAATAATCTCAAAACACTTTTTCTTACTATAGGATGGCTGTCAGTATAAGAGTCTATTTTGCGATGTAGTGTAATACCTTTTTGAACTTGATTCGGAAACTGAGAAAACTTCTTTCCTTTTACGGAGTCTGCTATAAAGTTTCCTATTTTCAGTTCATCATCATCTCCAGAAAGATAAATATGGGCTAAAAAATTCATTAGGTGAATTTACAATTTTTTAGAATGTTGTTGTTGTTTTTGTGTAAACTTTAATTTTAGAGTTGTGGTAATGACCTTAAGCTCTTACATTTGCCAAAAACAAAAAATAATCGATCAATATTATGACATTAATCAAATCAATTTCTGGTATTCGAGGAACTATTGGAGGAAAAGTTGGAGAGAATTTAACTCCTGTAGATGCTGTTAAATTTGCATCAGCCTATGGAACCTGGTTAAAAAATGCTTCACAGAAAGAACATCCTACTGTCGTTGTAGGTAGAGATGCTCGTATTTCTGGTGCTATGATACAACAACTAGTAATGAATAGTTTGGTTGGGTTAGGAATACACGTAATTGATTTGGGATTGTCTACAACGCCTACCGTAGAAGTAGCGGTACCCTTGGAGAAAGCCGATGGAGGAATTATTCTTACGGCTAGTCATAATCCTAAACAATGGAATGCATTAAAACTATTAGATAATAAAGGAGAGTTTTTAAATGCCGAAAATGGCAAAAAAATCCTTGATATAGCAGAAAATGACGATTACCACTTTGCTGAAGTTGATGATCTAGGAACTATTACTACCAATGATACATATATTGATAAACATATCGAAGAGGTGTTGAATCTTTCTTTGGTAAATTCTGAAATTGTAAAAGAAGCTGGTTTTAAAGTTGTCGTAGATGCGGTAAATTCTACAGGAGGAATTGCTATTCCTAAATTATTAGAAAAGATGGGAGTAGAGGTAGTAGAATTATATTGCGAACCTAATGGTCATTTTCCTCATAATCCAGAACCATTAAAAGAACATCTTACTGATTTATCTGAGTTAGTAGTAAAAGAAAAAGCACATTTTGGTCTTACTGTAGATCCAGATGTAGATCGTTTAGCTTTTATGAGCGAAGATGGTGAGATGTTTGGAGAGGAATATACATTAGTAGCTTGTGCAGATTTTGTACTTGGTAAAACTCCTGGCAATACAGTATCTAATTTATCTTCGAGCAGAGCATTAAGAGATGTAACAGAAAAGCATAATGGAAGCTACGAAGCTAGTGCAGTTGGAGAAGTAAATGTAGTTACTAAAATGAAAGCAAATAATGCTGTTATTGGTGGAGAAGGTAATGGCGGAATTATTTATCCAGAATTGCATTATGGAAGAGATTCATTGGTTGGTGTAGCCTTATTTTTAACACATTTAGCTGAAAAAAAATGTAGTGTTAGTGAATTACGAAATAGCTACCCTTCTTATTTTATGAGTAAGAATAAAGTACAATTGACACCAGAATTAAATGTTGATGAAATTCTAAAAGGTTTTCATAATAAACACATTGCCGAAGAGGTAAGTACTATAGATGGAGTAAAGGTTGATTTTAGTGAATCTTGGGTACACTTGAGAAAAAGTAACACAGAACCTATTATTAGAATCTATACCGAAGCATTAAGTCAGGAAAAAGCGGATCAATTAGCAAATGAAACGATTAATACGCTAAAAGAGATAGCTGGAATCTAATAGAAAATAAATTTGCTTCTGTAATAGGAATGAACTATTGCAGAAGCAAAATTCAAATTAATGTACCGTTGCATCTTTAGGAATTTCAGCATTACGATGTTTCCATCGTTTATGAGTCCATAGATAGTATTCAGGTGCTTTTTTAATTTGTTCTTCTACCATACGTAAATAAGTTTTTACGATGTAAAAATCTTCACAGTTCTTAGCATTTTCCGTTATAGGAATAAATTTAGCTTCGTAATACCCACGTTTTACTTTTTCGACATGAAGATAAGCCACCGACATATCTAGTCTTTTGGCTAAGACTGATCCGCCAACGTGTGTTGGAACCTTGATACCCATAAAATCTGTCCAGTACGTAGCTTTTGCTAGACTTGGCGATTGGTCAGATAGAAAAGCATAGGAACAAAGTTTGCCATTTACTTTATCTTTCGTAATTTCTTTCATGGCATTATAGCTACGGATAAGTCGAGCATCATAACGTTGTCGTATTCTATGGACTAACTCGTCAAAATATTTATTCTTGATTTGCTTGTAAACTCCCACTGTAGGGAAATCTATCAAGAGTTGTGTTACTGTTGCCCATTCATAACTAGCGTAGTGTGCCATGAGTACCACAATACTCTTGTTCTTAGATTCCAAATTTTTGAGAGTTTCTATATCAATAATCTTAAATCTTTCCAATAAATCTTTATCACTAATAGAAATAGACTTTACCATTTCTAAAAACATATCACACATATGTTTGTAAAAAGCTTTTCTAATTCTCTTAATTTCCTGATCGGATTTCTCAGGGAAAACCAGTGTAAGATTTTCGGTAACAGCTTTTTTCCGATATCCAATAATCCTATATACAAAGATGTATACAGCTGTAGAAAAAGCATAAAACAAACGCCAGGGGAGTTTTGATATAATCCATAAAAAAGGATATACCAAGAGGTAAACTATTAACTGCATTGTGTTTAATTAAGCGTACAAATATAAACTTATTTAAAACCCAATAATCTTAGAATAATCTTAAAATAAACAAATGTTAAATCAACTTGCAATTGGATTTTTTGAAGGTGCTGCATCGCGATGTTTCCAACGTTTATGCGTCCAAAGGTAGTTTTCAGGTTTATGTCTAATTTGTTCTTCTAATAATCGCGTGAATTTTTCGGTAATCGCATATTCATCTTCATTTTGTGGATCCTCAGAAATTGGAACCAAAGTGGCTTCATAATAACCGCGTTTTACCTTTTCTACGTGTAAATAAAATATACTAAGACCTAATCTTCTAGAAAGAACTTCTCCTCCTACAAAAGCTGGTACTTCTATTCCCATAAAGTCAATCCAAAATGTAGCATTATTAAGTTTTGGTGATTGATCAGATATTAAACCATATAAACTTAGCTCAGGATTTTCTTGCCTTTGATCCATGGTCATTTCTCTAAATACTTTAGCACTAGGTATTAATCGAGAATTAAATCTTCCTCTAATTCTGTGAACTAATTTATCGAAGTATTTATTTTTGATCGGTTTGTAGATTCCCACACACCTAAATTTACTTATTAAATCAATGGAATTGGTCCATTCATAACTATTGTAATGGCCCATCATGGTAATAATACTCTTATTTTTTTCTTCTAGAGTTACCAAAGCATTTAGATTGGTAATATGGAAACGTTTTACTATTTCTTTTTCGCTTATCGATAAAGAACGAATCATTTCCAAAAACATATCGCACATATGTTTATAGGAGGCTTTTCTAATTCTATTAATCTCTTTCTTGTCTTTTTCTGGAAAAGCAAGTTGCAAGTTTTCAGTTACAGTTTTTCGTCTGTATCCAATGATGTAATAAACTAATATGTAAATACAAGTAGAAAAGAAATAAAAAATTCGCCAAGGTAATTTAGAGATCATCCATAATAGCGGATACACTAGACAATAAACTGCTAATTGCATTGATTTGGTTTTTTGGTGGCTAAAGGTAAACTATTTTAACTTAAAGTTAAGAAACTTTGAAAGCAATCTTATTTCCAATATTATCAACGCTTTTTTAGCTGTAAATATGTGCTATATTTGATCTTCAAAAAATAGGTTATGTTGAATATTGATATTGTCCTAATCGTTATAATAGTGGCGAACGTGATCGTTTCTTTAAAAGGACTTAATGATTTTTCCTTCTTAGAACGTTATAAGTTTAATATTGGAGGCGTGAGAAGAGGTGAGCAAATACGTATGTTAACTTCTGGATTTTTGCATGTGGATATTATGCATTTATTCTTCAATATGTTTACGCTATATTTTTTTGCTCCAGTAGTCATTAACTCTTTGGGAAATATTAAGTTTCTGGTCATCTACTTTTGTAGCTTAATCGTAGGTAACCTCTTTTCACTTTTTTTTCATAAAGATGAATATCATTACAGCGCAGTAGGAGCTAGTGGTGCAGTTTCTGGAATAATATTTTCTGCTATCTTATTTCAACCGGGAATGAGTTTATACCTTATGTTTATACCTATTCCAATTCCTGCTTATATTTTTGGTATAGGATATTTATTGTATTCTATTTATGGAATGAAAAGTAGAATTGGAAATATTGGGCATGATGCTCATTTTGGAGGAGCTGTAGGAGGTTATGTGGTTACATTGATATTAGCTCCTTATTTGTTTCAAGAAAATCCACTTATGATAGGATTATTAGCAATTCCTATTATTATATTGTTCATAATGAAACGTCTTGGAAAATTATAATAAATAAAAAAGCGACTCCGTAGAGTCGCTTTTTATTTATCTGTAAAAATCTAAAATTATAAAGAACTTTCTCCAAGCAGTTCTGAAATTTTAGTTTCTAGTGCTGGACCTCTCAAGTTCTTTGCAATTACATTTCCTTTTTCATCGATAATAAATGTCGCAGGAATTGATCGCACTCCGTATGCTTTTGCTATTGGATCTTGCCAAAATTTTAAATGAGAAACATGATTCCACTCTAAATTATCTTGATCAATTGCAGTAGTCCAATGATCTTTTTTTCTATCTAATGAAACACCAATAATATTTAAACCTTTATCGTGATATTTATTGTAGACTCTAACCACATTTGGATTTTCAGCTCTACAAGGCTTACACCAAGATGCCCAAAAATCAATGATAGTGATTTTACCCATAGACTCTTTTAGAGATACCATTTTCCCTTCGGGATTTGGAGCAGAGAAGTCTTCAGCTTCACTGCCAATATCTATTTTTCCTATAGATGCTGCAATAAGACGATCTAGGTTCCTTCCTAATCGCGATGTTTTTAGCGTATCTTGTATAGTACCATAAATTTGTTTTACTTCTTTAGCAGGAACCGCCTTTAGATTAAGAAGATCAGTAAGTGCCATAACGGCAACTAAAGAATTAGGGTTGTTTTCAGCTATTTCTTTTCTAAAACTATTCTCGTCAACTCTTATCTGCTGTAGATCTTTAGATAATTTGATAGCTTTATCAGTTTCTTTTAACTTGGATGCTATTTGGTACTGATTGCTTAGATCTTGCCTTAGTTTTCCAAAAGATGTCATTTTCTTAAGGTAGCTAAAGAATAGTTCATTTTCTGGACCTCCAGTTATTACCGAAGAACGCAAACTATCTTTGTAAATCGTCATTTTTAAGGGATTATTTTCTGCTAAAAACAATACATTATTCGGTATTCCTTTAAAAGTCAAATAGTTGAAGTCGTTATCTTCTACCACTGGTAGTGCCATCTTAAACTTACCATTCTGTATAGTAGTAGAATCTATAATTGTAGGGCGATTCGAGCGATTAATTGCATTTACATATACCGTTACTCCATCATCAAATCCTTCAGTATTTGCGGTAATTGAATATCCCTTTTCTTCTTGTTTGCAGGCAACAGATAGTACCAAAAGAGCAAGCAATGCTATTTTTTTCATTCTAGATAATTTTTGGATTGGTAAAAATATGTAATATGCTCTTTAAACCCCAAAAATTAACTTTTAAATATCAGTAAATGTTAATTTTTTTCATCGTAATTTCAATAAAAACATAAATAAACAACATAAGCTGTAACAAAAACAGGCTTTTGAAGTCTAATAATAATGCATCACTTGGGGGTATTATTGGTTATATAGAAAACTTTTAGGGTTTCATGTCCTAATGAAAAGGTGTTATTCGTCTTCAAAATTAGAGAAACTGCTTATTATTGATTTAATTTATTGTTAATGCAGTCATCAAGTGAGTTAGTTTTGTATTATTTTTGTTAAACCACCGTAAATAAACTGTTATGAACGTACTAGAGCACGATTTTCCCTTAGATATTAGGATAAGTTTCTCTTTGTTCTTCGATCAGTATAGAGAGTTCTTACACAGTGAAAATAAATTGCTTCGGGACAGAGCACAAAGTGTTTTGAAGATTGCCGAAGAGTACCCAGAATTGGAAGAGGGAATTACTTCCGAACAACGAGTACAGGAATTACTACCACAAATTGAATTAGTGCTAGAGGATTCTTTCTCGCAAATATTGCAGAAAAATGAGATTAAAATAGCAACTATTCCATTTCATAATACAGTTTTGAAATCCACAGAGCGTTACAAGAATATTGTCAACGCGGCGGGATATGATTTCGAACCTCAAATCAAAAATTTAAGCGAAGATCATTACTATATTATGGGATGTAGTATTATCCTTGGGCAATACTACGGTTATAAGATCGATTTTCGAAGACCGTTTTTTTACGATATTCCAGATGCTTCGGGAATTATGCGTCATTATAGAATTCTGTATAACGGTGATTTTATTCAGATCGAAAAAACAGACAAGGCTATCGAAATTACCGAAGAGGATGTTGCAATTTTGATAGACAATTTTGATAATGTTGAGATTTGGAAGGAAAAATTTCCTCCTAATAGTTGGGTTTTTAAAGGGATCGTTATTGCAAACTTATTTGATGCGACTGCAGATGTATCCTTGTCCGAATTTAAAACTAGTTTATTAAAATACGATAAAACACAAGGAGATTTTATTGGGACTTTCCAGAATATATTTCGAGGTATTTTTAATCTTCCGGAAATCAAAGTAGGTTTTTCTAATTATAATGAAGAGGAACGAGTGTTAGAACGTGTTCCTTTTAAGACTATCGATAGTTATGTGCTCTACGATAAGTTTTCTGATTGTTGTGAAACAGCATTATGTAAGGGGACCTATCAGAGTTTGTTTGAAAAATCAGAAGCATTTGCTATTTCGGATGTTACCAAAACACATACGGCATATCCAGATGAATTAATGTACTCTAATTTAGCAAAGCAAAATATAAAGAGTGCGATTATAGCACCCATTGAAGACAATGGTAAATTGTTAGGAGTCTTGGAGATCGTATCTCCTAATAGTAGAGAACTAAATAGTATCAATGCCAATAAACTTCAGGACATAATGCCATATTTGGTAGATTCTGTATTACGTTCGAAAGCAAAAGCTGAAGATGAACTAGAATTGGTAATACAGCAAGAATGTACTGCAATTCACCCTAGTGTGTATTGGAAGTTTAGGCAAGAAGCCAAACGTTTTATTTTAGCTAAAGTAGAAGAAAACCCTACTTCATTTCAGGAAGTTGTTTTCGACAATGTCTATCCATTATTTGGCCAGATTGATATCAAAGGATCTTCAGAAGCTAGGAATGGATCTGTTCAGAAGGATTTAATATTGCAATTAAAAGCAATTGACAAAGTAATTAATAAGGTTGTAGAAATAGATCCACTACCTATCTACGAACAAATTAAGTTTAGAATAGATAGCTATATAGATTCTGTATCTAATCAGTTGCAGGTAGACACGGAACAAAAAATACTTAATTTCATCAAGAATGAAATCAAACCTTTGTTTAAGCATTTGAAAGGAACAAATGTAGCTCTTGAAGGTTTGATCAACCAATATAATAATTCACTTGATAAGAACACTAAGATGCTTTATAAGCATAGAAAAGCTTATGATGAATCTGTAATGTTGATTAATAAGAAAATGGCAGCATTACTGGATCAGAAACAGGTGGAAGCTCAGAAAATGTACCCTCATTATTTTGAAAGATTTAAAACGGATGGAGTAGAACACAATATGTATATTGGAGAATCTATTACCAAGCAGGATAGTTTTAACAAGATATATCTCTATAATTTGCGATTATGGCAATTGCAGGTAATGTGCGAGATGGAAAATGAGTATTATCAGCTCAAACAAGATTTACCAGTTCCTTTGGATGTAGCCTCAATGGTCCTGGTTTTTAATGCTTCATTATCTGTGCGATTTAGAATGGATGAAAAGCGTTTTGATGTAGATGGAACTTATAATGCTCGTTACGAAGTAGTGAAAAAACGAGTAGATAAGGCATACATCAAAGGAACAAATCAACGTATTACCGAAAAAGGGAAGCTAGTAGTTGTGTATTCTCAAAGAAGTGATGAACAAGAGTATTTGAAGTATATCAGTTTCCTTCAATCCAAAAACTATTTGGAAGATGATGTTGAGATTGTTGAGCTAGATGATTTACAAGGAGTAACAGGACTCAAAGCTCTGCGAGTAAATATTCTTTATAATAAGAGTAAAGAGGATAAAGAATACTATACCTATGATGATCTAATGAAAGAGATCAACAAATAATTAATTCTTGTCTTACTTATTGTAGCGTATTAAAAGCAATTACAAAAGAGATTGAAGAGGTGATGAATCCTATCATAAATACGGTATACGTTATTCTTAGTATCTTGTATTTTTTGTGTAGCACTTTTCCTAAGAAATATAAATCTTTAATCATAGTGTCATAGATATATTCCTTATCATCCATTAACTCATGCATCGCCCATTTGTATTCATCTAATGGCATCTTATGAAAATTACCAAAGAATAAAAGGTTTACTTTTTTTTCCTCAATTTCTTTACGTGTAAACTCACCTCCTGTAACATTTGGTCGTGTCGCGAGTACTGATAATAACATGGAAATAATACTAAACACTATAAATATAAGTGTGGGATAAATTAGATATTGGTTGGATGGATTGTCTAGTTTAGGAATTAAGTTAGACAATGCCAATGAGATGATAATTGCATTTACAGATAGTAAAATATTGGCTTTGGTATCTGCAATATCACTTAACTTTAAATGATTTCTTAGCGTGACTCTAAAAAGTGTTTGAATTCCTTTTTCAGGGCTTTCTTCTTTAACCAGTTTTTTTAACTTTTCTTTTTTCTTTTTTTTCTTCAGAGCAGCTTGTTCGTTTAATATTTCCAGCAAATGTCTTTCTTTTTTGGGTTGCCAATTTTTTATAGCATAGTCTGTATAATATTCGTGCTTGTTTTTTAGGAAATCGATATTAATTTTTAACCAATCCTTTCTGCTATATTTTTCTTTATGATGATGTTCAAATTCTTGTCTAAGGAAATCGCTAGTTTCTTCAAAATATCCTTTGGCTAAATGAGAAGCATCTGCATCACGGATAATTTTCTCAAGCAAATCAGTAGGCTCATGATCCATTTTAGTAGCCCTTATTAATTTAGAAACCTTATCGATGACTTCTTGAGGGGCGTTCTGTTCTTTTAAGAAATTTTCGGAAATACTAACACTGTGTTCTTCATGATTATCAAGGCTTTCTGAATATCCTGTATCGTGTAATAAAGCGGTTAATAATAATATGAACGCATCTTCTTCAGAAATACTGGTACTGTCAATAATTTCTTTTGTACTTTTAAATACTCTTTTGGTATGAGTGTAATTATGATAGATGCAAGTTTCAGGAAGCTTTTTAGTAAAAAGTTCAGAAACGAAATTATCAGTTTTTTCAACTAATGTGTCCATATTATAATTTTTCAATAACCAAAATAATTAAAAAAAATGAATGTACTCCATTATGACTAAAAATATACAGACGTTCTTAATTATCGGCTTATTATTATTAAACTCTTGCGCAACATATTCTCCTCAATATTTAGACGAAAATTTTCCTGAAAAATTACCAGATAATGAAATTGAAAAAACTTTCTATCTAGTTGGGGATGCTGGAAATGCAGCTTTAGGGGAAAGTACTCCAGGTTTAGAAGCGCTAAAACAAATTCTAACTAAAGAAAATACCCAAGATGATTATCTGATCTATCTAGGAGATAATATTTATCAAAAAGGAATGCCGGAGAAAGATGATGCGTCAAGAAAATTGGCAGAACATCGAATAGATGCGCAGATAGATGCAGTAAAATCTTTTGATGGTGAAGTGATTTTTATACCAGGAAATCATGATTGGTATAACAACGGTGTAAAAGGTTTGCAGAGACAAGAAAAGTATATAAGAAAGAAATTGGATAGTAAAAAAGCCTTTTTGCCATCTAAAGGTTGTCCGATCGAAAGTATCGAGATCGGAGATAAAATTCAGTTAATTATATTGGATACTCAATGGTACCTCGCAGATTGGAATAAAAATCCAACCATAAATGATAATTGTGAAATAAAGACAAGGGATAAGTTTTTTAGTGAAATTCAGGGTGAGTTTAAAAAACACAATGGTAAGACTGTTCTGGTAGCCATGCATCATCCAATGTTTACAAATGGGCCACATGGTGGTAAATATAGTTTTAAGAGTCATATATTTCCATCTAAAAAGAAAATACCACTACCAGTATTAGGATCTTTGGTAACTCAAATAAGATCACAAGGCGGAGTATCTCCACAAGATAGATATAATGAAAGTTATAATAAACTGATGAGACGTCTGTCTACAATGGCTAAAGATAATGAGCGTATTATTTTTGCGTCTGGGCATGAACATTCATTACAGTATATAGATAGCGAAGGATTAAAGCAGATTGTTTCTGGATCTGGCTCTAAGAAATCAGCAGCTTCTTTGGGGAAGGATGGATTATTTTCATATCCAAATCAAGGTTTTGCCATATTGGATGTATATAAGGATGGATCGTCCAACGTTCGTTTTTATGGAAATGAAGGAGGCAAAGCAACATTGGTATATCAAACAAAAGTTCATGAAGAACCCGAACAATATGAGATTGGGAATTTAGGTAATTCTTTTGAGAACGAAATAGAGGCATCTATTTATAATAAAGATGAAACTACAAAATCTAATTTTTTCCAATCCTTATGGGGAGATCATTACAGGGAAGTATATAGCACAGATATTAAGATTCCAATTGTTACACTAGATACATTACTTGGAGGTTTTAGTATTGATAGAAGAGGAGGAGGTCAGGTTACTAGATCCTTGAGATTGGTGGATAGCACAGGAAAGAGATACAGTTTACGTGCTATGAGAAAGAGTGTTACCCAATTTTTACAGAAGGGAGTTTTTAATGATACTTATCTAGAAGATGATTTTGATGATACGTTTACTGAAGAGCTATTAGCAGATTTTTATACTTCTAGCTATCCTTATGCATTTCTGGTGGTAGGCGGATTGGCGGATGCTATAGGAGTGTATCATGCTAATTCTAAAGTATATTATATGCCTAAGCATCCAGCTTTAGGAGCTTATAATAAGGATTTTGGTGATGAAATGTATTTTCTGGAAGAAAGACCTGGTAAAGAACACAAGGATCTGGCCTCATTCGGAAAACCAGATGATATTGAAGGAACAGATGATTTACTAAAGAATCTGAGAAAAGATGAAGAGTATCAGATGGATGAACCACATTACATTAGAACCAGATTATTTGATATGATCTTAGGCGATTGGGATAGACATTCAGATCAATGGAGATGGTCTCGTTTTGATTCAAAAGATAAGAAAATGTATCGTCCTATACCAAAGGATCGTGATCAGGTGTTTTCTAATTACGATGGAGGTTTATTAGATGTAATCAAGTTTATCGCTCCTCTTACAAGAAAGTTCCAAGTATATGGAGAAGAATTAAAAAACATCAGATGGATTAATGAGTCTGGGATTCGTTTAGATCGGACATTTGCGCAAAAATCAGATAAAAAAATATGGTTAGAACAAGCTGAGTATATCAAACAAAATCTTACTGATGAGGCTATTGATCAAGCATTTAGAAACTTGCCTGCAGAACTTCAGGATGCTACAGTAGAAAGGATAAAAGGCTATCTTAAAAAGAGAAGAGATGATGTAGTGGATATTGCGGGTAGATATTATGATTATCTATCGAAGCAAGTAATTATTAGAGGTACAGATAAAGATGATCTATTTGAGATTGTAAGAGGAGATAATCAAACATTAGTAAAAATTTCTAGAATAAAAGATGGTGTGCCACAAGAACCATTTTATGAGAGAACTATTTTTTCGAAAGAAACGAAAGAAATATGGATTTATGGATTAGACGATGATGATCAGTTTAAGGTTACTGGAAAAGGGAAAAACCCAATTTACACCAGAATAGTTGGTGGTCAGAATAACGACGTATATACGATAGAAAATGGAAGAAAAATACGTGTGTATGATCATAAATCTAAACCAAATACAGTAAAGAAAAAAGGAGGTGCAAAATTTATTTTTAGTAATAATTATAATCATAATACATATGACTACAATAAGTATATTGATAAGACCAATACGTTAACTCCATTGATAGGCTTTAACCCAGATGATGGAGTCAATATTAACGTAACCAACGTTTATACCGTTAGAGGATTTAATAATAATCCTTATCAAAGCAAGCATACAATAAAGGGCGCATATTATTTCGCTACCGAAGGTTATGACCTATCCTATAATGGAGAATTTGTTAATGCTATTGGTAATTGGAGCTTGAGAGTTGGTGGAAAGTATACAAGTGAGAATTTTGCACAGAACTTTTTTGGTTTTGGAAATAATACCATCAATTTAGACGATGATTTGGGATTGGATTTTAATAGAGTAAAAACAGGGATTTGGGGACTTAATCTGGGAGTTTCGAAAAATGGTTTTTATGGAAATAAACTTACGATAACTGCATCCTACGAAGGTGTAGAAGTACAAGACTCTGCTGGTAGATTTATAACTTCTGGACTTGATTTTGTAACGGAAGATGTTGATTTTTTTGAAAGAAAGTTCTTTGCAGGATTGGATGTAGATTACGAATATAAAAGTTTTGATATCCCTGCTAATCCAACAAGAGGTATGTTGTTTTCACTAAATGCAGGTTCTAAAATGAATCTGGATGATACCGATAGAACTTTTGGATATGTAAAACCTAAATTAGGATTTTATAATGCAATTACAAAAAATAGAAAATTAGTATTAAAAACAGATGTACAAGCTGCTTTTATGATTGGTGATGGTTTTGAGTTTTATCAAGCAGCCACCTTAGGAGGGATTAATAGTCTAAGAGGATTTAGAGAAGAACGTTTTACAGGTGATAAAGCTTTAGCATTTAGTGGTGACCTGAGATATAGTTTTAATAAGTTTAAAACAGGTTTATTACCACTACAGTTTGGAATTTATGGAGGTTATGATATAGGGAGAGTATGGTTCGAAGGAGAAGATGTAGATGTATGGCATGATTCTATAGGTGGTGGTTTTTGGATCAATGCTGTAAACGCCGTTGCGGGACAGTTTAATTTATTTAATAGTGATGATGGTTTACGTTTTACCTTTGGATTAGGATTAAGTTTTTAAAACACCGCTTGTAAATTCATACAAGCGGCTTGGGCTACTATCTATCTGATTCCTAATTAAAAGTCGCCCTGAATACTTGATATATTATTGTAGGAGTTAGGTTGAGAATTCATTAAAACTGTTGGATTTTCAATTGACTTGTAATAGAAATAGTTATCCGCTACAGCATTATCAGTCTTTTGTAAAGAGGGTTTCATGATGATAACTGGCTTTGCTGATAAATCGGTAGCAGCAACGATAGGGTTGTCATAAGAGCCAGATGCGATAACTCTTGAACCATTTTCTATACTAATAATGATTTCATTGTTTTCTGGATTCTTTAGAGTTACCCCTTCTTCTATGGTTAAGGTGGCACTGTTAGTAATAAGAATTTCGTTAGGAACAAGATAAGTAGTGTTAGCTTTGAGGATAGTACTACTAATTATTGGACTTTTGATTTTTTCGAAATTCTCCTGACTAAAATTAAAATTGGGGACTAAGATTAAAATAAAGCATAATAGGGGTAGGTAATTTTTGATCATAATTTATATTTTGGGGTATTTGTAAGTTATTTCCTTCTAAATTATGAAAAAATTAACAAAAATTACTCTTTAACGATATTTTTTAACTTTTTGATCCAATTTATGACTGTTGATAACTTTGTTTTGTTGGTTTGTTTTTGTAGGAAAATTACTAATAATAAAGGTTTGCAGAAGAAATAGATTATAAACAAAAGTTGATTATTGTTAATAACTTTTAGTGTAACTCGTTGTGATGTTGGGGTTTATGAAGTCTTTAAATGAAAGTGTAATGTAGTAAGAAGTAAGAAGCTCCAGATATAAGATGCGAAATATCAGGAGCTTCTCGGTTAAGAGACAGCTTTATTGTCTCTTATAATTTTCATATTAAATTAAATTAAAAAAAGTCCAAGGTAGTTCTTGGCACCTCATTAACCTTATTTTTAGAAGTTTTAGTATTAGTTTGAGTAATGTTTACTTTTGAATTATTGGGTGTTTTTTTTATTTCGATCTTGGTATTTGTCTTCTTCTTTGTTTCTTTTGTAATAACTTGTTCTGTATTTGTAGTTTTAAGAATATCTGGAGGAACTTTTAAATTCTTAGTGATACTTTGTTGAGAAAATGCTGTACCTGTAACTAATATTGATAACAACAAAACGTAAGCTGGGGCGGCTTTCATATATAAATAAGTGTTTGGGGTTTTTCAATTGATGACTATGCGTCATACACTAGCTAAATTAGGAATAAAACTCATAAGAATAACTTATAAAATATTTGAAACCAGTATTTTAGGTTGTTTATTTGTTGAAAAGTAAGTTTTGTATTACTTTTTATTTTTGTTAATGCTTAATTTTATTGTTTTTGTCGACAAAAGGTTAAAGCTTTGGTTTAAGTGTTTAAATGTTAATAACTTTTGTAAGAAAATTGAAAAGCAAAATATTTAAATGCTTTTGATTATTTAGAAGTATATTTTTATGGAAAATTTACATTTGTTTACAGATAGATTAGAACTTAGATCGGTTGAGGTGTCTGATCTCGCTAATATACATCGGTTGCTTTCCATCCCGGAAGTCGACGAGTATAATGCTTTAGGTATCCCAACAAATACAGAGGTAACAGAGGTCTATCTTAATGAATGGATAGATAATTTCAGATATAGAAAGGAATTTGTTTTTGCAATTATGCTAAAATCCACCAAGACATTTATAGGGTTAATCTCATTAATTGTTGGAAACCCCAAATATAAGATAGGGTCCCTTTGGTATAAGTTAGATCCACAATTTTGGTCTAAGGGATATGCAACGGAAGCAGTTGGTGAGGTTTTAAAATTTAGTTTTCAAAAAATGGAATTACATAGGGTGGAAGCTGGTTGCGCTATTGCTAATATAGGTTCTGTGAGAGTTTTAGAAAAATCTGGATTGATAAGAGAAGGACATAAGAGAGAAATACTACCGTTAAAATCGGGTTGGTCCGATACTTACGAGTATGCGATTTTGGAAAAAGATTGGATCACTCGCTAGTTTTAGTTTAATCGATATTTATATAAAGCTCCTTTTGTTTTTTTTCGTTTTTCATCTACAATAAGTAATGTAGAATCTGTTAAGAAACAAATTCCTTCTTTTTGTGAAAAATGATTGAGCTTTATCTTTTTGATCTTTCCACTAAACAAATCATCACCTTTAAAATCTGACAATATGAAAATCTTATTATAGGTGAGAAGCGCAATTGTATCTCCATTATAATTTATTGCCGCAGAACTGATAAAACAATCTCTAGCATCATCACATATTGTATAAGTATCTATCAATTTAGCTTTTTGCTTGCCTGGTTTATCTTGTAATTTGTAGAGCTTGGTTTCTCCATTAAATTTACTGCCTCGGTTTTTTGTAAATAAATAGAAGCTTCCTTTATTATAAAAGAAAGCTTCTATATCAAAATTTCTTTTCTTCTTAGAAGGAGGAAATTTCTTTTGATCCTCTAAAAAGAATTCTATTGTTGTAGTTTTTATCTGTTTATCCTTAATACCAGACACCTTATATATGGTAAGATCTTTTCTATCATTATTGTTATTGCCAAAATCTCCAATATAAATATTGTTATTATGGTCATATGCTAGATCTTCCCAATCTACATTTTTGCTATTTGGTATTTTGATCTCCTCTAGAATTTTGCCTTTTTTATTGAGTAAGAATACAACATTTTCATTTCCAGAATCATTAACAGCATATAGATTAGATTCGCCTTTTATATATGTAATACCTGATATTTCGTGCAAAGTACTTGACAAATGATCTATCATTATAAGATCTGTGTCATTCTTTTTTTGACAACTTACCGATAAGGTACAGCACAATAAGAAAATACAAATATTGCTTTTATACATATAATTATTTTATGAAGTTTGATTCCAAGCATCTAACATCCAACTTGTTTTTTCAAGATCTGCAATATACGTGCCAGTGATATCCAAAGTTCCATCATCTTCTGCTTTTTCAGCTTCTTTAGTAACTAACTTCAATTGCTTTAAAATGATATCGTGATCTTCCAAAATAGATGTTACCATTTCTTTATCGGATAAATCACTACTAGCTTCTTTTATGGAAGATTTCTCTAAGAAAACACTGTAATTACTCACGGGTTTAGCTCTTAGCGTTAAGATTCGTTCTGCAATTTCGTCAATTTTTAATTTCGCGTCTTCATAAAGCTCTTCAAATTTTAAATGTAATTCAAAAAAGTTTCGTCCGGTTACATTCCAATGGAAGTTTCTTAGTTTTTGATAATATAAATGATAATCCGCTAATAAGATATTTAAGGAATCTACGGTTTCTTTATTAATATTGTTCATAGTTTTTGTTTATTGGTTTTTTGATTTCGATACAAAAATACTATGATAATGAATTGTTATATAGATGATGTGATAGTTAGTAGTAATTATACTATTGGTTAAATCGATTTTCGATTTCGTTAAGAACGAAATCATAATAATCTACATCATGAGGGACATAGTCTTTTTTCTTTATTGGTTGTACTAGCTCTTTTTTTAGCCGAATCATCGGGATTAGTTTAATGCTATGAACTTCCTCTTTTTGTATGTTAAGATCTTTAATAGATTTAGTTAATCGAGTCAAATAAATATAATGAAATTCATTATCAATGATCACAGGATTTGGTTTTTTCTCGGCAAGGTATTTACCAATAAATTCTAAATCAGCACTTGCAATAGTGTAACCTATTTCTTCTTGTATTTCTCGTAATGCTGCATTTTCTGGAGATTCTCCAGTACCGATATGCCCAGCAACAGATATATCCCATAAACCTGGATAAGTATCTTTATCCAAGGCACGTTTTTGAATCAATAATTCACCCTCATAAGTGTATAACCAAACATGAACACTAGTATGATATAACCCTAGTTTATGTGCCTCTGATTTTAATCGAACTTCACCAGTGAAAATTCCTTCTTCGTTAACGATGTCTATAAATTCATCCATGATTTTGATAATACAATAAAGTTATCTTTTATTAATGAATATCATGGGATTTTGGCAAACAAAATGAATAAAATACAATTCATATATAAAATTTGTTGCTAAATTAATATATTTATGCTAAATAAATATATATGAAAATTACTTCTTGTCCAAACTGTAATTCTGAAGATTATATAAAAAGCGGGATTGTAAATAATAGGCAGCGATTTAAATGCAAATCTTGTGGTTATTACTTTTCGGTAAACAAAATTGGAAAGAAAATAGATGATTATTATGTTAACAAGGCTTTGCAGTTGTATTTAGAGGGATTGACGTATCGTGAAATAGAACGTATTCTCGGTATTTCACATGTAAGTATCTTGAATTGGGTTAAAAAATATAATATTAAACGGCCTTATAATTCAAACTATCATCCGACCTATAAAATTCTCAATGCTTCTGAGTTATCGGATTATTTTAAAGATGTACGAAACTTATCAGGTGCAGGGGTTATTGTAACTGAATTAGGAGATAAGTTTATGTTGATTAAATGGGAACGTTTTAGAGATTAGCTATAATAAATTAACATATAAATATATTAGTTTTTTCTTAACTACTAGATTTTAGGAGATTAGTATCGCGCACAAAATCAAATTATTACTAATCTAATCTTTTAAACTCTATGAGAAAACAACTAATCATACTGGTAGTTTCTATATTTCTTACACTCCAGTATACGTACTCTCAGGGTTCGCCAGATTATACTGGTGGACTGAAGGTAAAACTGAATGAAGATGGTACCAAATACTTTAGAATTATATCATGGGCTCAATTTTGGGCAAGATACCAAGATGAGGTTCCCGATGATGTAAGTAACACAAACATGAGCATTAGAAGAGCTCGTATTTTAACCTATGCTCAGATCAATAAAAGTTTTTTAATTCTTACTCATTTTGGACTTAATAGTTTGAATGCAAATAACCAAAGTCCTTTAGGGCGAGGAGAAGAGTCTCAGCTTTTTTTTCACGGAGTTTGGGGGCAATACAATCTAAACGCTAAGCATGCTATAGGAGCAGGGCTTCATTATTGGAACGGAATATCAAGACTTAATAATCAGAGCACTCTAAATATTATGACTCTTGATAATAATCGACAATCATGGGCAACGATAGGGTTGTCGGATCAATTTGCAAGACATATTGGTATTTATGCCAAAGGCGCTTTTGGAAAACTTCAGTATCGAGTATCTATTAATGAATCAGGAACTAATAATTTACAAGAGGCTACGGATCCAACTCCAGATGGTCCAGCAGTATATGCGGGTAGAAGATTACTAGGTTCTAAAGATGCAGGGAAAAACTTTGCAGGTTATTTCGATTATCACTTTTTTGATCAGGAGTCTAATTTCCTTCCATATAAAGTAGGTACCTATTTGGGAGGTAAAAAGGTTTTTAATGTAGGAGCTGGTTTTTTCTTTCATCCAGAAGGCAGTGTAGTAGCAAACGATACTAGAGAATTAGAAGGTGAAGATGTAGCTGTTTTTGCAGTAGACGCTTTTTATGATGCTCCTTTAGGAGAAAATGGATCAGCAATTACTGCTTATGCAACTTATCAAAATAATGATTACGGAAAAAACTTTACCTTAGGACAAACCTATGAAACAGGTTCCATGATCTACGGACATGTTGGTTATGTTATCCCCAATGACAATAAAAAAACCAAGTTTCAACCTTATGCTTCTTTTAACAGGAGATCGATAGATGCAATTGATGATAATGCCACAACTTTTGGAGTAGGTGCAAATGCTTATTTCAGTGGACATCATTCTAAAATTACTATTGAGTATTTAAATACAAAATACGGGGATAATGATGCGCAAAGTTTTGTTACCCTGCAAGCGATGATTTACTTATAAAATATAAAGTTATGACTGATAAACAAAAAGCTGTTGCCTATTGGAAACAAAACCTAAAGTACCTGATAGTTCTTCTTATTATTTGGTTTGTGGTCTCCTATGGAGCAGGAATACTCTTTAAAGACGAATTAAACAATATAAGATTAGGAGGATTTAAACTTGGTTTCTGGTTTGCTCAACAAGGTTCTATTTACACTTTTGTGATCCTCATCTTCGTTTATGTGCGATTGATGAATAAACTGGACAAAAAATATGGTTACGATGAGTAATCTTAATACTAACCAAAAAAATATATTATTATGAGCGTTCAAGTATGGACATGGATTTTAGTAGGGATTACGTTTGCCCTTTATTTCGGGATTGCTATATGGGCCAGAGCAGGTTCGACCAAAGATTTTTATGTAGCTGGTGGAGGTGTTTCTCCGCTTGCTAATGGGATGGCAACCGCAGCCGATTGGATGAGTGCAGCTTCGTTTATTTCTATGGCAGGCTTGATATCTTTTATGGGATATGATGGTTCTGTTTTTCTAATGGGATGGACTGGCGGTTATGTGTTATTAGCACTTTTGTTAGCTCCGTATCTCCGCAAGTTTGGAAAATTTACAGTTCCCGATTTCATAGGGGATAGATATTATTCAAATACCGCCAGAACTGTAGCAGTGATTTGTGCATTAATTGTATCATTCACCTACGTAGCTGGACAAATGAGAGGTGTAGGTATTGTGTTTTCTCAATTTTTGCAGGTTGATATTACTTTGGGAGTTATCATAGGAATGGCTGTGGTTTTAGTATTTGCCTTTTTGGGAGGAATGAAAGGAATCACGTATACACAAGTAGCTCAATATTGTGTATTGATTTTTGCCTTTATGGTTCCGGCATTTTTTATCTCTATGCAAATGACAGGAAATATCATTCCACAGATAGGAATGGGTGGTACAGTTGAAGACGGGACATATTTACTTGAGAAGTTAGATGCGTTGCATACTCAACTAGGTTTCAATGAGTATACCGATGGTTCAAAATCAACCTGGGACGTGTTCGCAATAACACTGGCCCTTATGGTAGGTACCGCTGGATTGCCTCATGTTATCGTACGTTTTTTTACAGTTCCTAAAGTAAAAGATGCTAGAAAATCAGCAGGGTTAGCCTTACTGTTTATTGCTATTCTGTATACTACGGCTCCGGCTATTGCAGTTTTTGCTAGAACTAATTTAATAGAAACGGTAAGTAATAATCCGTATAAAGAAGTTCCAGAATGGTTTAAAAACTGGGAAAATACTGGGCTTATTGCTTGGTCAGATAAAAATGGCGACGGGAAAATACAATATGTAAATGGAAGCGCTACAGAAGGTAAACCAAAGTACACTGGGGAAAGAGGCGTAAACGGCGAAAGATTGGTTTCCAATGCTAGTGGCTCTGAAAATGAGTTATATGTAGATAGAGATATTATGGTTTTAGCAAATCCAGAAATTGCAAATTTACCTAATTGGGTAGTAGCGCTAGTTGCTGCAGGTGGCTTAGCTGCCGCATTATCAACTGCAGCTGGTTTGTTATTGGTAATTTCTACTTCTATTTCTCATGATCTTATTAAAAAACAAATCAAGCCAAATATTTCTGAAAAAGGAGAACTTTTGGCTGCTAGAATTAGTATTCTATTTGCTATTATCATTGCAGGTTTGTTCGGGATATATCCTCCTGGTTTTGTGGCAGCTGTTGTGGCATTAGCATTTGGCTTGGCCGCAGCTTCATTCTTTCCAGCAATTATACTAGGTATTTTCGATAAACGCATGAACAGACAGGGCGCGGTAGCGGGAATGATTGTGGGAATCACCCTCATGTTAATTTACATGGTTGTATATAAAACAGGATTGATCGGTGTTATGGAACCTAGACCTAAAGAAGAATGGTGGTTTGGTACATCTCCAGAAGGTTTTGGTACTATTGCAATGATTGTAAATGTTGTCGTTTCTGTGATCGTTTCTAGAATAACTCCAGAACCTCCAAAAGTAGTACAAGAAATTGTTGAAGATATAAGAATCCCTAGTGGAGCTGGAGAAGCTTCGCATCATTAGATCTGATTTTAGTAGAATACGGTGCTATAATTTTAGTTATGGCACCGTTTTTTCCTAACTTTATAGAGTGAGTTCAAAAATGAAGAAAAGACATCAGCAAAAACTTATCATCCTTTCATTGGTGCTGTTTTTATTATGGAACGTTCCGTTGGTACTAATTTTTGACCATTCCGATGAAGTCTTCGGTTTCCCAATGATCTATTTTTTTATTTTCTTGATATGGATATTGGCAATTATCATTTCTTATATCATCTTACATAGGCACTATGAATAATTATCTTTTGATATCTATCATAATCGTCTATTTGACTTTTTTATTTCTAGTGGCCTTTTGGGCAGAGAAGAACTCAAAAAGCAAATGGGTTAATAATCCATACATTTATGTATTATCTCTAGCTGTATATTGTTCTGCTTGGACATATTACGGAAGTGTGGGGATTGCATCGCAATCAGGAATTAGTTTTCTTACTATTTATCTAGGCCCTGTGATATCTATTCCGTTATGGATTCTCGTAATGCGTAGGGTTATCAGAATTTCAAAGCAGCATAAGGTCTCTAGTATTGCAGATTTTATATCACTGCGATATGGTAATAATCGTTTTTTAGGTGCTTTAGTAACCATAATTTGTGTTTTTGCCATAGTACCATATATTTCGCTCCAGCTTAAAGCTATCTCCGAAACCTTTGAAATTATTACCGATGAGACTAGTTACAATTCTACATTAATTGTAGATGATTCTACTTTTTATATTGCGGTGCTTTTGGCAATTTTTGTTGCTTTTTTTGGAACGCAAGCAGCAGACGCATCTCAACATAGAAAAGGAATCATGACTACAGTAGCAGTAGAGTCTATTATGAAGTTAGTTTTTTTTCTTGTGATCGGGATTTACATCACCTTTTTTATGTTTGATGGTACAAAAGATATTTATGATCAAGCTTCTGCACTCGGGAATTTTGAGAAAATCACCTCTTTTAATGGGTTAGAATCTGGTTTTAACTGGATGTTTACGATCATGCTTTCCTTTTTTGCCATTTTCCTGCTTCCTAGACAATTTCACGTTGCAGTGGTCGAAAATGACAGAGAACGGTATTTAAAGAAAGCGATATGGATGTTTCCTTTATACCTCTTATTATTTAACATATTCGTGATTTTCATAGCATGGGCAGGAAATCTTAGTATTTCAGGAGAGGTAAATCATGATTACTATACCTTATTACTGCCATTGCAAAACGGAAATATTATCTTAGCATTATTGGTGTTTCTTGGAGGATTCTCTGCAGTGATATCAATGGTAGTTGTGTCGACTTTGGCATTATCCACCATGGTAAGTAATAACCTTATTATTCCCTATGGGTTTTTGGATAAATTTTTGAAAGGAGATCCTGAACAAAATGAGAAGTATATCAAAAATATTAGACGTATCTCAATATTTACCTTAATTATTGCGGCATACTTTTTCTATATCAACTTTTCATATGAATTGTCATTATATTCTATTGGTCTAATTTCATTCGCTGTGATAGCTCAATTAGCACCTTCTTTTTTTATGGGGCTTTTCTGGAATCGGGGTTCTGCAAGAGCAGTTAAAATTGGAATGATTGTAGGTGTTTTTATTGTAATATATACGTTAATCCTACCACTTATTGTTACTGTACTTACAGGAAATGACCTATTTGTAGAAAATGGATTATTCGGAATAGAACTTTTAAAGCCATATGCATTATTTGGTTTAGATTTTTTAGGGCCAGAAGCGCATTCCTTTTTTTGGAGTATGTTCTTTAATACATTAAGTTTTTTAATTATTTCCTTGCTGTCTAAAGGGAATTATAGAGAACGAAATTATGCGGAGATGTTTGTGAATAGCAGTAATTATGCGAATTTACAAGATGGTGCTTTTGTGTGGAAAGGAGAAGCTTTTATCTCTGATATAAGAAATATGTTGAATCGTTTTTTAGGAGAAGAACGAACGGAAAAAGCGCTGAACTTATTTTATTTGAAGTATGGAATCTCCAAAGAAGAAGAAATGGCTGATGCTAGATTGATTAAGTTTTCAGAAAAACTTTTAACAGGAACTATCGGTAGTGCTTCTGCACGTATATTGATAGGTAGCGTAGCTAAAGAAGAACCAGTAAGTTTGCTAGAAGTTCTAAAAATATTAGAAGAATCAAAAGAAACTATAGCAGTAAATAAAGCACTTCAGGAAAAGTCCGAAGAGCTTACAAGACTTACCGAAAAATTAAAAACAGCTAACGAAGAACTTTTAGAACAAGATAGAATAAAAGATGAATTTTTAGATACGATTGCTCATGAACTTAAAACTCCTGTCACTTCAATCAAGGCGGCTTCAGAGGTTTTAACAGATGATGATGATATGCCAGAGGATCTAAAAAGTAAGTTTTTAGAAAATATAGTTAAAGATTCAGATAGATTAACCAGATTAATACACAACATTTTAGATCTTGAAAAATTATCTAAAGGACAAGAGCATCTCGATATTGAATCTAGGGAGGTTGGTATAACGATAAATAAGGCGATTTATGGTGTTGAGCAGATTGCAAAAAACAAAGGAGTGGAGCTAATACATAATGATGGGTATCAAATACAGGCGAATTATGACGAAGATAGAATAATTCAGGTATTAACAAATTTGTTATCTAATGCGCTCAAGTTTTCAGATGAAAAAACAGGAAAGATAAAGGTGCAGGTCCGTCAAAAAAGACAAACCGTAGAAATTATAGTAGAAGATAACGGAAAAGGCATTCCAAAAGAGGAAATGAATTATATTTTTGATAAATTTTACCAATCAAAATATCAAAATATAAAAAAACCTGTAGGCAGCGGGTTGGGGTTGGCAATCAGTAAGAAAATTGTTGAAAGTCATAATGGAAAAATCTGGGTAGATAAAAAGTACAAAGAAGGTGCCCGTTTTTTATTTACCATACCCAAATGAGCAAACCTTAGGTGAATAGCTTAACATATGAAAAAGATTTTAATTGTAGATGATGAACCTAATATTGTAATGTCACTAGAATATACCTTTAAAAAGAAGAATTTTGAAGTGTTCATCGCTAGAGATGGAAGTGAAGCATTGCAGATAGCTAAAGAAGAGATTCCTGATATAGTATTGTTAGATATAATGATGCCCAATGTTGATGGTTATGAAACTTTAAAAGAGATAAAGAACAATAAAAACCTTAAGGATACCAAAGTTGTATTTCTTTCGGCAAAAAATAAAGCTACGGATATAGAAAAAGGTTTAAGTATGGGAGCTGACAAGTACCTTACCAAACCTTTCTCGGTAAAAAAATTGGTAGCAGAAATAAATGAATTGTTGAATTAACTTTTGATGTTGTGCGCAAACAACGAGGATTTAATTTAGATAAGTAAAAATGAAAATACGTTTAAAACCATTGGTATCTGATATATTTATTAGTGTTTACGTAGTAATCTCTTTGTTTCTTAGGTTTTTAGCGGAGATGAAAACACAAATAAGTGCAGCATTCTATAGTCATAGGATTTTGTTTTATAGTCATTTTATGGGTTTTGATACGATTAAAATTTTACAACCCAAATTGGTTCGGATTATTTACATTAAATGATTAAACAAATAAAAATTAATTTAAAGAATATAAAATATACCAACAATGAGTAATTATCACATAAAACATCTTGAAGAATATTATCAAGTTTATCGAAAATCTGTGCGTGATCCAGAAACTTTTTGGGCAGAAATAGCCGAAGAACACTTCATGTGGAAAAAGAAATGGGATAATGTATTAAGCTGGGATTTTACCAAACCTGAGGTTAAATGGTTTGAAGGGGCAAAGTTGAATATTACCGAAAATTGTATCGATCGACACCTTCAAAATAGGGGGCATAAAACAGCAATCCTCTTTGAGCCTAACGATCCGGAAGAAGATGCACAACACATTACATATAAACAGTTACATGAAAAAGTATGCAAGTTTGCTAATGTGTTGAAAGAGCAAGGAGTGCAAAAAGGAGATCGTGTTTGTATTTATCTACCGATGATTCCTGAGCTTGCAATATCGGTATTAGCCTGTGCACGTATAGGGGCTATTCATTCGGTAGTATTTGCTGGTTTTTCTGCTTTGGCATTATCCACGAGGATTAATGATTGTGAAGCAAAAATGGTGATTACCTCTGATGGTTCTTATAGAGGATCTAAAACGATAGATCTAAAAGGTATTGTGGATGATGCTTTAGAAAGTTGTCCTGGAGTAAGTTCTGTATTAGTAGCTAAAAGAATTAACTCTGATATACAAATGAAGAGTGATCGGGATCATTGGTTACAACCGTTACTTGACAAGGCTAATAAGGATTGTGTTCCTGAAGTTATGGATGCTGAAGATCCTTTGTTTATTCTGTATACATCAGGATCTACAGGAATGCCAAAAGGAATGTTGCATACGACTGCTGGATATATGGTGTATACGGCTTATACTTTTAAAAATGTGTTTCAGTATAGGGAGAATGATATTTATTGGTGTACCGCAGATATAGGTTGGATAACTGGTCATTCTTATATTGTGTATGGTCCTTTGGCAAATGGGGCAACTACAGTAATGTTCGAAGGAGTACCTTCTTATCCAGATTTTGGTAGATTTTGGGATATTGTTCAAAAGCATAAAGTCACTCAATTTTATACTGCGCCTACTGCAATTCGTGCTTTAGCGAAAGAAAACCTAGATTATGTGACCAACCATGATCTTTCTAGTTTAAAAGTATTAGGTACTGTTGGAGAACCCATTAATGAAGAAGCATGGCACTGGTATAATGATCATGTAGGCGAAAAGAAATCTCCAATTGTTGATACTTGGTGGCAAACTGAAACTGGAGGTATTATGATTTCACCAATTCCTTATTCCACACCAACCAAACCTACCTATGCAACATTACCAATGCCAGGAATACAACCAGCATTAATGGATGAGAATGGTTTAGAAATAAAGGGAAATCAGGTAGACGGGCGTCTTTGTATAAAATTTCCATGGCCGTCAATGGCAAGAACAATTTGGGGCAATCATCAACGTTATAAAGAGACCTATTTTTCTGCATTTGAGAATAAATATTTTACGGGAGATGGTGCATTAAGAGATGAGGTGGGATATTATAGAATAACAGGTAGAGTAGACGATGTGATCATTGTTTCTGGTCACAATTTGGGTACTGCTCCTATAGAAGATGCGATAAATGAACATCCCGCTGTTGCCGAATCTGCTATTGTTGGGTTTCCACATGATATAAAAGGAAATGCATTGTACGGCTATGTAATTCTAAAGGAAACAGGAGAAAATAGAGATCGGAACAATCTAAGCAAGGAGGTGAATCAACAAATTACAGAGCGGATTGGTCCTATCGCTAAACTGGATAAAATTCAGTTTGTACCAGGTCTTCCTAAAACTAGGAGTGGAAAAATTATGCGAAGAATTTTGAGAAAGATAGCATCCAAGGATACATCAAATCTTGGAGATACTAGCACGCTTTTAAATCCAGAAGTGGTTCAGGAAATTATGGACAAAGCTTTATAACAGGAATAGATAAAAAAAGAGCCTCGATAATTGAGGCTCTTTTTTTTAATGGATTATTTTTTTGATTTTGTTTTAGCTTTAGAAGCAACTGTCGGTGTTGCGAAATAACTAAAAGTTTCACCAGCTTGTATATTTAGAAGACTTTCGTAAATCAATCGGATTACGTTTTCTACATCATCTCGATGGACCATTTCTACTGTAGTATGCATGTAGCGAAGTGGTAAAGAAATTAAAGCTGAAGCTACACCTCCATTACTATAGGCAAATGCATCAGTATCTGTTCCTGTCATTCTACTAGAAGCCATTCGTTGAAACGGAATTTTTTTCTTCTCAGCTGTATCTATTAAGAGTTCCCTTAATCTATTCTGAACAGCAGGAGCATAAGAAATTACAGGGCCATCACCAATTTTGGTTTCACCTTGAGTCTTCTTGTCGATCATAGGTGTAGTAGTATCATGACAAACATCTGTAACAATAGCGACATCTGGTTGAATAGTATGGGTTATCATCTCTGCTCCTCTAAGACCAATTTCTTCCTGTACGGAATTAGTAATATAAAGACCAAAGTCTAGTTTGTCTTTATTCTCTTTGATTAATCTAGCAACTTCTGCAATCATAAAACCGCCCATTCTATTGTCTAAAGCACGACATACAAATTTATCCTTGTTTAGTATAAAAAACTCATCAGGATAAGTGATAACGCAACCTACATGTACACCTAGTTTTAGAACTTCTTCTTTGGTGTTACATCCTACATCTATACAAATGTTATTTAGTTTTGGAGGTTCCTCTTTAGTACGATTTCTTGTATGTATTGCAGGCCAACCAAACACACCTTGAACAATACCTTTTTTGGTATGTATGTTTACACGTTTAGAGGTAGCAATTTGATGATCACTTCCACCATTGCGGATTACATAAATAAGACCATTATCAGTTATGTAATTTACATACCAAGATATTTCGTCAGCATGGCCTTCTATTACCACTTTATATTTAGCTTTTGGATTTATAACTCCTACAGCAGTACCATAAGTATCTGTAATAAATTCATCAACATATGGTTTTAGATAGTCCATCCAAATTTTTTGTCCTTCCCATTCATAACCAGTAGGTGCTGCATTATTCAAATACTTTTCAAGAAAGGTCAAAGACTTTTTGTTTAGTATACTTTTTTTAGCCATTTAAATATTTTTGTTTTGTACGAAGTTAATAATATTCACAAAGATTTTACAGTTTGCTATGTGTTTATTGTTAATTTTGGAACGATTTTAGAAGCCTAAAAAGCATATGCAGAAAAATTTACTGTACATATTAGTTGTTTTTTTTCCGTTGACAATATTTTGTCAAAAGGAAATAGATTCTTTAAAAATTGATTCTACCAGCTATGTACAATATTATATTATAGAAGGAGATACTATTCCTCATGATGCAATTGATCTTGATGAGGTGGTCATATTAGGCAAATTAAAGTTTAAAGACAGATTGGCGAGAAGGAAATATCTAATTCTTAGACGTAAAACAAGAAAAGTTTATCCATATGCCAAACTAGCTTCTGATAGATTAATAGCCTTAAATCAAAGGTTAGAAAATATTGAGTCCAAAAGAGCTCGGAAAAAGTATATAAAAATACTTCAGAAGTATATGGAGGAAGAGTTTACAGCCGAGCTAAAAAAAATGACACGTACCGAAGGTCAAATATTGGTTAAGCTAATACATAGACAAACGGGAAAAACAATGTTTGACTTAGTAAAAGAATATCGGAGTGGATGGAAAGCATTTTGGTATAATAGTACGGCTAATCTTTTTAATATATCTCTTAAAGAAGAGTATGACCCTATTAATGTAGAAGAAGATTATTGGATTGAGGATATTTTACAAAGAAGTTTCCAATCTAATATCTTAGAAGAACAAAAGACTGCTTTAGATTTTAGTTTTTATGATTTAAGAAATAAATGGACGGATACTATTAGGACTACTAACCTAAAAAAGTAATTTTTTTAGTTTAAGTATATGTGTCGTATGAATCGTAATTATGAATACTCTTTTAATTGTCTTTCTAGAAATAATATAAGTTAATGTATAGTTAGGATGTTCTTAATACAAAGAATTGTTAGTTATTACATCTAAAAAAAAGGATTTTAAAAACTTTTTACTTTCTATCTTCATTAATTTTAGTATCTTCGCTTTCCAACTTTTTAAAAATCAGGTGTTTTACAAAAAGGTTAAAAAATAGTTGTATTTTTTTGTTGTGGAAATGAAAAAGGGTTGTATGTTTGCACCCGCAAAACGGAATAAGTTTTGAGAGTTCATTGAGAGAGTTTGTTTTTTTTGAAGGTGTTTTGGGAGAGTTTTTAGTTAGTAAAAACTTTTTTAAAAAAAAGTTCAAAAAAGTTTTGCGGGGAATAAAAAAGCGTTTTATATTTGCACCCGCTTTGAGAAACAAGCTAAGTTCATAAGCATAGAAATTATACTGGAGTAGGATAAAAGAGATTTTATTTTTAAGGTTCGATTCCTTGATAATTAGCGAATACAGCCAGCGATGAAGATTGTGTTGGGTTGTTGAAAAAGTTCATTGATATATTGATTGACAGCGCGTATTAATA
>NZ_CANLMM010000012.1:0-80761 GCF_947492115.1 uncultured Aquimarina sp.
AATTATTCATAGAATCTTTGCTATAATAAAAAACCAAACTGCTTATAAAAACAATTTGGTTTTGTCATAGAAATCAGCAGAACTATCGAGATGTTTTCTGACTTTTCTTTTTTTCATTGCCAACACTTCGATAACACTTCGACAAGCTCAGTGTGACATTTCAGTGTGACTTCAAATTTTACAACAAGTTTTCTATAGGCGTTTTATAGTCTATGAGTTATATTTATATCAGTATCTGAATTGATGATATATTACTTAAAACCTATTCTCGATACACTTCTCCTAAAATCGAAGTACTCAAATTGACGGTTTTTTCTTTTCTCGAAAGGGATCTCGATTATAAATCGAGTTGATAATCTTGACAAGATCGCTGTAAACGAGTTGCTATAGCAATCCCAGATCTTTTACAATAGCAACTAAATGTGTAGTGTTTTTAGCTTTGAAGTCATCAAAAAGCTTGCTTAGTTTTTTGTCGATCGTACTTTCGCTATTCGGAGTTATTTTAAGCTTTTTAAGTTTTTGTACGATTTCCTTTTTAGTCAGTCCTTGTGATAGTTCTTCTAATAACATGATATCAAAATCGTCTAGATTGACGATATTATCGGTACTGGCCTCTGTAACTTCTGGCGGTAAAACGGTATCTCCCCGAAATACACCTTGCACGCAGCTTACTAATTCTCTTACTGCATTTTGCCCTTTGCATACGTAGCCATTGATATCTAGTTTTTGAAATAACATATTTATTTTGTCTGGTCTGCTTTCTTGTGAGTATACAATGACGTTTATATTGGGTTGTATTTTTCGGATATCCTGAATCAAATCAATTCCGGAAGTTCTGATTTGTACTTTGTGATCTTCTTTAAAAGATAGATCTGTTATAAGTAATTCAAAAGGTTCATTCTCCTGAAATGCTTTTCTGAATTTGAGATAGGCATCGTCACAATACTTAGATTCATGGATATTCTGAATTCCTAACCCTTCTTGTATTACTTTTATAATTCCTTGATTGGCGATTTCATAATCCTCTGCAACCAATACTTTCGTAAACATTGTATACGTTTTAGTTCTGTTATAAAGGTCAAATATAATTGTTCCATAAATAGGTTGATTACGCTTTTCCGTATTCTTTTGATTTATTATGAGAAAGATCTTGTCAACTATCTTTTTGTAAAGGAGTTTTTTACTCCCTTCCTTTGAAGGAAGGGTTGGGGATGGATGTTTTTCTGATATCATATTAAGTAACATCTCCCTAAATCCCTTCCTCCAAATAGCTGACAGGTTTTCAAAGAGGGACTTTTTTACATTTACTTTTAAAGGATTTATGTTCTTTATTTTCTTTTTTTCATTGCCAAAAAAAGAAACAAAAAAGTCTAGGCTTACGAAAAATTGTTTAAATTTTTTGTTCTATTCCTAAATTTTAGAAACTCGCTACGCTCAAACAGTCTAAAATTTTACGGAATCTTCACTTCAAATTTTACAACAATTTTTCGATAGGCCGTTTATTATTAGGAAGTTGTGTTTTGGTTTTACACAGGAATTTTGATCTCAGCTTTAAAGCCTTTGTCTTTTGCAGAATCAAACGTAATGTTTCCTTGGATGGCCTGAACGCGTTTCTCGGTATTACGGAGTCCGTTTTTGGATTTGATATCTTCTTGTTCGATACCGATACCATTATCAGAATATTTGATCAAAAGTTTGTTTTTTTCATTTTTGAACACAATGGCCACCAGATCTGCCTGACTATGCTTTTGCATATTGGTCATGAGTTCTTGTAATACTCGGTAGATGGTGATTTTTAGATTCTTATCTACCATATCCCAATTGATTTTATCAATACCTCTAAGAATCAATTTGCTATGATTCTCGGTATAATTGGTCAACATATCCGTAAGTTCTTCGGTGTAGGTTTCATCCACTTCAAACTCACTATTTTCTCTGGAAATATCTCTGGCTTTGTTATAGGCAGTATTTAGTTTTTTGGTTATCTGCGGATCATGAGGATCATTTTGATATTGCATCATAACCTGAAAAATATCATTCCCTATCTCATCGTGTAAGCGTTTAGAAATACGCGTTTCGGTTTCATAGGCCGCCTGAAACTCTACAATCTTATTTTGTTGTGCAAGATATCGTGTACGCTGACGTGAAAAATAAATGATAAAAGCAATAAAGGTAACGAGTAGGAGCATCCCAAGTAGGTAGATGGTATTTTGATTTTGTACTTCTTGGATTTCCTGGCTTTTCTGTTCGTTTTCTTTTTGGAGGTTATCACTCTCGAATCGGATACGGGCAAATTTATCTCTAAATAGGTTATCTCGTTTGGTTAGACTATCACTGAGTTTGATATATTTCATTGCATACTGTCTGCCTTCTGAGGGTGGCGAAACTTTTGCAAGGAATTCATAAGTTTGGAGTAATTCATCATTATCATGTGTTTCATTTGCTAATTGTTCCGTTCTTTTTGCGAATTTTTTAGATAATGTATAATCACCTTTATATTGATAATATTCTGCGAAGTGCAAATTACTAGTTGAAATTCCGACAATATCATTAATACTATCTCTGATATAAAGTGCTTTTTTAAATAAATATAATGAACTATCATTCTTTTTATTAATTAGGAATTTTACATATCCTAGATTATCATAAAGTCGAGCTATTCTTTTAGGGTTTTTTTTCAAAAAGTCTTTATGAGCTAAAGCTTTTTCTAAATAATCTACAGCTGCATCATATTTTTCTTGTGATTTATAGGTTGTGCCAATATTATTATAAGATTGAGTAAGATATAGTAACTCTTTTTTTGAATTCTTTGAGTATTCGATTGATTTTTCAAAATAGCCTACAGCATCTTTATATCTTCCTGATTGTTTAGCAACAATTCCTAAGTTGTTGTAAGAAAGGGGTATGTATCTTAAGTTTCCTGATTTTTTAAATTTTTCAATTGCTTGAATAGTTAAAGATTCACTTTGCCCATAGTCTTTAACTTTTCTAGATAATTTAGCTAAGTCGATTAATACTTTTCCATGGTGATAAGCATATTGTGAATGTTTAAATTTCTGCTCTTTGTCAAAATATGTATATAGTCGATTAGCTTCATAGAAATAGAAATAAGTACTATCTAAAATATTTTTTTTCCTATAGTAAATACCAAGATTTGCATAGGCTTGGGCAATTCCAAGAGAATCATTAATAGATTTAGATAGTCTTAACATTTCTTTATCCATTTTCTTAGAACTTTCTTGATCATCTATATCATAATATGCAGCTGAAAGTTTACTTGTTTTTTCTCTTTTATTCATATCGTCTGAAAGCGTATTGTAGATGCTAACAGCCTTTTCTATCAATAATTCTCTTTCTTCTTTTGATTTTTCTTTATCAGATGCTTTTATCAAGTATTCGTCAATGAGACTTAATTCCTTGATTTCATCATCTTCATTGATATGTTTATGATTATCAGAGCAATTGTAAAGAGCAATACATAAGTGGATTACAATTAGAAATAGGACTCGCTGATTCATAAAATTCTTCTGAAATTGAATATGCAAATATCTTATTTTGAATAGATATTTGGTGAATCTAGAAAAAAAAGCTGATAAATGAAATAAGAAATTCTAATAAGTTAAAAGGACATTCTAATTAATAAGAATGTCCTTATTGTATGATTTTGAGTGATGTTAGTTTTTGTCAACTTCATCATCTTCATCCTCAGTAAGTGAGATTTTAGTCTCTACTTCTTCGACTCCGATTTCATCCTGGATGGTTGGAGGTTCGCAAGAAACAAGGTTAACACCTAGTAATATAGCTAATAATATAAATCTTAAAGTTTTCATGTTGTTAGTTGTTTTGTGATTGATATATTCCAATTGTTGGGGTACGCCCATAAGTGATAGCCCCAGCTAGTATGCGGATACATACATTTCACCTATGGGAAATGATCCTTTGTTTTCGGGAAAGTGATCCTAGTGCGGTCGCATTACCCTACTTTCCCCTTTTGGGTAGTAGCGAACTGCACTCGGATGGTACTTAGATGGCACTTGGAGAACACATTGATGATACTTAGGCAACACTTCGACACGCTCAGTGTAAAATCTTAGTATGACATCTTAGTGTAGCATCTAGGTGCGACATCCTTGTATGTTCATTGGTGGTGTGGCTCGGTGTAACCATCGATTGTTACACCTTTAGTTACCAATGCTTTTTTTGCGTTTGTTAGAAAATTTTTACTGGATATACTCGATATTTTCGGTATTCTCATCTTTAGATAAGCAGCTGATTGTTTGGTGCTTTGGAATTTACTTACCTGCCTCGCCGGTAGCCGGGTTTTCGATACATCCGTCCTGGACGGGTACTTCAACTGATGTAAATGTTCGACCTTTAGATCGATATTGCACCGTTCGCTAATCAGTACTTATAAAAAGCTTACGAAATTCCAACTATATGCGAAGTATAGCTGTCTGTTATGAACGCTTTGCGAAAGCTAGTGTTCATTAGATCTAGTGCTTTTTCCAGTATCTTGTTACTGTCTGCACTTGGCATTTTTGGTGGAGTAGTATTTACAACTGAAGTGTAAAATCCTATCCCAACGAAGCCAGCGAATGCATCGGTAAACAGATTATTTCTGATCTCCTGCTCCTTTTTTGATAATTGATTAAACTTCATTGTACTATATTTTTTACTCGATAATCGAGATTTAAACATTTTCAGGTTTCCCCTGATTTACTTATTAATTACTCGAAACACTATCATTGTGCCTCTTGTTTCATTATTTATAGTACAAATATCTGGTGCCAGTACGCATTCTTTTTGCGTAGTAAAAAGATAATTCATATTTTTCTTAAAATTTTTAACATGGCGTCGAATAAAAATGCTCTAATTCGTTATAAAACCATAGATCAGTGTCTTCGTAATAGCTTTAGAACATGGACGTTGGATGATCTGATCGAAGCCTGTTCTGATGCTTTGTACGAATACGAAGGAAAAGATGTATACGTAAGTAAAAGAACAGTTCAGTTGGATATACAGATGATGCGTAGTGACAAATTGGGGTATAATGCACCGATAGAAGTATATCAGCGCAAATATTATCGATATGCAGAGGAGGACTATAGTATTATGAATATTCCGGTTACCGATCATGATATTAAGATTATGAATGAGTCCATACAGATATTACGACAGTTTAAAGATTTCTCGCTTTTTAAAGAGATGAATGGTGTGTTAGAGCGATTGGAAGATTCTGTATATGCTACGCAAAAGAATAACAAACCTATTATTCACCTCGAAAAGAATGAGCAGCTAAAAGGATTACATCATATCGATATGCTTTACCACGCTATTTTGGATAAGAAAGTCCTGAAAATTGGTTACCGTTCATTTAAAGCCAGACAACCTAGTGAAATCGAGATCCACCCACAGTTATTAAAAGAATTTAATAACCGATGGTTTTTACTGGCAGTTGGTCATAACAGAAGGTCACTTACTACCTTTGCTCTAGATCGCATCATTAGTATTGCTACTTCAGATACAGACATATCTTATGTAGACCATCATATCGATGGAGACGATTATTACAAAGATGTGATAGGCGTGACCGTTTCAGAAAATGTTCGACCAGAACTGATTAGCTTTCGCGTTGATCGTCGTAATGCTCCTTATGTGACTACAAAACCTTTTCATAGCTCTCAGAAAACAGTTGCACGAGATGATTATGGAGTGACCTTTAGCATCGAAGTGCAAATGAATTTTGAGCTGGAACGATTGATTCTCGGTTTTGGAGATAGTATCGAAGTACTACAACCAGAAAAACTACGTAATAGAATTCAGGAAAAATTAAAACGAGCGGTAAAAAAATATACTTAGTATATCCTTCATAGCTACGCTATTTATTTCCTAGCATTAATAATTCGTGACAAACTACTTCCGTGATGTACCTTTTATTACCCTCATTATCGTCATAACTGCGAGAGGTTAGTTTACCCTCGATGGCTATTTCTTGTCCTTTGGTTACATATTTTTCGATAATATCAGCGGTTTTTCCCCAAGCAACGATATTATGCCATTGCGTATCCGTGATTTTGTCTCCAGCTTTGTTATAATAGTAGTCATTGGTAGCGATAGAAAACTTGGCTAGTTTTCTTCCGGAATCTAAAGAGATAATTTCTGGTTCCTGTCCTAAATTTCCGATTAATTGTACTTTGTTTTTTAATGTATTCATGACATTGATTTTTATAATCTGCATAGCGCAAATAGATTAGATAATGATTATCGAGTTCTTATGTTTCGACAGGGCAAACATAGGAGTAGAAGGAAGTTACATACGGTTAGGAAGTGTTTATTTTCGGTTTTAAACGTTTGTAGTCGTTTGAATCGAATAGCGATTTTATGGGAGATTTATAGAATGCTAAAAAGGGACTTATGAATATAGTTTTTTGACCAATTGTCCAATGCTTAATCCTTGTACAAGAATAGAAAAGAAAACAACCACATAGGTAATATATAGGATTACTTCTGCAGATGGGTTATCGGCTAAACTTAATGCTAATGCCAATGAAATACCACCTCGTAAACCACCCCAAGTTAATATGGTTACGGTCTTAATCGGACTTGTTTCTGTATGTTTTAATAAAGAGTAGGGAAGTAGTACCGAAATAAATCTTGAAAATAATACAATGAATATGGCTATGATTCCCAGTATTAGATTTCCAGTATCGAATTTTAATAAATGAATTGCTAGTCCGATAAGAACAAATAAAATACCATTAAAAATATCGTCTAATACTTCCCAGAGGTCATTCATTAGTTTTCTGGTAGGTCCTTTATTAGTAGCAACGTTTAATTTGTTACCGATGATCATTCCAGCAACTACCATTGCTAATGGTCCTGATACATGAATCAGCGATGCTAGTGAATATCCACCCATTACGATTGCCAAACTAATCATTACGGATAATTGTGGATTCTCTTCTACAGATTTTATACTATGGTATCCGATAAAACCTAAAACAATTCCATATACAATGCCGCCGATGGCTTCTTCCATAAATAATTTTCCAATTTCGGCGCCTACAGATCCTTCTAGATTTCCTTCCATACTTATAAGAATTAGTATTCCAGAGAATACAACCACTCCAATACCATCATTAAACAGCGACTCTCCTTCGATTTTAATTCCTAAACTTTTGGCAATATTGGCTTTTTTCAGGATGGCCATTACCGCAATCGGATCTGTAGGCGAGATAAGTGCGCCAAACAGGAGTGCATGTAATAACGGCAATTCTATATGCAATAGTCTTGCTGCGCCAAAGGTTAATCCGCCAACTAAAAAAGTAGAAATTAGAACTCCCAGTGTTGCAAACAGGATAACAGACCATTTTTCTTTGGTAAGTTCTTCGATATTTACGTGTAAAGCTCCAGCGAATAAAAGAAAACTAAGAATACCATCTAATAGTAAGGTTTTGAAATCAGAATTGGCAACAATATCACAAAAGAATTCATAAAAATCGGGAACAATACTTTTGCTAAGTGTAATGATGATCACGGTGCATAAACTCATGATCATTAAACCAATGGTGGCAGGCATTTTTAGCCATTTGTAATTGATAAAACTAAAAAACGCGGCTATAGAAAAAATAATACTGAAGGATTGTAGCATGATTCTAAAGGGCTAACATTTATTATTAAATTGATCTTGTCTAATTTTTACAGCCTTAAAAGAATATACTATGAGCGCTAGAAGTCCTAATAATGCGCTAATAATTCCTGAAATAGTAATATAAATGGCCGAATCGAAATTACCTTCTACACTTTTATAAATTCCAGAGACCAATGCTGCGATTACAAAACATGCTACAGCGATGTACATGAATACCATAGCACTGTTTAATAATTTAAGCTGTTTAAGCTTTCGTTGAATAAGTATTGGAGTACTTCCCTCCTGATCTATCATTCCTTTGATCTCTGATGAGAGATTTACCAAAAGATTGGAAGTAGATAAGATTAAAAGCCCTATGCCAGGAATGATGGTTGCAGGAATATACCAATGTTCCATAGTTATTAACTTTTGTACGCAGTTAGCGCTTCGTTTAAGAAATTGATACCTTGTTCTTTTTCAATTCCGGTAATTGGTAACACCGCTCCTTTAAATCCATTATTTTTCCAGGTTCCTATTGATAACTTTTTAAAATCAGAAGTATCTACACCATCATGTCCATGATATCCGCTGATGTAAAAATAATAATCATCTATCATCGTATCTGGTATTGCCATTCCCAGGCCAATTGATATTCCTGATGCGTTTATGCTAGGAACGAAGGCGCCAGTATCGAAATGGTGTGGCCAAATCCTAATTTCTGCTTCTAAGTTATTCGTATTTAGAAATTCTTCTATAATAGTATTTGCTAAGATTCTTTGTTCTTTTAGTTTTTGTAAGTTGTCAGCATCTTCTAGTTTGAATATATAGTCATCAGTTATTTGATATGGGAGTTCATAATGAAGATCATAGATGTAAGATTTAGATAGTTTACTTTTTGATGCCATACTATTTATCCATTCCAAAACTTGGTTATGAGTTTTACCATCTAGCAGAAATATAGCAATGGATTCATTGTCATTCCATTCTAATCCAAAGGTTTGGTAATTAAGAGAAAGTGTGATTGGTTTTTTATCCAAATTTCTAGTAATGAGACTTCTTTTTTCGATAGAAAATCCGAGATTGGTATGACTATCATCTTCTTTTTTATCTACAAATGAGATTCCGGCAGCTGCTAGATATTGGGCAGCTAAGTGCAATTGTGCTGTCATGGTTTTATTTTTGATTTTGTGAAACACAGGTTTTATAAAACTCCTGCATAATTGATACCTGTTAACTGATGCATATCTCGATCAAAAGTTGATAAATCATTATGATTAAACTTAGAAATATCATCATATCCGCAAGCTCTTGCAACTACTTTGATGAGGTCATTAGTGGCTTCAAAATAATTACATAATTGTTTAGCAGAAGATTCTATAATCAACCTACTTCTCAGAGATTCTTTTTGCGTGGCAATACCAACAGGACAATTATTACTACCACAGGCTCTCATTCCTAAACATCCAATTGCTTGCAACGCAGCATTAGAAACCGCAATAGCATCTGCTCCTAACATCATGGCTTTAGCAAAATCTTCTGCGATTCGTAATCCACCAGTAATAATTAAGGTTACATCAGTAGCGCCAACTTTATCCAAATATTTTCTGGCTCTTGCCAAAGCTGGAATTGTAGGGACATTGATATTATCTCTTAAAATTGTAGGAGCAGAACCTGTTCCACCACCGCGACCATCTAAAATGATATAGTCTACGCCTACATCTAATGCAAATTGAATATCTTTTTCTATGTGACTTGCAGCAATCTTAAAACCAACAGGAATGCCTCCTGTTTTTTCTCTTACTCTTTCAGCAAAGTCTTTAAAATCTTGTACTCCATGAAAATCAGGAAATGTAGCTGGAGAAATAGCAGTTTCCCCTTCTTGTAATCCTCGAACTTCGGCAATTTCCTTACTCACTTTATTTCCTGGAAGATGGCCGCCAGTTCCGGTTTTAGCGCCTTGTCCACCTTTAAAGTGAAAGGCTTGTACTTTTTCTAGTTTATCCCATGAGAACCCAAATTGCGCAGAAGCAAGTTCGTAAAAATATTTGGTGTTGCTTTCTTGTTCTTGGGGTAGCATACCACCTTCTCCTGAGCAAATACCAGTTCCTGCCATTTCTGCTCCTCTGGACAACGAGATTTTTGCCTCTCTAGATAAAGCACCAAAGCTCATATCGCTTACAAATAATGGAATATCAATACTTAATGGTTTTTTTGCCTTTGGACCAATAATTACTTTGGTAGCTACATCTTCATGATCTAGTAATGGTCTGCTGGCCAATTGTGCTGGCAAGAATTGTATGTCACTCCATTTTGGAAGTGTATTTCGATCCACACCCATTGATGAAGAAAACCCATGATGCCCTAGATTTTTTAATCCGTTTTTTGCTAGTTCTTTAATGTATCCTGTATAGGGTTCTGTGTCTTCAGGATGTGTATCTGCAAAAGCGCCTAAATACTCGTCTCTATTAAAGGGTTGTGGATGCTGAGTTAGATATTTATTTATTTCTACTTCATCTACGTATAGCGTATCTCCTTCGATTTTTGTACTAAATTTATGTAATACTTCATTATTATTATATTCAGAAACACCGGTATCATATCTATAATCCCAGCCGTGGACACCACAGATAAGATTATGTCCATCGATATGTCCATCTGCCATTAAGGCTCCTCTATGCAAACATCTTCCGTATAGTACAGATATTTCTTCATCAAATTTGATAATTACAAGATCAAGTCCGTTGACTAATGCATGTGTTGGTTTTTTGTTTTCTAAATCATTAATCTGAGCAATTGCTACTGGTTTTTCCATGGTTTGAGTTAATTATGTATGAATTGTGTTTGTCTGTTTATAAATTAAAGTGATCGTCTGCGTATTATAATCGATCATCCCTTCCTTTCTTAACTTACTTAAAGTATTGCTTACCGTTTGCCTGGAAGTATTTGTTAGATTGGAAATATCCTTATGTGTGAGTAAGTTTTTTGCTACTAGGTTTTCATTTTCCTGCTCTCCGAATTCTTTTACATAATCAATAATGAATTCTTTGATTCTAGTGCCGCTATCTTTATATAATAGATCTTCTAGTCTTCTTTCTAACCTTTTTATTCGTAAACCATAGATTTTTAAAATCCCATTTTTTAGGGATTTGTGTTTTTCTATAATACGTTGCATTCTCGAAGATTCTATATAACATACGATGCAATCTTCTAATGCTATTGCTTGCTCTTTGGTTTCTTCTGATTCGTTATAAAGTGCTAGCTCTCCAAAGATGTTTCCTTTCTTTACAATGTGTTTAACCTTATCATTAATGGGGTTGATGATTTTTACAGTACCTTTTTTTAAGAAGAAGATATTCTTTTTGTTCTCTTTTGATAGTTCGATATGAGCACCTTTATCAATATTTTCCATCTCCAAAATTTCACACATACGCATCATAGTGATTCTTCCTAACTTATTGAATAAGTTAAATCCTTCTAGAAACCAATATTTAGTGTAAGTGTTCAATGTAAGTGCTAGTTAAGTTATTACTGTTAAAAGTAATGAATTTTAATAGCACTAAATCTTACTAAATTGTTAGATGTTACTTCAGACGACAATAGATTGTTTTTCTTACTTTTTTAATAAGTGATTTTAAGGAGTTGATTTATTATAATGAAAATGTAAACTCGAAGGGAGTTCAATTAATCCTAGTTGGATTACAATTAGGGATATTGTTAATAGCTGATTACAATGGAATATCAATCACTTTCTTTTACATCTTATGGTAATTGATGATTCTAATGAGCAGACTTTGAAGAAAATTTTTAACAAGGTTCTATGATATTTATTTGTCATTTCTTTAGTGAAAAAACTATTTTTAACTATAATTAATTTTGTTTTAAACCGTGATGAGAACAAAACAGATAGCTAATCGATTTAGAGAAGTGGTGTTAAATGGTCGTTGGATTGCAAATACCAATTATAAAGATCAATTGTCTAAAATTAGTTGGGAACAAGCGAATAAAAAAGTAAGTGATTTAAATACCATTGGGTTACTAACATTTCATATCAATTATTATATAGAAGGTGTTCTAAATGTATTAAAAGGAGGAGACTTAGAAATTAGGGATAAGTATAGTTTTGATGCACCATCAATTACCTCAGAAGAAGATTGGCAAGCGTTACAACAGAGATTATATAATAATTCCGAAAGCTTTGCTGATTTGATTGAGCAAATGTCGGATGTGCAATTAGATGAAGTCTTTGTAGATGAAAAGTATGGGACTTATCAAAGAAATATTGATGCAATGATCGAACATGCCTATTATCACTTAGGACAAATAACATTAATTAATAAAATGATATCCAATGAATGATTCTCTTATAGCCATACTAAAAACCATCTTCGATCGAGATTTAACCAAACTTAAAGCAGAAATTAATGCTTATTCCAAAGAAGAGAACTTGTGGATAGAGACAAAAGCAATAAGTAATTCTGCAGGAAACCTTTGTTTACATCTGATTGGAAACCTGAATACGTATATTGGAGCAGAGTTTGGAAATACTGGATATATAAGACAACGGGATTTAGAATTTTCTGTGAAAGATATTCCCAGATCAGAAATGATTGCTAAAATTGATGAGGTACAAAAAATAGTGGATACAGCATTGGATACTATTACACCAGACGATCTTCAGAAAGAATATCCTAGAATACTAATGGATAAGAATCCTAGTACGCATCGATTTTTGATACATCTAACAACACATCTAACCTATCATTTAGGTCAAATAAATTATCACAGAAGACTACTAGACTCCTAAGGATTCTTCTTAGAATAAAATAAATATAGTATCTTCATAACAAATCCCCATTAGTTATGAAGTTTGTTTATTTTTTGATAATTCTTGTGTTCTGTATTGCTTGTTCCAATAACGATAATGATGCATCCCTTACTACAAATTCATTTTTATTTGAAGATGGATTCGAGACTCAAAATAATGATGTGGACGAACTTTTTGAATCGAATGGAAGTAGATGGACGAATATACAACAAACAAATCCATCAAATGAGATTTCTATTTCAACCACTACGTTTTCTGAAGGTCAAAATGCATTACGTTTATTAGCGTTCCAATCTGATAATATATTGTCTAAAATGGATATAGAAAAAGAAGGATTTAAGGCTTTTGCAGATGATCTGGTTGTTATCGAAGCAGATTTTTACCTGAATTCCACTGCTAATATTGAAAACTTACTATTAATTGATCTAGAATGTTGCTCGTGTTGGGATCCAACGGTGGAGGATAATCAATGTCCAGGAGTTCGTTTGATGATGTCTGGAGGAAATGATTTTTTGTCCATCGAAAGGGGTAAAATCTCAGCGAGCAATTTACGGCAAACATCGCTGCAATTTCCCAGAAATGAATGGGTAACCGTGCGATGGGAATTAACATTAGCGGATGATGATACTGGAATAAATAGATTATCCATCAATGGGAATGAGGTAATCATAAGTAATGGGATGAATTTGCCTAATGCCACTATTTTTAGAGAATTGTTTGCTGAAAATGGAATTGATTTTACGTTACAAGAGCCTGTGTTTTATGAAAGAGTCCAGGTAGGAGCCACTGCAAACCCTACTATGGAGGATATTGAATTGTTTGTGGATAATTTTTCGATCCGGATTAATTAATATATTCCAATACCAGAAAAATTTTGGAATGATACGACCTTATACATCCAATGACAAAAAGGAACTAGTTAAAGTTCTTATCTTAAATACTCCTAAATATTTTGATCGTAAGGAAATCCAGGATTTTAAAAAATATCTAGCGGTATACGAAAGCACCTATTTTACAATAACATCTGGGAATAAAATAATAGGAGGAGTAGGATGTAATTATCTTAAGAAAAACAGCGTTGGAGAAATTACATGGATTTTTTTTCATCCAGAGTTTGTTGGTAAGGGTTTCGGAAATAAAGCTGTTACCCATTGTTTGTCCATTTTAAAGTCTAATAGTGAGATACAAAAAGTAACTGTTAGAACCTCTCAACTTGCATATGGTTTTTTTGAAAAATTTGGTTTTATTACCAAAAAGACAGCAAAAGATTATTGGGGTTTAGGGTTAGATTTATATGAGATGGAATTAGAAATATAACCTAGACTGCCGCATTGATTTTTTAAAAAATTAATTGTGTCTTCTTTTAATCTTAACTACCATTAATACTGTATATTTAGCCTGTAAGATTATAGTATTGGACAATAGTTTTATTACTATATAGGAAAAGTTATATTGCTATTATCAAAAAAACAAAGAGTTAGTGGAGTATAAGAAAATACGTTTTGTAAAATTAGAGCTGCTTTTTGTTGTATTGGGTTTTGTATTCTTTTTAGGGTGCACAGAAGAGAAAAAGGGTCATATTACCGTAGCGGCAGCAGCTAATATGCAGTTTGCTATTAAAGAAATTTCGGATGCTTTTACCAAGCAAACAGGGATTCCTTGTGATCTGATTATTAGTTCTTCTGGTAAACTAACCGCACAGATCAAAGAAGGAGCTCCTTATGATATTTTTGTGTCTGCTAATATGAAATACCCTAATGATGTTTATAAAGAAGGATTTGCAGTAGCGCCTCCAAAAATATACGGGTATGGTCAGTTGGTTTTATGGTCGTTACATCATGATATAGAACTTTCGATTGCGGGACTTTCTAATCCTAAGATTCAGAATATTGCTTTAGCAAATCCGAAGACTGCTCCTTATGGAAAGGCAGCTGTAGAATTTTTAAAATCTAAGGAAGTGTATATACTCCTTGAGGATAAATTAGTGTATGGAGAAAGTATTGCTCAAACCAACCAGTTTATTACCTCTAAGGCTTCAGAAATTGGTTTTACAGCAAAATCTGTAGTAATGTCTCCTCAAATGAGAGAGCAAGGACATTGGAAAGAACTAGATAATAGTTTTTATACACCAATAGCACAAGGTGTTGTGCTGATAAAACAAGAGAATAAGGAGCATATGAATAGCACAAAGTTTTATGATTTTCTTTTTTCTAAAGAAGCCAAGAAAATATTAGAAGATTTCGGATATTTACTCGATAATCGAGATTTTAACGCACTGAAGTAGTTTATAAATAAACTAATGAATGTTTTTTCCGGACATATTTCTGATATAAAAGTAAGCAAAAGTTTATCGATAGTTTCCGTTAAGCTAGATGAGCATAATTTGCTTAAAACTATTTTGCTCGAAACTCCAGAAACAGCTTCTCATCTAAAAAAAGGAAATCAGATTACTGTTTTGTTTAAAGAAACAGAGGTTATCATTTCCACAGAAGAGAATACCTTGATCAGTATCGAAAATAAAATCAAAGCTACCATTAAAAATATTGAAAAAGGAGCGTTATTAAGTAAAGTGATATTAGAAAGTAGTATTGGAGAAATCGTAGCATTGATCACTTCTGAAATTCTTGACGAGCTTTCTCTAGAAAAAGATCAAAAAGTAGTTGCTATGATAAAGGTTAACGAAATTATGCTTTCCAGATGATTGATTGGGGACCTATCATATTAACAGCTAAACTGGCCTTGGTAACTACTGTGATTTTACTTATCGTATCGGTTCCTTTGGCTTATTGGCTAGCATTTTCTAAATCAAGAATGAAACCTGTTGTAGAAACTTTGGTAAGCATGCCATTAGTATTGCCTCCAACGGTTTTAGGGTTTTATTTGTTAATGGCTTTTAGCCCTGGAAATAGTTTTGGAGCCTGGTTGCAAGAATGGTTTGGCTTACGGTTAATATTTTCCTTTTCGGGATTAGTAATTGGATCCGCGATTTATAGTTTACCATTTATGGTAAATCCTATTCAATCTGGATTATCGGGTTTACCATCTTCTCTATCAGAAGCCTCGTATATATTAGGAAAATCAAAATTGAAAACACTTTTTAGTGTATTGTTACCCAATATAAAACCATCGTTACTTACAGGAATCGTTTTGGCTTTTGCGCATACCGTCGGCGAATTTGGCGTTGTTTTAATGATAGGAGGAAATATTCCTGAAAAAACAAAAGTAGTATCGATTGCTATTTATGATGAGGTAGAAGCATTAAACTATGCGCATGCCAATACATATTCTATGATTTTATTCGTAATTACGTTTATAGTACTATTGTCAGTATATATGATAAATGGTGGATATCTTAAAAAGTTCTGGAAATGATCAAAGCGACTATCCATAAAACTTTACGTTCGGCTGCTGGAAAAATGACTCTTGCCATCGAATTAGATGTTAAGCGAGGTCAGTTCGTAACATTGTATGGGCCTTCTGGTGCAGGAAAAACATCGACACTTAGAATCATCGCTGGGTTGCTATCTCCAGATAAAGGAAGTATTATGGTAAATGATAGTATTTGGTTTGATAAAGAACGTAAAATTAATCGCATTCCTCAGCAGCGTAAGATAGGATATGTTTTTCAGGATTATGCGCTATTTCCTCATATGACAGTTCGTAAAAATTTGGAATTTGCATTAGATAACAAACAAGATAAAGCAATTGTTGATGAGTTGATTAGCATTGTAGAATTAGAAGAATTACAAGATAGAAAACCAGAAACGTTATCTGGTGGTCAACAACAACGTGTAGCTTTAGCTCGTGCTCTGGTCCAAAAACCAGAAGTTTTGTTGTTAGATGAACCACTCTCTGCATTAGATATAAGAATGCGTTCCAAGCTGCAAGATTATATTTTAAAAGTTCATAAAAAATACCATCTAACTACTATCTTGGTAAGTCATGATATTGGAGAAATTATCAAAATGTCGGATGTGGTATATAAGCTTCAAGATGGTGGTGTAGAAAAGGTTGGAAAACCAATGACCGTATTTGCAAGTAATCAGCTTAGTGGTAAGTTTCAGTTTGTCGGAGAGGTGATTGATATTACGAAAGAAGATGTTATCTATATAGTTACTGTTCTTATTGGGCAAAATGTAGTAAAAGTTGTAGCTCAGGAACAAGAAATTGTCAATTTAGCAATAGGAGATAAGGTTATTGTAGCTTCAAAAGCATTTAATCCTGTTTTACAAAAAATTGAAGCATGAAAATCGAAGTAGAGAAAGTAGCTTTGCCGGAGATTTCATTGTTATCAGAAGAAGTTTATGAGTATTCTGATAGTTATAAAAGCAGGTTTTCGGATCCAAAAAACGAGATTGATATTTTAGCAGTAACCAAAGCATTTTTTTCATTTTCTCCAAAATGGATAGGGAGCTTGTTTGCTTTGAGAAATAAAATAGTTTCAGTTTTTGGACTTAAAACTGGGAATGGCTTAGAACAAAAGGAAGAAGTGCTTCAAAATTTTAAAGGAGAAATTGGCGATCAGGTTGGTATTTTTAAAGTATTTGATAAGGTGGATAATGAGCTAATTTTAGGAGAAAACGATTCTCATTTAAATTTTAGAGTTTCTTTATTGTTAGTTCCTCAACCAGATCATACAAAAGACCTAACCATATCTACTGTGGTACATTTTAACAATTGGTTCGGGAAACTATATTTCTTCCCAGTGAAACCTTTTCATAAATTAATTGTTCCTGCAATGCTTAAAAGTACTATCAGGAATTTAAAAAAGCACTAGCTTTTGAACCTAAGAATTATATTGTTTCAGGTTTTATAAAATCAATTGTTCAGAATTGGTAACCGTATCTCCTTTATAAACCAACTTCCATCCTAAGCTATTGGTAAGAATATAAATCTTTTGTAGTTCGCTTATCAGTCTGTTTTCGGCATTAGATTTTAGTGTAGAGGCTTCTACTTTTTCATTTAATTGACGAGTTACTTCTTGTTGTATTTTATTATGATCTTCTGGATTAAATTGATTAAAGAAATCCTCTTCCAGATCATGGTATTTTATCGTTGGATTGATGTTAATTTCGGCTTCGGGAATATGGGTAATTGTTACTGTTTTATTCGTTTTATCAATGGAGTGTTCTATTTTGCTAAGGTCATAAGAAACCGTAACTTCAGCGTTTACCACCACAATAGCTTTTTTTTCTGCAGTTAAAATATCCAAATAGTATTTTTTTGCGTCTTTATAGGTAATGACCTCAGAGAAATGTCCTTCGGTAACCACAAGTTTTCCTACGTTTTTTATCTGATCTAAAATTAAATCAGAAGATTGTATTTCGGTTTTTTGAGTTTTAGCCTGAATAATAAAATAGCTAATTCCCAAAGCAATAAATGCTGCAATACAAGCACCAAGTAAAAAATTACGCATACTTTTAAGAATCTGGTTCTGTATATAAAAGTACATAAAAAAATAGCCTCTCTATAAAAGAAAGGCTATGATATCTAAACGGATGAAATGCTTATTTTAATTCTGGAGGATATTTTTCTAATATCGCGGTTACAATTTGATTCATTTTTTCCTGTTTTCTTTCTACCCTTTCTGTAAGTGCTGCGGTACCCATACCTTGCCAGATAAGCTCTCTTTTAGAGGCATCGATAAGATCTATATATAAAGTGCCTTCCGTTGTTCTAGAAACGGTATTAAATCCATTGTTCCAAAACCAAGGATTCCATCCCCATCCATAACCCCATCCGAAGCCAAAGTTATTTTGATAAATGTTTACGTTTTCTTTAGTTTTTGTAAAAATACTTACTAATACGTCTGGATTTTCTGATTTGGTAAATCCTTTAGCAGCCATATCCGCTTCAATGGCTCTTAGGATGCGTTTTTTGTCCAAGTCGCTAATTTCAGCCTTATCTATTCCTGGCTTAAAAAAGGCGTAGCTTTTGTAACTATTAAAATTTGTTTGCCTATCATAATCAGAAGCTACTCTTACACTAGAGCAAGAGCTGAGTGTTATGATTAGGATCAGCGATAAAAGAGAGAAAGATTTCATAATCCTATGTTTTTAAAAAGTTCAACAATTTTTTGGTAAAAAATGCACAATAATCATACCATGAGTGACTTAAAATCTACTTTTTGGTATACTTATTTGTTTTTTTATCATAACCGTATGGGCAATGCCTACAGCCACTCTCACAACAGTACCCTCTTCGTAGATGATATTGTTCTGTAAAACATCGATACCCTTCAGGTGTAAGATAGTAATCACCTTCTTCGGGTTTTAGTATTCTTTTTGGGTTGCTCATCACTACAAAAATACTATCTTGCGGTTAGATGCCAATTTTAGTTAACAAATATTTGATAGGTCGTCATTTTGTGGGTATAGCACTTTGGCCTTTTATTGTGGTAAAAGATCCACGGTTAAAAGAGGATAAGGTGTTTATAAACCATGAAAGAATTCACTTAAAACAGCAGCTAGAGCTTTTGGTATTGCCTTTTTATATTGTTTATCTATTGGAGTACATTATTAGATTATTTCAGTATGGAAATTCTAGAGAAGCTTATCGAAATATCTCTTTTGAGCGTGAAGCTTACGAAATGGAAGGAGAACTTTCCTATTTAGAGCATCGAAAAATCTGGAGTTTTACAAAATATCTCTAATTGTGATATGGATTTCTTTTCTTCAGAAATTTCTACCGTAATCAACCAAAAAATAACACATCCCTTATTAGATGAAGCTGGGATAACACTTGATATAAAACGTGAAGACCAAATTCATGCATATGTTTCTGGGAATAAATTCAGAAAACTGAAATATAATCTTAGAGAAGCACAAGCAAATGGATACAAAACAATTCTTACTTTCGGAGGTGCTTATAGTAATCATATAGCTGCTACTGCTGCCGCAGGAAAACTAATGGGTTTTAAGACTATTGGAGTTATCAGAGGAGAAGAATTAGCAAATGATTTGCAAAGAGTTTTGTCCGAGAATGACACCCTACAATTTGCTACGGATCATTGTATGCAATTAAAGTTTGTGAGCAGGGAAGACTACAGGGAAAAGACTTCAACTTCTTTTTTAGAAAAACTCACGAAAGAATTTGGCTCGTTTTATGTAGTACCCGAAGGAGGAACAAATGAATTAGCTGTCAAAGGTTGTGAAGAAATTCTTATATCCTCAGATAATCAATATGATTATCTCTGTTGTGCAGTTGGAACAGGAGGAACTATTGCTGGCATCATTAATAGAAGTAGTGATCATCAAAAGGTTATTGGTTTCCCAGCGCTAAAAGGAGATTTTTTAAATGCTGAGATAAATAAATATACCAATAAGGAGAATTGGAGCTTGAATACGGAATATCATTTTGGGGGTTATGGTAAAATAAATACTGTATTAATTGAGTTTATGAATAGGTTTAAAGAAGAACAGTATATCACCTTAGATCCTATATATACGGCCAAGATGATATACGGTATTTTTGATAAGATACAGAAAGGGGATTTTACAAAAAATACTCGTATTTTAGCCGTTCATACAGGAGGTCTGCAAGGTATTGCTGGGATGAATAAAAAACTGAGTAAAAAGAAAATCCCTCTTATTAGGATTTAATATGAATGTGAGGAAAATAATAATGATGTGCTGTGTGACTGCACTCTTAATTTCATGTGGAGGTAGTAAGAAAACAACAAGAACTACAACAAAAACTAAAACTGTTTCGTCTAGAAAAACGCAGGTTAGTAGAGAGGTAACATCGGTAGAAAAGCCAAAAGAAGTTGCTAAAAAACCTCTCGCTAAGGTTTCTTATAAAGAAAAAGTTCAGAATTATATTTTCGAATATGCTAGTATTGCTAAACATGAGATGGTGCAATATGGAATCCCTGCGAGTATTACACTAGCACAAGGTATTTTAGAATCGGGAGCTGGTTATGGAGAATTGACAAGTAAAGCCAAAAATCACTTCGGAATTAAATGTCATGATTGGACAGGTGATAGAGTATACCATGATGATGATCGCTCCCAAGAATGTTTTAGGAAGTACGAAAAAGCAAGCGAATCATTTAGAGATCATTCTTTATTTCTTAAAAATAGAAAGCGATATTCCAAGCTTTTTACCTATAAGCAAAGTGATTATAAGTCTTGGGCTTATGGTTTAAGAGCTGCGGGATACGCCACGGATAAGAAATACCCTGTGAAACTAATTAGTATTATTGAACGCTATAAATTGTATGACTATGATGCTGAGGTGTTAGGGACTTCTTACGTAGCTGTAGAGCCTAAAAAAGTGGAGAAAAGGAAAGCTCCAAAGATCAAAAATGGTGAGTATATCGTGCAGAAAGGCGATACTCTTTATTCTATCTCCAGAAGATATAATCTAAAAGTAGCAGAACTAAAAGCTTACAATAATTTAAAAGATAACGCAATCGCCATTGGACAAGTACTTAAAGTAGAAAAGCCAGAGGACGATGCTGACGAATTTTAACGTACTATGATTTATAAAAGAAGTAGTGCTCTGTTTAAAGAGGCTCAGAAAGTAATTCCTGGAGGAGTTAATTCTCCTGTTCGTGCATTTAAAGCAGTAGGAGGTGATCCAATCTTTGTGAAAGAAGCAAAAGGTGCTTATTTATATGATGAAGATGGAAATCGTTTAATCGATTACATCAATTCATGGGGGCCAATGATACTTGGTCATGCATATCCACCTGTGGTTGATGCAGTGGTTGAAAAAGCCAAAAAGGGAACTAGTTTTGGTATGCCTACAGAAATTGAAACTAAGATTGCCGAGCTAGCGGTATCTATGGTGCCTAATATTGATAAAATACGATTCGTAAATTCTGGTACAGAGGCTTGTATGAGTGCTGTAAGATTGGCAAGAGGATTTACAAAAAAGGACAAAATCATCAAATTTGCAGGATGTTATCATGGTCATAGTGATTCATTTTTGATTCAGGCTGGTAGTGGAGCTGTTACTTTTGGAAGTCCTAATAGTCCTGGTGTAACCGCAGGAACAGCAAAAGACACCTTGTTAGCAAGGTATAATGATCTAGAGAATGTAGAAGAAATTATCAATTCTAATAAGGATGAGATAGCCTGTATTATTATTGAACCTGTAGCTGGAAATATGGGGTGTATCCCTCCAGTAAAAGGTTTTTTAGAAGGTTTAAGATCACTTTGTGATACACATAATATACTGCTAATATTTGATGAAGTAATGACCGGTTTTAGATTAGCTAAAGGTGGTGTACAGGAATTGCTAGGAGTAGATGCGGATATCGTAACTTTTGGAAAAGTTATTGGCGGAGGTTTGCCAGTAGGAGCCTTTGCGGCAAGAGAAGAAATCATGAATCATCTTGCTCCTTTAGGTCCCGTATACCAGGCAGGAACTTTAAGTGGTAATCCTTTGGCAATGGCAGCAGGATTAGCAATGTTAACAGAGCTAAATGAAAAATCTGAAGTATTTGATAGTTTAACTAAGAAAACCGAATACTTACATGACGGAATTGGAAAGGTTTTAACCGAGAAAAATATAGTACATACTATTAATAGATTAGGTTCTATGATTTCTGTTCATTTTTCTGAAAAACCTGTGGTTAATTTCGAAAGTGCGGCAGCTGGAAATAATGATACTTTTAAGAAGTTTTTTCATGGGATGCTAGATCAAGGGATTTATATCGCCCCAAGTGCATTTGAAACCTGGTTCATTACAGACGCACTTAGCTATGAAGATTTAGATGAAACAATAAACGCTGCAAGGATAACGGCAGAAAGTTTGTAAACTAAAAAAGCCAATCTCTAAAAGATTGGCTTTTTTGATATCATAATTTTAGAATCTAAATTCTTTGATTACGATTATTTTATTGGATCTAATATCAACGAAATTCTTTCTATTGCATCCTGCAAATGATAACGTGTCATTCTATCAGATGTTCTTCCAACTGCATTTCTAATGTCTCTCTGTAAGTTTTTTAATTCTGCACGAACAATAGGTCTGATATCACTTTGTGAAACATCAACATTGGTTCGTCTCACGAAACGTCTGAAATTAGCAGGTATTGGTGTTTGTTCTTTTGTCATCAAAAACTCTAAACGCTCTATATAAGCTCTTTGCAAGTTACGACGGTAGACATCTATTTTTGATCCATTTCTTAGTTCACTCCATAAACCAGCTCTTAATTCGGTCATTAAATCAATTAAAGTATATGCATTTGTATTTAATGCTTCATTTTCAATTAATCTGGCCATTCTTCCATAATCCAAAAGATTATTCAGAGTTCTGGTCTGAAAGTTTCTGATACGTTCCACACTTCCTGCAGATTCTATTTTGTTAAAGATATTGGTGTCTAATAACCAATTTGGCGTGCTAAACAATTGTTCTTGTAAAAATTTCATAGCACGTTTCTGATTCTCTTTAGTTACATGAGTATACACAGCACCTTCTTGATCGTATGTTTTAAAATATTCATATACACCTCCGATATTAGAAGAAACATGTCCCATATATCTATTAAACTGTCCAAGTACTTGACCATACATTGTCTCTAAATCATTATAATTTTTACCATCCTCAGCAGTCCATTCTATTAGATTAGGAATAATTCTTTTTAGATTCGCAATTCCATAAGTACTGGCATTTACAGCATCATCTCCAAGATCTTCTGTTTGTGAGCTTGGATCTATAACACCAAATTGTTGTCTTCCAAAACGATATTTAGGATCATTCTGATGTGCTAATATCCAGCTGTCTAAAGTCTTCTTTTCTTCCTCTTCTGTTGTATCCAGAATAGGTCGATATCCCCATCTAATCGCATGCTTGTCATAAATTCCAATTTCTGGCATTAGCGCTACATCACCATCTCCAGGTTGCGCGATGTAATTAAAACGTGCATAATCCATAATAGAAGGAGCTGTACCATATTTTTTCGTAAATGCAGGATCACGAAGCGATTCTACAGGATAGGCAACACTACTACCCATATTATGAGGTAATCCTAATGTATGTCCTACTTCGTGAGCAGATACGAATCGTATTAATCTACCCATGATTTCGTCTTTAAAAGCTACTCCTCTTGCTTCGGGATTAATGGCTGCGGTTTGTACAAAAAACCAGTTACGAAGCAGTGTCATTACATTATGATACCAATTAATATCACTTTCTAGAATTTCTCCTGATCTTGGATCACTAACATGAGGTCCGTTTGCATTTGGAATAGGAGATGCGAGGTAACGTACTACAGAATATCTTACATCCTCAGGACTCCAATCCGGATCTTCTTCTTTCGAAGGTGGGTCTTTAGCGATAATCGCTTCTTTAAAACCAGCTTCTTCAAAAGCTACCTGCCAATCTTCTATACCTTGTTTTATATACTTCCTCCATTTTTTAGGCGTAGCACGATCAATATAATAGACAATTTGTTTTTTAGGAACTACTAGTTCGCCTCTTTTGAACTTTTCAATATCTTCTTCTTTTACTTCTAATCTCCATCTATCTAGATATCTAATAGTCTTACTTTCTTGCGCTTCTAATCCGTAATCTGTTTGTCCTCTTGCAAACCATCCAACACGTTGATCAAATATCCTTCTTTTCATTGGTGTTTCTGGTAATAGGATCATGGAATTACTCATTTCTAATGAGATGGTTCCAGTGCTAGCGTTTGATGGTGGATCTCCAGCCATGTATGTTTTTACGTGTCTGGTTTCGATATTAAGAGGGTAACTTCTTATAGAGTCTATATAGGAAAGACTCTGGTCTAACCTTGTTATCTTATACCTTTTTCTTCTTGATGCAGGAAAACCAATCGCTTTTACATCCTTCGTAAACATATCTGTTACATCGATCACTGTAGCATTATTTACAGAATCCTTATGGAATGCTTTGATAGGAAATGAAAATAAGATAGGCTCAAAGTTAGAATTTTCTACTGCTTCATGAATAGGTAAAGAATCCGCAGCATATATTTGGTGTGATACTACGCGCAGTAATACTTTTTTGTTTTTTCTTTGCCATCTAAGGACTTGCGTATTTTGTTTTCCTCCACCAAAACCGATACCGGTTGCAGTTTTAGCAATTCTGGTTACCATTAACATTTCTCTATTAAATAGAGAATCTGGTATTTCGTAAAAATATTTGTCTTCAATATTGTGAACAGTAAAAAGTCCAGGATCACTTTTTGCCTTTTTTGTAATAACCTCTTTATAAGGTTTAATAGCATTTTTATCTTTTCCCGGTTTTTTAGCAGCTGTTGCTGCTGGTTTCTTTGTTTTTTTACTTTGTAAAGATGAGCAACTGGATAGTGTAATGGTACACGCCAGCAGCAAATAAAGCGTATTTTTGAGCATGTGTAATTTTTTTTATCGGCCGAAGATAAAGAAATAACAATGCGTTGTAAGTGAAAAGAACGTTAAAACCTTAGAGAGCAAGGGCTTTTGTATCTTAATCTTTTTATAAAATCTTATGATGCTTTTGGTAATGTGATGCAAAATGTGCTACCCTCACCTAAAATACTTTTTACTTTAATTTCACCTTTATTTAATTCTACAAGTTCTTTGCAAATTTTTAATCCTAAACCTGTACCTGCTTCTTGTTGCGTACCTTTTGTAGTAAAAGTGTCTTCAGAGAATAGTTTATGAAGGTTTTCCTCCGGAATTCCTACTCCAGTATCTTGAAAATAAATTTCATAGTGCTCCTCCTTTTCATTAGATAGCAAGGTTATAGAATCTCCGGATTTACAAAATTTAATAGCGTTTGCTAATAAATTTTGTGACACAATAGAAAACATATCCTTGTCCGCATATACCAAAGTAGCGTCTAATTTATTGTTAAGTTGGATGTTCTTACGTGCTGCTTTGGGTTCGAAAAAGCTAAATTTATTCTGGATAACGTCTTTAATATTAAACTCGGTAGGTTTTGCATTTAATTCATTCATTTGGGATTTGGACCAATTCAATAAATTATTAAGCATTATAGAAGTCTGATGCGTTCTATTAGAAAGTAGCGGAACAATTTCTTCAAACTCCTCTTTAGAAATGGCATTTTCTTTTAAAAGATTTAAGGTGCCATCAAGTCCGTGTATTTCATTTTTTAGATCATGAGAAATGATAGAAAAGAGCTTGTTTTTTACTTGGTTAGATTCGTTTAATTCAGCAATATATCTTTTTCTTTCTCTTCTGGTTTTGATAATAAAGAATAAAAATATTGCACCTATGACAAACATTCCTATGCTTATGAATGTAAATATTCTATATTTAAATAATGCTCCTTGTGTTTTTAATTCCTGTTTTTCTTTTTCTTCAAGAAGTTTTAGTTGTTCTAATTCGGATTTGAAACGAATCTCTGCTTTAGAGATTTTTTCGGTGGATTCATTTCTGGATATTTGATCTGCAATTTGCTGGTATTTTTTTTGCCAAATAAAGGCAGATGCAAAATTATTTCTCGCTGAGTCTAAAGTAGCAGAATGTCTATAATTGGTCAAAAGCAATGGTGGAATATCTAGTCTTACTAGTTCTGTTCTAGCTTCATCTAAGAGAACTTCTGCTTCATTATAATTTTTTAGTTTGATCGCAATCTCGCCTAACTGTTGTTTGATGTTTGCAGCCACTCTAAAGTTTTGTGCTTGTACAGCATTGCAATATGAAGAATCGTAATATTTTTTTGATTTTTCATATTCTTTATTTGCTTTGTAAAGATTAGCTAGTCGGGTATACGCCATTGCTTTGTCTAAAGTTCGATTATTTTTCTTGCTAATTTTTAAGGCTTCGTTAATCAGTTTTTCTGCTTCATCGATTTTACCAAGGTCGATATAGATCAGTGCTAAATTGTTTAATGCTGACCCTACCTTATTTGGTCTGAATTTTTTCTTTAAGGCTATCGATTTTTGATAATATTCTTCGGCAAGTTCATAATTATCAATATCGGAGTAAATATTGGCAAGATTGTTATATGTACTGGATAAGACTAAACTATCTTTCATACGCTCGAAGTATAAGTTTGCTTCTAGTATATGATGTATTGCTTTTTCGGAATTACCTCTTCCTTGTTCAATAGTAGATTTATTATTATTAATAATTGCCAAACCTCGTTGGTGATTAGCTTTTTTAAAGTATGTGGCAGCTTGGTCATAATTGTAAAAAGCTTTTATATGTTGCTGAGTTAAATTATGAACGTTTCCGATATGTTGGTATACATTACCAATACCTTTATTATACTTTATAGTATTTGAAATAGATAATAATTTAGATTCGTATGATAAAGCCATGTCGAACTCTTCCGCTCTCCACATATTTTCAAAATATTTCATGGCTGTATCAAATAATACAGAGTCTTTTTCCGTTTTTATGAAAGGTATGATACTATCCAGTGATTTTTTCTGAGAAAAACTAAATGAACTGAATAGGACGCATAAGATCCATGTAAAAATCGCTTTTTTCATATGTTTTATTTTGGGGAAATAGATTAAAAAACAATTTACATCTACAAAATACACAAAAATCAATTTAAAAAACAAATATAGTAGTATTATTCTTACATAATATATTGTTTTTATGGATTTTCGAAAGAGTTATGACGTTTTTAGGTATAATTCAACTTCATATATGGATTACAAACAATCTAACTTTTAATGTCTAATTGCTGATTACCTGTAAGGCGAAGGGAACTTTATGGTATGGTGTAGATTAGTTTTCAATTACTATAAATTCACTTCTTCTATTTTGCTGATGCCTTTCCTTACTACAAGGAATACCATTTTTACAATGGTTTTTTAATTGCAGTTCTCCATATCCTTTGCTTTTTACTCGATTGGGATTGATACCTTTAGCGATGATATACTTGGCTGTGGCAGTAGCTAGTTTTGCTGATAATTTTAGGTTGTATAGATCACTTCCTTTACTATCAGTGTGTGATCGGATTTCAATTTTTAATGAAGGAAACTCCTTCAGATAAGAGACAATTTTATCCAGTTCTTCTGCAGTACTATTGAGAATCAAAGCTTTGTTAGAAGCGAAATAAATCGGTTTGAGCGAAAGTATTTTTCCTAGATCTACACCAGTTTTTGGTGTGTCTTTTTCCAAAAAGAAATCTTTATTTGCTATTGGATTATCATTATTAGTATCTATACTAATATTTAGAGGTTTGTATTTTGTTTTTGTTAGTAGGAACTCAAAACTTTTATTATTGCAATCTAAGGGTACATAGAAAAATCCTTCCTCATTTGTTTTACCAGTAAATATCGTTTCTTTATCTTGATTAAGAACCTCTATTTCTGTTTCGACTAAAATCTCTTTAGAGTTTTGATCTTTTACCAAGCCACTAATATATCCGATACAATCCGTAACTAATGGGCTGTTCTGAGTAATACAATAAATATCATCATCTCCACGTCCACCTTTACGATTTGAAGCGAAGTATCCTTCTTTAGTATCTTCATTGATGATAAAAGTAACATCATCGTAATTACTATTTACAGGTTTACCTATGTTATAAACCTTTTTTTCAGATGCAGTTGTATTTGTTACAAAAATGTCTAATCCACCAAGTCCAAGATGCCCGTCTGATGCGAAATATAGCATCCCAGATGTAGTAATAAAAGGAAAGGTGTCTCGACCTTCTGTATTAATTTCTGGTCCCAGATTTTTTGGTTCTCCGTAACTTCCATCATTATTAATGTCAACTACATAAAGATCTGACTCGCCATAACCTCCAGGCATATCAGAGGCGAAATACAATTTTGTTCCATCTGAATTAAGTGTAGGATGCGCAACAGAGTATTGATCATTATTAAAAGGAAGTTCTTCGGGTTGTGACCATTTTTGTTTTGCAGTTTTAAAAGCTTTAAATATTTTGAGTCGATTAACTCCTAATGAATCTTTCCTTGAAGTACCCTTGAAAATATTATTACGTGTAAAATATATAACATTACCATCTTTTGAGAATGATGAGGTAGATTCATGAAGACGTGAACTCAATTCTTTTGCAAATTCTCTAGAAAAGGATACGCCGATGGAATCATCCTTTATGCTTTGAAATAATCCTAAATATGCTTGTTGATTCCATGAATTTCGGCTTGATATATTTTTTCTTTTTCCTCTGGAAGACGAAAAAACAAGCTCGTTTTGATAAAAGGAAGGAGCGAAATCTGTAAATGCAGAGTTGTTTTCAAAATCACTGATTTCGTATCTGCCAGATTGCTTTTCGATATCTTCTAAATAATCTTGGTTTTCTTCTAATCTTTTGCTTCTTGAGTCGTTTGCATTACTCTCTTTGGCAAGAGTTATTAGTCTCTTTGCTTCATCATATTTTTCTAAATGTTCGTAACAATGAGCCGCTTTATAGTAGTATTCTGGTTGCAGTTCTTCTACAATGATACTATCATTTAATTGTTCTGTTCTATATTCGAACATTTTTTGATACCATTTTCCTGCATTTTCTAGGTCTGAATTATAATAATAAGCATCTCCGAGTTTTTGATATACTTCAATTGATCCTTTTCCTTGATTTATAATTTTTTTGTACGAATCAATAGCCTCTATAAATTCAAAATCATTAAACCGTTTATTAGCTTTTTTGAAATCCGAATTTTGAGAAAACAAAAATGAGGGGATGAGTATAAGGAAACCAATACTGTAAAGAATTCTATATATCATCATTTTTGTTTGTTTTTGGTTAAAAGAATCTAGGATATAATACACGTTCCTTTTTCTTAAAAATTTCATAGCGTAAGAAAAATTCATAAGAACCTGAATTAAATTCTGTGTTACCTAGCGCAGTAGTTTCCCAATCATAAGCAAAACCTAACATCAGGTTGTTTGTAATCTGAAACCCTACTAAACCACTAAGTGCTGCGCTCCATCGGTAAGCTACTCCTAGTGTAAGCTTGTCATAAAATAAGAAGTTCGCAGAAGCATCTATTTGCAACGGCGATCCAGCAACAACTTTTCCCAATATTGCGGGTTTTAGTTTTAGATAATCATTGATTTCAAATACATATCCTAGCATCATGTAATAGTTGATTCTTTCTGAGGCTAAAAAAGAAGAAGCAGTATTATCATTAGAAGATTCATTAAAATGTTTTGTTTGCAGTAGATTAGGAGCTGAGATTCCAAAATAAAATTTTGGAGTATAATAATAAGCACCTATTCCAACATTAGGAGAGAATTTATTATCAATATTGGTGTCCAAAAGAATATCCGAAGTTGAATACTGGTTTAATCGATCAAAATTAACATCAAGTAAATGCCCTCCAGCCTTTACACCAAAAGCTAACTTTCCTTGTTCAGAGGTGCTTATGGTGTAAGAAAGGTCTATGTAGATATACGTTTCCTGGGTAGGACCAATTTTATCATTTACTATTGATAATCCTAGACCTACTTTTTCGGCTCGTCCAATAGGTGAGTGAATATTTAGAGTTTGCGTTACTGGAGCTCCATTAATACCTACCCATTGATCTCTGTATAATCCGGCAATACTAATAGTATTTCTAGATCCTGCATATGCAGGATTGATGCTGATGGTGTTATACATATATTGTGTATACTGTGCATCTTGTTGACCTTTTATATCTTGTATAAAGATTAAAAAAACTAGAATACCTAATATGTATGATCTACTCATAAACTGATTATTGCTAAAAAGAGTTTTCATCATTTAGATGGGTTAACTATCGATTGATATATAAATAACCAGTTCGGGTCTTGGATATTCCCATAGCATTTTTGTAGACTAACACATAGAAGTATGTACCAACAGGGAGTTGACGTTCTTGACTTATAGTTACCCTACCATTAGATTCTCCTCGGAAAAATTCTTGATTTTGACCATAACCAATCGCTTCATAGACCAATACTCCCCATCGATTAAATATTTTTAATTCATTATCAGGGAATTTTTCAATATTGCGAATGATAAATACATCATTATTTCCGTCTCCATTAGGTGTAACCCCATTAAATACTTCTATATCGTCCTCTGCCGTAGGATCGGAGTTGTTGGGTTCTAAATAATCTGGAATTCCATCACCATCAGAATCAAAAGCGTCATCTGGTACCATATCACCATTAGGATCTGGATTTTCATCTTCTGTTAGTATTCCATCATTATCATCATCAATATCTTGGAAGTCATCAATTCCATCACCATCAGAATCCTGAGGGTCATAATCTACAGTTCCATTATCAGGATCATCTTGTACTTGATCAGGTATACCATCATCTCCAAATGGTCCATCGATTGTTCCGTCTCCATCACTATCGATACCATCGTGCCCTGCTTCAATATAATCGTAAATCCCATCTCCATCGGCATCAAGATCTAAGCTATCAATGATACCATCGCCATCTGTATCTAGGAAAGGATCTCCATTTTGCTCTTCTATATCTGTAATACCATCATTATCATCATCTAGGTCGAATACATTCGGGATACCATCTCCGTCTGTATCTAAGTAGCTAATGGTAGGATCATCTGGGTCTCCGTCATTATCAATATCCGTATTAGTACTATTATCAGGATCGTCAGAATCTTCTGTTATTGTAATTGAGGAATTAGGAATAGTAGCATTGGCAAAAGCCGTATTCTCTACAAAACCATTAATGATATCTTGTTCTGTAATTACATGTGTTCCTGTTATCATAAACATATCACCAGGGCCTAGTGTGGGTATCGACGTAGGATCGTTTAAGATGGCATTAGGATCGATCACATTTACATTTAATAAAGTAACATTTCCTGTATTGGTTATTGTGATAGTATAGTTAAGGATATCACCGATTTCAGTATAGGTAATGTTATCAACTGTTTTTAATATATCAATTGTTCCTAACTGTGGTGTGGATGTTACTGTGGCGTCATCAGGGTCTCCATCACCATTGGTGTCATTATCTGTTGGATTATTAGGATCATCCGAGTCATCCGTAATTATTCCTCCGTTGGTATCTTCGGCTGTAACCGTAGCTGTATTAGTAACTGATCCCGTATCTAAATCTTGTTGGGTTATCGTATGGGCAGCTATGACTGTTACTGTTTCACCAGGCAATAAACTAGATATATCAGCAGGTATTATACTACCTACATCGGCATTAGCGTCAGAAATATTAATATTACTTAAGGTTACATTCCCTGTATTAGTTACTTGCAATGTGTATGTAATAACTTCACCTACTGTGTCCCACAATCCGTCTGGAGCATTATCTGCTGCTTTTGTAAGACTAATAGATGGAGTTTGGTTTACATCAGTATTCGTAATATCATCTGGATCACCATCTCCATCTGCATCTGTATTAGTTGGATTGTTTGGATCGTCGGAAATATCAGATATTATATTTCCTGAAGGATCTGTAGCTTCAACAATAGCCGTATTAGATACAATACCGTTGTCTAGATCAGCTTGGGTAATAGTATGTATTGCAGAAGCTGTTATCGTTTCTCCCGGAAGTAAGATAGTAATATTTTGAGGAGTAATACTTCCAATATCTGCATTGTTATCAGTGATATTAATACTTGTAAGGGTTGTATTTCCAGTATTCGTTATCACAATAGAATAAGTAATTTGTTCTCCAATAGAATCATAAGTTCCATCCGTTGCTGGAAGAGATGCTTTACTTATAGAAATACCACTTTGGGAAGAAAACGTTGTTACTGTATCATCATCTGGGTTTCCGTCATTATTGTCATCTTGATCTGTTGTATTTGTAGGATCATCGGAATTATCTGTAATAGTGATTCCATTAGGATCTTGACCAGAAACAACTGCAGAGTTTGTAATACTTCCAGTGTCTACATCAAATTGTGTAATTACATATGTGGCAGAGAAAGTAGTAGCATCCGTTTCTCCTGGAATCAAATCAATTGGTCCACCTGTTACATTTACTAATGGATCTGTGATTTCTATATCGGTAATAGTGGTATTTCCTGAGTTGATTACTTCAAAAGTATACGAAATGGTTTCTCCAACTTGGGCAAATCCATCATTATTTGTGTCATTAAAGGTTCCGATTTTTAATAAGGTTAATTCTGGATCTCCAACTAAATCAGTTACTGTTGGGTCATCAGGATCTCCATCTCCATCTAAATCTTCATTATTTGGGTTGTCAGGATCATCGGAGAAATCGCTTACATCAGTTATGATTCCACCATCATCATCTTCGCCTGTTACCAAAGCACTATTAGTAATATTTTCCGAGTCAATATCAGATTGCAGAATTGTATATAATGCTGTAAAACTTGTATTGTCAATTTGCGCTGGATTTAACGTAATTGGACCTCCTGTTACTGGAACAATTGGATCGGTTATAGTAATGTTAGTAATGGTTACATTTCCTGTATTTCTTACATCAAATGTATAAGAAATAGTCTCACCGCTTTGTGGAATTCCATCACCATTTTCATCATTAAAATTAGCAGTTTTGAATAGCGAAAGCTCTGGATCTCTTGCTAAAGTGGTAACTGTTGGGTCATTATCATCTGTAGTCGTTGGGTCATCAGAAGTATCACTTACAGATCCTCCACTAGGATCAGTACCAGAACCTGTTGCAGTATTTATAACTTCTCCTGTATTTACATCTGATTGTGATAATATATACGTCGCAGTAAAGGTGCTGTTATCTGTTTGTCCAGGAACCAAGTCAATAGGTCCTCCAGTAACAGGAATTAGCGGATCAGTAATAGTAATATCGGTGATCGTTGTGTTTCCTGAATTCGTGACATCGAAAATATACTCAATGGTTTCTCCTGCCTGCGCTAATCCATCATTATTAGCATCAATAAAGACACCTGTTTTAAATATTGTAAGCTCAGGATTATTTGTTAGAGTTGTGACTGTAGTGTCATCTGGTTCACCATCATTATTTGTATCATTATTAGTTGTGTCATTTGGGTCATCAGATATATCCGAAATCGGGTTTCCGTTTGTGTCATTTGCAGTAATAATAGCAGAATTAGTAATACTTCCATTATCAATATCTGATTGTGTTATCGTGTATACTGCAAAGAATGAATTTGTATCAACTTGTCCAGGAACTAAGGAGATTGGACCGCCGTTAACGGTAACTAAAGGATCCGAAATGGTGATATCACTTAAGGATACATTTCCAGTATTTGTAATGTTAAAATTGTAGGTTATCGTTTCTCCTTGTTGTGGGATACCATCTCCATTTTGATCATTAAAGCTGCCAATTTTTTCAAAAGAAATAGAAGGGTTTTGTGTTATTATTGTTTCTGTAATATCATCTGGATCTCCGTCTCCATCGAGATCTGTATCAGTAGGATTATCTGGGTCATCTGAAATATCTGTAATTAGATTGCCAGAAGGATCTATTGCTTCTACCGAAGCTGAGTTATTTACAATACCGCTATCTATTTCATCCTGTGTAATTGTATGAATAGCATTTACTATTGTACTCTGCCCAGGAGATAAACTGGTAATCGTTGCCGGTGAAATACTTTCTGGATCTGCGTTTGCATCAGTGACCGAAATATTGGTTAAAGTAACATTTCCAGTATTGGTTATAGTTAACTCATAGATGATTTGTTCTCCAACGGTGTCGTAACTACCATCTGAAGCAGGTAATTCAGTTTTGATAAGACTAAGTTCTCCTTGCGTTGGGATAGTAGTGTTTGTAATATCATCTGGCTCGCCATCTCCGTTTGTATCATTGTTATCTGTATTATTAGGATCGTCCGAAGTGTCAGATATAATGTTTCCATTTGGATCTTGACCACTAGCAATCGCACTGTTTTGAATTACTCCAGCATCAATATCGTCTTGAGTAATACTATATGTAGCGGTAAATGTAGTGTTATCATTTTGTCCAGGATCCAGATCAATCAGGGTTCCTGTAACTGTTACCAATGGATCGGTTACACCGATGTTCGATACGGTTACATTACCGATATTAATGATATCAAATGCATATAATATAGTCTCTCCAACTTGTGTTAATCCATCTCCATTTTCATCTTGAAATATACCAGTTTTTGAAATGCTTATCTGAGGATTAGCATCTAATGTGGTAATCGTGCTGTCATCTGGATCACCGTCACCATTTATATCATTATTATCTGGATTATTAGGGTCATCACTGATGTCGGTAATGGTACTTCCATCTGGACCTTGACCGTTTACTGTGGCAGAATTCGTTATACTTCCGTTATTCAAATCTGCCAGTGTGATTGTATAAACTGCGGTAAAGGAAGTGTTATCAGACTGGTTGGGATCAAGATTAATGGGGCCTCCATTTACTGTAACTATTGGATCAGAAATTGTAATGTTGGATATCGTTACGTTTCCAGTATTTCTAATATCAAAAATATAGTTTATGGTTTCACCAATTTGTGGAAAACCATCTCCATTTTCGTCATTAAAGTTTGCTGTTTTTAATAATGTTAACTGAGGATCTCTGGATAAGGTTGTAATAGTGTCATCATTATCCTGAGTTGTTGTTGGATCATCAGAAACGTCTTCAATCAATCCTCCATTTGGATCAGTACCAGAAGCAATAGCAGAGTTTGTCACACTTCCTGTATTAATATCATCTTGGGTTAAAGTGTAAATAGCTGTAAATGCAGTACTATTTGTTTGTCCTGGTGATAGATTAATGGGACCTCCATTAATAGTAACCAAAGGATCAGAAATGGTAATTCCAAAAATTGAAACATTTCCAGTATTAGAAATATCGAAAGTATATTCAATCGTTTCTCCTACCTGTGCCAAACCATCATTATTGCTATCAATAAAAACACCAGTTTTACTTAGAGTTAATTCAGGATTAGAAAGTAATGTTGTAATTGTAGCATCATCAGGTTCTCCATCACCATTAATGTCATCGTTAGTAGGATTGTTAGGGTCATCAGAGGTGTCAGAAATGATACTTCCATCCGGAGCTTCTGACGATACAGTGGCAGAATTACTAAAGCTTCCCGAATCTATATCTCCTTGAGTCAAGGTATATGTGCCTGTAAAAGTAGTACTGTCCGAAATTCCTGGTGCTAAAGCAATAGGTCCTCTGTTAACTGTAATCACGGGATCAGAAACAGTAATATTGATCAATGTTACATTACCCGTATTGATGACTGTAAAATTATAGGTTATGGTTTCGCTTTCTTGTGGAAATCCATCACCATTTTCATCATTAAAAGTTGCTATCTTTTCTAAAGAAATAGAAGGATTTTGAAGTATAGGAGTAATTGTATTGTCATTTGGTGCTCCTGTTGAAGGATCATCAGATACATCGTTCACGATGTTTCCACAAGGGTCAATAGCTGTAGCAGTAGCACTATTTACAACTTGTCCAGCATCTAAGTCACTTTGGGTAATTGTATGCGAGGCATTTACTGTAATAGAGCTCATTGCAGGAATTGTAGTTATGTTAGAAGGAGTTATACTTCCTGCATCGGCATTCATATCACTTATCTCTACATTGTTTATTTCAACATCATTTATATTATTAATGACGATTTCGTATTCAATGATTTCTCCAAGGGTATCGTAGCTTCCATCTGCAGCAGGTAAAAAAGATTTTGTAATTACCATTTCAGCCTCTGGATTTACAGTTACGGTATAGTTGTATGAGTTACCTGCACAACCATCTTCGCTTGTGGGGGTAATAGTATAAATTACCGTTTGAACTATCCCTGAAGTATTAATAAGTACATCTGCAATAGAATTAGAATTTGAAGGTGTTGTAGTTTCTCCCACTACATTAGGATTATCATTTGCTACCCAACTAAAAGTAGTATTCATCAAGTTCACATCTCCAGTTAAATCATGATTTATCGAAGTGCTACTGCAGGTAATATCAGATGGTGGAGTATTATTAAAAGGTTCTGGTAACACCGTTATGGTTATAGTAAAAGTGTTTCCATTACAACCATCACTATTAAAGGGAGTTATTGTATATATAACATCTTGGTTACTGCCAGAGATATTTTCAATACTATCGGTAATAGAAGTTCCACTACCATTATTGGCTCCATTAATATTTGGATTTGGCGTTATCACCCAATCAAAAGTAACATCAGGAAGACCAGTTAAGGTAGTAAGATCAAAATTTATATTTGTATCACTACAAACTATTGTAGAGGTATCTGAAATTTCTAAAGTAGCGGTTACATCAATTGTATATGTGAATGTATAAACAGAGGTATTTCCTGCGCAATCGGTATAGGAATAGGTATATATTTTTTCACCGTCACATAAAGGGTCCGGATTTTCGGTTATAATAGGAGTAATATTATTTCCGCAGACATCAGTTACTAGAGGAGCGGTAGGCTGAACCGCATCTGCAATATCATTTACGGTTGCTGTTCCATTGGCTGGTACAACCGGAAGTGTAGTTACATCTATGATGTAGGTAAATGTGTATATAGAATCGTTTCCAGCACAATCGGTGTAAGTATAGGTGTATACTTTATCTCCTTCGCAGACAGGATCTGTATTTTCAGTAATTACAGGAGTAATATCGTTTCCGCAGACATCCGTTACTATTGGTGCAGTTGGTTGTGTAGCATCCGCAATACATTCTACGGTTGCTGTTCCATTAGCTGGTACAACCGGAAGTGTAGTTACATCTATGATGTAGGTAAATGTGTATATAGAATCGTTTCCAGCACAATCGGTGTAAGTATAGGTGTATACTTTATCTCCTTCGCAGACAGGATCTGTATTTTCAGTAATTACAGGAGTAATATCGTTTCCGCAGACATCCGTTACTATTGGTGCAGTTGGTTGTGTAGCGTCTGCTAAACATTCTACTGTTGCTGTTCCATTGGCTGGTACAACCGGAAGTGTCGTTACATCGATGGTATACGTGAATGTATATACAGAATCATTTCCTGCACAATCGGTATAGGTATAGGTGTATATTTTATCTCCTTCGCAAACAGGATCTGTATTTTCAGTAATTACAGGAGTAATATCATTTCCACATACATCCGTTACTATTGGTGCATTAGGCTGCGTAGCATCCGCAATACATTCTACGGTTGCTGTTCCATTGGCTGGTACAACTGGAAGTGTCGTTACATCGATGGTGTAGGTAAATGTATATACAGAATCATTTCCTGCACAATCGGTGTAGGTGTAGGTATACACTTTATCGCCTTCACAAGTAGGATCTGTGTTTTCAGTAATTACAGGAGTAATATTGTTTCCGCACACATCTGTTACTATTGGTGCAGTAGGCTGGGTAGCATCCGCAATACATTCTACTGTCGCTGTTCCATTGGCTGGTACAACTGGAAGTGTCGTTACATCGATGGTGTAGGTAAATGTATATACAGAATCATTTCCTGCACAATCGGTATAGGTATAGGTGTATATTTTATCTCCTTCGCAAACAGGATCTGTATTTTCAGTAATTACAGGAGTAATATTGTTTCCACATACATCCGTTACCGTTGGTGCAGTAGGCTGCGTAGCATCAGCGATACATTCTACTGTCGCTGTTCCATTAGCTGGTACAACCGGAAGTGTTGTTACATCGATGGTATATGTGAATGTATATACAGAATCATTTCCTGCACAATCGGTATAGGTGTAGGTATATATTTTATCTCCTTCGCAAACAGGATCTGTATTTTCAGTAATTACAGGAGTAATATTGTTTCCGCAGACATCTGTTACTATTGGTGCAGTAGGTTGTGTAGCGTCTGCTAAACATTCTACAGTTGCTGTTCCATTAACTGGTACCACAGGCAATGTAGTTACATCGATGGTATATGTAAATGTATATACAGAATCATTTCCTGCACAATCGGTGTAGGTGTAGGTATACACTTTATCGCCTTCACAAGTAGGATCTGTGTTTTCAGTAATTACAGGAGTAATATTGTTTCCGCATACATCTGTTACCGTTGGTGCAGTAGGCTGCGTAGCATCCGCAATACATTCTACTGTTGCTGTTCCATTGGCTGGTACAACTGGAAGTGTTGTTACATCGATGGTATACGTGAATGTATATACAGAATCGTTTCCTGCACAATCGGTATAGGTATAGGTGTAGACTTTATCTCCTTCGCAAGTAGGATCTGTATTTTCAGTAATCACTGGAGTAATTGGTGTACCGCTACTATCAGTAACTACAGGAGCGGCAGGTTGTGTGGCATCAGCAAGACATTCTACCGTAGCAGAATCATTTGGTGGAACTACTAATGGAGGCTCTACAGTTACTGTTATGGTGTAAATAGTTCCAATACATCCGCTAGTATTATCCGAAGGGGTAATTGTATATACTACATCCTGAGGAACCGAAGAAGTGTTTACAAGAGTATCTTGTATTCTATCATCGGTTGAAGTAGCAGTTGTTTCTCCAGTGATATTTGCATTATCTATAGCTGACCAAGAAAAATTTACACTGTCATTATAGTTATCAACGTGTCCTATTAAATTTTGATTCAATGAATCTCCAGTACAAATGTCTACAGTTCTAGTAGTGTCTAAAACTTGTGGAGCACGCTGCACAGTAACGGTGTATGTATATGTATCTTGAGGAGTTCCTCCAGAATCAAATCCAGTGATAGTGTATATTACTTCTTGATCTGTAGTTCCAATATTTATTAAAGTGTCAGTAATGCTAGAATCTGTAGAAGTGGTAGTTGTTTCTCCAGAAATTAATGGATTATCTGTTGTAGACCAACTAAAAGAAACGATACTCGGATCTACATCCATTGTTAAATCATGTGATAAGGTTTGACCGCCACAAATAGTTTCTTTAGGATTTACTGTTACGACTTCTGTTGCGGTAAAGTCTGTAGGATCTGCAATACTACCAGTTCTTGGCGTAGCGCTAGCAGTAACCGTATTGGTGATATCACTTTGATTTGAAATGTCCGTTGCCGTTATAATATAAGTTGCAGTCCAAACTGCATTTGTTCCTGGACCCAGTTCATCTAGGTCATTATCTATTCCATCATCTGTACCGGTTGTACTTTGAAGCGTTATTGTTCCCAGAGAACCACTTCCAGAATGTAAATCAGAAAGGCTTACTTCATCGAAAGTTACGTTTCCTGTATTTGAAACCGTATAAGTATATGTTATTGTTTGTCCTTCTGCAACATTGCTATCGTCATCGGCTTGTTTCGTAACCGAAATCCCTGGAGTCGATATTAAAGACACTATCGTTGGATCATTCGTTGAGGTTGTGGGATCGTCAGGATCATCCGATAAATCAGTAATACTACCTAATCCAGGATCCTGAGCCCCTACCGTTGCTGTATTTACTACCTGATTTGCATCGAGATCTTCCTGCGTAATTACATGGGTAGCCTCAAAGGTTGCAGTTTCCATTGGAGCCATGCTGTCTACAACATCATCAGTACCTGTATCAGTTCCTGTGGTGCTAATTAGAGTTATGGTATCCGCATTTGGGTCTACTACATTTACATCAGTTAATGTAACATTACCCACACTGGTAGCAACAATAGTATAGGTAATAGTTTGTCCGATGGTGTTATAAGGTCCATTTATTGGAGCATCATCCACTTTAGTGACATCTAATCTACCAAATTGCGGAATGCTAACCACAGTAGCATCATTAGGTGCTAATGTGGTTGGATCATCCGACATATCACTAACCACAGTTCCTTCGACTGGTTCGGTACCGGTAGCTGTAGCCATGTTTGTCGTGTTTCCATTGTCAAAATCCAACTGAACGATTTCATGAGTAGCTGTAAAAACAGCAGATTCTCCAGCAGGTAAGTTTGCAACTGAAGTTGGACTTAAACTACCCGCATCTATATTTACATCAGTAATCGTTACATTATCTAAACTTACATTTCCAGTATTGGTTACCGTGAATTCATAAGTAATTAATTCTCCTAATGTATCATATAAACCATCAGGAGCAGGTTGTGCAATTTTCTCCAATACCAAAGCACCAATTTGCTCTATTGGTGTAATAGTAGGGTCGCTTGTTATTGTCGTGGGGTCATCAGGGTCATCAGAGATGTCTGTGATGACAAAACCATTTGATAAGGTTCCCTCAGCAGTAGCAGTATTCACCACTTGATCTGCTTCAATATCCGCTTGTGTAATCGTATGAGTTGCTGTGAAATTTGCTGTTGCTCCAATTCCTAAATTAGAGACAGAAGCAGGAGATAGACTACCAGCATCAATATTAGGGTCAGAGATCGTAACACTCGGAATTATTTGACTTCCTGTGTTGGTTACCGTAAAATCATAGGTGATTATTTCTCCAACGGTATCATAACTGCCATCTGGAGCAGCTCTGTCTGTTTTAGTGATTTCTAGTTCATTGTTAATAATAGTAACATCCTCAGTAGGGTCATCGGGTAAGGCGTTTGTATCTACTTCGGTTTGAGTATTATTGATGGTATTTGTTACGGTAACATCTGCAGAAACTTCATTTACAGTAGCTTCAATTGTAAGGGTGTGAACCTCTCCAGGAAACATATCTCCAATATTCCAGTTCGGTTCTGACCAAGTACCAAAACTAGGAGTTACGGTTCCAAAGCTTAATTCAGAAGGTAAAATATCATTAATAACCAGATTACTTACAGGATCTTGTCCTAAACTTTCAACAGTAACAGTAAAAGTAACAGTATCCCCTTCAATGACAGGAGAGTTATCTACTGTCTTAGAAATTACAATTTCCGGAATACAATTATAAGCGGATAAAATAGCAGAGTTATAGGTACAAGTTCCACGTGTTACTCTAACAAAAAAATCTCCAGGTTCTGTTGGAGTAAATACACTCGTAGTAGCTCCCATGATTTCCACTCCATTTTGAAACCATTGATAGGCATCAAAATTTCCCGTTATTTCGAAAACATCCGAACCAGGCAAACAGCCTCCTCCAGTTATATCAAGTTCTACTACAGGTACTGTATCAAATCCAGAAAAATAACCTGCAATCCCAGCATTACTATTAACTCCTAAAAACCCAACGGCGATTGGACCAGAGGACTGTACGGAAACATTTCCCGTAAGATTAGGAATATAAAATGTTTTCCAATCTCCTGTTCCGGTAACGGTCTGTTCATTCGCAAGAGGTACAGTACCTGTATCATCGGTAACTATGATATTTGCATTTGGAGTAATAGAAGCTGCTACAATGGTAATCCCTCCATTAAAATTTAGGCCATCTACATCTCTAATATTAGAGATATTACTTAAGTTATCTGGTAATAAGCAGTTTACCGGAGCAATAAAGTTTAATCCCCCTGTTTGGATTCCGCTTGATCCAGAAAGATGTTGGTAAGCATATACTTCTTTAGTGGTAGTTACATACATGTTTCCTCCTGTTGATGCAGGAACGTAATTACTCCCATCGATTACATAGTATTCTCCTGTATTAATGGTTGTTTGGTATACACCTCCAACAAAAATATCAGTACCGTTCTGTGTTCCAATAATGATAGGTGTTTCTATGTCATTTACACCATTTCCTCTAATAAAAACATATTCCCTTCCTAAAACATTCTCAGGAACAGGTTGATCAATAACAGCATCTCTACTGTTACTTCCTACTCTTGGAGCTCCATTTAAATTTCCATTAGAAATCGCAATTTTTTTATCAGATTGGATGGTAGCACCTAACCAACAATCTATGTTTGCAATTGTAGCATTTCGCCAAGCTTCTAAAACATAGGTTTGTCCTTGTGTTAATGTTATAGTTAAGGTGTCATCTGTAATACCATCATTATCTCCTTGTAATCGGAATTCGCAATCTGTTCCGTACCCATAGATATTTACAATAGTAGTACCAGGTTCTGTAGCCATAATCCCTAAAGTCGCGTTGAGACTCGTTTGTCCGTTTCCATAATTCGGTCTACCACCCCATTTGAATAAGGTTCCTATAGCTTGCCTTCCTTTTGATGTTAATGAAGTACCTTGCGCAGAGGATCTTCCTCTATAGTTTACATAAAAATTCTCTCCTCCAACAGATTCAAATCGCAAACCACTATTACTAAGTACTACACCTGTATTTGTGTTATTTACGAGAGTGATGTTATTATCTCCGTCTGCAACGTCATATTTTCCTGGAGCAGTATTGGATATAGTTAATGTAGCAACTGCCGTAGTGTTGGTTCCTTGAAAAACGTTCACATCAAAAGCCGTTGTTTCTGGTGTAGATAAATAAAAAGCTTGTTGTCGTATTGCCTGATTATTACCACCTTGTTTTAATGGAGGAAGATAGTGGACATTACTCAGCTGGGCGGTCATATGAATACAACTGATTAACAAAAATAGTAGGAAGAGGTAATTTTTTCTCATGGTGTACTTATTATGACAATGATTTTCTAAATTAGAAAATGACCAGGTTTTTACTAGTTTAATTATATATGAAAATCTAGTTTTTATCGATGAAATACATAAAAAACAGGATTAAAGGTATTTGTTAAAAATGTTAAAATACTATTACTTCAAATATACATTTTAAGGGAATCTACCCCTTATTGGTAAGACGTAAACTATTTACTGTTAAAATATAAAATGTGGTTTTTTAAAAATGAAATGACAGTTCTGTTTGTATTGTTTTGATCATCAGTTAGGTGTGTGAAGTTTTGTGCTAACTAGAATATTTACATTACTTTTAATCCCAAATTATGATTAATTATATATCACACATTTTTTCCAAATCTTTTTTAAGAGTATTACTGTATATACTCATAAGCATCTATGTGATTTGGGTTGGGGTAGTGGTAGAACCAGATACTAGTAGTTATGTGGGGCTTTCCTTGATCACACCTCCTGGATATGGTACTTTTCTTTTTGTTTTTAGAAAAATATTTGGAGAGGATATATACTTTCCGATTGTTGTAGGTGTACAATTAGTAATCGGTTTTGTCTCTTGTATTTATCTTATTAAGACGATCAAAAGGTTTTTTAAAGTTGATAAACGATGGTTATTCTTTTTAGATGTTATTTTACTAGCTCCAATAGTAATTCCAGAATTTTTAACGGTAAATAGAATAGTGACGCAAGGTTTAGCTTACCCTGGTTTTTTAGTTATAACAGCTTTTTTAATCCGGTTTCTTTTGGGTAACAATAAAAAAGATGTTTTCTTTTTACTGATTAGTATTTTTTTAATGCTGCTCATTCGAACGCAGTTTTTCTTTATCATTCCTGTTTTGTTAATGATATTTCTCTACAAATGGTATCAGACTAAAAACTTTAAGCGGTATGTATCTGTCATCATACTTTTATTATGTTTGCCTGTTTTTGTGTCGTTATCCCAAAAAACTTTTAACTATATCGTTCAAGGGAAATATATAAACATTTCGAGTACAGGGCTTCAGATAATGATCATGCCTTTCTTTGTCGCTGATGAAGCAGATTACAGGCTTTATGAAGATACCAAGACTCAGGAATATTATAAAAAGATGTATGCAATTGCCTATGATCGCAAGCTATTAGATGATTTTTATGTTCCTTTAAATGATAATGTGTTTCATTATTTTGACTATAATTTTGTAAACATATCCTATGGAGTGTTTTCTATAGAAGGAAGAAAGTTTTTAATGCCTTCTGATCCAGATTCTCACGATGCATTAATTGCTAATGATAAGATGCTAGTGAGTATGTGGCTACCTCTCGTTATAGATAACTTTTGGAAATGCGCAGATCTGTTTTACAAAAATGTAGCACATGCTTTTGGCGGGTTTTATATGATTTGGTTATCTCTCTTAGTTTTAATAGGATCTTTATATCTATACTATCGCTATAAAGAGAAATTAGCATTATTTGCTTTTGTATGCATATCGCTTACTTTTAGTAATATATTACTGATCTGTGTGGTACAACATAGTATTCCCAGATATCTTATTTACCATCAGTGGATGCTACCAGTTTTATTTATTTTAGTATTAGATAAGTTTATAAAATCTAAAAAGCAATATTAGGGATAGAGTAATATATGCTAAGACTGATGAACAACTTGTAAAGTGGTTTCGTATAAATCCAATTTCAATACTTTAGCTTTTAACCAGGCATAAAAACTCATTACAAAAATATCTTCCTGATCTGCACTTTTGTGGATTAATGTATGTTCTATTTTAAATAGTAATTCTTCGGAATGAATAGTTTCAGGGTTAAAATAGAAGCTAGTGGCAAGAGATAAAAACTCAAGAGCACGATTTTCGTTATTATTTACCAAGTAAGATCGGTGTTTTTTTCTAAAACTTTTGGTTCGAGACTCTACCAAGTCCAGATGATCCAGTTCTATGTGCAGTAATATTTCGGTTAGGTTCTTTTGTACTACCCAAATGATACCAGCTTTTTCGGTATACCAGGTATCACTATGATGTAATTGATTAAGTAGCCTTAGTGCTTCTTTAAATTTTGATTGTTGAAAATAAAATACGACTAATGTTAATTTTAGATCTAAAATGTAAGAAGTTTGGTCTTTAGTCTTCTGAAAATTAAAAGCTTCTAACGATGCAACTGCTTTAGTAGCATTACCTGTATAATTGTAATTTAAAGTTTTTAACAATAGTAATTGAGGAAAAAATCTTTTGAAATATTTCTTTTTTTGTTTCTCCATTTGCTGTTCCATCAGTAACAGATACTTTTCGGAAACAGAGAAGTTTTTATTCCTAAAATAAGAATTAGCAACATAATATAAAATCTGTATATGGTAGAACAGATGTTTGTCTGTAAGTTGTTCTTTGGATTCAATTTGTTGATAGGTAGTTTCTACAAAAGAAAGAACGGAATAGAAGTTACGTGTTAGATTTGCTGCTTGATTTATGATCTCTAAAAGTTTGTAAAGAGATCTAAATGTTATGTCTCCTGTGATAGAGATGTCGAACTTATCTAACGATTTATGTATCTCTTGAGATATATTAATGTTGTTTTTCAAAAGTTTATCCTGAATATCTGCATAAAAAAGATTTAGATTTTCTTCTTGTCTTAGTAGGTTTTGGTTTTTTCTAAAATTTTCAATTAAAGTTTCTAGAGGAGTATTGGGATCTACATGAGCATATTGGATTCTGGTATAATGAATCTCATGCAAAAAGCTAAAAAGATCAAAGGCTTGTGCTTTTGATTCTGCTTTTTTTATGGTTTTTAAAGCTATTTTATATTGCTTTTGTTCAAAAAAGATTCTACTCGCCAACACTAGTTTAAAAATTTCCATTTCTTCTGAAGTCTCACTGTCAAAACTTTTAACAGCAATAAAATCAATCAAACTATCGTGTAATCTCTTGCAGAGTGCATGAAAAGCACCTTTTGCACTTTTTCCATATAACCTTATGTCTATATCTTTTTGTTCTGGAAACTTATCTAATAGTTTAAATAGTTGAATGTTCTTGGTGTCGTTTCTTTTGTTTTTATGTTTTAGATGCTGAATAAAACTTTGTTTCTCTTCACTAGATAAAGTCGCAATTATAGAAGATAAAGTGTTCATTATATCGTAAGTAATAATGATTTAAAAATACTGTAAATATTGATTAAATAGATAATATTTTAAAAATATATCGTAAGTTTTTTGTAAAAATTGAATTGAGAAGCTGAGGTAGAGGTTGCAAATTTGTCCTGTTCAAAACAAACAATTGAAATAATTAATCATCAAAATCAATTATTATGGACTACAAGTTTAGTAACGATGTAACAGAAGAAATCGTAAACGAAAACATCGAAAAACACGAAACAAAAGTATATGATCAAAAACCAACCCCAGCTTTTATTGGCGCTTCATGGGTGGCATTATTAGCAGGAATGGTGTCTTTCTGTACCGGTCTTTGGAATGCAGAAATGGCTCTTAACGAAAAAGGGTATTACTTTACCATTCTTTTATTTGGTTTATTCTCCGCAGTATCCGTACAGAAAAATGTGCGAGATAAGCTAGAAGGAGTGCAAGTAACGGAGATCTATTATGGGATCAGTTGGTTTGCTGCTTTGGCTTCGATTATCTTATTAATTATCGGATTATGGAATGCTGATCTGGATCTAAGTGAAAAAGGGTTCTACGGAATGTCATTTACACTTAGTTTGTTCGCAGCAATTGCAGTACAAAAGAATACACGAGATAAAAAATTCATAGAAAACAGGGAGTTATAATTGGAAATTCAATCAAAAGGAGGAGTCACTATTGTGTGGCTCCTTGTTTTGATGATTAGAGAAGGCAGCTACAACGCTGTGGCTGTCTTTTTTTGAAGTAAAGAGGTATTAATATGGAAACTTTTCTTAAAGTATCAATTTTTCACTTTGTTATTTTTTTCATTTCTGTATTCGGATTGACATGGTTTTATGAAATATTTCAAAGTGAGTTAGGGCGGGAAATTTTTGCTGGATTTCACTTTTTCACTATCATGTTCTTATATGTCTTAACAGGTTATATATTAGCTAAAAAGAACAACAAAGAGCTATATGTTAGCTATTTGTTAATTATAATGATAAGTGTTGCGTTTTGGTTATTCTGTCTTATTAAGTCTCCTAATACTCTTAACTATAAAAGTAATGTAGGAGGAGTATGGCTATTTTACCGTTTTTATATAAGTGGTATTGAGGTTCCATTAGTTTTTATCAATAAATACAATATTCTAATGTTTCAAAGTGTAAAAAGACAAATGTTTACTTTACTTGGACTGTCTTTTCTACCTCTAGTTTTTCAAGTAATAGGCACAAAAATTAAAAGACATTAATTATTAAATCTATCATGAGTCTTAAATTTCAAAAAGAATTACAACAGCTAGTTGCAGATCAGGTGATTTCTGAAGATATATCTAATAAGATATCAGAATACTATGATCAAAAAAGGCGTAGGCAACCAAACAAGTTATTTACCATATTTGGTATTTTCGGTTCTCTATTAATAGGTTCTGGAATTATACTTATGCTAGCACATAATTGGGATGATTTTTCCAGAATGACCAAAACCATATTGGCATTTGTACCATTATTTTTAGGGCAATTGATTGCAGGGTATTCTATTCTAAAGGATAAAAGTCGTACTTGGAAAGAAGCTTCCGGAACCTTTTTGTTTTTTGCAGTAGGAGCAAGCATATCTCTCGTAAGTCAGATATATAATATTTCTGGAGATTTAGGTGATTTCTTAAAAACCTGGACATTGCTTTGTCTTCCACTTTTATATCTACTCCGTTCTCATGCAGTAGGATTATTAGTTATTCTCCTAGGTACGTATTATGCTGCAGAGGTAGGGATATGGAGTTATAGAAGTAATAATATTCCTTGGTTCTATATTTTATTTGTTCTTGGAGTACTTCTGCACTATTGGTTGCAGGTTAGAAAACACATTACTACAAACACAACTACTATTTTTAATTGGATATTGCCCGCTAGTTTTATGGTTGGTTTAGGAGCGTTTATTAGTAATAACAGTGAATTGGGATTTGTAATGTATGTTACGCTGTTCGGAATATTTTATAATATTGGGAAATTACCAGCTTTTCAAAAAATAAGAACGCTTAGAAATGGATTCTTAATACTAGGTTCTCTAGGAACAATAACCCTTCTCATGATATTCACCTTTAAATGGCCTTGGGAAGAGCTTTTTGATACATGGGTATATCATTCTCAGGAATTCTACATTTCATGCTTTTTTGGAGTAATAGCAGTATTGTTCCTGTGTTACACCATTATTAAAAAAGGAGTGCAATCTGTCAATCTTTTTCAGGTGTCATTTATACTTTTTTGTATGTTATTCTTTTTAGTGGCAACGAATCCTTTTATCGCTATGATCTGTACAAATATTTTGGTATTCATCTTAGGAATAAGTGCAATTAAGATTGGATCTGATAAGTTGAATTTTGGAATTCTTAATTATGGATTGTTGATCGTTTCCATTCTTATTATTTGCAGGTTTTTCGACACTGATATGAGTTTTGTGATTAGAGGGCTGTTGTTTGTCATTGTAGGAGCTGGTTTTTTCTTTACCAATTACCTTATGCTGAAAAAGCAACGAAAAAGCCAAACTGTGTAAAAGTTGAAAAGTAAATATATGAAGCGTACCTCGGGAATTTTAAAATTACCTCATAAGAGGAAATGATTATTGGTAAATTCTATCTAACACTTGAAAAAAAACTAAAATATAATAAGATGAAAATTATTTATTTATTCATACTCTTTGTGATCGTTGCATTAGCACAAATCTTTGTTCCATTGCATATGATTGTTGATAAAGAAGATACGTTAATGTCTGGAGTTGCGTATAAATTCAAAACCCGACCTATCGATCCTACAGATCCGTTTAGAGGAAAATATATAACCCTACAATATGAAATGGATCATTTCGAAACAAAGGATTCCACGTATGTAGTAGGTGAGGAAATATATATCTATCTCAAAAACGATGAACAGGGTTTTGCTGAAATTTCACAAATAAGTAAAGAACCTTTGGAGATTTCAAAAGATTATGTGACTGCAAGAGTAAGTTATTATTATGATAACAAAGTGAATTTTCATTTGCCTTTTAATACATTTTATATGGAAGAAACCAAAGCGTATGATGCAGAGGTTGCTTATACCAAGGCAAATAGAGATAGTTTGCCTGCTAATGTATATGCTTTGGTGTATATAAAGGACGATGAAGCTGTTCTTAAGGATGTGTACATAAACGATATGCCTATTCAGGAATATGTGGAAAAATAAAAAAAAATGAATAGGGAATTAAACCTTTTTAAAAAATGATGGTCATAATATTGAAAACGAAAAAGTAGAGAATTATGAAGACATTATTTAAAACATCGGTATTCGGGCTTTTATTATTAGTATTTACAACATCTTGTGCTACAACTGTACGCGTACGTCCAGCAAACAAAGTGGTGGTAACCAAAGTACATAATCCAAGAGTTGTAGTTCATAAAAATGTAAAGTACTATCGAAGTGGTGGTGTCTGGTATGTTAAAAAGAATAGAAGGTATGTTGCCGTTGCCGCTCCAGTTGGAGTGAGAGTAAAAACATTACCTACTGGATACAGAGTAGTAAAAGTTCGAGGAGTAAAGTATTATAGATATAAAGGTGTTTACTATAAAAGAACCGGAAGGAACTATGTAGTAGTAAATGTATAGTATATGAAAAGTTGAGTTGGTTAGTTTAGTTAAGTAAGATTCCTTGAGGTTTTGTGTGAGACCTCAAGGTTTTTTTATTACCACGCTTCTTCAATTTTTATACGTTCACCGTTTCGGTAAGAAGCAATAAAAGCTCCTCTAAATCCTAGGCGCACAATTTCTCTTCTAAACTTTTTAGCTTCTGCTAATGAAGCAAAATTACCAAGAGCATATTTGTTGAAACTACCTGCTTTGATTTCTCTAAAATTCACAAATTTATCAGAATACATAGATAGATCTTTCTTTTCAAAAGCACCTATCTGTACGGCATATACTAATTCATTTTGAAGCGAAGCTTTCTCTTTTTCTTCTTGAGTATCCGAACCTTCGTCAGAAGCATTGATCTCCTGATCCATAGATAGGTTTTTGATAGTGTCTTCTAATTCTGCAATTTTATTATTAAGAATATCTGTTTGTGCTTTTGCTTCACTTTTAGGAATTACACTGTCAGAAGTATTAAACTGCATAAAGTAAATAGTACCTGCTACTCCTAAAAGAGCAACAAATCCAAGAATAATCGTGGCTATTTTAAATTTTCGAGTGTTTTCCTGTTCTTCTTTAAGAGCTTTTGTATGAGCATAGTTAGTTACTCTTTTTTCTTCTTTAGCATCATCTATCTGAACCTGAAAGTCTAGTAGTTCATCATCACTGATATAAGGCATGAGTCGTGGTTTTAATGTCTTCAAATATAGGTGATTATTACTTTATGCAAAAATTAAATTACTGATAAACCGTAATTGAGGCTGAGTACTGCTTTGTGTCCAGAGCAAATAATTGTGAGAATACCAACGTTTTTGAAGAGTATTTCTAAGAAAAAACAGTTTAAAATTGTAAGATTTTTTCTTTAAAAAAGCACGACTTTTTGATTTTGTGATACGCATACCGTCATTTAATTACATCATATCGAATACTTGTAAAATCTGGAAATATAATGAGTATTGAAACGTTATTACTTTTTCGGTATTCTATTTTTACAATCCACCCACCCTAAGTCGAAAATAGAATACGGTCATATTTGCTATTTATAAAACTTAACCAACGTGAATACGAGGATATATTTACATATAGACCTTTTAGTGTTTATTAATGCTATTACTTCATTTTTTAAGGATAACATTTATTGCGTGCTACCAAGCGTACTGGTTAAGGATACTTTTATTATAACCCACTCAATAAATTCCTTCAATTATGATACGTAAGCTACTTTTTACTGGTGTAGCCTTGTTTTTGTGTGTTTTTAGTTACTCCCAAACAGTAACTTTTGAAACAGATGACGGTCTAACTGCAAAAACGATCTGCCAGGGTACTGAATTACAACTTAACTTAGCAATAGATCCCCCAACTCCTTCTGGTGGAGGGAGTAATTATAATGTCCAATGGGAGAAAAGTACCAATCCTACATTTATTAAAAACTGTTCGTTTCCAAGTGCAGATGGTTCTTGCTCATTTCATAGAGATACACCACGAGAAACTACAACCTATACGGTAAGAGTAAACGGAGGACCAAGTGGTACGGTTACGGCTAATGTAGTGATTACCGTGGAAGATATTCCAAATCCAGGTCTTAATACTACAATGTTTTTATGCGGTAGAACAGGAATTATTAACCTTTTTGATGAACTAGATGGAGGTCCAGATCCAGGAGGAACCTGGAGTAATGGTACAGGTACATATGATACAGCAGATCCTAATGGAGGATCTTTTACTTATACCATAGATAATGGAGGTGCTTGTCCTGCAGTGAGTGCTATTATCACCGTAAAACCTTGTGGTGATAATGATGCAGATAATGATGGAATTCCGAATACCACAGATAATGATGATGATAATGATGGGATTCCAGATTCGGTCGAGGATGGGTTTTGTACAGCAACAACAACAACTCCTATTTTCGTGTTAGAAGAAGATTTTGGTTTTGGTGGTCCAACGAGAAGTAGATATTCCGAAGGACTAGGGTTAACTTATAATCCAACCTTACCACAAGATACTTCCAATGATGGAGAATATAACGTAGCTACTTCTACTTATTTTAGAACCGCCGGAGGTTTTGACGCAACATTCCTTTCTACAGATCTTATAGGAGAAGTCGATGCAAATGGAGATGTCGATGGAAGATATCTTGCCATTAATATGAAATCTAGTGTATTTGCAGACAGACCAGTTTTTGTAGCAGAAAACCTTCCTGTTACGCCAGGAATTGAATATGATTTCAGTATGTCTATTGCAGGTTTAAATAATAATGTAGGAGAATTGCCTGCAAATCTTACGATAGAGGTTGTGGATCAAACTACAGGGGTAGCTATTTTTTCTCAGAACTCAGGGGAAATTCCTAACGGAACGGACAATTGGATTTTAGTTCAAAATTCTTTTATACCTGATCCAACCGTGAATGTAGTAACGATTAGAGTAATTAATAGGCAAGGAACAGATGGGAATGGTAATGATATTGGAATTGATAATATTTTTCTTTCGACAACCGGATGTGATTTTGATAGAGACGGTATCCCGAATTCACAAGATTTAGATGCAGATAATGACGGGATCTACGATATTGTAGAATCTGGAAATGCTGCTGCAGATGCTAATGGAGATGGTCGTTTTGACGGAGCTATTAATGCTGATGGAACTTCTACTACGGTAGTTCATAATGTAATCAATTCTGATAGTGACTCAAATGAAAATTTCTTGGATATTGATTCCGATAATGATGGTATTATTGATAATATCGAAGCGCAATTAACTGCTACTTACGTTGCTCCTAGTACAGTAGATGGAGATTTTAATGGAGTAGATGATAGTTATGATACTAATGGTACTGCAATTGTTCCTGTAAATACGAATACAACTGCCGATCCCGATTATATAGATACAAATTCGGATCCTGTATCTGGTGATTGTTTAGAAGATATTATCGAAGCTTACGATCTTGATCAAGATGGAGTGCCGGATACTATTCCTGGTGGATCAGACAGTGATGGTGATGGATTGGATGATGCTTTTGATACAATAGTGCTGGATAGATTAACATCGGATACGAACCCAAGTAATGGAGGTACCCTTCCGACAGATTTTCCAAATAATCATAACCCTTTAACAGATGAAAGAGATTGGAGAGAAGAAATAGGAGATGTGGATCTAGGTTCTTTAGCAATAACCGTTTGTGATCCTAGGAATTTATTTGATGAGTTACCAATGGGAACTCTAACCACTGGGACTTGGAGTGTGCCAACAGGTGGAACTGCTCTGACTGGAGGTCATTTAGGAACGCTGGATCCGACAATTGCTGGTATTTTAGATGGAGTATATATTTATACACTTCCCACCTTGTCTGCTGGTTGTCCGCCAATAAGATATTTGATAGATGTAACTATTGATAGTTCATGTCAGTGTCCTGATATTGATGAGCCTATTGTTCCAACAACTCCTGTGGTTACTTGTATCGATGCGTCTCCTTTACCATCCATTACGGTAACTCTTGGGCCAGGCTTGGAAGGTAGATGGTATTTAGCAGATGGTACACCAATTGCCAGAGCTCAAAATACAGATACATTTACACCAGAGCAAGCTGAATTAGCTATTGGAGATAATACATTTAGAGTAGAAGCTTATGAACCAGTTGCGATGTGCACCAGTGACTTGGTAGATGTTGTGATTACTGTAACTGCTGCTCCAGAGGCTGGGGAACCGAATGATACGCCTCCAGAACCAGTCGCATTATGTGAAGGAGATACCACAATTATCAATTTGTTTGATGAGCTAACAGGAGAAGATGCAGGTGGTGTTTGGACCGATCCTATGGCTACAGTTATTCCTGATGGAACCATCTCTGCAGATGCAAATATGGCTGGAGATTACACCTATACAGTTTCTAGTAATGGATGTACAGATACAGCTGTAATAACAGTAACAATTAGTACGGTGCCAACTTTAGCTTTAGGAACCACTACTTGTGCTGCTGACCGAGCAACTTATAATATTTCATTTACTACCAATGGTACTTGGGATATTTCTACAGACCCACCGAATGAAGGCGTTGTGGATGTTGCTAATTCAATGATAACAGGTGTTACAGCGGGAGTTGATCTTATTGTAATAGCTATGAATCCTGCTAATACTGCTTGTGAGGAAACGCTAGTGGTTACAGCACCAGATTGTAGTTGTCCAACAATAGCTGAGCCTACAAATCCAACTAACGAGAGTATATGTGTTGGTTCTCCCACACCAACATTATCTGTAGATGTGTTGGCTGGTCAAACAGCAAATTGGTATGATTCGAATGGGAATTCGCTGATTATGAATAGTACTACATACACACCTACGGATACCGCAGTTGGAAACTATATTTATCGCGTAGAAGCGTTGGATATTGCGGAAAACTGTGTAAGTAGTCAAATAGAAGTAACGTATGATATTCTGGATATTCCAGTGGTAGATCCTATGGATCCTGTAAATGCATGTGAATCTTATGTGTTGCCTACATTATCTGTGGGGAATTATTTTACGGCAGTGAATGGAGGCGGTACTCAACTTAATGCGGGGGACATTATATCTACAACTCAAGTAATATATGTGTATGCCGAAACGGGAACAACCCCAAATTGTTTCGATGAAGAACAACTGGATATTACCATTAATCCTTTACCTAATCCGATAGCTCCTGTAAATACTGGAGATCGTTTTTGCGATAGTTATGTGTTGCCGGCGGTGCAAAGTGGACAGGCATATTATACCAGTTCTAATGGTAGCGGAACACAACTTAACGCAGGAGATGTAATTCAGGTTAGCCAAACTGTCTTTTTAAGAGAAGTGGATACAAACGGTTGTGAGAATGAAGTAGCATTTTTTGTAGAGATCGTAGATCTTGAAGAGCTAGAACTAGAATCCGGGATTATCTGTGCAGGTCCAATTACATTTACTTCTTTTTTGATAGATACGGAATTGAATGATAATGAATTTTCGTTTGAATGGAGTTTTGAAGGAACAGTAATTCCTGGAGCTACACAATCTGCATACGATGCTTCAGAAGCGGGAACATATACTGTTACCTATACTGATGTAGTGTCCATGTGTACAGCAACTTCAGAAGTAATCATCACAGGAATAAATGATCCACAGAGCATGGATTTAGATCTTTCATCTGGAGATTTTTCGGATAGCACTAATATTACGGCCACAGTTGTAGGGGATAGTACGTATGAATATATTTTAGATGGCGGTAGTCCACAGAGTAGTAATGTATTTAACAATGTGCTTCCAGGATTACACGAAGTAACTGCGATAGATGTTAATGGCTGTGGTTCTATTACTGCTTCTATTTTCGTAGTAGGTTTTCCTACTTTCTTTACACCTAATAATGATGGAAGAAATGATCAATGGGGAGTGATTGGTGATGCAGATACACCAGAAATGGATATTTATATTTTTGATCGATACGGGAAACTTTTGCAACAGCTAAACAATGATAATCAATGGGATGGAACGTATGCTGGAAGACCTATGCCAGCAACAGACTATTGGTTTGTCGCAGAGTTTAAAGATGGTTCAGCAACCTTTAGAAGACACTTTACATTAAAACGATAATAGGAGCTTTTTCTTCTTTCAAAATAAAAAAAATGAAACTTACAAAAATATATATAGTAATAGTAGTCTTATTCGTTATGAAAATTGGAGTAGCTCAGGAAGGGTTGTCCATATATTCGGATTATCTTACGGATAATTATTATTTGTTACACCCATCAATGGCAGGAGCATCCAATTGTTCTCAGGTAAGATTAACTGGTCGTAGAAATTGGCTTGGAGAAGAAGACAGTCCAGGATTATATACTGCTGCCTATAATGGTAGAATTGGAGATTCTCAATCTGGAATAGGAGCTATTGTTTACAATGATAAAAATGGATTTTCTTCTCAAACAGGAGGGTATGTGACATATGCGCATCATTTAATGTTTTCTAGAAGTGAAGTAGATCTGAATCAACTTTCTTTTGGATTAAGTGCTGGTATCATCCAATACAGACTAGATCAAACAAGATTTGATCCGAATGATCCTTTAGTTGGACCTGGGTCAATAAGCGAAAGCGAGTTTAACATAGATGCTGGATTTTCGTATAATTTATATAATTTCTACACGCACGTAACCGTAAAAAACCTTTTGAAAAATTCTGGGGTAAACAATGATTTGCAGGTAACCAATAACTTAAGGAATTATTTAGTTTCGGTGGGATACGTTATTGACCGTCCTGGAAAGACATTCTCTTATGAACCTTCTATTTTATTTTCACATAGAGATGGAGTTTCCCAGTCCACTATTGATTTTAATTTAAAAGTATATAGCGATCTAAGTTTTGGAAAACTATGGGGAGGATTGTCTTATAGAAGAAGTTTTGATTCTATAGACTTTGTAGAAGGTGAAGAAATAAGAAGTCAAACACTGAATTTTGTAACCCCTTTTATAGGTGTTAATTATGGAAAGTTCATGTTTGCCTATACGTATTCATACCAATCGAATCCAGTTACTTTTAATAGTGGTGGTTTTCACCAAATTACATTGGGAATTGATTTTTCTTGTAGAGAAAAGAAATATGCTTGCTACTGTCCTTGGGTGGAGTAATGGCTTATACTTGAGTAGGTTCTAATTTTATGTTATCTAAAGATTACTATTCGGAGAATATTTTCTATTGGTTTTGATCTTTTTTTAAAGAAGGGATAACATCAGGTTTATTGTGGTAAAATATTTTTGAAGGAAAAATATACACAATGAATAGAAGGAACTTTTTTGAAAAATCTTTGTTGGCTGCCGGTGGCTTTATGATCGCTCCTATGTACATCAGTTGTAATAGTGATGATGATATGGATATTAACATTCCAGATCTTAGTACAGACAACTTTTTGGAAGGTGTAGCTAGTTTTGATCCAACAGATTCTAAAGTTATTATATGGACACGCTTTACTCCCAATTCAGGAACTGCAAATGTGACTATTAATTGGCAGGTAGCTACAGATAATAGTTTTAATGATATAGTTCGTAGTGGCGAGTTTATAACAGGTGAAGATCGTGATTATACGGTAGCGATCGATGTTCAGGAATTACCTTCTAACAGTAAGTACTATTATCGTTTCTTTGATTTAGAATCCCAAACTTCTTCTGTAATTGGAGAAACCATAACATTACCCAAGGTTGGAGATACCGTAAATGATATAAAACTAGCAGCATGTTCTTGTGCTAATTTTGCAGCTGGTTTGTTTAACGTCTATGGGGCAATGGCTAATTCTGATGTGGATGTGATCGTGCATTTAGGAGATTACATTTATGAATATGGAGAAGGAGAATACGGTACTAACGAAAATACTGTTGCCTTGGATAGAGTCCATAAACCAGCAAATGAAATCTTGTCCTTAAGTGATTATCGTGCGAGATATAAACAATATAGAGGTGATAAGCAGTTGCAGTTAGCACATCAAAAGAAACCCTTTATCTGCGTGTGGGATGATCATGAGATAACCAATGATGCCTATGTAGATGGCGCAGAAAACCACCAAGACAATGAAGGTTCTTATGAAACAAGAAAACAAATTGCTATTCAGGTGTATAGCGAGTTTTTACCGCTTAGATCAACGGATCCGGCTAAAATTTATAGGACGTTTGATTTTGGTAGTATTTTAAGTTTGCATATGCTAGACACCCGAATTATTGGTAGAGATAAGCAATTGTCTTATAATGATTTCTTCGATCCGAGTTCAGGGCTTAATGCGGCAGCATTTCAGACAGCATTGCAAGATCCAAGTAGGACATTATTAGGATCGGAACAATTAAGTTGGTTATCAGGAGCAGTTTCGGGTAGTAGTGCGAGTTGGCAAGTCTTGGGTCAGCAGGTACTCATGGGTAAAATGTTTATGCCAGCAGAGTTGCTAATACTTATTGGCACGTTAGTAGCGGAAATAGGTGCTTTGGGAAGTGCTACTCCAGAAACCGCAACGGCATTCCAAACGGCGCTAACAGAGTTGACTGCTATTAAATCAAGATTGTTAGCCGGAGATACTACGCTTACTGCAGAAGAAATCGCAAGAGTTCAATCAGTTGTTCCGTATAACTTAGATGCATGGGATGGATATTTTATGGAGCGAGAACAGCTTTTTGCAATATTAGGCGATAAGAAAACCGTTTGTCTAGCTGGAGATACTCATAATGCTTGGTATAGTCAACTAAAGGATGCAACTGGAAAAGAAGTAGGAGTGGAGTTTGCAACTTCTTCTGTAACTTCTCCAGGATTTGAAGGATTTTTAGGAGTAGATGCTAATCAGGCAATTGGTTTTCAGCAAGCTTTACAGTTATTAATAGATGATTTACAATATATGGACGCTACCCAAAGAGGTTTCCTGAAAGTAACATTTACGTCGGGTAGTAGTCAGGCAGAATGGAATTATATCAATACCATTTCGCAAGAAGATTATACGGTTACTGTTGGGGAGACAGTTTCGTATAGCTAGTTTTTATTTATTAGAATTAAAAACGCAACCTATTTAGGTTGCGTTTTTTGTTTTTTAAACTTTAAGGTTCTTAATCTGCAGAACAATTGGTAAGATCTTTACAAAAACTAAGAAGATCTTCTTGATTATTTTTGTAAGTCTTGCTAGCAACTTTTTCTTGTACAGAAGGACAACCCTCTGCTAGTTTGGTTAGATTCTTTTTAAAGCCAAACACATAACCTGCAGACATAGTAGATTTTCCTTTTTCTGCACCAGCTGGCATGATAACCAATTCTTTATTATTAAAAAGATATAGGTTGATCTTTTCAGATTCAAAAAGAACTTTACAAAGCTTATCGGTAGCACCTCCTAAAACCATCTGATCAACATCTACAGCTCCACCTTTTATAGAAGATTCCTTAAATTTTATATTTCTATAGTGATCTCCATCTACAAATACTAACTGACTACACTTTTTAGCTTTTCTTACTCTGGTACCAAATGGTTTTCCTTCTTTATCGTACTCTACAGTTTTTAATGAGTACGCAATTTTGTTCATATCAGAAGTTTTAATGTCAACCAATAGCGTGTCATTTTCTTTAGTGATTAAGTAAGCTTTGTTTACTTCTATGTCTGTAAGTTCAGTAGCTTCATTTTCATCAGGTTGATTACTTAGATCTTCTGTTTTTACATCAAAATGACGTGTTTTTGTTTTGTTGGCTTCAAAATCCTTGATGAGGTCGTCTGCAATTTCATTTAGATATCTACCATCAGATTTATCGTAATCATTATCGATTAGTTTCTGTGCATACTCTTTAACTTTTTCTGGCATGTCTAGGTAGTAATATATTTTTCCGATGTTATAATAACTCGCATATCGAATTTTTCTTATTTTTCTTTTATCACCTTCGTACCTAGGAATTACTCCGTTAAAGTATTCGATTACGGATTGTAGTTCTGTCTTTATAGAATCCACAGGTTGGTTATGCTGCATGGTTGAAAAAACAGTTTTTAATTTCTCATATGCCTCTTGATGCTTTGCATATTCTGGATGTTTCTTGCTTTTTAAAATCCAGAAAAACTCTCTTTCATGCGTTTCGATATCGTATCCGTAGGTATTAATCAAATGCCTTCTTGCCGAGTTTAGAAATTGATTTTTGTGATCATTTCTGTATTTATCTCGTAAACTATGACGATTATTATTATAATAATCTTGTGCCTTTTTGTAAGTTGTAAATTCTCCACTAGCATAATCCTCGCTTTCGGAGTATGACTTTTCATAAGATTCGGCGTTTGTACCATTATTTACAGACAGTGTTGCCGATGATGAGTATGTAGTCTTAACGATGTACGTATAACTTGTAGATAATACTTTTCCTTCTTTGTCTTTTTTCTCGTGTTTTTCTTTTTTGATATCTACTGTTCCGATTTTGGTTCCATGAAACTTGTAGTTTATATCCAATGAACCACCGTTTTTTAGCTTCTTAAAACCAGGTATCGTAATACTCCCAGTGTTAATGGAATATGTTCTTTTTGTGCTGTCTAGAATAGGTTTAGAGGGTAAGTTAACATAGGAAGTTCTGAAATTTTCTCTATCTAGATTTGTTCTTTGAGATAGTGCGATCGTACAGCAAAGTAATGCCGAGACAAAAGTAAAAATTCGAATCATTTGAATGGGGCTTAATGTTAAATAAATCTTAAAATCAAAGCGGCAAAAATAGTATAAATATTTAAAAAACAAAGGATAAAAGAAACGGAACCTATTGTTAGGTTCCGTTTTGTATTATATTATCAAACATTTTCTACTATAGTTCGAGATGGAATATAATAAAATGAACTAGTTATTATTAATGTCTACTATTTGCAAATTATCATTTACAGCTCCCATAAATCCTTTTAAAAGAGATATATTACCCAAGTTTTCGACCAAATCGGAGGAAGACTCGGCTGCAATAAAGTATATGATATTATTTTTCTGGATCAATCCTGAAATGAACTGCCCCCCATATTGTATGCTCTTTAATTCATTTCCTTGATGATCATATTTTGTTAAAAATCGATTTTCGGTTACGATAAAGGAATCGTTTAAATTCAATAGATCATTAATACCTGAGCTACCACGAGTAAGTTTTGACATAATTTCATTTCCATCAGGAGCTACAACTCTTAATTCATTATGACTATAGCAAGCAAAATTACCTGAACTTAATTCTTCAATATGGAACGACCCGTTCAGATCATTTATAGATGTTACACTTGAGGTTAATTGAGAAGTATATCTAATGTTTTTTATTAATTCAAAGTTTTCATTTAATAAAAATAAAACAGGTTCATAGTTTTCTAAAATATCATTTTCTGAAGTAAATGTTCCTCCGTAACCTATATATCCTTCAGATGTTTTAGTTAAATCACCAATGAATGCATTTTCTTCCATGGAAGGATAGTTCATTGTTTTAATGACATTGTTATTAACATCTCTTATTTGAATAGCAGGTGCGAGTTTAAATTCGGTATCTACAGAAACTCGATTACTTCCAAAAAATGCAAATTCATCACCTACTTTGATATTGTTATAAGATACTGTAAGATCTGATCTACCATTCTTTACTAAACTTCCAGATTGGTCGAGAATTATTTCTCTAGAAGAATAATAATTACCCAAGGTGTTAACGAAGGTAAAAACCAATTCTCCATTAAGTTTATTAAATCTAAAGCAATTACCAGTATTATCAGTTTGGTCTCCGATATATAAAGATTCTATAATTTCATTATTGTTATCAATTTCTCTGTAAAATATTTTTCCCAGACTATTATCTAGAATATCATCTATAATTTCGATCATAAATAGATTATTGTTTTCTGAGTTAATTCCACTAGCAATAGGGAATCCACGAGTTCCGTTAGGATAGTCGAAGAATTTGTATCGTGTTCGCGGTTGCAGAACTGATATTCTTTTGTAGATAGTTTCAGTTTCATTTTCATTAGAAACGGTTAGTTGAATAGTTTGTGTTCCTGGAGAAGAAAATGATAAGGTGAATGAAGATTCAGTTGTTGTTTTCTCTTCTTCATTATTTGTATAACTAAAGGTTATTTCTGTGGCATTTTCAGAACAGTCCGTAATTACAAATTCTTCGCCTACTTCAACAACTTCTTTATCGATAGAGAAACACGCGATTGGTAGTTGAATAGCAGTTTCTTCATCTGAACTGCAGGAGAAAGTAAGAATAGCAATACTAACAAGTAGTAGGAGATTTTTCATAAACTTTAGTTTTAAATTTAAGGCGCAGCGAAATTAGTTAAAAAAATGTTAACAGATCTAACAGTTATAAACTTTAACAACACCAAACAAAAAAGTGTGTTCTAGACTATTTACTAGAACACACTTTATTTACAAAATGTATGTTTTTTATTCCGCTAGCTCTACTAGTAAGCTATCTTCCGTTTTGGTTACCTTGGTAAGACCTAATTTAGATAGACCTTTCATCCCCTTATCCCAAGCTTTGTTACTTAATCCGGATGCGGTTTTAAGATCTGCTAACTCCATGCGTTGTTCTTTTTTGATAATCTCAAAAATAGCTTTCTCGTTATCATTTAACTCCACAGCTTTCTTTTCTGGTCTCATTTGAGGGAAGAACAGTACCTCTTGTATCGATTGATTGTTGGTTAAATACATAATTAATCGATCCATTCCAATCCCCATTCCCGAAGTTGGAGGCATTCCATATTCTAAAGCTCTGATAAAATCATTATCAATAAACATAGCTTCGTCATCACCTTTTTCGCTAAGTTTTAATTGAGCTTCAAAGCGTTCTCTTTGATCAATAGGGTCATTAAGCTCAGAATATGCATTTGCAATCTCTTTACCACAAACCATCAATTCGAAACGCTCGGTAAGATCAGGATTATCTCTATGTTCTTTACATAATGGACTCATTTCTTTTGGGTAATCTGTAATAAATGTTGGTTGGATATAGTTTCCTTCACATTTTTCACCAAATATCTCATCAATTAATTTCCCTTTACCCATAGTATCATCTACTTCGATACCCATACCTTTGGCAGCTTCTCTAATTTCTTCCTCAGTTTTACCTGTGATATCAAATCCTGTAAAGTGTTTGATAGAATCTGTCATTGTTACTCGAGCATACGGAGTCTTGAAATTAATCTTATGCTCACCAAAAGTAGCGTCTGTTGTTCCATTAACAGCAATCGCACAGTGCTCTACTAGATTTTCAGTAAACTCCATCATCCAGTTGTAGTCTTTATAAGCTACATAGATTTCCATAGCTGTAAACTCTGGATTATGGGTACGATCCATTCCTTCATTTCTGAAGTTTTTAGAAAACTCATAAACTCCTTCAAAACCTCCAACAATTAATCTCTTTAGATATAATTCATTTGCAATACGCATATACAAAGGAATATCTAATGAATTATGATGAGTAATAAAAGGACGTGCAGAAGCACCACCAGGAATTGGTTGTAATATTGGTGTTTCTACTTCAAAATATCCTTTACTATTAAAAAAGTCTCTCATAGCATTAAAGAGCTTTGTTCTCTTTATGAAAACATCTTTAACATGAGGATTTACCACTAGGTCTACATATCTTTGGCGATATCTAAGCTCAGGATCTGTAAAAGCATCATATACCTTTCCGTCTGCATCGGTTCTTGGTTGAGGTAATGGTTTTAAAGTTTTACTTAATAATGTAAAGTCTTTAACCATCACAGTTTTTTCACCTACTTGCGTGGTGAATAATTCTCCTTCGATACCAATAAAATCACCTATATCCAGTAATTTTTTATAGATATCGTTGTATTTCGTTTTATCATCACCAGTACATATTTCATCTCTATTGAAATATACTTGAATTCGCCCATTAGAGTCTTGGAGCTCAGCAAAAGAAGCTTTTCCTTGTATTCTTCTAGACATTAATCTTCCAGCGATGATAACCTTTTTTCCTTCTTCAAATTTTTGTTTTATATCTTCTGAAGTATGATCTACAGGAAATAATGCTGCAGGATATGGATTGATACCTAAATCACGTAGAGATTTTAATTTTTCTCTTCTTACAAGTTCTTGTTCTGTTAATTGCATAATGCTGCCGTTTTAAGCCTGCAAAGATACAAAGTATGATATAATCTTTCAATTGATTTTTAAGTATTGTATCACTTTCAAATATTGAGAAAAGAAAGCTCATTTTTGTTTTATTTGAATTATCAGAAATATTGAAAAAAATGGGTGTTTTCCTCTTGTGTATACTGTAATTTTTTTTAAAAAGTAATTTCCTACACCTGTTAAATTATAAGTGAATTCCTGTTTTTCTTGTTTTTTTAATAGTTTATTTTATTAAGTATCAGTACATTGCCGTAAGTAACACATAGTGTGTACAACTCAATGCTATGGGGATAGCAGCATTATAATTCTTATAAAAACGAATCATTCCTTTATCACTCTTAGATAAGCTAAGATGTCTTTAGGTACACTTAATTTTATAATAATTAGGATATACGGTTGTACGTGACCAACAAAAAAGTAATTTAATGACATCGCAAAAAAACCTTTTGGGGCTGGTTTTTTTCTGTTTAATGAATTCAACATTTTCTCAACAAAAAAATTCTGCATTAGTGGATAATTCACTGGGGCAGGATGGTGTTGTAGAAACAGCCAATCTAAATGATCAAGATACTTCTTCGATGATAATTGCTCATGATAAGCAATTATCTAAGAGATATCGGTTTTTATCGGATCGCATTTCGAAACCTTTAGCAGCGAATTTTGTGGTAAAGACTTTACCATTTAACTCTAAAAACTCGGATTATGCACCCAGTTTTTATAATGGAGAATTGGTATTCGCGTCTTCCAGAAGTAAAAAATCGGTGACCATGATTCTTCAGGAAGGTTCTAATGAACCCTTCTTGGACTTGTATAGGACTAATAGGAATATCGCTAACAAAGGAATCACAAAGTTAAAGGGATCTATAAATACTAAATTTCACGAATCATCGGCAACATTTAGTCCAGATGGAAAAACAGTTTATTTTACCAGAAATAATTACGTTAAAAGAAAAATTAAGAGCAGTACGAAAGGTTGTGTTTTGCTAAAAATTTATAAAGCAACATACGATAATGGGAAGTGGAAAAATGTACAAGAATTGCCTTTTAATAGTGATGAGTATTCTACCGCACATCCAGCCTTATCTCCTGATGGAAAGTTCTTGTACTTTGCTAGTGATATGCCAGGGAGTTATGGTAAATCAGATATCTACGTAGTAGCGGTGCATAAAGATGGTAGTTTTGGAACTCCAGAAAACTTAGGAAGTCTTATAAATTCTGAGGGTAGAGAAACTTTTCCTTACATAAGCGATAAAGGAAGGTTGTTTTTTGCAAGTGATGGTCATTTGGGTTTTGGTGGGCTTGATATTTTTATGGTATTGCCGAATAAACAATCTGGTTGGAAAGTTTATAATATGGGTGCACCTATTAATAGCAATAAAGATGATTTTACTTTTATTATTAATGAAAAAGAAAGAATGGGATATTTTGCTAGTAATAGAGATGGAGGAAAAGGAGGAGACGATATTTACGGCTTTAAGCAAATGGCCGCATTAGAAGAATATCAACATTATGTACCTGAGATTAAAAGCAAAATAAAAAGATATATAGAATTAAAACCCGACGAAGGTGAAATCACATCTTTCTAATTAATTTTGAAACGGGGAAATTTCTGTTAAATAGTGCCAATTAACATCATTCCAAAAAGCAAACATAATATCTTGTTAGGGTTAACCTTTAAAAATATATTATGTTCAAGAAAATTTCAAAAATCCAAGGCGTTCAGGTTTTAAATAAATCTACTCAAAAAGGTATTCAAGGTGGATTTTATTTTGATGGAGAATATGGAGAATGTCCAACACCTAATTCTTTCTTTTGTGGTGTTCCTGATCACATTTGCTGTAATGGTCTATGCGTTTTACCAGAACATCCAGCTTGCGGACTTCTATAAAAAAAGAAGAAAAGCGAATTTAATTCGCTTTTCTTCTTTATCATCTTTTTTAATTTTACTTAAAGAGATTTCTTTAATTCTTCAACCCTTTTGCTTATTTCAGGATCTTTTTTGATTTCTAAAGAACGTTCATAATTTGCAATAGCTTCAGGGATATTGTTAGTTATTAAAAATTTGTTGGCAAGACTGATGTAAGTATTTGCTTCCTCTGGGAAAAGAGAAGTATTAAGTTTTAGTACTTCTATCGTCTCTGTTATATTTCCGCTAAAAAACAAAACATTCGCATACGTATTCAATTCATACATGCTCGCGAGTTCATTCTTCAGTTCGCTTATAAGTTGAGGGTCCTTTGTCAAAGAAGCAATTCCATTTTTTGATATCATTTCATGTACTTTGGTCACACCTGAATAATTCGGGACATATGTCCCCGATACAATTTCTTTGATATCTTCCTCCAGCGTTTTTATAGGAGCTTCTACAATTCTATTTATTTCTTTACCATTTTTATAAAAAATAAAGGTTGGTACCCTATGAATATTTAAGCCTTCGTGTTCACCTCCAATACTTTGTTTATAATGTTCGCGATCAGCTTGTACTGCTATGCAGGTTAATCTATCTAGTGGGAAACCTGCATTATTTAGTGTTTTATAAAAACGAGGTACCTCTCTTTTACTATCTCCACACCAAGTTCCCATAAATATCTGTATGGTATATTCTTGCAAGCTATCTTTGATAGACGATATGATGTTTTCATTAGGCTTATAAGCATCGTAATTTTTAGTAAACCAAGTGTTATAAGGATTGTTATTTAGTTTTTCAAAATTGATTTTGCCAGTAAGATTTCGAACACCTTTGTTATTGGTGATTTCTTGATTAAATGTTTGCGAATAACAAACAGCTCCTATTGTTAATATCAATAATAATAGCACATTTTTTTTCATAATATTGATGATATTGAAAGTATAGTATTAAGATGATCATTTTGATCAATCATATAATGTGTAGTCACTAAGAAGAGGTTTTTTATAGCCTCTAATTCTGAAATTATTTACTTAAAGGAACACCAGAAATAGTGTTCTTAATTTTTGGAGTAACCATCGCTTTTATTTTTAGAATATGCTTTCCAATAGCTGTGTTTGTAGTGATAGTAACCTGTTTGTTTTGATGATTTGGTTTTCCATTGGTATTAAAGGTAACTAGCATTTCACTTGATGCTCCAGGTGCAATAGGTTCTTTCGACCAGTTAGAAACAGTACAACCACAACTTGCTTTTGCATTTACAATTACCAAAGGAGCATTGCCTGTGTTAGTAAAGGAAAAATTATGCTTTAAGATGTCACCCTCAGTTACAGTTCCAAAATCAAACTCTGTTTCTACAAAAGTCATCTGTGGAGCCATATTTTTAGTTGTAATTGGTTCTGAATTTGTAGTCATTGCTATCGTGCTACTAGAGTTGTTTTTTTGCACGTCTGAGCAAGAGCTAATAGTTGCACATAGGATGATAAAAGTAAATACGGTTGTAATGTTAGTTTTCATGTCTTGATAATTTTTAGGATTATTTTTTTTGAATTCTGTTTTGTTCAAAATTCTAGACATGTGCCATAAAATGCAATGAAAAAGGGGTGGAAATAGGGACTAGACCCCAGTTGGAATTTTGTAATTAGTAGCTAATCACTTGTTTTTATATAGCGCCTTTAACTCTTCTCTGTTATCAACTTCAATTTTTTTGTAGAGATTATTGATATGGGTTTTAATGGTACTTACACTCAGGAATAGTAAAGAAGCAATTTCTTTATTCGTTTTATTTTGCAAAATTAGATCTAAGATTTTCTTTTCCTGCTGTGTGAGTTTTTCCTCCAACCCATTACCAGCATTATTTTTCTTTTTTAATTTTTGAAATAATAAAATATTTAGTGTAATCGAAATAATTAGAAAGAATGTAATGATCCACGGCCAATAAGATGTGTTTTCTTTTTTTATGGATATAGAAAATTTGTCTGCCGCTAATTCGGTTTCATATTGTTTGGTGTAGGGACTATTTGGATACTGCTCTTGCAATCTTTCTAATAGCTTATCATAATAAGTGTTCTGTTTCAGATCCTGAAGATAATATGTGTATAGATTATTGGATTTATTGGAAAGAAAGGAGTAAATATATAACTCGGTAAGAGGTTCTTCTTGTTGTTCTCCAAAATCTTGTAAGGTTTTAAACCATTTAATAGAATTTACTTTTCTATTTGCCTCACTTCGATAAGAGCTAAATGCATACCTCATGTTTTCTATTAGAGAATCTACCTTTAGAAATGTATTACTACGCTCGTTTGTGGAAATGATTTCACAAAAGGCTTCTTCTTCTTTAGTAAATGGCAATGAAATCTTATCATCATTTTTGGCAATAAATAGAATTTCCTGACTATTTAAACAAATTCCATTAAAATGAATAGTAGCTTCTTCTTCCGAGCAATTATCTGTATGAATGCGATAGATCCTATTCTTTGCAGGTAAGTTATTTTCGGTAAATACAAAATACCCTGTGGAGTCGGGATATACTTTCTGTATAATCTGTTCTTGGTATGTACCCGACATTTTTCTGTAATCCTCTATAAGCGATAGGTATACATTAGTATCCTTATTTTGCTGATCTACATATCCAGAGAATTGATATTGACTCCAAACATTAGTCCAACACAACGTAAGAGTGATCCAAAAAATATTTTGTATCCATTTCATAGAATATATTCAGTGTATAATAAACTAATCGAAGATAAAAATAATTTTAAGATAGTAGTGTAACATAATAAGAGATAAGACTACCTATAATTATATTATTTAATCTATTTTTGCTTATGAGTTTTTTGCGAGTTTTATTATCGATTTTTTTTCCACCACTAGCCGTTTTGGATAAAGGTTGTGGATCAATTATAATCGTACTTTTATTAACCTTATGTGGATGGGTTCCTGGTGTAATTGCAGCACTGGTAATTTTAAATAACCCTAACAAATAGTTGGTGTCATTCACGACAGTTGGGAATGATCATTAAAAAGTATAACAGCAAGTCAAAGTTGTATAGTAAGTTTGGTGAATTTTTCAACAAATAAAAATTTTAAATAGATGAAAAAAGTATCCCTATTGATACAGGTATTTTTAGTGGCAATTCTTTTTGTAGGATGTCAGTTTTCAGAGGATTTACATATTAATGAAGATGGAAGTGGAAAGATAGCCTTCAGTTTTGATGGTTCTGAGTTGCTTAAAATGGCTGGAGATAAATTAGGAGAAGGTCTGGGAGAAGAACAAAAAGAAGAAAAGGCGATAGATACTTTAATGGTGTTTAAAGATTACCTAGAGGAAAAAAAGGATAGTATTGCACAGTTGCCAAAAGCGGAACAAGAACGTTTAAAAAAGTTAGAAAACTTTAAAATGCATATGTTCATGGACCCCAAAACGATGGAGATGAACTTTGATTTGTATTCCGATTTTAAGAATGTATCGGATTTAGGGAATATTTTTAATGATTTTAAAACCGCTTCTTCTTTAGGAGGAAAAAAAGCAGGTAGCTCTGTGGGAGCTCCGGGAGATCCATTGTCTAACACTGAAGGAGACGACCCAACAAAAGTTTCCTACACTTTTAAAGGAAATAAATTTAAAAGAGTCACCGAAATTCTTGATGAAAAACAATTGAAACAGGGATTGGACAGCTTGGAACAAATGAAGATATTTCTAGCAAGTTCTAAATATAAAATCAAATATCATTTCCCAAGAAGAATAAAAAATATTTCTTCTAAAGAAGCATTATTTAGTCAGGATGGGAAAAGTTTTACCTTAGAAGTTGGATTTATTGACTATATGGAAAATCCGAAGATATTGGATGTAGAGGTAGAGCTGGAAGATTAATTATTTTATTAATAGATGGATAAAATAAAAGAAGCGCTAAATTAGAATAGCGCTTCTTTTGTTTGGTAATAATTTTTATAATTCTTGTCGTTTAATAAGTTCTCGAACCATTTCTTCAATAGCTTCACTTCTCTTACTACCCATAGTAAGTCTTATGTTGTGATCCATAAGTTCTAATTCTTTTTTAATGCTGTAAATTTTGAAAGTCATTGAATGAAAAGAAGCTACAGGGAATTTTTTAGTATTAAAAATAAAAAAATATTCTCCGCTTACGGTTCCAATTTCCCTAATGGCAGAACCAATTAAAACAGAATTGTTTTCTTCTATATTAGGATTTCCAATGTAGATGTCATAATTAACTTGATCTACCATACTTTTATTTAATTGACTGAAGGCCTTCTTGGAAGAATGTGCTACAAGGTGAATATCCATATCTTTAAAATCGCGATCTACTCGATGTCCTTTTCCACTTAATAACTTTCGTTCTTTATCAAGTTTTTTGACGATTCTTTCGGGTATTTTAAGACTCTCCAGAATAAGCTCATTTGCTTTAGATTGGTGAAAACCTTCCGCGTTAAAAATTCCCATTTCTATAGCAAGCTGAAAAATTTTCTTCTTGGATAAAAAGTAATGATTTTTTGAATTTATAAGTAATGTGTCTTTCAATTGATCTCCGAAAAAGGCATTATAGGGATACGATTTGTCAGAATGAAAAAGTAGAGAATATTTTTTCAGATCTCCTGCTCTAAATAGAGGTTTCTTGTCAAGATCACTAACTTGAAAATGGCGTAAGCCTTTTACTTTTATTTTTTCAATATGAGCTACTTTAACTTTATCAAAAAAAACTTCTCCTTTTTTGATTTTTATTTTTTGTGCAAAAGAAAATGAAAAAATTAATAGAAATGTAGCTAGTAATAAGTGTTTCATATTTTGGGGGATTATATGTTAAAAAAAAGCAAATATAATTATTATTGGTTAGATCTTGTTTTGAAAGGTAATAGGAGAATAGAAACTTTTTTAATCCCGTATCTTTGCAGAGATGAATAAGAAGATTGAAATACAAGAACTAGGTTTAAAGGATTTTAAGGAAACCTGGGATTATCAAGAAATTCTTTTTAAAGGAATTCTGGATACGAAAATAAAAAATAGACGAGAAGATGCTAATCTCGATACCAATAACTATTTTCTTTTTGTAGAACATCCGCATGTATACACGTTAGGGAAAAGTGGCGATATTAGTAATTTGCTTTTAAATGAGGAGCAGTTACAACAAAAAGAAGCTGCTTTTTATAAAATAAATCGAGGCGGTGATATTACCTACCATGGACCGGGACAGGTTGTGGGATATCCAATTTTAGATTTAGACAATTTCTTTACAGATATTCATAAATATCTTCGCCTTTTAGAAGAAATGGTGATACTTACCTTAGATGAGTACGGAATTAAAGGAGTTCGTAGTGATGGGGAAACAGGTGTTTGGTTGGATGTAGGAACTCCGTTTGCTCGCAAAATTTGTGCTATGGGAGTTAGAGCCAGTAGATGGGTTACTATGCACGGTTTTGCATTTAATGTAAATGCGGATTTAGGGTATTTTGATAATATTATTCCATGCGGGATTAATGATAAAGCCGTTACTTCTTTACATGTAGAATTAGGTGTAGAAAGTGTAAATATAGCTGAAGTAAAAGAGAAACTGTTGAAACATTTTAAAGTCTTATTCGAAGCGGAAATGGTATAACGAGAAAGCCGAAGTATAAATTACTTCGGCTTTTTTGACTAAAAACTAAACAAATCGAATAGATTGAGGTTGATTTTTAATTAACGAATAGGTCATTGATTTCTGATCCGCTTACTGTTAAACTGTTATTTGTTAGATCCTCATCATTATTACTGTCATTACCATCAATAAAAATATCAGGATCATAATCTAAAACTATACTATAATCTGGCGGAAATTCACCTTCTGCAGGGGATGATGAATTCCAAGGCCTAGAATAACTAATGGTTAATGTCTCGCCAGCAGCTAAATCTGTAAAACTTACAGTGCTAACTAATTCGCCTGGCGCTGGTGCTCCAAGATTTCTTTGGTATAAACGTAACGCTTGTTGTCCAGAAGATGACCTAAAAGAGTCATCTCCAATATTCGTAATAGTTCCCGTAATTGTAGCTGTCCCTGTAAAATCATCATCCTTCACTATAGAGAATGTAATACTAGTCGCTTCGAGATCTATTTCTTCATTATCAATAGTATCATCCGAACAACCGAACAACAATACGGTTAAAAATAATATCGATAAAATTTTTAGAGTTTTCACGACATTTTAATTACTTGGTTTCACATTAGTGATACCTACAACTAAAAAGTCAACATCTTTTTTACAAAATTTAAATTAGAGGTTAATTGATTTGATAAATTAGAATACTATTTTCTTCTCCTTGTACTGCAAATTCTAGATTAGGATCTTTATCCATATTTCCTAAGCTAATAATAGAGTTTCCGTATACTGGAAAATTCGGGAATAACTCTGCATTGCTATCATATAAGTATACCTTTTTGGATTGTTTATCTGTAATGGCTACATAAATTTTGTTATTGATGTAGAATATCTGTGGTTTTGTATAAACTCCATAGTCTAGTTCTAGCGTATTCTCTTTAATAGTTAATTTGTTTTCCGAGAAAGTAACTAACGTTTTGTTGGTCGAAACTAAAGTGGCATTCGGGTCTAGTTCTTTGTCTATTATATTAACAGAACCATCTGATTGAATCTGAATTAGTTTTCCATCTTTTGTAGTAGAAGTAAACTTATTTTGATATTGTTGCCATTGGTTTTTAGAAAAATCTACCGATTGCTTTACGTCAACACGAGTTCGGCCTAAACGATCTAAAATATTTATTTTACCATTTTCCTCAGAGATTAAAATATAATCTTTACTACCGATTCTAATATGTTTTGGCGGTAAAATAATGTTGGTTTCAGTTCCTTCAAAACCAAATCCAGAGACCACATTTCCTTCTGCATCCAACATGCTAACTTTGTTTCCTTGTGTCACAACAATACGGTAGCGCTTATTTTTATCATAATCAAATAAAGAAATCGGATGCGTAATAGCTTGTTGGAATTTTTTAGGATAAGAAGTAACATCTTTACCATCCCTATCGACTAAATATAAAGTGTTTTCAGTATTAAAAAGGAGCTGATATCTGCCATTTTTATAAATGTCAATTTGTTGGATATCTCCCATGATAGCGCCGTTGATCTGTTTTTTCCAAAAGATGACTCCTTTGTCAGAGATTAGATAAAGATTATTGTCCACATCTTGTACGGCAATATCCATTCCTTTTGTCCGGTGATTTTTTACCAAAATTGGCCTATTCAGAATTTTGTTTTCTAAAGTGGTTGATGTTGTTTGCGTAACAGAGGTTGCAGAGCCTTTGGTAATATCTTTCTGTAATACGCCATGGATATGGGCAAAATTACTTTCTTTAATAAGTTGTAAAGCCCCAATTTGATAACCTTTAGTCTTGGTTTCGCTCCACTGTTTTTGTTGTGATTCTTCAATATTACTACTTATATATTCTTTTAAATACTTTACAGTTCCTACAACTAGTATAGAAGATTCATCAGAGAGTTTTTCCAGTGTTTTTATGTAATATGGTTGTTCTTGTAATACGGTTTTGTTAAGGATGTTAGCAATGATAGTCTGTAGGGCATTTTTAGAAGAACCAAATACAATCTGATTTTCATAAGAGAAATAGTATTTTGCTTCAAATTCAGGGATTAAAGGTTTTAGTAATCCTGAAAACGTAGTGTTTTCTTCGTAACTAAATATATTTATATCTCTATATGAACCTGCAGGACTGCCTGCTAATTGTTCTAAGGTATTTTCTGGAGCTAGCGAGGTAAAAGTTAATGCATCGTCATTTTCTAAAAATATCATTCCAATTTCTGAAATTCCTGAAAACAGTTCGTCTAGATCATCAGGAATATTTTCTATTTCCCTTTCCTGAGCTAATGCAAGGTTTTTCTTTAGTGTATAGAAGTCGTCATAAGTAAAGGATACAAAACCATTGGCAGTGATCGGTGTAATACTAGCTATTCTGTTTTCTTGGGCTGTAGTATTGTCAAAAATTCCAATGGTAGTCGATAAAGAGTCTTTCTCAATGGCAATTCCATCTATATATAATGCATTCTGATCTAGTTTAGCATCTACCGAGATCCATCCGCTAAAATTTGACAGCGCTATCAAGTCATTATTCGGGATTAACGAATTGTGTATTTCTTGTAGCTGTTTTCCATTTGCTATTAAAGCTACTGGATTTTTTACATCAGAAACCTCATAGGCTTTTATAAGGTCGTCACTAACTGGGATTTTATTTTCTTGCTGGCGAATTGCGTTTTCAATCAATATCTGAGAAGAAGAAGCGATTAATAAGCTATCCTGTTTGGTAGCATAAAAAGTATCACTGCCAGAAGTTATTTTATGTATGATTTTATTAGAGTAATTGATGTTTTCTATTGTTTTTTGATCTAACGAATCTTTATTTATGATCATTGGATCGTATGTAGAAATATACGTATACTCAAAATCATTCTTACCGATTGGAGAAAAACATAATAGGCCGCTAGATTGGTCTACTTGATTTAATACGGGAAGTGTCTTGAAATAGTTGAATAGATCAAGATTTTTATTTTTCTTGAAAAAGTCATTATCCCTAAGCATATTTTTTGTTTGCTCCAGATCATTGATTTTTATAATCACCTGAGCATCTTTGGGAATATAATCAATAAGAGTATTTGGTTCTTCGGTAGTAGTGTTACAAGCTAAAACAATTGTGGAGATTAGAAGTACAACTATTTTTTTCATGTGTTTTGTTTTCCTTTTTTGTTCTTGGTTTTGTAATAATTTGGTTGTTTTTCTATCTACCAAATATTCTCAGTTGCCAAAGATAATTATTTGAACTCTAGTGATAACTGTTCTGGTAATAATCTAAAACTTTTTCTGTGGTATTTGGTAACACCATATTTTCGTATTGCTTCTCGATGTTCAGCAGTTGGGTATCCTTTATTTTTTTTCCAATTATACATAGGAAATTCTTCATGGATCTTTTCCATATATTCATCCCTATAGGTTTTTGCTAAAACCGATGCTGCAGCAATATTAAGATATTTACCATCTCCTTTTATAACGCAGGTATGTGGTATATTATGATATGGTTTAAATTTATTTCCATCTACAGAAATATGTTCTGGCTGAGGCGATAATTGAGCTATAGAACGTTGCATGCCCAGAATAGAAGCGTTTAAAATATTCATTTTATCAATCTCTTCCATATAGATATGTGTCACACCATAGGTAATAGAGCAGTCTTCTAGTAGTGGTCTTAGTTGCTTTCGTTTTGCTTCACTAAGCTGTTTCGAGTCATTTAAGATCGCATTACTGAAATCATCGGGTAAAATAATAGCAGCAGCAGTAACAGGTCCTGCCAGACAACCACGACCTGCCTCATCTGTACCACATTCTATGAGATCAGGTTTTAATTTTAATTCGAGCATGTTACGAAGATAATGTAAGAACAGAACATCAGAAAACTATTTTTAAGAATCAAGAAAAAAACTTAGCATTAAAACGAATAATTCATAGCTATTGACTTTCGTTAAAAAAGTATATTTTTGCCAACAGTTTACGATATAGATGAAAAAGAATTTAGTATTTATAATTATACTTCTAATAGGTTCCATAGCAAGTGCTCAGGAAGGTAATGAAGAAGAGTTCGATGGAGGAGGGACGAATACGCAACAGATTCCTGATTTCGCTCAAAAAAGGAAGCCTTTTGCAAAGAAAACCAAAAGCAAACCTCCGATTACGGATTATAAGATCATAAGTATTAAAAATGATACTACTTTTGTAGATACTACATTAACGATCCAAAGGGATTATAACTTCAACTATTTACGAAGAGATGATTTTGGATTACAGCCCATAAATAATGTCGGGCAAACTTACAATAGTTTGATTAAAGTAGAAGAATATAACCATTTATTACCTCTTTTTGGCGCAAGGGCAAGACATTTTAATTTCATGGAAGCAGAAGATATCTTGTATTATAATGTTCCTACGCCTTTAACTGAATTGTATTTTAAAACTACTTTTGAACAAGGGCAACAGTTAGATGCGTTTTTTACGGTAAATACTTCTCCTAGGTTAAATCTATCGATTGCATATAAAGGGAATAGGTCATTAGGAAAATACCAACATGCACTTACGAGTACTGGTAATTTTAGAGCTACAGCAAATTATAGAACTAAAAATGACAGATATAGTATACGAACTCATTTTGTATCTCAAGACTTATTAAACGAAGAGAATGGAGGGCTCTCAGAAACAGGTCTAAATCAATATCTTAATAATACTGAAGAATTTAGAGAGGAAGCTGATGAGTTTTCCGATAGGGGATCTATCGAGGTGAATTTTGAAAATGCTGAGAGTATTTTACTTGGGAAACGGTTTTATCTAAATCACAAATACGATATTATTAAAAAAACAGATAGTACTAATACGAATATAGCTGTGGGACATATTCTAGATCTTACGGATAAATCTTTTCAGTTTGATCAGGCTGCACCAAGTGATCTTTTTGGAGTGTCGTATGATTCTGGAGCATTACAAGATAAAGCTGCGCTAGAAGATTTTAGTAATCAATTGTTTGTAAATGTAGATAATAATTGGTTAGGTAGCCTAACTGTTAATGCCGGTATTTCGGACTATAATTACGGATACAATACAATTCTTACGTTAGAAGATGGTACGGATATTACAAATAGAATTAAAGGAAATATAGTTTCTGTAGGAGGGTCTTATCAAAAATATTATAAAGGATTTCAACTTGCTGCAGACGGAATGTCCATTATATCAGGTGATTTTGATGGGAATTATTTAAATGCTTCCGCAGGATATCAGCTCGGTGATTATGGTCTACAATTAGGTATAAGCACAAGTTCTTCAGCTCCGAATTATAATTTTCTTTTATATCAGAGTGATTACGTTAGCTATAACTGGCAGAATTTTAATAATACTGATGCTACTAATGATTTTAAAAATGTAGAAACTCAAAAAATTCATGCTAATGTGCAGGTTAAGAATTGGGCAAATATAGAAGCTAGCTATTCGACCATTGACAACTATACATATTTTACAAAAAACACAGATTCTATTACAGTTCCTGAACAGTATGATGGTAGTTTGAATTTATTAAAGCTTAAGCTTTCCAATAGTTTAAAATTTGGTTGGTTAGGTATCGATAATTCAATAGTATATCAGAATGTTAGTAATGCAACCAATACTATAAATGAAGTTGGAGATGTTAGAACCTTCGAAGTGTATAATGTTCCTAATATTGTTACTAGAAATAGTTTTTATTATCAAGACTATTGGTTTAAAAGAGCATTGTTTTTACAGACAGGTGTAACTTTTAAATATTATTCGGAGTATGACGCGGATGGTTATGATCCAGTACTGTCAGAATTTTATGTGCAAAGCCCCAATGAGATTGAATATTTTGATCAATTTGATAATAGTGATCCAGATGAAATTATTGATACAAGACAAACATTTGGTGGCTTTCCTCAGTTTGATATCTTTTTTAATGCTAGAATAAGACAAACACGAATCTATTTTAAAGTAGAGAACTTTGGAGAAGCTTTCAGTCAGAACAATGAATTTTCTGCTCCTGGATATGCTCCTAGAGATGCTGTGATTCGTTTCGGTCTGGTATGGAATTTCTTCCTGTAAACTTTTGTGCCAATATATCTTATAATTGATATAGTAAATTACTACATCTATCATCAGTTTCAATAATAATATCGAAGTTTACTCAAAATCTTTCATAAAATTTATTTTTTTTCAGCTAAATAAGACTGTAATTATAGAGGTTTTGGGATTATTTGCTTATTGAAAGAATCTATAATACGATGTGTATGGGTTAGGATCTACATTTAAGGAGGGTAAGGATGCTTTTTTGGTTTAAATATTTGTTTTTCAGTTTTTTAACAGGGTTTTTGGTTTTTTATATTTAAGAATGATTTCTTAATTGTATATATATAGTTAAGATTATGGAATTGATAGATTAAATGTAATTTTATTGTAGTTTTGATAAAGGTTAATAGAAAAAACAAGGTATTTTGGAATTATCCTGTTTTTCTTTTCGTTTCGAGCAATAACAATAAAGTAATTTTTAAGATAGAAAGAAATTAACCACATAATCATTCCGAAATGGTTAATAGATCAATTAAGACTTTACTACATATGTAAGGTTTAAAATAAAGCGTTATGAAGAGAGATATTTGTTGCTTATGGATTATTTACCCATTACAGTTTAATTGAGTTAGCCGAATTCAAAAAGGAGAGTTTAGATTCTTCTTTATGATTGTTAAGAATTGGATAAAATAAGAAAGGTTAGATGTTACTATCTAAACATCCGTTAGAAAAAGCTTAGAATTTCAATAATTTAGATTAGTTGTTTTAAGATGCTGGAGTGAGTAAGTTTTATGTTCCTCCGGCATTTTATCCGTCTTTTTCTTAAAGAAATATTGTTTGCCCAATTTTAATTGTTTTATCATGGAAATTTGACAGAATAATACTTTTTTACAGTTCCTTATTCTAGCGACTCTTTAAGATTTTTCGTGAGTTTTTAGTATATTTGAAATACTACCCTTAGTGTAAATACAGCGTTTAATGAATCGTACTTGCCTATTAATTTTTTTATTACATTTTTTTTCTTTCTCCCAATCAATTGAAAATAAAATTCAGTATCAAATTACTCATTATGATACAAAGTCTCTTGGTTTCGGAGCACAATCTTGGGATATCGAACAAGATGAAAATGGCTTGATTTATATCGCCAACGAAAATAAAGTGTTGATATATGATGGCAGTGAATGGAATTCTATTGAAACTAACAACGCTATGGCAAACAGAAGTCTTTTCGTTAAAAATAAAGACTCTATTTATTTTGGTGCTGATGGACACTTTGGATTATTAAAAAATAGACAAGAAGCGTATAATGATTTTGAAATTTCTCTTTTAAATAACAGTAATAAACAGCTGTCAGATAAAACTGAAGAATACTGGAGGATACATCGGTTAGACAATGAAATAATCTTTCAAACATTTAGTAATCTCTATATTAATCAAGGAAATATAATTACAAAAATACCTGCCCCCTGCTGTTTTAAATGGAGTTATATGGTGGGTGAAGAATTGTTTGTAAATGATTATGAAAATGGAGTTTTTAAACTGTCCGAATCAAACCTTTCTAATGTGTTTGATGATGATCAGTTAAATGGGAATATAATCGGAGTTTCTAGTTTTGATAATGAGATGTTGCTTATTACAGATACAAAAGGTTTGTATCTTGTTAAGAATGGAAAAGCAACTTCACTTCAGTTTTCCAGATCAAGTGAAATTAGTAGTGCACAGATTTTTTCTTTTTTAAAATTAAATGATGGTAGAATTGCTTTAGGGACCGTAACAAACGGACTTTATATTGTGGATCTCAATTCCGGGTATGTTGAAAATATTAATAAATTAAAAGGTCTTCAAAATAATACGGTGTTATCGATTTTTCAAGATGATGAACATAATTTGTGGCTAGCATTAGATTATGGAGTTGATTATATCAAATTAAATTCTTCCTTAAAATATTATTATGACTATTATGGTTTATTAGGAACAACTTATGCGGCAGTAAAAAATAGGGGTTTCTACTATTTGGGAACTAATCAAGGATTGTATACGCTGGATGAGAAACCAACTGATATAGAAGAAGATTTTAAACTGTTGTTGAATGGACAGGTTTGGAATCTTACTTCTATTAATGATGAGATTTGGGTTGGTCATGATAAAGGAGCTTATATCGTTCAAGATAAAGATCTCAAAAAAATAGGTGCTAGTAAAGGAGCTTGGGATTTTAGAAAATATGAGTTTAGTAAGGAAGAGTTCGTTTTATCTCCTAATTATAATGGTGTCGCTTTATATCAGAAAGAGAATAATGACTGGCAGGAATATCAGCTTAAAGGTTTTAATAAATCGGTTAGGTATTTAGAAGTCGATAGTCAAAATAATATTTGGTTGGCCCTTCGCTCTGAAGGAGTTTTTAAATTTAAATTAGATATAGATAAGAAAACTTTAATACAACAATCCTTCTTTCCGCTAAGTGATTTTGAAGGAGTGGTATTGTCACTTTCGAAAACTAAGAATGACATTATAATAACATCTGGATTTCATATGTATACTTATAATGCTGAGAATAATTCTTTTGCAAAAGAAGCATTGGGAATGAATAAAGGGTATGCGCCTAGAATTATAGAAAAGGAAACGGAGACTTGGTATGTGGATAATGAAAGTGTAATAATTGATACTGGAGATGAAATAGTCAATTTAGAAGAATTGCAAAATCAACTGGTGCCAGATGTTTTGAATGTTTTTGAATTGGATGGAGACAAAGAAATTATTCCAATATATAGTGGTTTTTCGGCATACGTCCGAAATAGAGAAGTTTCTGTTAAAAATGCTAGGAATGATGTTATTATTAGAGACTTTGTATCTGTTAATAGTAATATCTCGTATGCTAGAAAATCAAGAATCCCATTTAAAGATAATGACCTTAAAGTGAAATACGCATTACCACTCTATGGTAAAAAAGTGTTATATCAATCGAAAATCAATAATGATGGATGGAGTGATTGGACAGCTTCTCAAGAAAGGACATTGTATAATTTAATAGAAGGAGACTATAAACTACAAGTAAGAGCTAAATATGATGATATTATAAAAGAATCTTCTTTTTCGTTTAAAATTAGTCCACCTATATATAGAACACCGTTAGCATATATAATATATGTATTGCTTTTTTTAAGTCTTGTGCTGGTAGGTATCTTTATAAGTCGATATAAAATGAAAAAGCAGAAAAATAAATTGCTAAAACTAAAAGAAGAAAAACTGCAAAAGCAAAGAGAAGAATATAAGGCACAAAAGATTGAGCAAGAGCGCAAGATTATTGAACTCAAAAACTCCAAATTAGAAGACGAAATAAAAGCAAAAAGTAGAGAGCTTACTCAAGTGGCATATGTAAATCTTAACAAAAACAAGATTCTTAAAAAAATCAGAGATAAAATCGTAAAAATACAAGAGTCTTCTAATGTTAGATCTCATGAGAGTAATTATATGGATCTACGAAGGCTTGTAGAATATTATATAACAGATAAGGAAAGTAGGATTTTTAAAATTAACTTCGATAAATCTCATCAGGAGTTTTATGAAAGGTTGTCCAAGGAATACCCTGGTCTAACTTCAAAAGATCTTAGATTGTGTGCATACCTTAAAATGAATTTGTCTTCAAAAGAAATCGCACCGCTTCTCGGTATAAGTCCCCAAAGTGTAGATGTAAATAGGCATAAGCTTCGTAAAAAGTTGCAATTAGACCCAGAAGATAATCTGACAAATTTTCTTATGGTTTTTTAGAGATATGCATTTTAAAGGAGCCGAATTATTAGTTTTTCTTATTATTTGCTCTTTTGAAAGTTTAGAAATTATTTTTTTTGATTTGTAACTTTAATGTTTAGAGTGTTTTACAAAAAGGTTAAAAAATAGTTGTATTTTTTTGTTGTGGAAAAGAAAAAGGGTTGTATGTTTGCACCCGCAAAACGGAATAAGTTTTGAGAGTTCATTGAGAAAGTTTGGTTTTTTTGAGGATGTTTTGGGAGAGTTTTTAGTTGATAAAATTTTTTTTAAAAAAAGTTCAAAAAAGTTTTGCGGGGAATAAAAAAGCGTTTTATATTTGCACCCGCTTTGGGAAACAAGCCAAGTTCATAAGCATAGAAATTATACTGGAGTAGGATAAAAGAGATTTTATTTTTAAGGTTCGATTCCTTGATAATTA
>NZ_CANLMM010000013.1:0-69694 GCF_947492115.1 uncultured Aquimarina sp.
AATTATTCATAGAATCTTTGCTATAATAAAAAACCAAACTGCTTATAAAAACAATTTGGTTTTGTCATAGAAATCAGACTGACAACAAGAACACTTAATTTAATAATATAACCCTTGGTTTGGCAATGAAAAAAAGAAAAACAGTTTTAAAGAATAATCGTTTGTTAATGCATAAACACACGCTTCTAAAAACTCATTCTAAACGTAACATTAGGCGTAATACCCAAAGACTGTTGGCGTATGATATCTAACTCCGCATCGCCATCTGCATTTTCATCTAATTGGTAATTGATCGCAATAGGTACTTGTCTATTGTAGAGATTTAATACAGAGACTCCAATCTGTCCTTTCCAATCTTTATTTTTTATAATATCAAAATGATAGGTCAGAGAAGCATCTAACCGATGATAATTAGGCAAGTTTAGCGCATTGGGTGTGCCAAATTCGATCTCCTCATCTACCAGATCAGCATCGGTAAAAGGAGCACCAGACCTCCATAGCCAACCCAAAGAAAACTCCCAATCCTTTATTTCTAAAGTATTCGAAATCCTAAAATTATGAGTAATATCATTATTGCCCGGAAAAGAAGCTTCCTGAAATTCTGGAAATGTATATTCAATATTGTTAAACGTATACCCAATCCAGGTTCTAAAATTTTTAAACCTTCTTTTTAATAAAACATCCACGCCTACCACATCACTTTCTCCGGTAGATAAATCATTATTAATATTATTAAATCCGTTGGTAAGCGAAGTCAAGCCATCAATATTTTTGTAATAACCATCGATTTCGAAATTCCAATTGTTTTTGGAGAATAAGAACCCTCCAGAGAATTGTAAGCTTTCTAAAACAGGTATGTCATCATTATCCGAATGAATCCATAAGTTGTTTTCTAATCGTAGTTGGGTATCTTCAAACTCTACTAATTGGCTGATAGGTTGATATCGTAGTTCTCCAGTAGCTTTGATACGCAAAGAATTTGTAATCGGATATTCTATATTAATACGCGGTTCTACATAGAACTGATCCACCACCGAATAATGAGAAGCACGAAATCCAAGGTTCACAGAACCTTTTTGATCAGTGGTGTATTTATAATTGCTATAAAGCGTGTTCGCACTATTTTTTATGAGGTCTGTTTCATTAATCGGAGTTTCAAAAGTTCCCTCTCTGGTAACGGTATAAGATACTTCGTTGTTAGAAAACTGATATCCCAATGCTAGCGAGTGTTTGTTGTTAAATTTGTACTGCAAATCCACATCAAAACCAATATCTTCTACCGTATTTTTTCGGATGGATTGCTCCTCGATAACCGTTTCTTGTGTTTCTGTAAAGTTATAATCAGAATCATACTTAGAATAGTACCCTTTGATATTCGCCTCAATGTTTTTAAAACTGGTATGAATCCAAGAAAAACTGAGGCCTTCATTTTGGATCGTAAGATTATCTCGTAGTCGATCTTCTTCATTATTAATCTCAAAAGCGAGATCGTTTTTGGTATAAATTCCACTTACGCTAAGGTTATTATGCTCAGTTATGTCTGCAATGAGTTTTACACTAGTATCGTAGAAAAAGAAATTGTTATCTGAGACTTCTTCCTCGATTTCATCTTCTTCCTCTGCATCAATGGGATTTAAAGCTTTGGTGATTTTAGTGTTCTGAAACACTTTTTCGAAATAAGCGGAATAGGTAGGTGTTTCGAGATAATCAGTGTACGCCCTTCTTCCAGAAACAATGACTCCTATTTTTTTTCCGATAGGAGCTTTTAGAAATAGATCCGCATGCGTACCATTAATACCAAGACCACCTTCTAGTTTTTCAGGAATTTTGTAATCACTAGTGATATCAATTACACCAGAAACTCTGTCTCCGTATTTAGGATCAGCACCACCTTTAAATATTTTCGCATCTGATACTACATAGGGATTAAATGCAGAAATTAACCCAAATAAATGCCCAGTATTATACATTTTTATATGATCCCAAAGGATTAGATTTTGATCAGGAGAACCTCCTCTAATCTGAATTCCTGTGGCGGTTTCATCCGGACTGTTGATACCAGGAATGGATTGTATACTCTGGAAAACATCGGGTTCGATTTGTCCTGGTAAGATTCCTAATTCCTCATTGGTGATGATAAGGGATCCATCGATATTTTTTCCCAGTCCTTTGGTAATGTACTCTATGATAAGTACTTCGTCTAATGTGGTACTTTCTTTTATCAACTGAATGCGTTGGCAATCTGATTTTTTAAAAGCAGTGACAGGAATGGCTTTTTCGCTATATCCTACATACTGAATGGAGATGGTAGCAGTTTTATTAATTTTTTCGAATATGAAAAAACCATTTTCATCGGAGATCACACCTTCATTAGATTCGTTTATCACAATAGTGGCATAGGATAGAGGACTGTTGGTTTCACCATCATACAGATATCCACAAATGGTTGTTTTGGTATCAGGCATACTCACCGTAATTTGTCTTTCAGAAATCTTGTTATACGAAAGTTTTGTTAGGGATTGTAGCGTAAGCAGTATCTCATCAATAGGAGTATCTTGGATCTTAATAGAAACGGATTTGCCTTGTATAATATCATTGCTGTAAGAGAAAATAAGTCCGTAAGATTCAGAAATATCGGTAAGTACTTCTTGTAATGGAGCATTTTTATACTCCTTTACAATTTGTGCTTGGGCTGAGTAGGTTACTAGTAAAAGGAATACAATTGCTTTCTTCACGCTTGTTGTATTAAATAACAGTGGGAGTTTTTATTTATTAGACAGTTTTACCTCTTTTCCGTTTACGATATATTCAATATTCATAGGAACCAGTACAGATTCTAAAGCAAGGTTGACATTGTTATGTACAAAGCCTCCAGAAAACAATTTATTTTCGTCTATAGAGGTTCTCACAAAAGTTACGTTGTATTGTCGTTCTAACTCGTCTAACACTTCTTTTAGTGGAATGCTATTAAATAGACTTTCTCCTTGTTTCCATAGTGGTTGGGTCTCTGAAATTTTCACTTTATTTAATGTGTTATCCTTTAGAAGAACAGACTCGCCTTGTGTAATGATTTCTTGTACATCAGCACTGGTTTGCACTTTCACTTTTCCTTCATAGCACGCCACTTCAAAAATGTGATCTCTAGACTTTACATTAAAAATAGTTCCTAGTACTTCGACTTCTCCAGCGGTAGTTGCTACTGTAAAGGTTTCTCCTTTTTTTACAGTAAACAATCCTTCACCTTTTAAATCTATTTCTCGGTTTTGAGACCAAAAGAAACGATTGTACGATAGCGATGATCCTGCATTTACATCCGCTTTGCTACCATCTGGAAGAGTGATGGCAAGTTGTTCTCCATTAGCCGCTTCATGGGTAACTTTATTAAAAAATAATCCTATCACTAGCAGTATGGATGCTGCAGCAGAAATGGTGTAAATAATAGGTTTTAATGGAATAACTTTCTTCTTTTTTTGATGTTGTAATTTTTCTAAGGTTACCGAAAGAGAGGTTTCTTCATCAAAAGGAGGCGCATGAAAATACTCCAGCCCTTTTACAATTTTCTCATAATCTTCAAGCTCTTCAGATGTAGAAAATTGTGCTAGCTCATCATTGGTTAAATCATTGTTTAACCATTTTGCCAAATATGGATCTTTATCCTCTTCCATGTAGTGTAGTTATGTTTCGAATACTCAGATGTTTTAAAAATATCATACAGGTTTAATATCCGTATAACCGGCGTTTAGCAAAATACCCTACCTCGCTTAAATATTTTTTATAATCTTTCTTAGTTTTTTAAGGGCATTGTGCATTCTTTTTTCTACTGCTTTTACCGAAATCCCTAGCATTTCGGCGATTTCGTTATATGTTTTTTTATCGATTCTATTAAGTAAAAATACTTCGCGTTGTGCTTCAGAAAGATCTCCAATAGCATTTTGAAGCTTTATCATAAACTCCTTTTCTTCTAGAATAAAATCTGGAGATTCATGGTTTCTGTCTCTATGTGAAAGTTTGGAGTAGGCTAATCTTACTTTTTGATGTTCTACCTGATTTAAAAATAAATTGGTAGATACCTTATATAGAAAAGCTCGTGCTTTTTCCAGGATTACTTTTTTACAATTATTCCATAAACGGATAAAAGATTCTTGCATGATATCTTCTGCCTGGTCAGGGTCTCCACATTTATAATAGATATGATTTCTGATGGTTCTGGAGTGCGTTTTGAACAATTCGTTAAAGACGTCTTGTTCACAAACAGATTTGGAGGATACACTCATATGTGAATTTTTTTTTCGGTGCAGGGTAGGGTATTTTTTTTCTGCCCGGTTATACAGCCAAAAATAACTTATTATGAATTCCAAAACAAATCTTAGAACTGTGGTACTCCTAATTACAGTGATCGCCTTAACCTCTATTGCTTTTAAATTAAAACCCATCATATCTAGCTATGATGATTTTAATCCAGACAAAGTTTATAAAGTAAACTACAATTATTTTTTTAAGTCTGGAAATAAAAATACTTATGTAAAAGCATTTGTTCCGAAGAATAATTCGAGGCAAAGAATTTCGATAGGAAGTATCTATTTAGATAGTACGCTACACTTTAGTAAAAAGGAAGAACAACACGAAAATCTAAGAGCTGTTTGGAGTACTGATAGTAAGGATTCATACCATAATGTGAATTATGAGTTTATTTTCGAAGGGAAAGATAAAAGCTATATCATCCCTAAGAATTTTCTGAAAACTGCTGTTGGATATGAGTTGTTTTTACAACCTACAGCAAATATTCAGTCGGATCATGATATGATCACGGATTTAGCAAAACAACTGGTACAAAATGTTAGTACTGATAAGGAAATAGTTAGCAACGTTTTTGAATATGTTTCTAGCATTCCTTCGGCACCCATTATTACCCTTACGGATGCGCTCACAACGATTAAGCAGAATAGAGCTTCCTGTAATGGGAAAAGTAGGTTATTTGTAGCTTTATTACGGAATTTAGGATATCCAGCTAGAATTAAAGGAGGAATTATAGCTGAGAATACAACCAAAAGAACATCCCACGTATGGGCAGAAGTGCTTATCAATGAAAATTGGATTCCATTTGATACGCTCAACAATCATTTTGCATATCTACCCTCCAATTATTTAGAAATATATCAGGGAGATGAGTTTTTAATCACACACACTTCTGGAATTCAGTTTGATTATACTTATCAGATCGAAGAAATGAATCACATAGCTTTTTTGAAGATGAACTCTGAAGAAATTTCAAAGCTGTCTGGTATTTCTCTTTGGAGTATGGTTGAATCTGGAATTATCTCGAAATCTTCCTTACATCTATTATTACTATTGCCATTAGGAGGATTACTAGTAGCATTTTTAAGAAATGTTGTTGGGATAAAAACCTTTGGAATTTTTCTTCCTGTTTTAATTGCATTTTCTCTGTTACATACTGGTTTTTTTACAGGAATTATACTATTTGTTGGATTGATTCTATTGGTTGGTTTGATCTCGTATCCATTTGATTCTATTGGATTATTGTATACGCCTAAACTGGTAGTTTCTCTCACTATTATGGTAGGTTTAATGATTATTGCTACGAATATTGGGTTAACTTTTAATATCAGTTGGTTAACTACATTAACATTTTTTCCAACGATCATTTTAACCATTGCGGCCGAAAGATTTTCTAGAGCTACGGTCGAAGATGGCTATAAAATTGCAATTGATAAGCTGTTCCAAACGATCTTGGCTACAACACTATGCTATGGATTATTATCCTGGAAAGTACTGCCTTCTATCCTTATCATTTTTCCAGAAATTATTCTACTCATTATAGCATCAGCAATGCTTCTAGGAAGATATATAGGAATTCGATGGACAGAATTATACAGATTCAAACCTGTACTACAATAGGTGTTCTTACCCTATAGCGAACATACTTTACAACAATATACCATCAATAAACAAAAGACTATGCTTTCCACATTTTTAAGAATAAAACCATCCAAAAAAAATGAAGTGGTGGGTTTAAACGAAAGGAATATAAAATTCATCTATCCCAATAATAAGAAAAAGGATTATCCCTTGGCGGATGACAAAGTTCGTACCAAAGAAATTCTACATCAGCATCAGATTCCTTGTGCTAAAACATATGCAGTCGTAGCGTATAATAATGATATCAAAAAAGCTTGGGAAGTATGCAAACAATATGATGCGATGGCGATTAAACCCGCAAATGGATGCGGTGGTGGTGGAATAAAAATTATTAAAAGAGATCGTAATGGGAATTGGATCAGTAGCGAAAAAGTAATTACAGAACGACAAATATTTCAGCATATGGCTGCGATCATTATGGGATTCTTTTCTCTAGGTTCTCATGATAGGGTTTTGATTGAAGAATGCATAGAACCACATCCCTTTTTCCATAAAATTTATCCGGCGGGAGTTCCTGATTTTAGAATCATCACACTGCATCAAAATCCCGTTATGGGAATGCTAAGAATGCCAACGGATAGATCCGATGGAAAGGCAAACCTTCATCAGAATGGAGTAGGGATTGGAGTGGATTTAACTGCGGGAACATTAACGGAAGTGTATGATGGTAAAAATTACTTTGATCATCATCCCGATAGTGGATTTGTGATACAAAATATGCCTATTCCATATTGGGAAGAGATTCTGAAAATATCTATTGATACGGCAAGAGCTTTTCCTCTAAACTATCTAGGGATTGATATCGTCATAGACAAAAATAAAGGACCTCAGATTATGGAGATCAATGTGCGTCCAGGATTAGGGATTCAACTCGTAAATAAACAAGGATTAAAAAAAGCAATCAAAGAACAAGTAAAAAACTATTAAAAAGGAGAAGAAATTTATGAATACAATAAAGATTTGGATGACCGTTTTGTTGGGGTTTATATACATAAAATCATTTAGTCAGATTAAAAACACCTTCAATATTGGCACTGAAGGTGGCTATGAATACAATTATTTCAGAAGTCCAAAAGAGATACGAACTGATGAAGGAATTTTAAATGAAAGTGATTTAATATCAAGTAGTTTTTATCAGGATGTCGAAGCGGATTATAAATTTAGATATCGATGGAAAAACAATCGATTTAGAATTTCGGCTAATCCATTTGCAAGGATTTTTTATGAAGACATGGATGATAGCTATTGGAGTCTTAATACGGTAGCAAAATATGATTATAAGTTTAATAGAAAAACCGCTCTTATTGCCGAAGCTCGATTAATGAGAATGAATAGAGAAGGACTTGGAGGAGATCAAGATGTGCTTATTAATCCATTAGGATATACCAATTACGGAGGAACATTGGGAGTAGAATTTGCTCCGATCAAAAACAATGAGAGTTCTGTAGAAGGGTTCTATAATTTCAGAAATTTTGATGCATTTGGTGTCAGAGATTTACAATATAGTGAGTTTGGTGTGCAGCTAACTTCTGTGCAAACGTTTAAGATAGGTCGTTTGAAACATAAAGTAGGACTAAGTATTTATGCCAAAAAAAGACTGTATGATACCTTTAATACTAGTGATGTAGAACCCGACGGAGAAAGAGATTGGGATTATGTAAAAGGTACCTTGTCTTATGGATTACCAATCAATAAATACTTACAACTAAGACCTAGTTTTGTGTATTATATGCGTATCGATAATTCTACGAATCGCTCTGGATTTAATCAATTCGGTCCAGGAATCTCACTGAGATATAAGAATAAACGTACTAAAGTGCGCAGCTCTTTTTCATTTATAACTCGAGATTACACAGATATTGAAGCAAGAAATACAGAAGGAACAATTGGAGAAAATTTAAAGTATGAGTATGCTAACTTTCAATTAAATGCATCTCAAAAAATAGGTGGCGGTTTTTCTATCACGACTACGTTGTTTTCTAGAATTAGAAGTACAAATTATACCGATATAGACGCCAGGTCATTTAGGAATTATAGAAATCAATATGCTGGTATAGGCATATTGTGGGAGTTTTAAGATTTCTCCCGAATTGATGGTTGGTTTTTTAGTTAAGCGTTACTTTTGTAGCGCTTAATTTTTTATATATAACAAGCAAAATATTGGAGTATGGCTAGAGACGAGAAGCTTAAAGAACGATGGGAGATACTAGTTCAAAAATTATCTGCTCAATTTGGTGATGGTGAAGAACTGGATTTGGATGCAATCATATATTTAATAGGTGTTCAGGAATTGGGTCAAGTGCATCGTAGATTTAAGAAAGATGAAAAATTGGATCTCATGCATATCGCTATTTGTAGATTGTTAGAACCTTATGGATATTATGAATTCGATTATTTTGATGATGATGGCTGGCCTCATTATATCGTAAAAGAACAACTACCAAATCTAAAAGCAGGAGAACAATCCGTTTTAATGAAAGAAGCTATTGTGAATTATTTTTTGGCGAGTGAGTATATTTTTTAAAAAATGACGCAACCAATCGAAGAACTTGTCATCTAAGGAAGGTAATTATTAAAAAAACTATCTAATGAAAAAGCTTATTGTATTATTTGTAGCGACTCTTTCTTTATGTATTACTTCTTGTGGAAGTGATGATGATGGTGTAAGTCAGGATGCATTAATTGGTTCTTGGCAATTTTCTCAAGAATTTGAAAATGGAGAATTGATTACTTCAGATCCTTGTGATCTTCAGGATGTGGTAACTTTTAATGCTGATGGAACGTTTACGGGAAGATCTTTTGAGGATGATGGAACAGGAACTTGTGTAGAGTTGGAAGGAATTACAGGTACTTGGGAAAATGGTGGAAACAATGTATATAGTTTTACCAGCGATGGGGAAACCGATACAGAAACTATTACTTTTTCTGCAAACACTTTTTCTATTGAGTACTCAGAAACTTTCGAGGGTACAACTACAGTATACAGAGAAGTGTATACAAGAATCTAAATTATAGACAAGATAAACCAAAAAAGGGAACCAAGTAGGTTCCCTTTTTTTATTGATATCTAATATTAGTAATTATCTACTCATGGCATACCAGCAAGCCGAAGGAAGATTACTAATTAAGTCTTTTAATCCTTTCATATCAATAATCAGAATTCCAAAAAATAACTTTTTCATATCCGGCAATTTTTAATTAAACATTATACCATAGCTAACTTTTAGCTATGCACCAATACATTACATTTATTTAGTTAGGTAAGGTCGTTTGGGAAGATTGTATTAACAGATTTACTATCTATTTTAATACATTTAAATATAACAAATTATCAAAGTATTTTCAAGAGTTTTAACGAGCTTTAACGATCTTTTTTACAGTCTTTTATGCTTTTTATGGTTGTAATCAGTTTTTAAGAGAATAAATATCTTAGGCAGAACCGGTTTTTGTACAAAAAGTTTCATTCGCTAGGCCATCTTATCTAGTAAATGACAATATTCTTCTTTGCATTTTCTAGTTGCATGATAGTGCATGACAACACAAAATACTTTTGGAAGAGTGATTTTTCTTAAAAATGAACATTTTATTGGCTAAATCATGCATTTTTTAGATCACATGTATGATTTTATGTATTACAAATGTTAAATTTGCCCTCTCTAATAAGCACAAGATCATGATCGACAAGATTAAAGAGTATATATCGGAAGTTGAAGATTTTTCAGCAAAAACCAAAGAAGAAGTAGAGGCATTCAGAATAAAATTTTTAGGCCGTAAAGGTATTGTTAAAGATTATTTTGAAGAATTTAAAAATATAGCTAATGATCAGAAAAAAGAATTTGGTCAGACGATAAATAATCTTCAAAATAAGGTAAAGCAAAAAGTTGAATACTTAAAAGACGAATTAGAATCTAAAGAAGAGGAAAAAGGAGCTTATGGAGATCTAACAAGACCATCAGAACCCATAGCTCTTGGTTCTAGGCATCCGATATCATTGGTAAAGAATCAGATTATAGATATATTTTCTCGTATTGGTTTTAATGTAAGTGAAGGTCCTGAGATTGAAGATGACTGGCACAATTTTACTGCACTTAATTTACCAGAATATCATCCAGCACGTGATATGCAGGATACATTCTTTATACAAACCGATCCTGATATCTTATTGCGTACCCACACGTCTTCTGTGCAGGTGAGATATATGGAAGAGAATAAACCACCGATCAGAACGATTTCTCCAGGGCGAGTATATCGAAATGAAGCTATTTCGGCAAGGTCACATTGTTTTTTCCATCAGGTAGAAGGATTGTATATAGATAAAGACGTTTCTTTTGCAGACCTAAAGCAAACATTACAATATTTTACTACCGAAATGTTCGGTAAATCTAAGATCAGACTACGTCCATCTTATTTCCCGTTTACAGAACCAAGTGCAGAGGTGGATGTGTATTGGGGACTAGAGACCGAAACGGATTATAAAATGACCAAAGGAACGGGATGGTTAGAGATCATGGGTTGTGGCATGGTAGATCCTAATGTCTTAAAAAACTGTAACATAGATCCAGAAGAATATAGTGGTTTTGCATTTGGTATGGGAATCGACCGTATTGCATTATTATTATACGGAGTTTCGGATATTCGTATGCTTAGCGAAAATGACGTACGCTTTTTAGAACAGTTTAAATCAGCCTTGTAATTGAGAAAGGACATAGAAATACCTGTTGTAAAAGACGTTCACATTGCTGTGGTAAAAGAATGGAATGAAGAGTTCGGTGGATATGATTGGAACTCATATATTATTAATGATCAAGAAACACCTATAGAAATGGTATTTGTGGTAACAAAAGGCTACAATACCGAAAAAAAGACTTCTTTATTACGTCACGGAATAGGTACTGTAGAAGCTAAATCATCTGCTAAAATAGAGATGATCCAAGAAGAGTTGTTTGTAATGAACAATGAGTTTGCGGTTTCGTTCTTTTCGGAAGGTAAATTATATGATAAGAAATACATCTTCAGAAAAAACACCATAAATGAAAATGCTTTTCGTGATCTTCCTGTTATGGAACAACGTGGTGTTTTGGTTTCTTAAATAATTCAGTTAAATAACTTCCTTAAAAACAGGTAAATACCCTGTGTGTAGATGTGCGTAAGGATGTACATTTGTCTCATATTTCGTAATTAAAACTTCACAAATAACTTTATGGTGCATTAAGCATTTATAAAGTTATCAAAATCTTCCCCAGTATCATTGGTATACCAACAGCCGATGGTGGTGGGGATTTTTTAATCTTAAAACCTAAATAATATGAAAAAAGTATTTTTTTTAGCGATAGCAATAACGATTGGGGTATTCTACGCATGCGAAAGAGAAACTGTAGAAGAAAAAACAGAAGTTGAAGCCATTGAAGCTGTAGATGCAACAGAAATTGAAGGCAAAAGATATGGTAGATGTTTCTATTTAATAGAGCCTGGATTGAAGTTTCAAGGGAGATGCTATACTACATTTCCAAGTATCTGTAAAATGTACAAAATTTGTATACCAGATATTATATATGATCCATGTTGGTTCGTACCGTGCTGGATAGATATTTTTGACCCTTGGATTATTTATGAAAAGATAGATCCGAGAGAGTTTATTTCTATCAAGGATAAATTGGAATTGGATATAGATCCAAAAGAAGCCGTAATTCCTTTTGCTTTAAATGAAAGAATTGCTGGATTACAAGTATATAACGAAGAGGGTATACTAAAAGGAGAGACTTTTGTAATTAAAGAAAATCTCGTTTTGGATGCTGAGGTTTCTAAGGAGCTTGGATTACAGGGGAATGTGGTAAAAGCAGGAGAGTATCCTGTTATTATTAACAAAGAGAGTGAAACTTTTAATGTCATTTTGGCTGTAGAAAAAGGTTTCGAAAGATAATATTCATGTAAAATCATCTTAAAGATTGAAATCCACGATGTGGATAAAAAAATGTTGGTAAAAATAAAGGCTGGTATGTAATACACATATCAGCCTTTTTATAAAATGATTATTCCTTTTATTCTTGTACTTCAAATATAATAGGTAAGGAGTATAAAACACTTACAGGAGCTCCATCTTTAATTCCTGGTTGCATTTTAGGTAACATTTTTATGACACGCGAACCTTCTTCTTCTAAGCTAGGGTGAGGCCCTCTTACTTTTATATCCTCGATATCTCCGCTCTTATTTATTTTAAATCGCGCATATATTCTTAATCGTCCTGTTAAGCCAATGTCGTTACCAAGTTTGGTATTAAACTCATTTGCCACATGCTTACTTATTTCTTGGGAAAAACATTTTTTAGCTTCTGCACCAGATAGATCACTACAATTAGGATGTATTGGAGCAGCATCTAATTTCATGAAAGGAACACCTTCTACTTCTACTTTTTCAGTGATTATAGGTTTTACTTTAGAAATAGTTTGCATTAAATTCTTGAAAATCTCGATGTTTTCAGGAGTTAATCCGTTTCCGGGCATACTATTTATATCCTGCATCAGTGTAGAAAATAGTTTCTCACTTTCTTCGGTATAAGCACCTTCATTTTCTATCTTATTTAAGAGATACTCTGCTCTTTCAGTAAGGGTTGTTAGAGGAACCTCTTTGTTTTCTATTACGTGCTGATCTTCAGAACAAGAGCTATATACTAACATGGCTGCAATGACTGGAATTAGCAATAAATATTTTAATTGATAGATTTTTTTTGATTTTGACTTTTGTAACATAACTAGTCGACTTTTAATTAGTGAATGATTAAAAAATGTATTGATAAATGATATTTTTTCGGTTTGAAAAACCTGTGATAAAAGGTCTTGGTAGTAAGCTTTTTTATTAGTGATAGAAATAGCTTTGGCATCTGCGATATACTCCTGAAGCATTGCCATTCTGTTTTGATATATATAGATTAATGGATTGAACCAGAATAATATGCGGAGTATTTCGAAAAAGATGAGATCAAAAGAATGATATTCTTTTACATGAATTTTTTCATGTTCTATCACATTAGTTTTTTTCAGTTGTGATAGGTTATTTCCTATATAAATGGTTTTAAAAAAGGAAAAAGCAGCGGTTGTATTAGGCAAGGAAACAAATGTAATATCTTTGGATTTTACTTTGGTTCCTGTCTTTTTTAGTCTTACAATTTTAAATATTTTATAGATAAATAATAATAAACTGGCTGTTATACCTACATACCATATATATCCTAATATGGGTATTAGTGAGTAATAATTAAAAGCCTCGGTTTGGGAAGCTATAACTACTTCTGGTAGGTTATAAACTTGCATTGGCGAACTCGTAATCAATACTTCTGGCAATTGAATACTATACGTATCTGGGATGGTATTTCTAATAAAATCGAACCTAAGTAAAGGAAGTAGTAAGCTTAAAACTGGTGTGAGAAGCAAGTAGATTCTATTCCAATTAAAAAAGGTTTCTTTTTTAAGAAATAGGTCATAGGTTAATAAGAAAAGTAATTGAAATGCAATGATTTGTAAAATGTAATGTATCATGATATTATTCTTCTTCCTGATTAATTTCTTTGAGAGCGTCTTCCATTTCGGCAATGCTGATATCATTTTTCTTCATAAAAAATGAAACCATGCTTTTAAAAGATCCCTGAAAATATCCATCGATTAGTTTTGTAATACTTTGATTGCTGTATTCAGTTTTCTGGACTATAGGAATATAAATGTGAATTCTCCCTTCTTTTCGGTAGTTTACAAAACCTTTATCTTCTAGAATCCTTACGATGGTTGATACAGTATTATATGCTGGTTTAGGTTCTGGCAACTCTTCAAGAATCTGAACTACACTTCCTTCATGCAAATCCCATAGGATTTTCATGATGTCTTCTTCCGCTTTCGTTAATTGTTTCATTTTTGAATGATTTTTACTTTCAAACTAAGGTCTTAGTTTGAGAATGCTAATGTAAACTAAATATTTAGTTTGAACTAATATTTTAGTTTTAAATTTACATTTTAACATGAATTAGGATCGCATTAAAGGTGTTGAGAAGGTAGAAAAGCCTTTAAAAATGGTAGTTTATCGCTTAAAATAAAATATTAAAAACAAATTAAGAATCTTGCGATATAATCACTTGATCCTATTGTAAAATGAGAGTTTTAGAGATATTTTTTCTTATTGTTATAACAGTTTTACCTTTTATGAAACGACCATTACTTCAGGTAGCATCTAAAAGATATATTATTTATTTTCTTCTGGTACTGACCGTATTACACCTTCTAATAGATGGTTGGCGCTGGCAGATGTTTCCTGCTTATGTAATCATGGCTATTCTGATTTGGAGAATTAGTCGTATTGATTTTATGAAGACCGTTAAGCCAACCTTTATTCGCGTTTTTGGATATCTATTATTGGTTTTAGTTCTTGTTGTAGGATGGTTTATACCACAAGTACTTCCTGTTTTTTCTTTACCAGAACCAACAGGTATATACCAAGTAGGAAGTAAATGGACACACGTGAAAACTGACCTTGATGAAGTAATTACAAAGGATCCTTTTGATAAAAGAGAACTCATGGTAAAAATGTGGTTTCCCACCGATGATATTTCAAAAGGCGAGAGAGAACCTTATGTAGATGAGGCTAATCGGTTAGGTTTTATCAGAAAGTATAGTATGGGAATTTTACCTTCATGGACCATCAATTACCTAGATCGAGTAAAGACCTATGTGTATAAAGGAGCGCCTATTGCCCAACAGAAGTTTCCTGTCTTAATTTTCTCTCCAGGTTATGGTTCTAAATCTACAGGGTATTATGCATTATTATCGGAATTAGCAAGCCATGGATATATCATTGTTAACGTATCCCATACATATGAGAGTTTAGGGACTACTTTTCCAGATGGCACACAGAAGTTTTTTGATTATGAATATCAGTACGAACAAGACGCTTCATCTATGGAGCATATCTTGCCAATAAAAGAAGCATTTAGCAAAGATATTTCTTTTGAGGAGCGTCATAAAATACTAAGAGAAGCCTCTAAAGACTATTTCGTGACTCATATTGTAGAAAGATGGTCTAAAGACTTAATATATGTTATAAGTCATTTAGAAAAATTGAATACTGACGGATTTTTCAAAGAGCGACTAGATTTAGATAATATTGGGGCTTTTGGACATTCTAGAGGTGGTGGAGCTGCAGGACAAACAGCGTTAAAAGACAAAAGAGTAAAAGCTGCTGCTAATATAGATGGGATTCAATGGGGTGAAATGATGGATACGATATTTCAAAAACCTTTTCTTTTCTTATCTGCAGACTGGCCCGAAGATCACGAAAATATAAGTGCTCATGCATATGTAAACAAGAGTACCGATTATTTTTATGAATGTAAGTTGCTGACGTCTGGACATCCAAACTTTATGGATATTCCTCTTATGATCCCGCTACAATTGCTAGCAGGTACGGGTACTATTGATGCAGAACAAGGCTTAAAAATAACTAATGAGTTGATAGTTGAATTCTTTGATAAACACCTAAAAAAGGATGTTAAAGCAGATCCTTTTAAAATCAGGGAAAAGTATAATTTATTAGAAATGAAAGTTCATAAAGGAGATTCTATTAAATAGTAAAGTAGATATGAAGATAATTTTATTTCTAAATGTTTACTTCCATATTATGGTTTACACTAATGGTCAAAGAACTTCACAAGACCACAACGATTAAGAGTTGTAAATGGTCTGGGAAGTTCTTTTTTATTTTTTAACTTAAAACCATATAATCATGAAAAAACGATCAATAGTAATCATTGGGGCAATGTTATTTGCGTTAGTAGCTTGTCAAAAAGAAAATGTAACAGAAGAAACTGGTATTTCGGAAATGAATGTAGAACAAAATAGTATCGATCTACAGGAAAAAAGATCTGGTGAGTTTTGTAGATTTACGTTACAGATTGATGCTCGAAGTGTAATTGATCCTATTACAGGAAATCTTGTATGCCGATATAGTGCAGGTAATGTTTGCGCTATTGTAGAATGTATACCTGATCCAGATATTATTTTTGAATTACCTCCAGTTATTTGGGATCCATGTTTAGTAGTTCCGTGTGGCATAGATTTTATAGATCCTTGGATCATCAATGAACGAATCAACCCTAAAGAGTTTAGATCCTTTAAAGAACTCTATGAGCTAAGGATAGATGAAAGCGTAGAAGGTATTCCGTTCGCATTAAATAAAAATGTATTGGGAGTACAGTTTTATGAAACACCAACATCTGGGTTACAAGATCATGAAATTGCTTATGGAGATCCAACTCCGCAACCAAGTGTATTCTATTTGGAAAACAAAATTGTTTTAGATCCAGTAATGGCGAAAAAAATGGGATTACAAGGAAATGTGATTCTGCCTGGAAAATATCCTGTTATGGTTAACAAGGAAGATAAAACACACAATTTATTGGTAGTAGTAGAAAATGGATTCTAAACATTTAATTGCGTAGTAAAAAATGAAAGCCAGTTCTAGAACAACTGGCTTTCTTATATTTTATGTATGGCACTAATTAGTATCCCACTTTTTCACGTACTCTAGAAAGTACTTTTGCGGCTACTTCTGAAGCTTTTTTTGCTCCAACTGCTAAGGCTTTATCTACTTCTTCAAGATTTTCCATATAGTAGTTGTAGCGTTTACGCTCTTCGGCAAACTTGGTTATTAAAAGTTCGTACAATGCTTGTTTTGCATGTCCATATCCGTAGTTGCCTCCTTCATAATTTGCTCGCATTTCTGATATTTCATCAGGTGATGCAACCAGTTGATACAAGGCAAATACATTACAAGTATCTGGATCTTTAGGTTCTTCTAGAGGAGTACTATCGGTTTGAATAGACATAATATCTTTACGTAATTTTTTGTCTGGTAAAAATAGATTAATAGTATTTCCTTTAGATTTACTCATTTTAGCTCCATCAGTTCCTGGAACGTGCATGGTTTCTGATCTAAACTGAGCTTTAGGTAAAACAAAAATTTCTCCTACTTTATTGTGTATTCTTTCTGCTACATCACGTGTAAACTCTAAATGTTGTTCTTGATCTTTTCCCACAGGAACAATTTCAGCATCATATAATAAAATGTCCGCTGCCATTAACATAGGATAAGTGAATAACCCAGCATTTACATCTTCTAATCGATCCGCTTTATCTTTAAAAGAATGTGCTAAGGTCAACCTCTTATACGGGAAAAAACAATTAAGGTACCAGGCAAGTTCTGTTACCTGTGGAACATCGCTTTGACGATAAAACACAGTTTTTTCTATATCTAAACCAAAAGCTAACCAGGTTGCAGCAGTAGAGTAGGTATTCTCCCTTAATATGTTAGCGTCTTTAATTTGTGTGAGCGAATGCATATCTGCAATAAATAAGAAAGATTCATTCTCTGGCTGATTTGCCATCTGAATTGCAGGAATGATTGCACCTAGTAAATTTCCTAGATGAGGAGTTCCTGTACTTTGCACTCCTGTTAGAATTCTTGCCATAGTATTTTTTAGTTTCCGGCAAAGGTAATTTTTTTGTTCACATACCTCAAACCAATTATGTATTTTTGAAATTATGATCCTAAGGTATATATTAATACTTCTTTGGCGTATTTGGTTTTATATAATGATGGGAGTTCCTATTATTATATTATTTCCAGTGTTGCTGATATTGACTTCTAGAGAAGAATGGTATGCTAAATTCTTTGTAGTAGCTCGTTTTTGGGCAAAGATAGTATTGTATGGTAGTGGTTTTGTTCCAAAAGTGAAACAGGAGGGAGAAGTCGATCGAAATAGAAGTTATATGTTTGTTGCTAACCATACCTCTATGGCCGACATTATGTTGATGTTATATTGTATAAAGAATCCTTTCGTTTTTGTTGGAAAAAAGGAATTGGCAAAAATTCCAATATTTGGTTTTTTCTATAAAAGAACGTGTATTCTGGTAGATCGAAGTAGCCAAAAGAGTAGAAAAGAGGTTTTTGATAGAGCTCAAGAAAGATTAAAAGGTGGTACCAGTATTTGTATTTTTCCGGAAGGAGGAGTGCCAGATGATGAATCGGTTATGTTGGATGAGTTTAAAGACGGAGCGTTTAGACTTGCGATCGATCATCAAATCCCTATTCTTCCGTTAACTTTTCTGGATAACAAGAAACGATTTTCTTATACTTTTTTTAGTGGAAGTCCAGGTTTGATGAGAGCTTTTGTACATAATGAAATTCCTACCAAAGATTTTACTCAGGATCATAAAAAAGAACTTAAGAGCAAAACGAGAATTGTTATTTTGAATAAACTGAGTTCAAATTCCTTATAGATAAATACATTGTTTAAAAACAAAAGCTGTTCCTCCCCAGAAACAGCTTTGTCATCATTGCTTCCCTAGAGCAATAATTTAACCTAACCAACTAAATTTACCTAACACATTTTTAGGTATTCTTTCTTTTTCATGATACTAAAACCTAAAACTTACTCCGGTATATACACCAAAATAATAAGGCCTAAAATTTTGAGCGTTATCTCTAAAACCATTAAACTGATATTTAAAGATAGGCTCCATATTGATCTTAAATTGATCTGATAATTTATAATCAAACCCTATGCCAATATTACCACTAAAGCTAACATCATTTACGGTCTGCTCTCTTGATACATTATCATTTCTAAAACTTCCGGCAATCACAGAAACTTCATCACTTTCTAAAAATAAAGTGCTTACTCCTCCTATCATATGAATACCCATTTTAGAATCTGTAAGGGCATATTTCAGTTCTAAAGGAACTTCAATATATCCTATACTGTGATTAAGCAGTCCAGGATTTTGTGAAGTAACCAGAATTTCACTGTTAACATCTCCAGGTGGAGGTGCAAGGGAAACAGAACCATTACGATAATCCGATACTACAATGCTTTGTGTATTGCCAGCTCCGTTGGCATCTCTTCCTAATGCAGCAATTCCAAAACCTACATCTTCAGTGTTATACCCTACATCTACTTTACTTACACCAGATCTTACAATTAATCTTTTATTGATAGCATACGCAACTTGTATTCCGTAACTAAGATTAACTTCTCCTTGTTTTGTATTATCCGAGAATTGCGGATCTATTGAAGAACCGCCAAAAGAATCATAATAAACTGGTGCTACATTAGGAGCAATATTCCATCTTTTTTCTTTTTCAGGATCCGTAGTGGCAACAACTTTTTCTTTGTTTTCCTTTTCTTTAATAGCATCAAAGATTGATTTTTTACCAGTATTATCTGGATTTTCAATTTCTTTTGACTCCCCAGTATCACTAGCAATAGCTTCTTTAATATTATTGTCAATAATGGTAGGATCTACAAAATTAGAATCATTATCAATAATTGACTGCTTTTTACCATCAACGGTTGTACTTTCTTGCGCTGCTATTTTCTGTAGTTCATTCTTGTTAGAAGTAGTTGTTAGGTTTTGCTTTTCTATTTTAGAATTTGTGCTTTTAGATACAGTAGCAATATCAGATGTAAATTTTTCTTCTTGGATAGTAGTGTTATTTCTTATATCGTTACGATTTAGATTATTCGTGTCTTGTTTTTCTTCAGTTACAGATGTAATTGATGTATTCTGTTTATTAGCAGTATGATTAGAAGGGTTTATATTATCAATAAATGGCTGTGTTTTGTTAGAATCGGATATAGAAGTATCTGTAAGAGCCTCATTATTCGTGCTCATATTCTTTTCTTCACCATCTGTAAAACTAGCTTCCTGATTTACGACACCTTCTTTAGGTTTATTTAACTCGATACTAGGGTTTTTAGGTGTAATTACATTTTCATCCTGAACATTATCATTGGTAACAATTACATTATTTTTATTAGCCGTGTCAGGTAATAAAAAAGAACCTACTGATAAAATAACTGCAACTAAAGCAGCTACTCCTGCAACTCTGTACCAAAAAGGTATAATTAATATACGTTTGCGATCATCATTTTTACGGGCTTTTATTTTTTCCCATACCGCATCATTAGGAGTAACTTCAAAATCTTTGAATTTCTCCTGAAATAATCTGTCTATATTTTTTTTATCATCCATCTTCATCCTTCAATTGATTGAACACGATGTTCTTGATTACTTTCTATTTTTTCTTTTAAAATATTTCTTGCTCTCGCTAAATTAGACTTAGATGTTCCTACGGAGATCTCTAACATTTTGGCTATCTCTTTATGAGAATAACCATCTAAAACATATAGATTAAATACCAATCTATATCTATCAGGTAATTGTTGAATGATCTCTAATAAATAGTCTAAAGAAACATTGTCTTCATCTATTTCTACCTCTACATCTTCAATCTGCTCTTCTCCAATAATTTCGAATACTTTTTGTTTTCGATATTTTTGTAAAGCAGTGTTTATGGTTATTCGTTTAACCCATCCTTCAAAAGAGCCTTTTCCGTTATATTGTCCTATCTTATCAAAAATTGTGATAAAAGCGTCTTGCAAGGTATCTTCAGCACTAGAGTAATTATTCGAATATTTTAAACATATTGAAAATAATTTACTACCGTATAATTTATACAGTTGCTCTTGTGCCTTAGCATCTTGTTTTTTACACTTTTTTATGAGTTGCTCTAAACTCACGAACAATTTTGTTTGAGTTAAAAAGTTTAAACGAAATATTAATCTACAACAGGGACTTCCCTGATTAAAAATTGATTCTCTCCTTGATCATCTCTTCCTTGCCAAAATCTAAAAACATAAGAATCTTCTGAACCTACAATAAAATTAATAGATGCATCGATGAGATCACTTTGTGATAGATCTTCACATTCACGATCATTTACAACAACATTTACTACCGAAACCGTACGTTCATTAGATAATCTGTCATAATCAAAACCACTAAATGAATGACAATCAGAAGGTCTAAAATACGAAACAGTTATTTCATAGGTTTCTCCTCTTGTAAATTGATCCGGAATATCCACTTGCTCTATGGGTACTAACTCATAAGAGAAGTTAATGCCCAAATCATCATTTGTTAAACAACTAGATAAACAGGCTGTTACAATGATTAGTGCTATTATTTTAATCCTTTTCATACTGCTAACTTTGGGGTTATACATACCAAATTCTATTTAATAGATGATGAGTTAGTACGAAGGTTGCGTTTAAAGTATAAAAAAATAGTAGATTTTACTTATTTAATATTTCAGCGAAAAAATTTGCTTTTGTTTTGGTGTTTTGACAAAAAAAAATCCCGAGAACTCGGGATTTTTGTATAGAATTTGAAAATTGTTTATTCACTAACAATTTTGATAGCTTCTTTTATCTTCTCCTCTAATTCTTCCATAAGCTCAGGATTATCATTAAGTAATGATTTTACTGAATCTCTTCCCTGCCCAAGTTTTGTGTCCTGATAGCTAAACCAAGATCCACTCTTCTTTACGATTTCATAATCAACTCCGATATCAATGATCTCGCCAGTTTTAGAAATTCCTGTTCCATACATAATATCAAACTCAGCAGTTCTAAATGGTGGAGCTACTTTGTTTTTTACAACTTTAACACGTGTTTTATTTCCTTGTACTTCGCTATTACTGTTTTTAATCTGTGTCGATCTTCTGATGTCTAAGCGTACAGATGCATAAAATTTAAGTGCATTACCTCCAGTAGTGGTTTCTGGGTTACCAAACATAACTCCAATCTTCTCACGCAACTGATTAATAAATATTACTGTACAATTAGTTTTACTAATAGAACTGGTTAATTTTCGTAGTGCTTGAGACATTAATCGAGCATGAAGTCCCATTTTAGAATCACCCATTTCTCCTTCGATTTCACTCTTTGGAGTTAAGGCTGCAACGGAGTCAATTACGATAATATCAATTGCTCCTGATCTGATCAGATTGTCAGCAATTTCTAACGCTTGCTCACCATGATCAGGCTGTGAAATAATAAGGTTGTCAATATCTACTCCTAATTTTTCTGCATAGAATCTATCAAAGGCATGCTCTGCATCTATAAAAGCAGCAATTCCGCCATTTTTTTGCGCTTGCGCTATTGCATGTAATGTCAAAGTGGTTTTACCAGAAGATTCTGGCCCAAAAATTTCTATAACTCTTCCTTTAGGATATCCTCCAACTCCAAGTGCTAAATCCAAACCTAGAGATCCCGTAGGAATAACTTCTACTTCCTGAACTGCATCATCGCCCATTTTCATTACAGTTCCCTTACCATAAGCTTTATCTAGCTTGTCTAAAGTTAGTTTTAACGCTTTTAATTTTGCATCTTTTTCTTTTTCAGTACTCATGCGCTGACTCTCTTTTGTAATTGATTTTTGCTAAAATACTACAAGTTTTTTGCATAATACTTTCAAATATTCAACTTAGGCAACTAATTTATTAACAATGATCTGGTTCTTTAACCCGTTTTATGCTGCTTAATTTTTTTTTAATGATGGACGCAACCTTTTTTATATAACGGCATCTACCTAAAAAGCAATACTAGAACAATTGTGCGTAAAGAAGATGTAGATGAAGTTTCTTAAAAGAGTCGTAAGACATAACCTTTATGGACATATGACTACGAAAATTAGTAGTTGTATAGTAGAAGGTGGCTAGCTTCTTTATTTGATTTTAATCGTTTAGATGAAATAATTATTCAAATAACGAATTAGCCAAAAAATGCCTTGAAGTGGTTTTCAAGGCATTTTTTTATGGAGACAATCATACTCTTGGATATTATAGCAGGATTTGTACTTTTGCAAAAAATTAAATTATTTCTCTAACTTAAAAATTAGTATAGCATGCAACTGTACAATAAATTAAGTGCAAAAGAGAGAGCAGCCCTTATTGATGAGGCAGGTACGGATCGTCTTACGCTTTCTTTTTATAAATACGCACACATCGGTAACACCGAAATTTTCAGAAATCACTTATTTATTAATTGGAATGAATTAGATGTACTTGGTCGAATTTATGTGGCCAATGAAGGAATCAATGGTCAATTATCGGTTCCTGCACCTAACTTTAATGCTTTTAAAGAACATCTGGATAGCATTACATTTTTAGAAAATGTAAGATTAAACATTGCAAGAGAGCAAGATGTAAAATCTTTTTTAAAGTTGAAGGTAAAAGTTCGTAAGAAAATTGTCGCGGATGGATTAAACGATGATACGTTCGATGTTACCAATAAAGGAGTACACGTGGATGCTGAAAAATTCAACCAATTAATAGAAGATCCCGATACTATTTTGGTGGATATGCGTAATCATTATGAAAGTGAAATAGGACATTTTAAAGGAGCTATCACTCCAGATGTTGATACATTTCGAGATTCATTAGATATTATAGAAGAAGACTTAAAAGAGCACAAAGAAGATAAAAACCTGGTGATGTATTGTACAGGAGGAATCCGATGTGAAAAAGCAAGTGCATATTATAAGCATAAAGGTTTTAAAAAAGTATTTCAGTTAGAAGGTGGTATTATAGAATATGCCAGGCAAGTGGAAGAAAAAGGACTTGAAAACAAATATTTGGGAAAAAACTTTGTTTTTGATCATAGAAGGTCCGAAAGAATATCAAACGATATCATATCTAATTGCCATCAGTGTGGAAAACCTTGTGACACCCATGTAAACTGTGCTAACGAGGCATGTCATTTGTTGTTTATTCAATGTCCAGAATGTGCGGCAAAAATGGATAATTGTTGTTCTGTTGAATGCAAAGACATTAACAGTTTGCCGTATGAAGAGCAAAAAGCACTTCGTAAAGGAAAAGGGAACAGCAATAAGATATTCAAAAAAGGGCGTTCTGAGGTATTAAAATTTAAGCAGTAATGCTAAAATGATTTAGATACTATGGATTTAAAAGAAATCATAGTATCTTTATCGATTAAGTGAATGTTGGATGAGGAACATCCGACCTGAGTAAGAATCATATTTGTCGCATATTTTGCGAGCAAATTACAATATATAAAAGTATATGGGGTGTAGTAGTTGTTCCTCCGGGAAAGACGGACAGCCAAAAGGATGTAAGAATAATGGTACTTGTGGCACAGATGGTTGTAATAAGTTAACCGTTTTTGATTGGTTAGCGAATATGTCGCTTCCAAGTGGTGTAGCTCCTTTTCATTGTGTAGAAGTTCGTTTTAAAAACGGAAGAAAAAGCTTCTTTAAAAATACAGAAAATTTATCGTTAAGTATAGGAGATATTGTAGCTACAGAAGCTTCTCCTGGTCATGATGTAGGGATTGTATCACTTACAGGCGAATTGGTACGTATTCAAATGAAGAAGAAAAAGGTAGATATCGATAGCGATGATGTAAGAAAGATTTACAGAAAAGCATCGCAAAAGGATATTGATATCTGGCAAAAAGCTAGGGATCGTGAGAAACAGATTCAGGTAAGATCTAGAGAAATTGCCATTCGCTTAAATTTGCAAATGAAAATCTCTGATATAGAATTTCAGGGAGATGGATCCAAATGTACTTTTTATTATACTGCAGAGGAACGAGTAGATTTTAGACAGCTTATTAAAGAGTTTGCACAAGAATTCAGTACTAGGATAGAAATGAGACAAATTGGTTTTCGTCAGGAAGCAGCTCGTTTAGGAGGGATTGGATCTTGTGGGCGCGAATTATGCTGTTCTACGTGGCTTACAGATTTTAGGTCAGTGAATACCAGCGCGGCAAGATATCAGCAACTATCTTTAAATCCTCAAAAGTTAGCAGGCCAGTGTGGGAAATTAAAGTGTTGTTTGAATTATGAATTGGATGCTTATATAGATGCGCTGAAGGAGTTTCCGAAGACCGAAGTAAAATTGAAAACGGAAAAGGGTACAGCTGTTTGCCAGAAAATAGATATTTTCAAAGGATACTTATGGTATGCTTATGAAGGAGAATGGATGAATTGGCATAAAATATCTGCGGATCATGCAAACGAAATTATAGAGGCTAACAAGAAAAATGAAAAAGTACTTGGACTAGAGGAATTTGCTTCTGAACTATTAGAAGATACTAAAGTAGATTTTGAAAACGTTGTAGGACAAGATAGTTTAACAAGATTTGATCAACCTAAAAGAAGTAAAAGAAGAAGAAATAAGAACAGGAATAGAAATAAGAAAAAGGTTGCTGCGGATACTACTGCTAAAAAGCAAAACCCGCAAAAAACTAAAGAGAATCCTTCCAATACCAATACTAAAAATTCTAATTGGAAAAAGAATAATCAACGTAATAAAAAACGAAAACCACAGCAACGAAAAAATAATGATAAATCTTAGACTTATTATACTACTTTTTTTAGGCGTTTGCTTGTATTCATGTGATGATGCAAGGGTTTTTGATGAATATAAAACAGTTTCCAGTTCTTGGGAAAAACAAGAAAAAGTTACTTTTAATTTACCAGAATTAGACTCTATAGAAAACTATAACTTATTCATTAATGTAAGAAACAATAATGATTATAAGTTCAGTAATCTTTTCTTGATTAGTGAAATGGAATTTCCAAATGGTAAGATTGTTACAGATACATTAGAATATGAAATGGCAAAACCAAATGGAGAATGGTTAGGTGTAGGTTTTTCTGATGTAAAAGAGAACAAGCTGTGGTATAAGGAGAACGTTAGTTTCACAGAAAATGGAGTGTATAAAGTTACGCTTCAGCATGCTATGAGGAAGAATGGAGAGACATTCGGTATTAATGAACTCGAAGGAATTACAGATATTGGTTTTAGAATAGAATTTGCACAAAATCCTAAATAATAATGGCAAAAGCAACACCTAAATCGACTAGGAAAAAGTCGGCATCAAAAGAAATCAGTGTTTTAAACTATATTAAGTGGTTTTGGATCACTTTTGCTTCAGGAATTGGCCTAGTAATTCTGATATTTCTTTTTGCAAGTTGGGGGTATTTTGGTGAAATGCCAGGTTTTGATGAATTAGAGAACCCTCAGAATGATTTAGCTACTCAGATTATTTCTTCTGATGGAAAACAAATAGGAACTTTTTTCAAGGAAAACAGAACTCCAGTGAGTTTTGAAGATTTATCTCCGAAGTTGGTAGAAGCTTTAGTCGCTACAGAAGATGTGCGTTACTATGATCATTCCGGGATAGATGCTAGAGGTACGTTAAGAGCTGTCACATTTTTGGGAAGTAAAGGTGGAGCTAGTACGATTACACAGCAGTTAGCTAAACTTCTGTTTACAGGTACAAGATCTCGAGGTTGGCAACGATATACCCAAAAAATTAAAGAATGGGTAATCGCAGCTCGACTGGAAAGACAGTACACTAAGGACGAGATTATGGCAATGTATCTTAATAAATATGATTTCCTTAATCAGGCCATTGGAATTAGTTCTGCTTGTCGAATTTATTTTAATAAAACTCCTAAAGAGTTAAAACAGGAAGAGGCTGCTGTATTGGTAGGGATGTTAAAAAATTCTTCTTTGTTCAATCCGCTTAGACGTCCAGAATTAGTTAAAAACAGAAGAGATGTAGTGTTGTCACAAATGGCAAAATATGAATACATCACAGAAAAAGAAAAAGATAGCTTACAGCAGTTACCTTTGACACTAGATTATGCGCCAGAAGGGCATTCTGATGGAATAGCAACTTACTTTAGAGAGTATGTAAGAAGTTGGATGGGAAATTGGGTAAAGAAAAACCCGAAAGGAGAAGATGAAGATGGAAACACTCAGTTTTATAATATTTATAGAGACGGTCTAAGAATTAACGTAACTATCGATTCTCGCATGCAAAAATATGCAGAAGAAGCGGTGCAGGAGCATATGTCAAATCTTCAGAAAGAATTTGACAAGCAGGAAGAGAAAAATAAAACAGCACCGTTTAGAGATCTTACAAAGCAAGAAGTTGATGGTATTATCAAACGAGCTATTAGGAGTTCTGCGAGAAGAAAAAAGATGTTGTCTCAAAATAAAAGCGAAGAGGAGATTCTGAAATCATTTGATATTAAAACGGAGATGAAAGTATTTTCCTGGAAAGGGTATATAGACACTATTATGACTCCTAGGGATTCTATTTTATATTACAAGAGTTTTTTAAGATCAGGAATGATGTCTATGGAACCACAGACAGGACAGGTTAAGGCTTGGGTTGGAGGAGTAGATATTAAACATTTTCAATATGATCATGTGTATCAAGGAGCACGTCAGGTAGGATCGACATTTAAGCCCTTTGTGTATGCTACAGCAATTGATCAATTAAAATTATCACCTTGTGATACATTACCAATGTCACAGATTACAATACCAGCAGGATCTCATGGAGTAATGGAGGATTGGACACCAAAAAACAGTGACGCGGATTATACGGGATATTTAAGTCTTAAAGAAGCATTGGCAAAATCGGTAAATACCATATCTGCACGTTTAATGGACCGTATTGGACCAGAACCAATTGTGAGATTAGCAAAAAAATCAGGCGTTGAATCAGAAATTATTGAAGTAGCATCGATTGCCTTAGGATCTGTAGATCTCAAACTATCAGAGATGGTAGGCGCCTACAGTACTTTTGCTAATGAAGGTATTTATAATAAACCTGTAATGATCACCAGTATTGAAGATAAGAATGGTACAACATTATATCAATTCGAACCAGAAACACGTGATGTTATTAGTAAAGAGGCTGCTTATGTTACCCTAAATTTATTAGAAGGAGTTACACAATCAGGATCCGGAGCTCGTCTTAGATCGGGACCTTCTAATAGATACGATTATAAAAATGTGGTAACAGGTTATCCGTATCAATTTACGAATCCTATTGCTGGTAAAACAGGAACTACACAGAATCAAAGTGATGGATGGTTTATGGGAATTGTACCAAATTTATGTACCGGTGTATGGGTTGGTGGAGATGATCGTGCTACACATTTTAATTCTACCAGATATGGTCAGGGAGCGACTATGGCTTTACCAATCTGGGCATTGTATATGAGAAAATGTTACGCAGATAAATCATTAAAGGTATCTAAATCAGCTTTTAGTAAACCTGAAAACTTAACCATTGAGGTTGATTGCAAAGAGTTTAAGAAAAGGATTAAGGTTGAAGATCCGGTAGAAGACGAATTCGGTCTTTAAAATAAATTTCTGTTATCCATGATGGAGAACAAGGATACGAGCATAAAAGAACAAAAAGGATTTGTGAATCTGGATCAGAGGCTATATATCAAGTGTTTTTGGATCGGCTTTGTTTCTTTGATTGGCATCGGGATTTTGTTGTTTCTTTTGGCGAGTTGGGGTGTTCTCGGAAAAATGCCAACTTTTGAAGATCTAGAAAATCCTAGGACAGATTTGGCAGCACAAATTATTTCTTCAGATGGTGTGCAGTTGGGAACAATTTTTCAACCAAATGAAAACAGAACTCCTATTGTATATGATGATTTACCACAGCATTTGGTAGATGCTCTCATTGCTACTGAAGACGCACGTTTTTATGAGCATTCTGGAGTAGATGCCAGAGGTACATTACGAGCATTTACATCATTAGGAAAAAAAGGTGGAGCTAGTACCATTACGCAACAGCTAGCAAGATTACTTTTTATAGGTCTTAGATCAAAAAATATTGATAAGTACACTCAAAAAATTAGGGAGTGGGTTATTGCTGCACGTCTCGAAAGGCAGTATACAAAGAATGAGATCATAGCAATGTATCTGAACAAATATGATTTTGCGAGACAGGCAATAGGTATAGGATCAGCATCCAGAATTTATTTTAATAAGGAACCCAAGGATCTAACAATAGAAGAAGCTGCAGTGCTTATAGGAATGTTAAAAAGCGCTACCTATTATAATCCTATTACGAAACCAGAGCGTGCTCTGAACAGGAGAAATACGGTTCTGGCACAAATGGTAAAATATGGATATCTACAATTTAAAGAAAAAGATAGCCTTAAGAAGTTACCTATTCAATTGCAATATACTCCTGAAGGATATTCAGAAGGAAGTGCTACCTATTTTAGAAATGTGGTAAAGAAGGAGGTCCAGACTTGGATTAAAGAACATCCTAAGGGTGTAAATGATGAAGGTGTTACGGAATTTCATAATATTTTTAAAGATGGACTAAAGATTTATGTTACGTTAGATTCTCGAATGCAAAGGTACGCAGAAGAGGCTGTTAAAGAACATATGACGAATCTTCAAAAGGAGTTTAATAAGCAAGAAAAAACTAATAGAACTTCACCTTTTCGAGGTATTTCTTCTGGGCAAATAAAAGATATCGTAAATAGAGCTATTAAAAGTTCTTCGAGAAGAGCAATAATGAAAGAGCAAGGTGCAAGTGAAGAAGAAATAATTGCTTCGTTTGATAAGCCAACCAAAATGAGAGTGTTTTCCTGGAAAGGAACTATCGATACGATCATGACGCCTAGAGATTCTATCCTCTACTACAAACGGTTTTTACACACAGGATTGATGTCAATGGATCCCCAAACCGGGGAAGTTAAAGCTTGGGTAGGTGGAATTAATAACAGGTATTTTAAATATGATCATGTAAATCAAGGAGCGAGACAAGTAGGTTCTACATTTAAGCCTTTGGTATATGCTACTGCAATAGATCAGTTGAATTACGCTCCTTGTTACAGAATACCAAGAGCCAAAGTAACGATACCAGTGGGTAAACATGGTGTTTCTGGAGAGGATTGGACTCCAACAAATCCTGATAATAATTATGCGGGCTCTGTTACACTAAAAGAAGGTTTGGCAGGATCGATTAATACAGTTTCGGCTAGATTAATTGATAGAATCGGACCTGCACCTGTGATTAATCTTGCAAAAAAGCTGGGAATTACCACCCCTTTAGATACCGTTGCCTCTATTGTTCTGGGGACCGAGGCTATAAAACTTTCGGAAATGGTAGGAGCTTATAGCGTTTTTGCAAATGAAGGAATCTATAGTGAGCCTTATATTATTTCTCATATAAGAGATAAAAATGGAGCTTTATTGTATGAGAATGTTCCTAACAAAAAAGATGTTATAAATAAAGAATCTGCTTATCTAACGCTCAATTTAATGCAAGGAGTCACAGAAACAGGTTCAGGGAAACGATTACGTACTGAAGCTTCCAATTCATACATTTATAAGAAGCTGGTAACAGGACATCCTTACAAATTTGAGAATCCTATAGCAGGTAAAACAGGAACTACCCAGAATCAAAGTGACGGATGGTTTATGGGCATTGTACCAAATTTATGTACAGGAGTCTGGGTAGGTGGTGATAATCGTTCTACCCATTTCGAATCGATTGCCTACGGAAATGGAGCCACCATGGCATTGCCAATTTGGGCGCTTTACATGAGAAAATGTTATGAAGATCCAGTCTTAAATATATCTAAGTCAGAATTTAAAAAACCACAAAATCTTTCTGTGGAATTAGATTGCGATATTTATAAAAAAGAGGTTAAGTACGAAGATGAGCTGCGCTTTTAGAACGTATTTATCTATCTCTTAAATATTTCCAAAACTATAAGTTTTCAAACGTTTTAGTACTGTTTTTTTTGGTACATTTAATCCGCTAAAAATAGAATAATATGATTCGTAAAATAGTTAACGGAGTTCAGGAAGCTACCGAAGGAGTCAAAGATGATATGACTTTTATGCTAGGTGGTTTTGGGCTTTGTGGAATACCAGAAAACGCGATAGCAGAATTGGTTCGAAAAAATATCAAAGGGTTAACTTGTATCTCTAATAACGCTGGTGTGGATGATTTTGGATTAGGACTGCTACTACAGCAAAAGCAAATAAAGAAAATGGTCTCTTCTTATGTAGGAGAAAATGATGAATTCGAAAGACAGATGTTGAGCGGAGAATTGGATGTAGAGTTGATTCCTCAGGGAACATTAGCAGAAAGATGTAGAGCTGCGCAAGGCGGATTTCCGGCATTTTATACACCTGCAGGATATGGAACTGAAGTAGCAGAAGGGAAGGAGACAAGAGAGTTTAATGGCAAAATGTACATACTCGAAGAAGCTTTTAAAGCTGATTTTGCCTTTGTTAAAGCTTGGAAAGGTGATGATGCCGGTAATCTGATTTTCAAAGGAACAGCAAGAAACTTTAATCCTTGCATGTGTGGAGCGGCAAAAATAACAGTTGCCGAAGTAGAAGAACTAGTTCCTGCAGGAACACTAGATCCTGATCATATTCATATCCCGGGAATTTTTGTACAAAGGATTTTTGAAGGAAAGAACTATGAAAAAAGAATAGAACAAAGAACAGTACGAAAAAGATAAATCATATGTTAGATAAAAACGGAATAGCTAAACGTATAGCAAAGGAACTGGAAGACGGTTATTTTGTGAATTTAGGAATTGGAATTCCAACGTTAGTAGCCAATTATATACCAGATGGGATAGCAGTGGAGTTTCAAAGTGAGAATGGAGTATTAGGTATGGGACCTTTTCCTTACGAAGGAGAAGAAGATGCAGATATCATTAATGCAGGAAAACAGACAATTACAACAATGCCAGGAGCTTCTTTTTTCGATTCTGCTACAAGTTTTAATATGATTCGTGGTCAACATGTAGATCTAACTATTTTGGGAGCAATGGAAGTGGCAGAGAACGGAGATATTGCAAACTGGAAAATTCCTGGTAAGATGGTGAAAGGAATGGGTGGTGCAATGGATTTGGTGGCTAGTGCAGAAAATATTATCGTGGCCATGATGCATACAAATAGAGCAGGTGCTTCTAAATTACTATCTAAATGTTCTTTGCCTTTAACAGGAGTGAAATGTGTGAAAAAAGTAGTTACTAATTTAGCGGTATTAAGTATAACTGAAGATGGTTTTAAATTGTTAGAAAGAGCTCCAGGAGTAAGTGTAGAAGAAATTGAAAAAGCTACAGAAGGAAAGCTAATAATTGAAGGAAATGTGCCAGAAATGGTTTTGGATTAATCAAATCGAATTCTATATGAAAATGAACACTTTTCTAAATTAGGAGAACGAATAATAAATGAGATTAGTTTTTTTTGTAAAAATAGACTTACAAAAATTCAATATTTGTAAGATAAAACTTACTTAATAAATATGTTTTTACCTTACCTAAACCTTTGCTTTAACTTGTAAATAGGCATTAAACGTTATTAAATGTTAAAATTTTGTGTTTTTTGTCGATTTTAATTGTATTTAAACGTAATTTCCAAATTAATTTTGGATATTAGCAATCCCTTGAAAGTAGTACAGTTAAATGTTCTCTTTTAAAAATTAATTAAATTTTTAACCCTCACACATTGCCCTATTATGAAAAAGCGTTTAAATCGTATTCAGAAATCAGTTAAACCTACAATCGAATTGATTTCTAACTGTATGTATTTAGCAAAAAAAGTATTTTTGTTTTAACAAAAGGTATTCCTTTTTGTTATGTGATTTTTTGTTGTTAATAAATCGCAACCTCCCCAAGTCGCGATGAATATAAAAAACCTGTTAGTCTAAGGAGCTTAACAGGTTTTTTATATTTAAAGTTATTTGATTTCTGCGATAATGACACCAAAGTTGCCTTCTAGTTGTTCCCAGCTTTTAGCAGGCAAGTAGGTTTTTGACACAAAACCATCTAAATATAGCGCATTCTTGCAACCTTTCTCCTTAAAGAAGGAAGCGAAGTCATAAAAATTTATTTTTTCTTTGGACATTGCAAATAATAAATTACCGTTTGGTAATATTCCAACTCCGTTCCTAATATGAACATTTGGTGATCCTTGGTTAAATTTCTCATGAACTTTTCCTTCTATCAGTAACATAGGACCTGATTGGGTGGCATAGATTATGTTCTTTTCAAAAGAGAAGTTTTTGGTAGTTACAATATGTGGGGTATTATGGGTAATATAGAAAATTCCATTTGGTTGTAGATAAAAGTTGCCATATGCATTTTGAATAGTATCTAGTGGTGATTTTATAATATTATTTTCTATATACAATCCTTGTGGAGATAAGTCTTTCTTATACATTCCTCCATTCATAGCAAAAACGAGTTCCTTGCCATCATCATTTAGGGCTTTCTTAAGCTTCTGAAAACTTTCATAATTTTTATTGTTTTTATTTTTCCAAAAGAAATGTAATTGTTGATTCTTTAGATCAACTTGGTAACTTATGAATTTTGTATCATTATTGGTTTTTTGCGAGTAGCTGAAACCTATGTAGATAAAATATATTAAGACAAGAAGTGAATATTTATTTTTCATAGTTATGAAATATGGAACCAGAGTGTATAATTGTATTTTATAGGTATGATATGATGCTACGAGTTAGTTTTGTATTCATATAACATTAATTTTTCATTGTCACTGGGAATTGTAATGATTTTTACGAAATCGAAGTCTAGTTTTTCCAATAACTTCTGAGAGGATTTATTTTCTGGAATTGTAATAGCGCTGATTTTTTTTATTTTAAATTGTGTAATAGCAACTTCTTTTAGTTTAGAAGCACTTTCATAAGCGTAGCCCATTTTTTCATATGCTGGTAGAAATGCAAAACCTATGTCAAATCCATCAATTCCTTCTCGGTCATAGAGACCGCAACACCCAAGTTTTATATTGTCGGATTTTCGTATCACCGTATAATTCGAAAACCCGAGTCTTTCTAATTGTGGGAGCATTTTTTGTTCTATATAAGTTTTTGAATCTTCAATAGATTTCACGTTGCGATCACCAATGTTTTGTAACCACTTCGGTGTATTTAGAAGTTCTAAATAAAATGAAGCGTCCCCAATACCTGAGGGTGTTAATAATAATCTATCGGTCTCAAAGTGTTTCATGTATGCTACGAGGTTTTGATATCAAGAATGGTAATATACAAAAAGCCCAGAAACGATAGTTTCTGGGCTTTTTTATAAAAATTAAGGTTATCTATCTATAATTTTTATTCTACGATAAAACGAGCTTTTTGAGTGTTTACTTGTAGCATGTATACACCTGCTTCAAGATTTTGAACATTTATAGTGTTGGAGAAAGTTCCTTTTAGAACTGTTTGTCCAAGCATATTATAAATGATATAGTTTTGAGAACCTGATTTACCGTTATGAACATTAAGAGTTGATCCTGTTACAGGGTTTGGATATAGAGATAATCCTAATGGTGGTCCAACAAGATTATCAGATGTTGTTGCAAATGATGTTGTTGTTCCACAAGGTCCTAAATTCGTCCATCCTGTAGCAGTTCTTTCGTATAAGTTACCTTGGTATGTAACTTTATCACCTACTTGATAAGTTTGACTAGAACTCCATTCAGGTACACCAGCACATTGGTCTACTGGTCCGCTAGAATCACTTAAAGACACATTGTCAATAGCGATATCTGCTTGCCAAGTACTTCCAGTAATTCTGTTAAATCGTAACTGAACTCCTCCACCTACATAAGATGCAAGATCAATAGTAGCTGTTTGCCAAGAATTTCCTTGATTTCCTGTTTCGCTCCAGATACTAGTCCATGTAGCTCCTTCATCTGTACTTGCTTCAACAGCGATACTACCCATATCTGAAGCTCCATACATATGATAAGCGAATGAGAAATTAGCTTGGCTAAGTCCACTTAAATCAAAACATGGAGAAGTAATGATAGCTTGTTTGCTTGGATAACCTGTTCCATTTCCTGAAGCTTCTACATAAATATAGTAAGATCCTTGAGTAGCAGATGATGGTCCTGTGCTACTAGAGGGAGTACCATTAGCATCAACGGTCCAATTAAGGTCATCCGCTGTAGATTGTGTCCAATCTCCTATGGTGTTTTCGAATCCTTCACTATATGGGAAGGAAGAAATTCCTGAGGTACATCCACTTCCAGAACCTCCACCAGTTGTCGTAACATTTATTGTATTACTTGCTCCTGATACATTTCCAGCAGCATCTTTTGCACGTACGCTAAAAGAGTAAGAAGTATTAGCGGTAAGCCCTGTTACATTTGCAGTAGTGTTTGAGGTAGAACCGATAACACTACTTCCTTGATAAACATCGTATTCAGTAACACCTACATTATCAGTGGATGCATTCCAGCTCAATGTTAGAGCGGTTTCTTCTACATTAGATGCAGATAAACTAGTTGGTGCAGTTGGAGCCTGAGTATCAGCAGTTGCGCCACCTATAGTAACGGTGTAATCTTCTACTTCACCATATTGGAAAGATTCACAAGAAGTAGGCACTCCATTATATTTCATAGATACACGCATTCTCGTATTTCCGTCTGTAGCACCACTTGGCACAGTAAAACTTCCACTTACAGGAGTTGTTTGTGTAGCACTTTGTGTCCATATCTGTTCTCCAGAGTCTGTAAAGTCACCATCTTGGTTGTAATCAATCCAAACACTATATCCTTCACTATATACTGTTCCTGTCCAAGTAGGAGTTACAGTAATTGTGTAAGAATCACCTTTTGCTAATCCAGTAGCAACAGAAGTAAAATCTGAATATCCACCACTTCCAGCACCAGACGCGTTATCTATAGTTCCTAATTGAACTCTACTAATATATTCGTCTGCAACACTATTTCCGTTAGAATCACAATATGTCAATTGGAATTCTGTAGTAGTAAAGCTTGCTGTACTGCTATAGGAAGATGTAGTGCCATCAGAACACTTACTTCTTACTTGCACTTCATATGAAGTTAATTGAGTTAATCCACTTAGAGCGGTAGAAGTACCACTTACATCACTTAATGTTGTCCAAGAAGAAGTTCCTGCTACTCTATATCTAACATCATAAGTAGCCGCTGGTACTGATGTCCAGTTGATAGTAGCACTATCATAAGAGATATTCGATGCTCCAACTCCAGAAGGAACCGTAGCGTTACAAACTACTGGAGTTCCAGTTAATCCAGTTACAATTAGAGAGAAGTTTTGGCTTCCTCCTGTTAATGACCCTTTGTGAGTTACTGTAATTGTATATGTTCCAGAAGCACTACCTACATCAATTCTTTCGAATGGATCTACAGTATTGTCACCTGTTCCGTTAGTAGTTATGCTTGTTAATCTATATGGTTGGAATGTAGTAGATCCTTGGGTTACTCTAATATCAAGATCATTTACTAATACTGCATTATTAGAGTTGGTAGCTGTAACTGCCGTACCTGGTCTATCAGTCCAAGAAATAGAAGCCATTAACGGATTAGTTCCGTCAGAATCAACAGTAATTGTGTACGTCTGTCCACTGTTCAAAGTTAATTCTTCAATTTTTGTTTCGTTTCCTGCATTGGTGATAGTCTCAGCAGCTCTTTTAGCATTTAATAATCCCCAACCGTAAACAGCGTCAGGACCAGAAGGTCCAGCATCATCTGCAGTATGTAGAGCTAAACCTTTTAAAGTAGCAGCTCTCATAAGGTTACCATTTGTATTGTCATAATGTTGTTGTAATAATAACAATGATCCAGCAACATTTGGTGATGCCATAGAAGTACCCGTAATACTGGCATATGCTGTATTACTACTTTCGTATGTAGAATAAACTCCAGTACCATTTCCAGTAATGTCTGGTTTGATACGGTAATCATCGGTTGGTCCTTCACTACTTGAAGAGTTAATAGAAACACTATTTAAACTACCATCAGAAGCGATATTAGCATCTTGAGCATTTGCAACAACTAAATTATTTTTAGAAGTAGAATGTCCAGTAAGTTTATCATAAGAAGAATTCCCATCTAGCGGTTGACCGTTGTAACCATTTTGGTTACCATCGTTACCTGCGGCTACAACCATTAGATAGAAAGGAGCGTTAAACATTACTTCATCCCAATCTCTAGAAGTATCTATATAAGCACCAAAATATTGATCAGGTACAAGATCTCCTCTAAATCCGTAAGAGTGGTTAGAAATAATCATTCCATTAGCTGCAGCGCTGGTAGCTTCTGCAACATCGTTGTTCCACATATATCCATCTACTCTTGCCTGAGGTGCCATTCCTTTTGCCGCAGCTTGAACACCAGAAGCCATAATGGTTCCTGTTACGTGCGCAGCGTGGAAGTTTAATTGAGTTCCACCTTCAGATGCAGCATCTTGGATAGTAACACGATTGTTACCTCCAGGCCCATCATATTCTTGGTGAGATGCTCTTGCATGACCACCGTCCCAAACGTGAGCCGTCATGTTCTGACCATCTAAGTTTAATCCTAAAGAACCTCCAGAATTAAGATGATTTGTTCTTGTTGATTCTGCGGCATCCACGTTATAGGTTACGTAATAAATAGGAGTGCCATCTTCAGCAATTTTTTGTAATTCTGCAAAACTTCCGTTTTTAAGAGTGGTTTGAACAGGCCATCCATTTTGTTTTGCAGCCTGAATAGCTTCTTTCTTTTGAATAGCAGCTTTTTCAGCATTTTGCACTTGTAACTTGTTAAGTTCCGACAAGTTACTGCTCCGCATAATTTTTGACTTTTGTGCTGGTGTTTGAGCAAATACTCCAGCAGAAAGAAGAAACATTGTGGAAAACGCGAGAGTTCGCAGTTTTCCAAACCTTTTTGGCATAGTGCCAAAAACCCCAATAAGGTTTTTGTAACTTTTTTTCATTTTTATTGAGTTTGAGTTAGCTTTAATTAAATTTCTCTGATGATTTATCTGAGAAACAGCCAAAACTCTTAAATTATTCCTAATTGGCAAAAGATTTTCGATGAAGGGTTTAATAATGACTATACAAAACCTTAACAAAGAGTTAACGTTTGTTTCATTTATTCGGTAAGTAGGTAAAGGATTACAAAAAGTAATAACTTAACTGTTTAATCTAGTGTTTTTTGCACAAATTCTATAGCTCTATACTCGTTGTAAAAAATTCCCGAAGGCATATAAAAACCTACATGACCTCCAAAATCTGGGGTTTCTAAATAGAGGTCTGAATTTCTTTGAGCTTCGTTGTGTGGATAACAAGTAGTTCCTAGAAAAGTGTCATTTTTAGCATTGATGATTAGTGTAGGGATGGAAATGTCTTTTAGAAATTGATTGCTACTACACTTAGTGTAATAATCAATAGCATCCACATAGCCATGAGCAACACTTGTGTATAAATTGTCAATATCAATAAGGGAGCTACAAGCTTTGATATCGGATATACTAATTTCATTTGGAAATACTTGTTGCCTTTCCAACAACTTCTTTTTTAGACTCTGAATAAAACGTTGCTGATAGATAAAGTTTCTAGGTTTGTTAATTTCATTTAATGAGTTATAAAGATCACAAGGTACGGATACAGCCACAGCAGATTTTACTTGTTTAGGTGTTTTTCTTTCTCCTAAATATTTTAATGTGATATTGCCGCCTAGACTAAACCCACATATCGAGATAGCATGATAGTCTTTCTCTGTAATATGAGATATAATAGTAGCAAGATCATCACTTACTCCAGCATTATAGGATCGGTATAATCTATTTACTTCACCGCTACAATTTCTAAGATTTATGGCAGCTACATTCCATTGGTTTTTGACAAAATGTTTCGCAAGACCTAGGATATATTGCCTTTGTGCGTTTCCTTCTAGTCCATGGACCAAAACAGCTACTTTTCCTTTAGATCTGGGATCACTAGAATAGCTCCAATCGATATCGATAAAATCTCCGTCTTTTAGTTCTACTCTTTCTCGATTTTGTTCTATACCTTTTACTGTTCTAACCAGATTAGGATAGATGGTGGAAAAATGACCATTTCGGAAAAAATATGGTGGTTTGTAGTTTGAAGGGACGAAAGGCATTAGTATAAAATATTATCCTTTGGTTGTACTTTTTCGGGCAGATTTATCTCATCCAGCATATCTCGTAAGTCTATCTCTATAGTTCTACATAATGCTGTCATAGGAACATCGTTCACTCTTCCTTCAAAGGGGTCTTCACTATTACTACCTACTTTTTCCATCGTAGTAAATATCCAGGAAATTAGTACCGATAACGGGATCATTAAAAAGATAAACCAAGGCTGTAAATGTTGCGACATATCACCAAGCTCACTTTCAAAAACATTTAATAATCCAAATGGTAATAGTAATACAAAGATCCAAGTAAAAACAGTACTGAAATATGCATATTGTCTAGGAAAAGGGGTGTTTTTTATACGTTCACATTTACCTTGTAAGTTGTACAATTCTTCTAATACACCATGTAACAGCTGGTTATCAAATGGGCTTATTTTTTCAGAACTTAATAGCTCTTTTAGATGCAGTCCCTGATTTTTTACAAGATGAGTCGCTGCATTTTTTCTTTTTAGAAGGTCGTTGTATTCTTCTTCAGAAACAAAACTTTTAGAGGCATCACAGGCAGGATTTCGCTCTCCATGTTTTTGAAGTAAACGCTCTACTGAGGCATTTTCTTTCATCGAAAAAGAAGAGGGTTGTCTTAGTTGGACTCGTAAGGCGTTGATCCAAGCGATATGACGATATATTAATATTCTCTTGGTTTCTGTAGAATCATCTACTAAGCTCAAAACCTGATTTGCCCAGGTTCTGCTATAATTAACGATTCCACCCCATATTTTACGTCCTTCCCAGAATCGATCATAACTCTGACTGTTTTTAAAACCTATATAAAAAGCTACAGCAATACCAATAACAGATAAAGGTTGAAAGGGGATGTCTATAAATTGTAAGTCAAAAAAATAATAGAGAGAGAAAATACTTGCGGTATAGAGGATAAAGAAGAGTAGATTTTTCCATGCAAATCTTAAAATAAGTCCCCAACCAATATTACGTTTGATGTACATGTGTGATTTTTTGTTCTAAAGTAAGAAGACCTCGTTGGTTTTCAAAATAGAAATATTTAAAAGTCTAGCTCAATCTTGGGGATAATATTAACTAAAGTTTATTATGCAAGCATATTATCTGTTTTGTATTTTTGACCCAATAAAATCTTAAGTATGTATTTAAAAGAGTTCGAAATTCGATGGAATGATATTGATGCTAATCGTCATTTAGCAAATAAGGCGTATATAGAATATGCTGCGCATACCAGAATGACATTTTTATCTGAGCTAGGTTTTGATCAAAGACTCTTAGGTAAGCTTAATATAGGTCCTGTTGTTTTTTATGAACACATCTATTATTTCAAAGAAGTTTTTTATGGAAGACCCGTTAGAGTTTCTTTGGAACTTGTGGGTATGAGTGAAGATGGAAAGTTTTTTGAGTTCTTGCATAACTTTTATGATTATAAAGGAAGAAATTTTGCAAGATGCGAAATGATGGGGGCTTGGTTAGATTTGAAAACGCGGAGATTAATTCCACTTCCTGAAGAAATGCGTGAATTTATGGATAAAGTAGAGCGTCCGGATAGCTTTAAAATACTTACGAAAGAGGACACACGAAAGTTTGCCAAAATCCCAACTGATTTAAGTTAGTTTTTTGGGTTTTTTAGTAACTAGGTAGACTCCTACAAAAACTAGTATTGCCGCTATTATTTGAATCAGTTTTAAAGAATCTGCTCCCATTGCCATGGCAAAACTTATGGCTAATAATGGTTGTAGATATATGAAAGCGCCAATTGTAGACGCTTTTAAAGTTTTTAAAGCAAATACATTTAGAAGGTAAGTAAAAAAAGTGGTTCCTATTACTACAAATACCATTTTCCAAATAACATCATAAGGTAATGAGGTCCATTGAACTTCATTAAATTCTGAAATCGTAACAGGGAAATTAATGATAACACCTAATAAGAAAAACCATTTCATTAAGGTGATAGCATGATATTTAGCCGTTAATGGTTTTACCATTACAAGATAAATTGCGTAAGAAGCGGCATTTACTATAAACAGGGCGTTTCCTAATGGAATATTAGGGGCGTCTTGTCGTACTTCGGCTCCAAATAGTATAAGTCCTAATGCACCCGAGAAGCCTAATAAAATTCCAATAGATCGTAACCAGGTGATTTTTTCATTCAGAAAAATGGCAGATAGGATAAATACCAAAATTGGCGCTATGGTAATCATAACCGAACTATTAATAGGAGTTGATAGTTGTAGGCCTTTGAAAAACATCAACATGTTAATAGCCATCCCAAAAACTGCACAGCCAAAAATTCTTAACCAATCGGATCGATCAATTTTTTGTTTTGGCACCCATATAGAGGCAAGCCAAAAAAGTAAAGTGGCTCCTATAACCCTAAGAAAGATAAATCCAAAAGGTTTAATGTAGGTAGGCATAACACCTTTTGCCAATGTATGGTTAATGGCATAAATCAAACTTGCTCCAAAAGCAGCTAATAGCGCTATGGTTCTTTTATCCATTAATCTGCTTATTTGCCGCTTCAACCACTTTTTTGCTGTTTCCAATAAAAATTTGGTTGTCATATATGATTACCGGACGTTTTAAGAAGGTATAATGTTCTAGAATTAAGTCTTTGTAATCGTTCTCTGAAAGAGTCTTATTTTTTAAATCTCTTTCTTTATAAAGTCTCGCTCTTTTACTAAACAGAGATTCGTACGTTCCAGAAAGTGATTTCATTTCTTCTAGTTGAGTTTGGGTAATAGCTTCATTTTTAATGTCTTGTAAAACAAAGTCAGAAGAAGGATTTAATTCTTTTAAAATTCGTTTACAAGTGTCACAAGTGGATAGATGGTATATTTTTTTCACGAGAAAATAGTTAAAATGTCAAAATACATACAAAGGAAATTCATTTCACGATGAAAACTTATATTTTTGGCTAAAAATTAAGAACATCATCATTACATTTAAAAAGAAGCAATGAAAGATCAATTAGAAATTACCAGAACTAATAGAAGATTAATGTCCAAAATTATGGATAATTATTCATTAGAAGATCTTAATAAAGTTCCTGAAGGATTCAATAATAATTTGATATGGAATATAGCTCATGTAGTGGTAACACAGCAGTTATTAGTATACAAACTTAGTGGTCTACCAATGATGATTGATGATGAATTGGTGTTAAAGTATAGAAAAGGAACTAAAACAGAGGGTTTTGTAGATCAGGCAGAAGTTGAAAAAGTAAAAGAGTTAATGTTTAGTACATTGGATCAAACTGAAAAGGATATTGAAGCTTCTATTTTTAAAGAATATCAGGAATATCCAACTAGTACAGGTTTTGTTTTAAAATCTACAGAAGATGCTATGAGCTTTAATAATTTTCATGAAGGAATACATCTTGGGTATATTTTAGCACTAAAAAAGTCCTTATAATACGTTTTTATTTAAATAGGCTAACGCTTTCTCTTTACTTAATTTTATTTCAATAGGACCTTCTGCATAAGAGCTAACTTCATATTGATTATATAGAAGTATAATATGTTCTTCTGTAAATCCTATAGTAGATGGTAAATGGAAAGTGTCATTCTCAAAAAAATATCCAGTGCTATTGATAGATTCGTTTTTAGGGATATTATGAGTTTCTCTAAATACCTTTTCTGCAAAATCTTTAAAACCTTTATCATCTTTGATAAATTCTTCGTTGTTTATGATTTCACCAGTTTTAAGATCGATATTTAGGTAATTAGAATTACCACTACCATGTGCACCTCCAGTAAAAATATAGGATTCTATAAGAACGGATAGTATATTTTCATTTTGAAAACTAATGTCGCAATTGATACTAGCCTCGTAAGGAATAATTTCATCAGGAAATTCTTTTTTCATTTCGAGATATGAACTATTAAAGCTTTTTAATGCGTTTTCAATATTGTCAACTTTGTTGTCGTCTTCAATATTTAAAGCATCACAAGCAGCTTTTTCAATTCGCTTGTTTATCTTTTCCGACAGATCGTTTTCACTTATAGATTCTAAAAGTAAAACCTCAGTAATTACGCAGTCTGTATTTTCACAATCAAAGTAGGTTTCTATACTTATCGTTTTTTTCTGAAAACGTAGTGGTTCATGTTTTTCACAACTATAGAAATAAGATAGAATTACTAATAGGAAAATGAACTTTATTGGAGTGTTAGTTTTTCTGTTAATCATCTACTAAAGGTGTTCATTGAAATATGATTAGAACGAATTAAATCATACATTTGTTCAGTTTTTTAACATATTACTATTCAAGTTGATTTTTTCGACTCTAAAAAGTAAAATTTGATTAAAGAAACGTCAAAAAATTAAGAAATATTATAAAAATCGAAACTAGTGAAATTTAATACAAAAACAATACACGGAGGTCAGGAGCACGATCCGGCATACGGAGCAGTAATGCCACCAATATACCAAACCTCTACTTATGCCCAGACTACTCCAGGAGGACATAAAGGTTTTGAATATAGTAGAACACATAATCCTACAAGAAAGGCGTTGGAGAATGCATTTGCAAGTATAGAAAATGGAAAACATGGTTTAGCATTTGGATCTGGATTAGCAGCGATTGATGCCGTAATTAAATTACTAAAGCCAGGTGATGAAGTGATCTCTACAAATGATTTGTATGGAGGTACTTATAGGTTGTTTACAAAAATATTTGAAGATTTCGGAATCAAATTTCATTTTATTGGAATGGAAAATGCCGATGCTATAGAGAATTATGTAAATGAAAACACCAAGTTAATTTGGGTAGAGACACCAACAAACCCAATGATGAATATTATAGATATCAAAGCTATTGCTGCGATTTCTAAAAAGAATGATTTACTATTGGCGGTGGATAATACTTTTGCTACTCCTTATTTACAAAGACCTTTGGATCTTGGAGCTGATATTGTAATGCACAGTGCAACGAAATATATTGGTGGGCATAGTGATTTGGTAATGGGTGCTTTGATCGTAAAAGATGATGAAATTGCTGAACGTTTGTATTTTATTCAAAATGCAAGTGGAGCTGTTTGTGGACCTCAGGATAGTTTTTTAGCTTTAAGAGGTATAAAAACATTACACGTTCGTATGCAACGTCATTGTGAAAATGGTGAGGCAATTGCACATTATTTAAAGAAACATCCTAAAATAGAAAAAGTGTACTGGCCAGGATTTGAGGATCATCCAAACCATGAAGTTGCAAAAGCGCAAATGGATGGTTTTGGTGGAATGATATCATTTGTAACTAAGGATAGTAATTATGATGAAGCGATAAAAATCGTGGAGAACCTTAAGATTTTCACACTAGCAGAATCTCTTGGTGGTGTTGAGAGTTTAGCAGGTCACCCAGCAAGTATGACACATGCATCTATTCCGAAAGAGGAACGCGAAAAAACTGGTGTTGTAGATTCTTTAATTAGATTGAGTGTGGGAATAGAGGATGTAGATGATTTAATTGCGGATTTAGAACAGGCTATAGGCTAACTTGTTATTAAATTCAAAAAAATATAGGTATTATTTTGATAATATGATATATTTGACAAGTTAAATTAACCATTAAATAAGAATCTTTTAATCCTATTAACATATGCAAGCAAAAATAGATGCATTTATGGAAGAAGTAAGAGCTCGTAACTCGCATGAGCCTGAGTTCTTACAAGCGGTTCAAGAAGTTGCAGAAACTGTAATACCGTATATCGCTACACAAGAAATATATAATGGAAAAAACATTCTTTTAAGAATGGTGGAACCTGAGAGAGCGATTATGTTTCGTGTTCCATGGGTAGATGATAAAGGAGAGATACACGTAAATAGAGGATATCGAATTCAAATGAACTCTGCAATAGGTCCTTATAAAGGAGGATTGCGTTTTCATCCTTCGGTAAATCTAAGTATACTTAAGTTTCTTGCTTTTGAACAAGTATTTAAAAATAGCTTAACCACACTTCCTATGGGAGGTGGAAAAGGAGGTTCCGATTTTGATCCTAAAGGAAAGTCTGATGATGAAATTATGCGTTTTTGTCATAGTTTCATGAGTGAGCTTTGTAGACATATTGGGCCTGATACCGATGTTCCTGCTGGAGACATTGGAGTAGGAGGTCGCGAAATAGGATTCTTATTCGGTATGTATCGTAAAATACGTAATGAATTTACGGGAGTACTTACAGGTAAAGGAATTACTTGGGGAGGATCATTGATAAGACCTGAAGCTACAGGGTATGGAGCTGTGTATTTTGCACAAAATATGTTAGCTACAAAGAATGATTCTTTTGAAGGAAAGGTAGTTACAGTTTCTGGATCTGGAAATGTAGCCCAGTATGCTACAGAAAAGGCTACTCAGTTAGGAGCAAAGGTTGTTACTTTGTCGGATTCATCAGGTTATATTTATGACAAGGATGGTATCGACGAAGAGAAATTGGCTTTTGTTATGGAGCTGAAAAATGTAAAAAGAGGAAGAATCAGTGAGTATGTAGATAAATATCCTTCTGCAGAATTTCACAAAGGAGAAAGACCATGGAGTGTAAAATGTGATGTTGCACTTCCTTGTGCTACACAAAACGAACTTGATGGTGATGAAGCAGAGCAATTAATCGCAAATGGTTGTATCTGTATCAGCGAAGGAGCAAACATGCCAAGTACACCTGAAGCTATTGCTGCTTTTCATAAGGCAAAAATATTCTTTGCACCTGGGAAAGCTTCAAATGCTGGAGGAGTAGCAACATCTGGATTAGAAATGACTCAGAATTCCTTGAGATATAATTGGACGCGCGAAGAAGTAGACGAAAAATTGAAGCAAATTATGAAAGATATTCACTCTGCATGTTTAGAATATGGAACTCAGGAAGATGGATATGTAGATTATGTAAAAGGAGCTAATATCGCAGGTTTCGTAAAAGTTGCAGATGCTATGTTGGCACAAGGAGTAGTATAATATATTAATAATCCATACTATAGAAGCCGTTCTTATAATATTAGAACGGCTTTTTCATTATCTAAAAGCAATAATTAGTATTTTAGCGTGTTATCAAAGCAGAGTAAATAGCACTCAGAAATTATGCAGTATCTCAGACTATCAATATTTCTAATTTTCCCATTATTTCTTTTTTCTCAAGATTTCAGTAATCAATGGACTGGACATTATTCTTATTTTGAGATTAATGATATATATGCTGCCGAAGATCGTGTTTATGCAGCTTCAGAAAATTCGGTTTTTATTTTTGATACTGAGACCAGAACCTCAGAGACATTTTCTACAATTAATGGATTATCTGGAGAAACTATATCTTCCATTTATCATAGTTCCACTTATGATATTACTGTTGTAGGATACGATAATGGTTTATTAGAATTGATATTAGATGATGAAGTTAGAACTTTTATTGATATAGTGGATCAACCCACAATTCCTCCAACAGAAAAAAGAATTAATCATTTTTTCGAAAATGATGATAAACTTTATATTTCTACAGAATTTGGTATTGTAGAATTTAACTTGGAAAGAATAGAGTTTGGAGATACCTTCTTTATTGGTCCAGGAGGTTCCCAAATTAACGTTACAGGTACAATTGTTGCAGAAAATTCTATATACGCTACTACATTGAATAATGGAATATTTTCGGCGGATGTGACCAATCCCAATCTGGTAGATTTTAACCAGTGGGCTAATCCTATTCCCGGGAGTTTTAGAGATATAGTAATTTTTAATAATCAGATTTTGGTCCATCAAAACTTGGATCTAGTTCAAAGCTTAGAAAATAATGTACTTACTACTGTGTTTACCGCACCATCTCCAATTAGAGATATGTATGCGGATTCTGGAAATTTAACAATTTCGCTAGCAGATAGTGCACTGGTTTTAGATACAAACTTTTCTGAAACCGCATCCATAACGAGTACTACAGAAGATAGTTTTGAACTGAACACTTCTTTAACTATCAATAATGAGGTGTATCTCGGTACAAATACTAGAGGATTACTAGAACTTGAATTAAGTAATCCAGATACAAAAACATTAGTTTCTCCAGAAGGGCCTTTGAGTAATTTTACTTTTGGAATCGAAGCGTTGAATAATAATTTATGGGTGGTGTTTGGTCAGTATGATGTGAATTTTAATCCATTTCCATTACAAAGAAGAGGGATCAGTAAACTTACAGCGGATGGTTGGTTTAATATTTCTAGAAATGAAGTGTTGGGGGCAACATCTTTGTCTCATATTACCATAAATCCAAATAATGAAGATCAGGTTTTTATAAGTAGTTTGAGCAGTGGATTGATAGAAGTCAATAATAATGTAGTTACTAATTTATTTAATGATGTAAATAGTGGGTTCGAATCATTTATACCAGATAATTCTGATTTTGTATTCCTCAATGGTTCCGTTTTTGATAATGACGGTAATTTGTGGGTTAATAATTCTAGAGTAGATGATGGTCTCAAAAGATTTTCGCCTGGTGCTACACAAACCTTAAATGTTGATTTAAGTGGTATAATTTCGGATCCTTTAGGGAATCTTGGATTTTCTGATACTGTAATAGATAGAGATGGAAACCTTTTTATTGGCGGTTGGAATTCTGGAGTTATTGGTTATAATCCCGATACTGGTAACCAAATTCAGTTATCAGGAGAAGCTGAGGGATCAAATATTCCTAGTGATTATATATTAGCATTAGAAATAGATAGAAATAATCAATTATGGATCGGTACCTTTAGAGGGATAAGAGTTTTGTTTAATCCTTCAGGAGTTTTTCAACAAAGTAATCCGCAGGCAAGTCAAATCATTATTTTGGATGATGAAGGTGTGCCTCAGGAATTATTGTTCGATGAGACTATTACGGATATAGAGGCAGACGGTTCTAATAATAAATGGGTAGCGACTGCATCTTCTGGGGTATTTTATTTTTCATCAGACGGGCAAGAAACATTAGCTCATTTTACCACAGATAATTCTCCTTTACCTACTAATAACGTTCGAGATATTTCTGTTGATGATTCTACTGGATCTGTCTTTTTTGCTACAGAAAAAGGCTTGTTAGAGTTTAAAGGTACTGCAACAGGGCCAGAAAATAATTTGGATAATGTTGTGGCTTTTCCAAATCCTGTGAGACCCGGATTTAATGGACAAGTAACTATAAGAGGATTAACTAGTAGGGCTAATGTAAAAATTACCGATATAGAAGGTAATTTAGTTCATGAGGAAATAAGCGAAGGAGGTAGTATACAATGGGACACTACTGCTTTTGGCAGGCATAAAGTGGCTTCTGGTGTGTATCTAATTTTGGTCACGGGAGAAGATCAAGGAGAAACTACTGTTTCTAAGCTATTGGTAGTCAGATAATGGTTGTAAAAACATCTGCAATAGTCATTCATTCTTTGCGATATAGCGAAAGTGATTTAATTGTTTCTTTATTGACGAAGACTAGTGGCCTAAAATCATATCTATTAAAGGGAATTCTAAAATCTAAGCGAGGTAAAATTAGATCATCTTTGTTTCAACCTTTGACTTTATTAGAAATTGAAGCTAATCATAGAGATAAGGGAAATTTAGAGAGAATTCGAGAAGCAAGAATTCTAACTCCTTATTCTTCGCTGCATACAGATTTAATTAAAAACTCTTTAGTCTTTTTTCTTTCAGAGATACTTAAAAATACTATTCAAGAAGAAGAAGTTAATGATGAACTTTTTAATTATTTAGAGACTACTTTTCTATGGTTAGATGCTAACGATAATATTAGTAATTTTCATATTTCTTTTTTAATAAAACTTACACAATATTTGGGCTTTTATCCAGATATATCCAATATTCATTTGGATGTTTTTAATATGCAAGAAGGGTGTTTTCAGAATGATACATCAAACATTTATTGTATGGATGGAAATGTGATTTCCTTATTCAAGGAATTTTTAGGCACGACATTTGAGGCAAGTATGGATATTAAAATGTCTAGAATAGCAAGAAATGAGATTCTTGGGATGTTATTAGTATATTTTGAGCTACATTTGCACGGCTTTAAAAAACCAAAATCACTTTCGGTTTTGAACGAAATTTTTAGTTAAACAATGCGTTTATTTTTTGTTGTTGTATTCACCTTACTTTTTCTACAGGAAAGTGCTTCTCAAAGTATTACCGTGCTTAGTAGAGCAAATGGTCAGCCTATTCCTAGTGTTACAATACACAACAAATCAAAATCAAAAACAGCAATAACTGATTTTGATGGAGTAGCAGATGTTTCGGCTTTTTTGGAAAATGAAAAGTTGTATTTTGTGCATATCTCACATATTACAGCAACAGCGACGAAAGCAGAGATAATTACATCTTCGAATATGTTTTATATGGAGATCGACGAGAACCAGTTATCAGAAGTGGTTATTTCGGTTTCTAAATGGGAGCAGGATAAGAAAGATGTTACTCAAAAAATTGTTAGTATTACTTCTGATGAAATAGCTTTTTCTACTCCTCAAACATCTGCGGATTTATTACAAAATAGTGGTCAAGTATTTATACAAAAAAGTCAATTAGGAGGTGGTAGTCCAATTATACGCGGTTTTTCTACTAATAGATTATTGCTTACCGTGGATGGAGTGCGAATGAATAATGCAATTTTTAGAGGGGGAAATGTTCAAAATGTAATTTCGGTAGATCCTTTTACAATAGATCGTACAGAAGTTATTTTAGGGCCTGGATCAGTCGTTTATGGTAGTGATGCTGTGGGAGGTGTTATGAATTTTTATACGGCACAACCTAAGTTTGCAATTAGTGGTAAAAATAAGTTGAGTGGTAATGCTATCATGAGATATGCTAGCGCAAGTAATGAGAAAACAGGACATGTTGACTTTAATATTGGATTAGAAAAATGGGCTTTTTTGACAAGTGTAAGCTATACGGATTTTGATGATCTAAAAATGGGAAGTCATGGACCAGACGATTATTTAAGAACTGAATTTGTAGAAACGATTAGTGGGGTTGATACCGTTGTTCAAAATGATGATCCGAAGACACAGGTTTCTACAGGATATGATCAAATTAATTTTTTACAAAAAATACATTTCATTCCTAATGAAAGATGGGATATCAATGCAGGATTTATTTATACAGCAACATCTGATTATCCGAGATACGACCGTTTGATTAGACGTAGCGATGATCATTTAAGGTCTGCAGAGTGGTTTTATGGACCACAAAAATGGTTGATGGGAAACCTTCAATTAACCTACAAGTGGAAAAATACATTTTATAATAAACTAAAATTCACGGCTGCATACCAAAACTTTCAGGAGAGTAGGAATGATAGAGATTTTGGAGACGTGATTTTGTCAAGAACAAAAGAAAATGTGGATGCTTATTCTGCAAATCTTGATTTTGAGAAAATATTTAATGATAAAACAACCATGCATTATGGATTGGAGTATATTTTAAATCAAGTGTCTTCTGACGGTTCAGAATTCAATATTTCTACGAACGAGTTAATGGCTGCGCCATCCAGATATCCTGATGGATCTACTTGGCAATCTATTGCAGCTTATGTAAGTCTAAAAAGTAAGCTAAGTGAAAAATTAAGATTCCAAGGTGGATTGCGTTATAATAGAATTATTTTGTATTCGGAGTTTGATGATACTTTTTTTGATTTTCCATTCACCGAAGCTAATTTGGACACTGAAGCTTTTACAGGTACGGCAGGTTTTAGTTGGCTTCCGAATGATCTTTTGCATTGGAAATTAAACTTTTCTACAGCTTTTAGAGCTCCTAATATTGATGATGTAGGTAAGATTTTTGATTCAGAACCAGGATCGGTAGTCGTTCCTAATCCAGATTTAGAGCCAGAGTATGCGTACAATGGGGAACTAGGATTGACTGCAAATGTTGGAAAAAATTTCAAGATTGATTTAGCAACTTATTATACCCAATTGGATAATGCTTTGGTACGAAGAGATTTTTCTCTTAATGGCGAAACAGAAATTTTGTTTGGAGGAGAGTTGAGTAATGTACAGGCTATTCAAAATGCAGCGAATGCTCAAGTTTATGGGTTTGAGGCAGGGTTTCGTTATGATTTTGCTAAAAATTTAAACTTAGCGGCAAAATATACCTTTACAGGTGGAGAAGAAGAGTTGGATGATGGGTCAGTTTCGCCCTCGAGACATGTAGCTCCACAATTTGGAAGTACCAATCTAACCTATGATAATCATAAATGGATGATTGATCTTTCTGCAGTTTACAACGGTCAGTTTGATTTTGAAGACTTAGCACCTTCACAACAAAATAATGTTTTTTTATATGCATTGGACGAAAATGGAAATCCTTATTCGCCATCGTGGTATACGCTAAACGTTCGCTCTAGATATCAATTTACAAAGAGCTTGCAGGCTACTTTTACTATTGAAAATATTACTGATCAACGATACAGACCTTATTCTTCTGGAATCGCTGGTGCTGGTAGAAATTTTATTGCTTCCTTAAAATATTCGTTGTAGACTAAAGCATACGTTTTGAAAGACACATTATACATTTTTGATATTGATGGAACACTTACAGATAGCGTTCCTATGTACTTGATTTCTGTTACTAAGGCGATGCAAGCTTTAGGAATTGTTGATATAGATACTGATTACAATAATTATAAACATCATACTGATAGTTATGCGTTGCGTTACAATTATGAACGTAATTTTAATAAAAGTGTACCTAAGGATTTACTAGATAAATTTGAAAATAACTTGATATCAGCAATGAACGATTTTGATCCTGTAAAGGAGATTAGTGGTGCAAAAGAATTGATAGATAGATTTAGAGGTGACAATATTCCGTTTTGTTTTGCAACAGGAGCGTTACCTAAACCTGCCTTACAGAAATTAAATCAATGTGATATATGGTGCGATGAGCGATTATTAGCTACTTCTAAGACACATGAGTCAAGAGAAGGATTTGTGAAAGATGCTATAGAAAGGGCAAAATCTTTTTATGATAAAACATATTTTGAAAATATCGTTTCGTTAGGGGATGGTCTATGGGATTTAAAAACGGCACAAAACTTATCTTTAGATTTTGTTGGGATAGGAGAAAAGAATAAAGGAAAACTCATAGATAACGGAGCTACTCAATGTTATCCAAATTTAGTGGAGTTTATCAAAGAGTTGTTTTAAAGTCTTATTGCGCTCTTAGTTTTTTCATTAATTCAGCGTCGAAATTTTTCTTAAGAAGGGTAATTTCTTTTACATTTTCATTTGGTATCGCTATCGAAAGAACATAATGTTTAATTTTCCATCCTTTGCTAGTTTTTTCTAATACACCACTACCTCTACAAATACCCATTTGGGTGTCTAATAATTCATCAAACCATGCTAGATTGGAGTTTGACGGAACAAAAATATTTCGTTCAAGCGTACTGAAACTCCACGCTTTCCCTTTGTCAAAATAAGGTTTTGAAAAAGCCTTAAATGAAGTTAAATCCCAATTTTCTGTAGGATCAGTACCAATAAATATAGCATCTTCTGTCATTAGTGAAAAATAGTTGTCAAAAGATGCATCGGCAGCAGCTTTATGCCATTGTTCTAATATGGTATTAATTTGCTCTTTTTCTTGGGCAAAACCACAAAAGGAAACTACAAGCAATAAATAAAGGATATTTTTTTTCATAGTATACTATTCTTCAATTTCAATAATGTCTTCTTCAGGGTTTGCAATAGAATCTCTTAGAATGTCTCGCTCTCTTAATAGCTCTTTTTCGATATTTTCTGGAATAGCAAGAGATAATTCGTTTAACTGTATTATCAGACTATTGTATGCGGTAATTAGTCTAATATTAGCATTTATTAATTTCTGTGAATCTTGTTTTTTATTTTCGCTTAGTTGCAATAGTAAACCCGATTCTGTAGCTAAAACAGCGATACGAGAAATAATGGTATTTACTTTAAGATCTGCAGAAATATTTTCTTTAAAATTTTCAACCATTAAATTCATGCTATCAGCATATTTTCTAACATAGAAAGGATTAGATTCTTTCATGGATACAACTAAGTTTTTAAGATTTTGAAAATCTTCAAAACTTTCTAAGTCTTTAGAAGCTTCTGGAGACAATTTTAAAACATCAACCGTAGCCTTTTCTTTAGATAAACTATCTAGTTGGATAATTTCTTTTTCTTCCTGAGTAGTGTTGGAATTTTCTTTTTTGCATCCTGTACAGAATATAGTAAGAATACATAATGTAGAAAGCAATAATCTCATCGTGTAATTTTCAATAACAGACCAAAAATAAACAATATCGTTGCAACTAAAAATTAAAAGCCTTAAGTATATCTACCTAAGGCTTAAAACAATTACTAATTTATATATTACGCATAATACCAAGCGCCATTTACATAGACCACTTCTCTCCAACCATAACGAGAGCTATAGTAATACCATTTGTCATTGTATCTATATACTCTTAATCCGTATACCGTATAGTATTGACCATTTTCATAAGTTGGTTCTCCACCGCCACCATCTCCATCAGGATACATTTTATCAATTCCTTGTAAATCACTAGAGGATAATGCATTTCTTTGAACGGAATAAGTGCTACCATCTTTTTTAGTGATTGTAGGTTGCCCATTTTTAGAAAAAGAATAAGCTCCATACATCATAATAGATCCAAAATCTAAGGCATCAGTATATTCGTCACCATCATAACCCTGTTCTACATAGGTTCTGAAATTAAACTCTCTTCCGGATTGAATATTCTGAAAATTGATCGTTAGATATTGATCTCTATCTGCTCTACTTTGTTCGTGCCATAAACCTACAGCATGACCAATTTCGTGTATGGTATTTCCAGTACTACATCCGCTTGCAAGATTAATGTTTTGTCTTCCACCAACCATTCCAACATTAGAAGAACAACCACTACCAGGTCTAAAATAGATATAGTTTGGTTCGTTTGTTCTTTCAATAAATGTTAGATTCGTGTTGTTTTCCCAGCTTGCAATTGCATTAGTAACACGTGCCTTGTTCGGTAAATCACTCGCGATTGTGTAATATACCGTATTGTTCGGCCATCTTCCAGAAGTTCTTCCAACGCTTTTGCTTTCGGATGGATCTTGGCCATCTTCCAAAACAAAGTTAGTATCTTCGGAGAAGACGTGATCTTTGGGAAGAATGATATCCCCTTCAAAAATACGATCTCCATTTAGCGATTCGTAATTAATGGGAAGACCTGCATAGAATCCTTCTTCAATAGTTCCTGTCGTGCTAAAATTAGCCCTTTCTGCTCCATCAAAAAGAGGTGTTTCTGGTTCTAAATTCTCTAGATCCGAAATAGGCTCGTTCTCAGAGCATGAGAACATAGCTAATGCTGTTCCTAGCATTAGGATTGATTTGTTAATTTTCATTTGAGTTTGTGTTTTTATGTTATTAACACTTGCTCTAACCAGAAACCACATCAATTAGTATTTTTCTAATAAATAATTAACACTTAATGCGATATAAAACAGGAAACGTTAATATTTGTAACATAAGAACTAAAAATCCTACAAACAGATTGATTTTCAGTGATTTGTTTGTCGACAAGTTTAAGGGTTAGGGTTTTGTATAGTGAGATCAGAAATGATTTGCCAGGTGTTTTCTTGATTTTTTACTAGCAAAAAAGTTACTTGCATACTATTTTCAGGAGCTTCTAGTAGTGCAATAACGGTTGCAGAATGTTCTTTAATATCTAGATGTAAAATAGAGGTTTTATAAGGCGTGCCGCCAATTTTCTTTTGATTCATTAATGAAATATATCCGGCTCCTGAGATGACGGTGGTTTTATCAGAAGTAGGATATCGATTTACCACAACTCGAAAGTCGGGATGTAAAATTTCACCAAACATAACTGTGTTGCGTTGGGCTCCTGCGGTTACAAATTTTTCTACCATAGTTTTAATTTCGTTTTCCATAACCTCTTCATTAGTTTGAGATTTACAATCGGCCGTACATAAACATATAATACAAACCATAATTCGTGCTAAAGTTTTCATTAGTATCAATTTTAGAATTTTAAACGGTGTGAAACTAAGAATACGGAAACAGGATTTTTGTGACGATGATCACAAAGTGTAATTAGGACATTCTTTTACGAATTCTACTCAGAGTTTCTCTGGCAACGCCAATATAAGATGCTAAATATTGAACTGGTATTTGCTGAATAAGTTCTGGATTGTGTTCTAATAAATATTTATATCGATCTTCGGGCTTTAGCGATGTTAACATTGTTGTAAAGGTATGCTGCTCACTTAATAAATGTTCAAGTAGTTTTCTTCCTAAACGTTCAAAGGATATTGATTTGTCATAAAGTTGTAAAAGTTCAGTTCTCTTAATAAAAAAACCTTCTGTATCACTTATGGCTACAATGTTTTTGTTGGAAGTGTTTTGAGAAGCCAAGCTGGATATTTCTGTGGCAAAATCAGAAACACTAAAAAAAGAAGTGTAAATCTCTTTAGTATTAATGAGCTCGTATAGACCCAAAATGCCTTTGGTAACAAATAAAATCCCATGATTGTATTGCCCGTTTTGTAATAGAAATTCCTTTTTTGCTAATGTTTTGTATTCAGAAATTTTTAAAAATTCTTTAAACTCTTCGTCCGTGAGTTTATGAAAGTTATGAAGAGTGGTTTTGAGATGATTAATAGCATTGTCCATACTATACGTAAACTAACTTTTGTTTTGTGTAAAGCACTAAGGTATTGTTTTAAAAAAAAGAACACAACATTACTTATAAAGAATATAATTCGTATTTCTGCTCAATCCATTGGTTGAAATTTATATAACCTAATATGAAATTTGGGATGGGATTTTTCTTTAGTTCTAAAGCTAACTCCTCAAAAGCATCCTTCTTTGCTTTTTCAGAAAGTTCGACAGTTTTGCTTAAAAATTTCAACATGAGCTTTTCATAGACTTCTATGTTTTTTTGCTTTTTAATATGTTTTTTTAGTGCATCTATTAAATATCTCATCGAAAATCCATTTCCTAGTTCGTAGTGTGTTAAAAGGTTGAGCCAATAGGTGTAGGTGATAAGGTCTTTTCGGTCTTTTTTTGTCTGATTGTTTAGAATGTCATTGATCCAGTGAAGGGATTTTTGAAAATCTCTTTTTTGAAAGTAGATGTTGGCAAACTGAAATCTAAAAGAAAGCCAATAATTATCTGGAATTACATTTTTGTTTTCCTCTATAAAACCATGAATATTTTCTATAACCTCTTGTGTGTTGTGAATGTCTTTTAGGTTTCTGTGAATTTCTAATTCTATATTGTACAGACGAAGTTTTTCTTTAATTAATGAAGCAGAATTTACTGTAATCTCTGATGCTTTTTGTTTTAAGAATAATATTCTAACAAATGCTTCTTTGTATAGTTTTTCAAAAACAAGATATCCTAGATAATTATTGTAGACTGAGAAATATGTGGTAAAATATTCTTTAAGCAATTCTGGCTGTTGTTCCCATTCTTTGATCAGTTTTTCTATGAGTTGTTTTGTCTTTTTTGGATTGTTAGAGGCGAGATGTTTTCGGTATAAATGAAGTGCCTTTAGCGTTTTGTTCTGTAGGTGATTTGTTTTTTTGTGAGATAAAGAGGCGTTTATGGGGTCTGTGTTGGCTAATAAAAGATTGATATAGTTGGTTGTAGAATCTAAGCATTGTTTCTGCTCGGTGATAATATCTTTTAAGGTTTCGAAATCTTGAGGATGCAAGGCTTGATAAACTTTTCTTTTCCAATCCTTTATTTGAAAAAGCAATACGCTTTGTTGAAAGTTGATAGCTTTTTTTTCTGCTCTTTTTAATTCGCTATTGCAAATAGTATATAATCCTTTGTGAAATAAAATTTCAACATTCTTGATAATGCTTATTAATTCAGCTTGTATGGAGATTTTGGCGTGATAGTTTCTAAGAGATTGTAGAACACGTTGTTTTAGGTAGTTCTTTATGGTTGTTAGCTGGTTTATAAAAGCTTTGTCTGAGAATTGTACTTTGATTAATGTTTCATCATAGGTCTTTTGCGCATCAATAGCATCAAAAAGCAATAGGTATTCAGCGTCTTCTCCTCCTTTAGAACTTAATCGAAAATAACGCTTTTCACTTTTTGTCAATGACTTAATTAAATAGAATAATTCTTCGTTTTTTTTCATTTTAGAAACCTATGTTTTTTCAAAAATAATACTTTTTTTCATGATTCTTATCGTATACCTTTGAGATAATCTTAATCAATACTTTATTTTAATATGTCAAATGCAATTAGCTGGTTTGAAATACCAAGTACCAATTTTGAAAGAGCTGTAAAATTTTACAATGAGCTTTTAGATGTAGAACTACAACCCATGGAGATGGAATTTAAAATGGCGTTTTTTCCATACAAAGATGGTGGAGTAGGTGGCTGTGTTACGCATGGAAACGGAAATACACCATCACAAGAAGGTACATTTGCCTACCTTAATGGAGGAGATGATCTTTCCATTCCTTTAGCTAGAGTAGAAAAAGCTGGAGGAAAGATTTTAATGCCTAAAACTTCTATAGGAGAAAATGGATTTATGGCAATTTTTCTGGATACCGAAGGAAATAGGGTTGCATTTCATTCTATGCAATAAACTATTTAATACATTCCTAAACTATCTAGAGATTTATACTATCCAACAGAAGTTCATTAAGAAATTCAGGATGTTTATGTTACTCTAGATAGTGTTTTGCTATATTTAATAACTGATACATAAGACCATGCAATATTTTACACAAGACTTTGTAGAATTTTTTAAGGAATTAGAATTTAATAATCATAAAGAGTGGTTTCATGCCAATAAAAAGAGATATGAAGCAAGTGTGAAGAGACCTTTTGAGATTTTTGTAGGTAAAATGATTCAAGAAATTCAGAAGTACGATCCTACATTGCAAATTGATGCTAAAGAGTGTATACTACGTATAAACAGAGATATTCGTTTTTCAGAAGATAAATCCCCGTATAATTTATATTACACGGCTTTTGTATCTAAGGGAGGACGAAAAGATAAAAGTGTTCCGGGTTTATTTTTGCGATTGTCACCTATTATGGTTGGAGTTATGGGAGGATGTTTTGGTATTACAAAGGAACAATTGTTTAATTTAAGAACTACGATTAGTAATAATCCTAAATATTTTAGAAAATTAATTGAAGAAAAAGAGTTTGTTGAGAGATTTGGAGAAATCAAAGGACGAGCAATAAAACGAATTCCAAGAGAATGGAAAGAAGCTTACAAAATTGAACCTTTAATTGGGAACAAACAATTCTATTTTGTTGGAGAAGAACCACCTTCATTAATCACCAATGAATCTCTGATTGATAAATTAATGGAGTATTGGAAGATAATGCGTCCTGTAAATGAATATTTAACTAAAGCAATTCAATAATGGCGTATAGTGAGTTCCTTTCGGATCGGATTCATCAGATTTTTAAAGACAAAAGAGCAAATTTCTATACCAAAAGAATGATGGGAGGTCTTTGTTTTATGGTAGATGATAAAATGTGTTGTGGAATTCATTTTGATAAAAAGAAGGAAACCGATTTATTAATGGCAAGAATAGGAGAAGAAGCCTATGCTATTGCTATCAACAGAACTGGGTGTTATCCAATGGATTTTACAGGAAGACCAATGAAAGGATATGTTTTTGTAACTCCAGAAGGTTTTGATATGGACGAAGATCTTGAATATTGGATACAATTATGTCTGGATTTTAATCCTTTAGCCAAGAGTAGTAAGAAGAAGAAATAGGTATGAAAAGTTTCTAAAATGCTATTTTATAATAGATAGTCTTTGTAATTGTTAAAGTTCGATAGCGACCTATTGCATATGTCTAAAACAATCTTTACTAAAACAAACGTATTTATTGCAATGCAGTATCTTTTTGCTAGGAAAAAACAGAGTTTTTTGGCAATGATTGGTGTATTGTTAGGAGTAACTACTTTTATAGTGATGATTAACTTTATGACTGGAGTGAACGATTTTTTAGATGATGCTGTTTTTAATGGAAGTCCTGATATAATTATTAGTAAGGATGTAGAAAAACCAAACGCTAATTCGATCTTAAGTCAAGGAAGTTTTTTAGATAACTATGATAAAATCGACTCTTTTTTAAAGGATAGGAATAATGTGCAAGGTTTTGCGCATCAAATAATCTCTCCAGCAATTTTAATAAGTGATGCTAAGCAACTTCCTGGCAGTATTAATGGAGTTTTTCCGACTCAGGAAGATACTATGGTTGATCTCGAAAGAAGATTGGTAGAAGGAAAAGGGTTTCAGAGTTTATCTGCAAAAAACACCATCCTTATCGGTATAAGCTTGGCAAAAAGATTGCAAGTTTCTGTTGGGGATTCTATTAAAATGATTCTTCCTAATGGTAAAAATCAACAATTAGAAGTTTTAGGAATATTTAGTTTTGGGATTACCACAATTGATAACGTACGAACTTATACCTCTTCAGAAACATTACAACATTTATTAGGTCAGAAGAATCATATCACTAATATTCACATTAAATTAAAAGATAGAGATGATGTGAGTATTAAAGATGATCTGGTTCAAAAATTCCAGGGGATAACTACAGAAGATTGGAAGGACAGTAATAAAACTATTGTCATTGGTAATAAAGTAAGAGACATTCTGACATGGTCAGTTTCTTTTGCATTGCTTTTGGTTGCAGGATTTGGAATTTATAATATTCTAAATATCACCGTAATTCAGAAAAGAAAAGATATTGCCGTTTTGAAAACCGTTGGGTATTCTAGTAAAGATATTGTATTTATCTTTTTGCTGCAATCTATTATTATTGGCGTATTAGGGGCATTTTTAGGCATCTTATTTGGATATGGTATTAGTTATTTAATATCTACAACACCCTTGGATACTTCGGATTTTATTATAGTAGAGACGTATCCTATTAACTTTAAGGTTTTTTACTACGTTTTGGGATTTTTCTTTGGTGTTTTGACAACTGCTTTCGCTGGGTATTTTCCATCTAAAAAAGCTAGTAAAGTGGATCCGGTAACGATTATAAGAGGGATATGATTTTAAAAGCTAAACAGATCAATAAATATTTTACAGAACCAGAAAAGCATCAGGTTTTATACGATGTTTCTTTATCAATTTCTGAAGGTGAGTTAGTATCTGTATTTGGTGAGTCTGGAAGCGGTAAATCTACCTTATTATATATTTTGTCTACGTTAGATACTGATTTTGATGGTGATCTAACAATATATGATCACAAAATTAAAAGGTTAACTGCTTCGCAATTAACTGATTTTAGAAATAAACATATCGGTTTTGTATATCAATTTCATTATTTGCTTCCAGAGTTTAATGTCCTTCAGAATGTAATGTTGCCTGCTATGAAGCTTTCCTTAAAAAGTAAAAAGGAGATAGAACACGATGCTACGAGTTTATTAGCAGAAGTGGGTATGAAATCCTTTGCTAAACGCCCTGCATATCAACTTTCTGGTGGGCAACAACAGCGAGTAGCTATTGCAAGAGCCTTAATAAACAATCCTTCATTAATTGTTGCAGATGAACCCACTGGAAATTTAGACCAAAAAAACTCAGAATTAATATTCGATTTGCTTAAAGAAATTACGGGATCTAAAAATAAAGCTGTAGTAATTGCCACCCATAATTCTAAAATTTATCATAATTCTGATAGAAGTATTGAAATGATTGATGGAGTTATACGACTATGATCGTATAAAAACTTAAAAATCAATAAAATGGAAACTTCTTTTAATAAAAGTATTGTGATTTTCGATGGTGAGTGCAATTTATGTAATGGTGTAGTAGGCTGGTTGATGAAATTTGCTCCAAAAGATCTTTTCCATTTTACTCCTTTTCAATCTCCACTGGGGCAAGAATTATTAAAAGAGCATGGATATCCAACTGAAAGGTTAGATACGGTGATTTTGATCGATGAAAATGGAGCGCACACTCATTCTGATGGTTTTATTAAGATAGTTTCCAAAATTCCAAAATGGAAACGAGTAGCTGCCTTGTTAGCCTTTGTTCCTCGAATGATACGCGATGGAATTTATAAACTAGCTTCTCGCAACAGAGTAAAGTGGTTTGGACACTCTACCAGTTGCACAATTAACTTTAGATAATTTTTTACTTCACCTCGCTAGTGAAATTCAATTAAAAAGAATTGCTACATTTGGATGATCACACAATACGAATCTGAATGGGCTTTTTTGTTAATAGGTATACGCGAACATGTATATTTTATTGGATGTTGTTGTCTGCTTTTTGGACTTTTGAGCTAAGTGCACAGAAGGAAGAAGTTATAGGAGTAGATACAATCCAAAACAAAAGTATTGATCAACTAGTAGACTTGATTAAAAATTCTAGAAGGGAAAAAGCTGCAGTTTATGAAAATATATTAAAAAGCAAAAACCTGTCGGGTAACGATCTTTCGGAAATTTACATCGATATTGGATATGACTTTTATAGAAAAGAAGAATCCGAAATAAGTATTTCATATTTTCAAAAAGCTATTGATATAGCGAAACGAAATTCGGATAATGAAACCCTTGCTAATGCATACTTAAAATTAGGAAATTCTTATTTGCAAGATTGGCAAAATCAAAAAGCCTTAGATACCTACCATCAAGTTTTACAAATAGCACAAGAACGAGGGAATCTTAAAAAAGAAATTGTAGCCAAATCCAATATAGTAATTGTGCTCAGAAGAATGAATCAGTTAGATAAAGCACTGGAAGACTGTAGAGGTTTATTGAGTTTTATAGATAAGACATCATATAAAAATAAGATAAATCATGTAAATGTATTGACTATTATAAGTGAAGTATATTTAGATCTGGAGCAGTTTGATTCTGTTCTAAAATACGCGGATATAGGTATTGCCATTAGTACTCCTTTAAATTATGAAATCGGGATAGCAGATTTATATACCAAAAAAGGAATTGTTTTCTTTAAAAGGCAAGACTATGATCAAGCTTTGAGCTTTTTATATAAAGCGGAAAAAATTTTAAACAAATTAGAAGTTAATGATAGGTCTAATCAGAGAATTAATGTGAATTATTTTTTGGCGAGTTATTTCTATGACATGCAATCATATGAAAAAGCAGTTGACTATCTATTAAAAACAATCAATGCCTTAAAGGAAAATGACCTAAGAAAGAATAGAGTGATAGATACACATATGCTTCTCGCTAAGAGCTACAAGGAAATTGGAAATACAGATGCTTCTATAGTATGGTTTTCGAAACATCAGGAATTACAGGATCAATTTCAGAAAGATAAAGATAAAACAGTTCATAAAATCTATGATCAGAGTACACAGCAATTGGATAACAAAATTAAAAAGCTAGAAAGTAAACAAGAAAAAGAACAAAAGCTTAAGAGTTATATTTTATGGGCTTTAGTCATTGTGGCATTATCCCTTGTTTTTATACTAATTACTTATTTTAGAAAGCAAAAAGCAAATAAGAAAGTTTTTAATAAACTGATTCAAAGAATTTCTGATCTTGAATCAAAAGAAGCTCAAGAAAATATAGAAACTAGAGAGTCTACTAAAGAAATTTATATCGATGATGATAAAATAAATGCAGTGCTAAAGGGATTAGAGAAACTAGAAAAGCAAGAGTATTTTTTAAGTGTCGATTGTAATTTAAGATCTATAGCGAAAAAGGTGAAAACCAATGCTACCTACCTTTCCAGAATTATTAATAACTATAAAGGAAAAAGTTTTAATGATTATATCAATGACCTAAGAATTGATTACGTATTGAAACGATTAAAAAATGACAACAAATTCAGGTCATTTTCTATTAGTTCGATTGCTAGCGAGATTGGATATAAAAGCGATAATTCTTTTACCAAACATTTTAAAGCTAAAACAGGGTTAAATCCTTCTTATTATATCAAGAATATTGAGAAGTTACCTGTAAAACTATAAAACTTCAAAAAAGTCAATAGAAGAATGCCGCATTTTGTTTAAAATGAGGTTTGTCAATTATGATTTAAGGCTTGTAAAAAGTATATTTCATTATATTAACTCTATAGATCTTATTAGTTTTTAACGGTTTTTAGGATCTTTTAAATATTACATAATGAAAAAGCAATTAAAGAAAAGCATAAGTCTTAAAAAGCTCACTATTGCTAGAATTAACGACTATGGCATGAGAAAAATTCAAGGTGGAGATTGTATAGCTACACAACATTGTGATCAAACCAATAACTGCGAATCTGATGTGTATTGTGACCACAGTCATATCCCATAAAAATTTAAAAGAATAACTTAAAAAGCTCTGAAAAACTTCAGAGCTTTTTTTATGCCTTATTTTATCTAAAATGCGGAAATTATACTTTTTTACTGCGTTTCTCTGTGCTAATTTGGTAGAAGAACAAAATGAGAAATTGTTAACAATTCATTTTAGCAAGGGGTAACCGAAAACCTTAGAAAAAGAGTAGGTATCTTAATTAAAATTACATTCATGAAAAAATCATTGAAAAAGTTGGAGCTTAAAAAACAAACAATTAGTGACTTAAATCTTAATAAAATCAAAGGAGGTATCGATCCAACACATTGTTGTCCTACATTAGATGCTTTTAACAGCTGTCCTCCCCCAGGAAGATATTGTTTCTAATAAAATTATGACAAGTACTATATTTTTTAAAATGATTTCATAGTACCTGTCGTAATACAAGTTTTTTTAATATTTTGAACGCTGAAACTGCCTTACTTTTAGGCAGTTTTTTTATAGTATGTTTTAAAGAGAAAAATGAATACAGAATCTATTTTATTAGATAAGCTAGAAAAGATTAGTGCTATCCTTTCAGAAAATTATACAGATAATCAACACGTAGGTGTTTTATCCGGAATATCAGGAATTGCATTGTTTCAGTTTTATTATGCAAAATTTACTGAGAATGATGCTCATGCTGATGTTGGAGTGGATATGATATCAACAGTGATCGAAAAAATAAATCAAGGATATAGTTTTCCTACATTTTGTACCGGTATTGCAGGCGCAGGTTGGACTATTGAGCTGTTGGACGATGAAGGTTTTATTGATGTTGATAGTGATGAGTTATTGGCAGATTTAGATGAATACCTCAGTAGTGCAATCATCCAAATGGGAGAAAAAGATAAGTTTTATGATTTCTTGCATGGAACTATTGGAATCGGTTTTTATTTCTTCAAAAGATATCAAAACACAAAGTCTGAAACATTAAAGGATGCTTATAAGGTAAAACTTTTAGAACTTATTGCCTCCCTAAAAAGAACTGCAATTGAAGAGGATGATATGTTAAAATGGGAAACTTCTTTCAGCAATAATACTAAAGTAATTGGAGCCAATCTTAGTTTGTCTCATGGTATGGCAAGTATTATCAATTTTTTATCACGCTTGCTGGGCTATGATGATTTTGAGGATGAGGTCAAACCTCTTTTAGAGAAAGCTACTCAGTTTATCCTAAGTTATGAAAATACAGATTCTTCTTGTTCTTCGTCTTTTCCAAGTTGGATTTATGAAGGCATGGAAAAGAATGGCCAAGAACGTTTAGCTTGGTGTTATGGTGATTTAGGGATTGGACTTACTTTATTTAGGGTTGGAAGAGCATTGAAAAATGATATGATAACCGAAAAAGGCATGAAAACAGTAGAACATTCTTGTAAACGAAGAGATCTGGAAGAAGCCAAAGTAAAAGACAATGGTTTGTGTCATGGTACTTTTGGTATGGTACAGATTTACAATTATATGTACAAAGAAACAAAAAAGGAGATTTTTAGGGAAACCTCAAATTTTTGGATGGAGCAAGGGATCGATATGGCCGTACACGAAGATGGGTACGTAGGATATAAGCAATGGTTTGGAGGAGAAGATCAAGGCTGGAGAAAGGAAATCAATTTATTAGAAGGTATCGCTGGGATTGGGTTAAGTATTATCTCTTATTTGGCGCCATTTGATACGAAATGGGATGAATGTTTATTAATCAGTTAATTTGAAGTATAAAGTAATATGAGCTATAAAAATTTTCCAAAATATGTTTTGCGAGCTCCTCTTTTTTCTTTTTCCTTTTTTAAAGAATTAACTGGGGATAATGAACTGAAAGAAGAAAAGCTAAAAAAGATATGTTCGGATCAGATTATTAAAGAGGCAATTTTTTTAGCTTCACCTTCCTTATATCAAGAATTTGAAAAGTGGTTAGCTGGGAATCTTACCGAAAAAGCAGCTTCGGAGCGTATGATGTATTCTGTACTGAAGTATTTAAGTAGAATGTCTTCAAGATGTACGCCCTTTGGTATTTTTGCAGGAACTTCGGTAGGAAGCTTTTCGGAAATTGCAAACATTACACTTTCAGATAAATCAAAAAACAATCGTCATACACGATTGGATATGAATTATTTGGTAGCACTGTCCCAAGATATTGTAAAGGACGAAAAAATTAAAGAACAATTACTCTTCTATCCCAATACTAGTATCTACAAAGCTGGCAAACAATTAAGATATGTAGAATACTCTTATGTTAAAAGTAGAAGGGTTCATCATATTGTAGCAGTAGAAGATTCTGAATACTTACAAATAATATTAAGACAAGCGCGAAAAGGGGCTTTATTAAGAGATTTAGCGGAATCACTGGTAGATGATGATATTACATTAGAAGATGCATCAGGGTTTCTCGATCAATTAGTGGACAGTCAATTACTGATTAGCGAATTAGAACCTTCAGTGTCTGGACCAGAATTTTTGGATCAGATAATGCCAGTTTTAAAAAGACTTTCAGGAACTGAGCATATTATTTCCGAATTAGAAAATGTTCAGTCTACTCTAGATCGAATTGATCAAAATATAGGTAACAATGCATATGAGTATATAAAACTAAGTGAATCTCTTAAGAAATTAGGGACAGAATTCGAATTAAAATATATGTTTCAGACAGATATGAGCTTATCTGTGGAATCGAATACCCTCAGTTATGATACCATAAAAAAAATAAGAAAGGGGCTTTCTATTATTAATAAAATAACCTTACCACCAAAAGAAACTTTTATTTCTAGATTTAGGACAGCCTTTTATGAGCGATATGAGAGTAGAGAAGTTTCCTTGTCTAATGCTCTGGATGTAGAACTTGGTATAGGTTTTTTACAAGATAAGGATTCGGGCGATGTAAGTCAGATTATAGATGATCTTATGCTGCCGTATAATTCAGAGAAAGTAGCTGTCAGAGATGTAAAATGGTCAGCTATTAATGCGGTACTTCAGAAGAAATTGGTAAAAAGTATCAAGGAAGAGGAGCATGTATTAGTAGTTACAGATGACGACTTTAAAGGATTGGAAGAGAATTGGGAAGATCTGCCTGATACCATTTCAGCAATGGTGGAATTGGTAAAAGAAAAATCTGAGGAGAAAATAATAATGTCTAGTTGTGGAGGTTCGAGTGCAGCCAATTTATTAGGTAGATTTTGCCATGGAGATAAGGAGTTAAATACATATACACAAGAGATAATTGATCTAGAAACCAAATTGAATCCAGATAAAATTCTTGCAGAGATTGTTCATTTGCCAGAATCAAGAGTAGGTAATATTTTAATGAGACCAAATTTTAGAAAATATGAAATCCCCTATTTGGCAAAATCTGTTCTAAAAGATGAAGATCAATTATTATTAGATGATCTAATGATCTCAGCAACTCCAAGAGGCAAAGTGAAACTTAGGTCTAAAAAATTTGATAAAGAAGTGATACCACATCTTACAAATGCTCACAATTATTCGAGTAATGCTCTTCCGATCTATCAGTTTTTAGCAAATATGCAAACTCAAAATGTAAGAGGTGGAATTGGATTTGATTGGGGCCCTTTTGCCGATGAATACGATTTTTTGCCTAGGGTAGAGTATAAAGATGTTATACTCTCAAGTGCTATTTGGAATATATCTTCTAAAGACATTAAAGAGCTTTTAGATGCATTGAAAGATCAAGAGAAATTCTTGGAAGGATTAAACAAATTTATTGATACTAAGAAACTACCTCGTTTTGTATTACTCGCTGATGGAGACAATGAGTTACTGGTAAACACTAGAAATATAACATCAATGAAAATGTTGTTAAATACTGTAAAGAAAAGAGGAAGGTTTAAGTTAAAAGAGTTTTTGCATACCGAAGATAGTATTGTAAATAGTGGTGATAAAGCATTTACAAACCAAATTGTAGTGTCTTTTTACAACGAAAAGAAACTAAAAAATATACAGAATTAATGGAAGGAGTACAAAGAGCTTTTATTATAGGTAGTGAATGGTTATACTATAAAATCTATACTGGTCCTAAAACTTCAGACCTTATTCTAACTGAAATTATAAAACCTATAGCGAGTCAACTTTTAGAACAAGATGTTATTGATAAGTGGTTCTTCATTCGGTATAACGACCCTAAACATCATATTAGAGTTAGATTTCACTACAATGAACCAGAAAATGTAGCAGCTGTCATTAACGCATTGTATGCAGGATTAAAAGAGTTTTCTGATGAAGATTTAATATGGAAAATACAGTTGGATACGTATCAAAGGGAGATTGAACGTTACGGTGTTGATACAATGGTAGCTTCAGAAGAATTATTTTTTCTGGATAGCAAGATGATCGTAGATTTTCTCGATTTGATTGATGGAGATGAAGGGGAAGAGTTAAGATGGTTGTTTGGGATTAGAGCAATCGATCAGTTGCTTGCGGATTTTGGATATGATGAAGACCAGAAATTGGTTTTAATGGAGCGATTAAAAACTGGTTTTGGAGCAGAGTTTGGGATGAATAAAAATCTCAAAAAGCAAATGGATAAGAAGTTTAGAAATGAGCAAGAAAAGATTAAAAATTTTCTTAGACTTAGCAAAGAAGCAACTCCTGAATATATACCAATTCTTGATCTGCTTGAAGAAAAAAGTACCAAGAGTAAAGCCTTAGTTGGTAGTATAAAATCTAAGGTGAATACTTCAATATTAGATGATAGAATGAGTAGTTATATTCATATGCTTATGAACAGGTTGTTTAGATCTAAAAATCGTTTGCATGAGATGGTTCTTTATGATTTGCTATATAGAAATTATAAAATTGCCTGGGGAATCCGAAAATTTAAAAACAAAAAACAACCTAATTAAATCATTACCAATACGTCTTTGTTTCAAAAATTTTAAATTGAATGAGGTAGAGGTATTTTAAAGTTACTTCCTTTTCAATTTAATTTCTACATCATACCACTTTCAAAACAGAACTTTATTCTTTGATAATTTTTTTAGTAATTGTTGATGTTTCAGAAAATATTTTCATTAAATATAAACCTGAATGAAATGTAGAAATATCAATACTATTAGAAGTGTTATGACTGTCTAATATTTCAGAAAATATTAGTTTACCGTGAATATCGTAAAATTCAACACTTTTTAATTTTAGATTTAACTCACCAGATATATTAATTGTGTTTTTTGATGGTATTGGATAAATGGCAAGCCTTTCCAAAGGATTTTCATCATTAACGCTTAAGGTATTGTCAAAATTAATCATAAATTCAGTTAATACGGTATTTTCATTCCCATACAGATCGGTAAAGCTCCCAGGATTAATATAAACGGTTACTGTTCCCGTGGTGATAGCAGTAACAGTTGCCTGATAGGAGAGACCTCCTCCAGAAAAATTACTTATTGTTCCATTATCAACAATAATATCATTCAAACTAAAATTATTAATATCCTCATCAAAATTAATTGTGATTTCAAAAGAAGAGTTAGCCGTAGGATTGCTTTCGGCAGAGGTAATACTTGCAATTGGAGGTATATCATCTATGACTAATATATTTATATTGGATGAATTAGCACAAATGTTGGCAACGGTATATGTAATTGTATATGTATTCGGTACTGAATTGGTTAGGTTGATTTCTCCCGTACTACCATCTATATCTAATCCAGTTGGTATTGCGTTGAAAACACCACCTGTGATCCCTGTAATAATAGGAACTGCGTTTGGAGCTGTGGTTGAAAAGGAGGATTCAGTGTATAAAAATGATGCGTCATCTAAATCGTTAATAGTAATATTAAAATCAAATGAGTTTGGACAAGTTCCAGTTGTGGTATAGGTTACTACGTAATCACCCGGATCACTATTTGTGACATCAATAACTCCTGAATCAGGATCAATATCCAATCCAGTTGTACTAGCGAATACTCCGCCTGTTAGTCCTGTAATAGTAGGTGTTGCCCCAGATTGGTCTTTACAATATAAGGATTGATCATAGCTAAAGCTAGCATCATCAAGATCTGTTATATTTACGTTTACTTGACTGGAGTTAGGACAACTTCCAGTTGTGGTATAGGTTACTATATAATCACCCGGATCACTGTTAGTAATATCTATGATTCCTGAATCAGGATCAATATCCAATCCAGTTGTACTAGCGAATACTCCACCCGTTAGTCCTGTAATAACAGGTGTTGCCTCAGATTGATCTTTACAATATAATGATTGATCATAGCTAAAGCTAGCATCATCAAGATCTGTTATATTTACGTTTACTTGACTGGAGTTTGGACAAGTTCCAGTTGTGGTATAGGTTACTATATAATCACCCGGATCACTATTTGTGATATCAATAACTCCTGAATCAGGATCAATATCCAATCCAGTTGTACTAGAGAATATCCCTCCTGTTAGTCCTGTAATAGCAGGTGTTGCCTCAGATTGATCTTTACAATATAAGGATTGGTCATAGCTAAAGCTAGCATCATCAAGTTCAGTTATATTTACGTTTACTTGACTGGAGTTTGGACAAGTTCCAGTTGTGGTATAGGTTACTATATAATCACCGGGATCACTATTTGTGATATCAATAACTCCTGAATCAGGATCAATATCCAATCCAATTGTACTAGAGAATACTCCACCAGTTAGTCCTGTAACAGTGGGTGTTGTTTCGGATTGATCCTTACAGTATAAGGATTGATCATAGCTAAAGCTAGGATCATCAAGATCTGTTATATTTATGTTTACTTGACTGGAGTTAGGACAAGTTCCAGTTGTGGTATAGGTTACTATATAATCACCGGGATCACTATTTGTGATATCAATAACTCCTGAATC
>NZ_CANLMM010000014.1:0-61704 GCF_947492115.1 uncultured Aquimarina sp.
CAACAAAAAAATACAACTATTTTTTAACCTTTTTGTAAAACACTCTAAACATTAAAGTTACAAATCAAAAAAAATAAAATATTTAGAAAAGGAACCAAAACATTATGCTTTTACTCCCGTAATTTCTATATCTAATATAGTACCTCTACCAATAACAGAATCCACAACTAAACTCCCGTTTAACTTTTTAAGCCTATCTCTTACACTCCTCAAGCCTATACCCTCTTGCTTTACCGCAGACTTAAACCCTACTCCATTATCTTCATAGATCATATGAAAGTTATTATTTAATAAATCTAACTGCAATGAAATCTCTGTTGCTTTTGCATGTTTCAATGTATTCGTTAACAATTCCTGAACAACTCTAAAAACTTCTAGTGACAATTTCTCATTCAGTTGATCTATTTCTTTTTTAGGAAATACACTTAATGTTATTTTAATATTACTATTTATAACCATTTCATTTAGATACTCCTCTAAAACCTCCGAGAATCTATTACCATAAAAATTATCAGGAATTAAATTATGAGAAATCTTTCTTACCAATTGATACGTTTCATCCACTTGTTTCTTAATTAAGCCTAAATCTTCATTCTGCTGAGTGTGCGAACCTAATTTTAGATTAATGGCCGCTAGATTACCACCTATACTATCATGCAAATCTTGCGCAATGCGTCTTCTTTCTGTGTTTTGAACATCTAAAGATGTTTTTATCAACTTTAATTCTTGTTCTTTAATCAACGATTTAATTCGCTCTTCATTAATTTCTTCCTGCTGTTTACTCAGCTTATTTTTCGCAGTCAATTTTTGCTTATATATAATGATAAGTATAATGCTCGAAATTGTTACTAATAAAAAACCATAAACAAGAAACCGCATATACCTTCTTTCAGATGTTAATAGATTATCTTTTATCTCCTGATTTTTACGCAATAACTCTATCTTTTTTTCACGATCAAGAATATCGTACTTTACTAATAACTCTGCAATCTCTTTATCCTTCTGTATTTTACGAAGACTATCTTTTAGCTGATATCTTAATGTAGTGTATTCTTCTGCTTCCTTATATTTATTTTGTTTTTTTAAAGTATTACTGAGGTTTTCTAAAATCTGAATTTCAATATCAATAAATCCTTTAGATTTTACTCTTTCTAACAAACCCGAATAGATTTCTATTGCTTTTTTGAAGTTATTTTTTTCATGGTAAGCTTGGGCCATTGTTATTCCTGACAACAGTACAAATTTCAAATTCTTATCTTCAAACATATTTTGTACGAGCTCACCATAATATATAGCCTCATCAAAATCACCCATTTTAAGATAACAGGCACTTATACTCTCTAAACAATATCCCCTAGCCTTATAACCTTCTGGCGCCTCACATGCTTTATTTAAATAAAACAAAGCTTCTTTAAATTTTCCTTTTCTAGAATAAATCTGCCCCAAATTGTTATACGAAAAATACACAGTACTATTATTCTTATCAACCTCTATACTTTTCTTATAATATGGTATTGCCTTATCATATTCTTTTTGATCCAAATAGTAATCCGCTAATCCTCTTATATGATGAACAGACATCTGATTACCCACTACTTTTTTCTCGTATAAATCCAACCCTTTTAAGTGGTATTCACCTCTTATAGTCACCAATCCCTTAAAACCATACCCAACAGCCAACATATTATAAGCTTTGCTTAACCATTGATAAGACAACGAATCTTTTTTTCCTATAGATAGTTCATAAATCTTATTTCCGTAATAAATGGTGGAATCGGCATATTCTTTTTCCATATAGTATCTCCCCAAGTAATCCAACCCCCAGATACGAGCCTTTTTATCATTTAATAAGGGTTTTACTAAAGGAAAGAATTCATCTGGGTTTAGATTATTCATATTCTTAAGTTTCTTCTCCAAATCCTTACGGACGTAATCTAACTCCTGAGAAAACATGGCTTGACAACCTAAAAACAATCCAATCAGAAATATTGTTTTTAAATAGTAATTATGAATGAAGATTTTCTGTTTTTCTGCAAGCGTGTTCATCATGAAATTGTAGGGCAAAGATGCTTACTCTTAACACAAATGAACAAAAAAGAATACATATCTCATTATTTGATGAAGTTTTTTTTAAAGATTTGATAAAAGAATTTGACACCTACTGATAGTATAGTATTCTTTTTCTACTGTAAAGGATGATATCAATTTTCCCTTTAATTGAATTCTTTATTTTATTTACTTTAAATAATTAGTAATTATTGTGAAGATTTTCATTATCGTATTATCTTTGCGCACTTAATAACAAATTATAATGATTAAGATCACCTTACCTGACGGTTCAGTTAGAGAATACAATAGCAGTTTAACTGCTATGGATGTAGCAAAAGATATAAGTGAAGGATTTGCAAGAAATGTTATTTCTGCAAAATTCAATGGTACCACTATAGAAACCTCTACAGAATTAACAACCGATGGTGATTTGGTATTATTTACCTGGAAAGATGATGAAGGTAAGGCGGCATTTAGACATTCTACTTCTCACGTATTAGCACAAGCCTTAGAAGAATTGTTTCCAGGAGTTAAACTCTCTATTGGTCCGGCGATTGATAATGGTTTTTACTATGATATAGACCTTGGAGATCAAACTATATCTGAAAAAGACTTCAAGAAAATTGAAGATAAAATGCTTGAGATTGCGAGAGGGAAACATGATTTTAAAATGAGATCTGTTTCCAAGGCTGACGCTTTAGCAAAATATAAAGAAGAAGGCAACGAATATAAAGTAGAGCTTATTGAAAACCTAGAGGATGGAACGATTACTTTCTGTGATCATGACACATTCACAGATTTATGTCGTGGAGGACACATTCCGAATACAGGAATCATAAAAGCTGTAAAGATCATGAGTGTTGCGGGTGCGTATTGGAGAGGAGATGAAAATAACAAGCAACTCACAAGAGTTTACGGAACTTCTTTCCCGAAGCAAAAGGAACTAAAAGAGTATCTTGAACTCTTAGAAGAAGCCAAAAAACGTGATCACAGAAAATTAGGTAAAGAACTTGGTTTTTTTACTTTTTCCCAAAGAGTAGGACAAGGATTACCTCTTTGGCTACCAAAAGGTGCCGCTCTTCGCGAACGTTTAGAGCAATTTTTAAAGAAAGCTCAGAAAAAAGCGGGTTACGAAATGGTTGTGACTCCTCATATTGGACAGAAAGAGCTTTACGTAACCTCTGGCCATTATGCTAAATATGGTGAAGACAGCTTCCAACCGATTAATACACCTGCAGATGGTGAAGAGTTTTTGTTAAAACCTATGAACTGTCCGCATCATTGTGAAATATACAAAAGTGGACCGTGGTCATATAGAGACTTACCAATTCGTTATGCTGAGTTTGGTACTGTATATCGTTATGAGCAAAGTGGAGAACTACATGGTCTTACTAGAGTAAGAGGATTTACGCAGGATGACGCACATATTTTCTGTACTCCTGATCAACTCGATGAAGAATTTAAAAAAGTAATCGATCTTGTACTTTATGTATTTGGCTCTCTTGGGTTTCAAAATTTTACTGCTCAAGTATCTGTTAGAGATCTCGATAAACCAGAAAAATATATTGGTGATGTTGTAAATTGGGAAAAGGCTGAAAATGCTATTATAAGTGCAGCGAAAGATAAAGGTTTAGACTATGTAGTTGAAAGTGGCGAAGCAGCATTCTATGGTCCTAAGCTCGACTTTATGGTCAAAGATGCTTTAGGAAGGAGTTGGCAATTAGGAACTATTCAGGTAGATTATAACTTACCAGAGCGTTTTGATTTAGAATATAAAGGTAGTGATAACGAAATGCACAGACCTATAATGATCCATAGAGCTCCTTTCGGAAGTATGGAAAGATTCATTGCAATCTTACTAGAACATACTGCTGGAAACTTTCCACTTTGGTTAATGCCCGAACAAGTTATTGTCCTATCAATCAGCGAGAAATATGAAAAATACGCTGAAAAAGTTTTAAATTTGTTAGAAAATAACGAAATTCGCGCCCTTGCCGATCATAGAAATGAAACCATGGGTAAAAAGATAAGAGAGGCAGAAATGAAAAAAATTCCTTACATTGTAATTGTAGGGGAACAAGAAGAGAAAAACAACACGATATCGGTTAGAAAACATGGAGGTGAAGATATCGGAGCGATTAGTATCGAAAAGTTCACAGAAATAATAACAGAAGAAATAAATAAGACGTTATTACCATTTAATGGATAACCGAAATAAATTTTAAGTTTAATTTAAATTTTTAAGTCATAGCAATAAGAAGAAGAAGGTCTCAGAAACCACTAAGAGTAATTAAAGAAGATGCTCACAGAATCAATCACAAAATTAGAGTTGATGAAGTGCGTCTTGTAGGCGACAATGTAGAAGTTGGTGTTTATCCAACTAAAAAAGCACTAGCACTTGCTGAAGAGCAAGAATTGGATCTTGTAGAAATTTCTCCAAAAGCGGTACCTCCTGTTTGTAAAATAATGGACTATAAAAAGTTCTTATACGAGCAGAAAAAAAGGGACAAAGCTCTTAAAACCAAAGCAACCAAAGTAACCATTAAGGAAATACGATTTGGTCCAAATACAGATGAACATGATTATGAGTTTAAGAAAAAACACGCAATCAAGTTTTTAAGTGAAGGAGCTAAATTAAAAGCTTATGTTTTCTTCAAGGGACGTTCTATTATTTATAAAGATCAGGGGCAAATTTTATTATTAAGACTTGCACAGGAACTTGAAGATTATGGTAAGGTAGAGCAAATGCCGAAACTAGAAGGGAAAAGAATGATTATGTTCATTGCACCTAAAAAGACTAAATAAGTAAAAAGAAGTTTAAAATAATAAGTGAGATTATTATAAAAACAAGGATCAATGCCTAAAATGAAAACAAAATCCAGTGCTAAAAAGCGTTTTAAGCTTACAGGAACTGGTAAAATCAAAAGAAAGCACGCTTTTAAGAGTCACATCTTAACAAAGAAGTCTAAAAAGCGTAAGCTAGCTTTAACGCACTCTACGTTAGTGCATAAAAGCGATGAAAATAGTATTAAAGAACAATTACGTTTAAAGTAATTATTTTTTAATCAGGTTAAAATTATTATAAACCCAGGAGTTGGGCCTTTTATAAAAAAGACAAAGTGTCAAATTATTGACCGCCTACTACTAAAAAATTTAAAATTATGCCAAGATCAGTAAATTCTGTTGCGAAAAGAGCTAGAAGAAAAAGAGTTCTTAAGCAAGCAAAAGGATACTTCGGACGTCGTAAAAACGTTTGGACAGTAGCAAAAAATGCAGTCGATAAAGCAATGTCATATGCTTATAGAGACCGCAGAAACAAAAAAAGAACTTTCCGTGCTTTATGGATCACTCGTATTAATGCAGGTGCTCGTTTACACGGTATGTCTTATTCTCAATTTATGGGAAAAGTGAAAGCTAATAATATCGAATTGAATCGTAAGGTTCTTGCAGATTTAGCAATGAACAACCCAGAAGCTTTTAAAGCGATTGTAGAAAAAGTAAAGTAATTTTTTAAACAATAATATTATCTCACTTATAAAAAAACCTCGTCATTTTTGACGAGGTTTTTTAATTGCATCTTGTTTTACAATAGTTTTCAATAAAATTAAAAGAACAATTATTGTATAGGAATAAGAATTACCTTTATTTTACGGATTGATCAAAAGTTATACGATTCATGCTCTTAATATCCAGTTTACAAAATCCAAAAATCAAGTTTTTACATCAGCTAAAAGAAAAATCTAGGTTACGTAAAAAAGAGCAAAAATTTGTGATCGAAGGAAAAAGAGAAATCTCTTTAGCTATTCATGGTGGATATCAGCTATTACAAATTTACTATTGCCCCACAATTATTCCGAATGAAGATGTATCCGCTATAATAGATAGAACTTCTCGTACTATTGACACTTTTGAAATTACTACAGAAATTTATCAAAAATTATCACATAGGTCAACTACCGAGGGAATTTTAGCCATTGCAAAATCTAAAGAAGCGTCATTAGACAATCTTGATTTAGATAATAAAAACCCATTGATTTTAGTGGCTGAATCCCCAGAAAAACCAGGGAATATAGGCGCGCTATTACGTACAGCAGATGCAGCAAAAGTGGATGCCGTTCTCATTGCTAATCCTCGAACAGATCTCTACAACCCAAATATCATTAGATCTAGTGTAGGATGTGTTTTTACAAATAACATAGCTATGGGCACAACTGCGGAAATAATCGCCTACCTAAATCATAGAAACATTGCTATTTATGGAGCTGCATTACAATCTTCAGAAAATTATTACACACAAAATTATACTAAACCAACAGCAATTGTCGTTGGTACTGAAGATAAAGGCTTAACCGATGAGTGGTTAAAGAACACTACCCAAAATATCAAAATCCCCATGAGTGGTGTTATAGATTCGATGAATGTTTCAGTAGCTGCAGGAATTTTAATTTTTGAAGCAAAACGGCAACGTGATTTTGTTGTCTGATATTTAAAAAATCATTAACTTACTTAACCTACAAATCCCAAAGCTACAAACCTATACAAATGACATCAAATATGCTCTTTAATCTATTGATAGCTATTATCATAATAGTTTTTCTCATAGATTCTTTACTAGATATACTGAATGCTAGGCATTACAACAATAACATCCCTGAAGAACTTTCTGATGTATATCCAGAAGATGAGTATCAAAAATCGATTGCGTATAAAGAAGCTAATTATAAATTCAAGTTAGTTTCCTCTTCTATTTCCTTATGTATCATGTTACTTTTCTTTTTCCTAGATGGTTTTGCGTGGGTGGATGGGATCGCAAGAAGTTTTTCTGACAACTCAATCGTAGTTGGGCTTATTTTTTTTGGGATCATTATGATCTGTAGTGATATACTATCTACTCCTGCATCGTATTACAAAATTTTTGTTATTGAAGAGCAATTTGGTTTTAATAAAACTACGATAAAGACCTTTTTCATAGATAAGATAAAAGGTATTGTGATGATGATTATTGTTGGAGGCGGACTATTAGCTCTAATTATGTGGTTTTATGAAATTACTGGTCAATATTTCTGGTTATACGCTTGGGCGCTTATCTCTATTTTTACACTTGCCATGAACATGTTTTATGCAAAACTTATAGTACCTTTATTTAATAAGCAAACACCTTTGGAGCCTGGAGAGTTAAGAGATACTATACAAGAATATTCAATGAACGTAGGTTTTCAGTTAAAGGATATTTTTGTTATTGATGGATCCAAAAGAAGTACTAAAGCCAACGCTTATTTTTCTGGTTTAGGTAGTGAAAAACGAATTACCTTATACGATACTTTGATTAAAGATTTAAACAAAGAAGAAATTGTAGCTGTACTTGCGCATGAAGTGGGACATTACAAAAAAAGACATGTAATTATCAATCTCCTTTTATCCATTTTACTAACAGGAATAACACTTTGGTTTTTGTCTCTTTTTATCGCAAACCCTCTTCTTTCTGAAGCTCTATCCGTAGAAGTTCCTTCTTTTCATATCGGATTAATAGCCTTTGGAATTTTATATAGTCCGATATCAGAAATTACAGGTCTAATTATGAACATTGTTTCTAGAGCATTTGAGTACCAAGCGGATGATTACGCAAAAAACTCTTATGATGGAGAAGCACTCATCAATAGTTTAAAAAAACTATCTAAAAACAACCTAAGTAATCTGACTCCACATCCAGCAATGGTTTTCATACATTACTCACATCCAACACTTTTGCAAAGGATTAAAAACATACGCAAATAAATCAAGTGAAATAGACTTGGTGGTTACAATTCTTAGTTGTATTTTTAACTATTACTCTAGTATTTTTCTAGACAAGAAAATTTCTGGAGTTTTTCGCACAATCATATTGAAAAAGGCTTTCTAAGAAAACTTTGTAGTATGACCGAAGCCGCTATAGAACAGGAAAACAAACAAATTGCAAAGCAATATAAAGAATTGCTTCGTATAAGTTATAGAGACCTAAGTAAGGATGATAAGAAACTTATACGACAAGCATTCGATGTTGCTGTAGATGCGCATAAAGACCAACGTCGAAAAAGTGGAGAAGCCTATATCTTCCACCCTATTGCTGTTGCTAAAATTGTAGCAAGTGAAATTGGGCTAGATGCCACTTCCATAGCTGCAGCATTGTTACACGATGTTGTAGAAGATACCGAATATACCTTAGTGGATATCGAGCAAATGTTTGGAGAAACAGTTGCTCGAATTGTAGATGGATTGACAAAAATATCTTCTCTAAAAAAGGATAAAGATATTTCGCTACAAGCGGAAAATTTCAGGAAGATGCTACTTACCCTTAATGATGATGTTAGGGTTATTATCATTAAAATTGCCGATCGACTACATAATATGCAAACTATGGATGCGATGCGACCAGATAAACAGGTCAAAATTGCTTCCGAAACATTATATATTTATGCTCCTTTAGCTCATAGAATTGGGCTTTATAATATTAAAACAGAGTTAGAAGACTTAGGATTAAAATACACAGAACCTGAGGTATACAAGGACATTTTTGAAAAAATAAAAGAAAGTAAAGAAGAGCAAGATGCTTATATCAAAAGGTTTTCTGATAAGATCAAAGAAGGATTAGACAAAGAAGGGCTAGATTACGAAATCAAAGGAAGACCTAAATCTATCTTTTCTATTAGACGTAAAATTGTAAAACAAAATATTTCCTTCGATGAAGTATATGATAAATTCGCAATTCGAATTATCTATAAAGCGGAAGATATTGAAAATGAAAAGTTCATTGCTTGGAAAATCTATACTATTGTTACCGATTATTATCGCCCTAATCCAATAAGGCTTCGAGATTGGATTTCTCAACCAAAATCTACTGGTTATGAAGCATTACACATTACTGTTATTGGTCCAGATAGCAGATGGGTAGAAGTACAAATTCGTAGTGAGCGTATGCATGAAATTGCGGAAAAAGGTTATGCTGCCCACTATAAATATAAAAACACCGAAGAAAAACAAGATCAAGGATTAGATGGTTGGTTAAACAGGCTCCAAGAAGCATTAGAAAACTCTGAGGCAAATGCGGTAGATTTTGTAGAAGAGTTTAAATTAAACCTATATTCCAAAGAAATCTTTGTTTTTACTCCAGAAGGTGATCTTAAATCACTACCAAAAGGAGCTACCGCTTTAGATTTTGGTTTTAGTGTTCATACAGAAGTTGGACTTAGAACCAGAGGCGCACGAGTAAATAATAAATTAGTCCCACTAAGTCATGAACTAAAAAGTGGAGATCAGGTCGAAATCATAACCTCTGCAAAATCAAAACCAACATCGACTTGGTTAGATTATGCTACCACTGCAAGAGCACGATCTAAAATTAAATCTGCTCTACGAGATGAGAAAAAACAGATCGCCGAAGAAGGAAAAGTAATCCTTAAAAGAAAACTACGCTCTCAAAAAATCACTATGGGAGAAAAAGTGGTTAATGAACTGGTTTTATATTTTAAATTAAAAACTAGTCAAGATCTTTTCTATAGAGTTGGAATAGGTACGATCGATAACCAGAAAATCAAGGAGTTTGCTACTGCGCGAAGTAATGTTTTTATGAATTTTATTAAAAACAGAATTCGTCGTGGCAATGCAAAAGATGTCAACAAAGATGAAATTACTTCTAAATATGATTTATTAGTATTTGGTAAAGACTCAGAAAAATTAGAGTACAAACTATCTAATTGTTGTAATCCTATTGCAGGAGACAATGTTTTTGGTTTTATTACTGTAAATGAAGGTATTAAAGTTCATAAAAAGGACTGCCCGAATGCCTTACAAATGCAGAGCAATTATGCTTACAGAATTATTCAAGCAAAGTGGATAGATTCTAGCCAAGAAGAGTTCAAGGCAGTAATTAGACTTAACGGAATTGATAATATCGGTGTAGTTAATGAGGTGACACAGATCATTTCTAATAATATGCACCTAGCTATTTACAATATGAATTTTGATACTAATGACGGTGTTTTTACAGGAAAAATAACCGTTGGTGTGAAAAACAAAAATACTCTTAAGACTGTTATTCAAAATCTTTCTAAGATCAATGGAATCGACAAAGTCATTCGAGAATAATTGATCTTACTTTTTTATTAATAAGTATTCATAAATTGGTCTCTCACTAATAAAAAATAATGTAAATTTGTTTTTTAAATCATTATGAGTACCAAAACAACTACGCAAAACGATCAAAATATCGTTAAAAATGTGTTTACTAGTTTTCTAGAAGAAAACGGTCATAGAAAAACACCTGAGCGTTACGCTATACTTCAAGAAATATATGAAAGTGAAGAACATTTTGATATAGAATCACTTTACATCAAAATGAAAAACAAAAACTATCGTGTTAGTAGAGCTACTCTATATAATACTATAGAATTACTCTTGGATTGCAAATTAGTACGTAAGCATCAATTCGGTCAGAGTCAGGCACAATACGAAAAATCTTATTTCGATAGACAACATGACCATCTTATCTTAACAGATTCTGGTGATGTTTTAGAGTTTTGTGATCCTAGAATACAATCCATAAAAAAAACAATCGAAGAAATTTTTGATGTAGAAATAACAAATCATTCATTGTATTTCTACGGAACTAAAAAGAAACCAACTAATCAAGAAAACTAATGGCGGTAAACTTATTACTTGGTCTTCAGTGGGGAGACGAAGGTAAAGGAAAAATTGTAGACGTTCTTACAAAAAATTATGATATTATAGCGAGATTCCAAGGCGGACCAAATGCGGGACATACCTTAGAATTTGACGGAATCAAACATGTTTTACACACGATTCCTAGTGGAATTTTTCATGATAAAGCTGTTAACTTAGTAGGAAACGGTGTGGTAATCGATCCGGTAATCTTTAAAAAAGAACTTGATAATCTTGCAAAGTTTAATATCGATTACAAATCAAAACTTCTTATATCCAGAAAAGCACATTTAATTTTACCAACACATAGAATTCTAGATGCGGCCTCAGAAGCTTCTAAAGGAAAAGCGAAAATAGGTTCTACACTAAAAGGAATTGGTCCTACATATATGGATAAAACGGGTAGAAATGGTATTCGTGTTGGAGATCTAGAATTAAGCGACTGGAAAGAACGTTATCGCAATCTTGCGAATAAGCATGAGGCGATGATCGATTTCTATGATGCAAAAATCGAATACGATTTACAAGAACTAGAGCAAGATTTTTTTGAAGCTGTAGAAACTCTAAAATCATTAACATTTATTGATAGTGAAGAATATCTACATAAAGCGCAAAAAGATGGTAAGAAAATATTAGCTGAAGGAGCACAAGGTTCATTATTAGATATTGATTTTGGAACATATCCGTTTGTAACTTCTTCTAATACTACTGCTGCTGGTGCTTGTACTGGTTTAGGTGTGGCTCCTAATAAAATCAAAGAAGTATTTGGAATCTTTAAAGCATATACCACACGTGTAGGAAGTGGTCCTTTTCCAACTGAATTGTTTGATGAAGATGGAGAAACAATGGGACGTGTTGGGAACGAGTTTGGTGCTACTACTGGTAGACCTCGTAGATGTGGTTGGTTAGATTTAGTAGCCCTAAAATATGCTGTTCATGTTAATGGAGTTACACAATTAATGATGATGAAAGGTGATGTTTTAAGTGGTTTTAATACGCTTAAGGTTTGCACCGCTTATAAATATAAAGGAGAAACTATTGATCACCTTCCTTATAATATCGAACCAGAGAATGTTACTCCAATCTACTCAGAAATGAAAGGTTGGTCGGAAGATCTTACTAAGATGAGTGATAAATCAGAATTTCCTAAGGAATTAAATGAGTATATCGAGTTTTTAGAAAAAGAATTAGAAACTCCTATTACTATCGTTTCTGTAGGACCTGATAGAACACAAACAATTCACAGGTAAAACTATCGATTTTTATAATATTAAATCTCTCAAATGACAATGATTTGAGGGATTTTTTTGTTTATCAAAACAAACTAGCAATTAAAACTTCTTTGATAAACATTCACATTTTTTATAGTTTGGCTTTCTATTAATTTCTGTCTAGAGTAGTATATTTGCAAAAAATATTAGAACCTACACTCTTTGAGAGTCTTTTTTTCCATATTAATCTTTATTGCCTTTGTGTTACGACCTACTATAGAAATTAGTAACATACTCTATTATCAATTAAATATTGATAGTATTATAGAGAAGTATTGTATTAATAAAGAAAGACCCAAGTTAAACTGTAACGGTAAGTGTTATTTGATGACTCAGATGAAAATGAGTTCGATGGCTGATAATAACAATTCAGAAGCTTCGATTCCAATTCTAGAAGCTTTTCTCCCATTATTTTTTGAGGATAACACATTATGTATAGCAAGTGTTCCTAATTTTCAGTTCTCACTTCAAAAAAATTGGAAACCGATGAACTTTCATCCAAAAGATGTTTCCAAAGTTATAGATCATCCGCCAGAGATATATTTTTCATAATTATCAATCACTAATTGATTGTGATTTTTTTACAAACCGCTTATAACAATTATTTGTGGGCACAATACTCTATGCATTATTGTAACAAAAAGCTAAGAATTTTTTGATGGTTTTATATACCTAAAAATGAATTCGTGATAGCGTATTAATTTAACTCTAATCATTCAACTTAACAAATAAGCACACATCAGTCTAAACTGATTGCTTACAGAATTTAATAATGAAAAATATCATACTATTAGCTATACTTCTTTGTGTAGGAGTATATAGCTATGCACAAACTTTTCAAGGAAAAGTTGTGGATAATTCTAACAATCCATTACCAGGAGCAACCATATCGGAAACCAGTACACCTTCTAATGGTGTAATGTCAGATCTAAATGGATCTTTTGAAATTAACCTTCAAAACTCAACTAAAGTAACCGTTAGTTTTTTAGGATACATTACCAAAACAGTACAGCTTACAACTGGAACAAATATCATTCGCTTAACTGTTGACAACGTAGCTTTAGAAGAAGTATTAGTAACGTCAGCTAGTAGAGAAATTCAGAAACGTTCTGAAGTACCTGGATCTATTGCTACGATATCTGCCAAAAACATAGAAGAAACCAAAGCTTTTGGTATCGATCAATTAGTAAATCAAGTACCAGGTGTTTTTATGTCTACATCCAGAGCTGCGAGTAATGAACAACATTTTATGGCTGTTCGATCTCCGATCTCCACAAAAGCATTGTTCCTATATCTAGAAGATGGATTACAGATTCGTCCTACTTCTGTATTTAATCATAACGCTTTACTAGAGATGAACGATGTTTCTTATGAGCGAATTGAAGTTCTAAAAGGTCCTGCTTCAAGTATCTACGGAAGTGAATCTATCGGAGGTAGCTTTAATTTCATCACCAAGAATCCAACAGAAAGTCTAAGCGGAAGTCTAGGATTCCAAATTAATGATATCGGTTTATCTCGTTATGAATTAGAAGTATCTGATAAAACAAGTGATAACTTCGGTTTTTATTTAGGAGGTCATTATGTACAAAGAGAAAATGGGACAATAGAACATAGTGATTATGAAAAACTTGCTGTGACTTTTAAAACTGTCTATGACTTCTCCCCTTCTACAAAATGGACTACGGTTTTAGATATCATAGACTATAGATCAGACATGACCGGTTCTCTTAGTGAATCAGATTACTTAGGAGGAAACTTTGAAAGTGATCAAACATTTACAGAGCGAGAAGCTTTGGCTTTAAGAGTCAGAACTACCTTAGATAAGTTCTGGAATGAAAATAATAAGACATCATTCAATTTTATATTCAGGGATAATACTATGGATCAAAATCCGTCATATAGAGTTCGTCAGTTTAGAGATCAAGGACAGTTAACAGGTTTTGGATCTGGAGAAGTAAACTCTAATCAATTTAAAAGTTTTGTGGGATTGATTCAGCATAAACTAGATTTCAACTTTGCAAATTCATCATTAATTCTTGGCGCGACTGGAGATTTTTCTCCTCAGAAATACGTTGCCGAAACTACCAGTATTATTGTTGATCCCGAAACCGGAAGAAATATTGACTTCAGTATTAATTCTGGAGATTTTCTGTTAAACTACGAAGCAGATATCTTTAATTATGCGGGATTTTTACAGTATGAAATTTCTCCTATCGATCCACTAAAAATTACCGCAGCAATACGATATGACGGTTTTGAATATGATTACGATAACAAAGCAGATGGTATTGTAGGTGTAGAAGATACCGTTGATAATTTTAACAATCTAACTCCTAAACTTGGAATTAATTATAATTTCTCTTCCAAAGCTGGAATGTACGCAAATTACTCTCAAGGTTTTACGCCTCCGCAAGTATCTACATTATATAGAAATACAAATCAAGTACAGGGAATAAAACCTAGTCGATATAATAACTATGAAATTGGAGGATATTTTACGATTCCTTCTAAACTAAAACTAGATGCTGCCGTATATCTATTAGAAGGTAAAAATACTTTAATCACTTTACGAGATGATGATGACAACTTTTTTAATACGAATGCTGGTAAAACCAGATCTTATGGTATAGAATATGGAGTTACATGGAACGTATTAAAAGAGTTATCTATATCTCATAATGGTAGTTATGCAAAACATCGTTATGTAGACTTTTTTGATAGTGGAATTGATTACTCAGATACCGAAAGAGAAACAGCACCTAATCTATTAGGAACTTCAGGAATTACATATCGTAATACCTTTGGAAAACTTGGTTTTACGATTACCGCAGAACACGAACTTGTTGGAGAATACAATACAAGCTTTGAAAATCAAGTGGAAAATGAAGATGGAACTTTTGGGACAGCAACCTATGATGGACATAATGTATTTAATCTCAGAGCTACTTTTAATTATAAAGGCATTGAAATTTGGGGGCATGCACTAAATGTTTTTGATGAATTATATGCTGCCAGAACCTCTTTCAACAGATTTAGAGGAGAAAATAGTTTTACGATTGGAAATCCTAGAGCATTTCATCTGGGGATGAGATATAATTTTTAATAAACCATTTAAACGAATTTCTGCTGCTACAATAACCAATATAGCATATCTATTAAAGTGTAGCAGTAGACTTTTTAAGTTTTCTTTTTAATAATTACATTATGAAAAAAAAATCGAAATTGAATGCTTGGCTTTGGAAATGGCACTTTATAGCAGGATTAATATCGCTTCCGTTTGTTCTTTTGCTTTCTTTAACCGGAATCATTTATTTGTTTAAATCGGATTATGAAACGCCCAGACAAAAACATATTAAAGAAGTTACGGTTACAGGAACTCCCATTTCATTACAAGAACAATGGGATATTGCAAATAAAAACGCTATTAAGAAACCAAACTCACTTGTATTAAAAATATCTCCAAACCAAGCCACAGAGTTTGTTTCTGGAAGATTTAGTAATAAAAGTAGCATTTTTATCAACCCTTATACTGGTGAAGTTTCTGGAGAAATCATCGGAAAAAATACTACCATGTATAGCATACGAAAATTACACGGAGAATTACTAATGGGTGGATTCGGCACTAAAATCATTGAGCTTATTGCAAGTTGGATGGTTGTACTCATTGTAACTGGATTATACATTTGGTGGCCAAAAAGAGGATGGAAATTAAAAGGGTACTTTATACCAAGAACCAATATAGACAAAAGAACATTTTACAGAGATTTACATGCAGTTTCTGGATTTTGGATATCCATCCTATTGCTAATGATTCTTGCTGGAGGTTTTCCATGGACGGATGTTTTTGGGCAAAATTTTAAAACCATACAAAAAGTAACAAACACCGGATATCCCAGTACATGGCACGGACATCAACTAAAATCTACTATTTCTGGAAAAGCTTTTACACTAGATCAAATGGTAGTTACCGCAAAAGCTTTAGAGCTATCAGGAGTTGTAAGCTTAGGATTTCCGAAAGGACCATCTGGAGTGTTTAGCGTTTCAAACTTCAATCCTTCAGACTTAACATCTCAACAGAGTATCCACTTTGATCAATATTCAGGAGAACCTATACTCAAGCACACCTGGAAAGATGTAGGGATTTTAATGAGAGGACGAATGTGGTTTATGGCTTTTCATCAAGGAGAGTTTGGAGGTTGGAATTGGTGGTTAATTCTAATCACAGCCATTTTATTAACCATTATGAGTGTTTCAGCTTTAGCATCATATATATTAAGAAAAAGAAAGGGAAGCTGGGGAGTTCCAAAAGTTCCTGCTTCCTTTAAAGTTGGGTACGGAGTTATACTACTAATTGGTATATTATCTATTATTTTTCCGTTGTTTGGTGCCAGTATTCTAATCATTTTAGCAATAGAATATCTAAGAAAATACAGATTCTCTAAAATTTCTTAATCCATTATGATGATAGTAAGCCGATTATTTAAAAAAACAATACATTTGAAATATTAAAAAAACATACCAATGAATACCAATAAGTTATGGTCCCTATTATTAATCGTGGGACTTATTTTCAATTTTTCTTGTAATGAATTATCTAAAGAAGAACAAGAATTCGATGCACTTATGCAAAAAGTAATCGATGTTCATGATGAAGTAATGCCCAAAATGGGAACAATGAGTTCTTTAATAAAAGAATTAGGTACTAAAATTGATACTACAGCCGCTGGAAAAAATTATGAAAAAGCACAAAAGGATCTAAAAGACTCTTACGATTTTATGATGGATTGGATGAGTGATTTTAGTTCTAAATTTCCACATGGAGAAGATGTTACTACCGAGGATATGGAAAAATTTACTGCTAAGATGAATATCTTAAAAGAAGAAGAAGTAGAAGTAAATAAATTGAAAGAGCAAATCAATTCTAGCATTGCAACTGCAGAAAAGCTGCTAAAAAAGTAGTAATCCTCTTTTGAAAAGCATAGTTTATAAAATTGTTTATTTTTGCCACTGCAACAAATCGCTTAAACCCATGAGAAAAATTATTTTATTAGCCTCTGTACTTTTTTTAACCAATACTGTGGTACAAGCTCAAAAAAAGAAAGATTTATTAGCTGAAATTGATAAGCTTAGACAAGAACTTAGAACTAAAGATGGAGAGCTTGTAGAAGCCAGAAAGAATGAAAGAGTAAGTCAGTCCAAAGTAAAAACTATGGAAGCACAGGTAGCAGATCTTAAAGAGACCAATGCTACTCTGCTTGCTAACATGAATAGTTTTACTGAATTATCAAACAAAAAAGCGAGTAATCTACAGACATCTCAAGAGATTATAAAGGAAAAAGATAGACAATTAAACGTTATTAACGATGCAATAACTGCCAATGACTCTATTAACCTTGCTGTATTTAGCAAATTTAAAAACGCTATCGGTGGTGATAATCTAAAAATTAGTAACGGTACTATCCATATTATTTTACCAAATACTACTCTTTTTGGAGAAAATGATAAAAGTTATATCGTTGATGATAAGGCGAAACCTACACTAGAAAAAATTGCGGCAACATTAAATGCGAATCCTGATTTAAACATAATCGTAGAAGGAAATAGTAATGCCTTAAAATTAGATGGCAAAAAGTTAATCGATAATTGGGATTTAAGTTCTAGACAAGCTGCTTCTGTAGTTAGAGTACTACAGACAGATTATAAAGTAGATCCTAAAAGAATGGAAGCTTTAGGAAAGAGTGAGTATGGTACCGAAGGAATTGAAACTGTCACTAGGATTATCATAGATCCTAAGTTTAATGACTTTTACAATTTGGTAAAAGACAATATGAAGAATTAAATAAAATTCTATTTATAACTGAAAAACCATCTGCCTGAGGTAGATGGTTTTTTTATATCTTTTTTTATGAGCTTGCTAATTTTTTACTCTTAAATTCTGATGGGTTCGATCCAGCGTGTTTTTTGAAAAATTTCGAAAAATGGCCTGCTTCTTTATATCCCAACTCATAAGCAATTTCTTCTGATGTTTTATCAGAGTATAATAATAACCTTTTTGCTTCTACAACAATACGTTCATTAATCGTAGCTAATGGAGACTTATCACTGTACTTATGAAATAAGTTGGATAATGTCTTAGGAGATTTAAAAAGTAAATCCGCATAATCAGCTACTTGATGTTTTTCTCTAAAATGCTTTTCGACAAGAACATTAAATCTTCGAATAATATCTAATTGATTATTGGGCAATCCAGGATCTGGTAATTCTTGTTTAATCAGTCTCCTCGATTTAATTAAAAAACTTTTAAGGAGTGTTCTCAACATTTCACCTTGTATTTGATCCTTATTCTTAAATTCTTCCTCAAAAGAGTCAAACATAGAGCAGAAACTATCTTTATCCTTACCTTTTAATGTTAATATTTGCGGAACCGAAGAACCAAAAAACAAAAAACCATTACAAGAAACTTCCTGATCATGATCCTGAATACAATAGAACTCTCTATTAAAAACTAAAGAAACAATCCCTTCAGTATCCTTATCTATTTCTAACACATTAATAGGTGTACAAAAAATGATCTGATCTTTCTCTAATTCGATCAGTGAACCATCAACTCTAAAACTTACAGCTTGTCCTCGACTCCATAGAATTTTATAAAGTCCTTTATCTTTCAGTAAATCTAAAGCAGGAGTACAATTAAAGTCGGTTAGAATAAAGGTGCTCTCATCTTTTATACTAGCATAATCTAATCTCATATTCAAATTAACAAATAAATTTCATCATAAAATAAAAATCCTTTGTTCTTAAGGAATAATTTACATTCTTTAACCTTTTCTAATTTTCAAAAACATAGAATTACTTTAATAGGTTAAATTCATATCATCCTTCAAAAAGTATTTTCTATTTCGTCATAATTTTTTTCTTTTCCTTTCTCTTTTTTTAAAATAATTATGGGTTTCACATTACTCCTAAAATGGTGAACCACAACTGTTATGATTTTAGGTAAAAATGCTCATTTACTGAAAATAAACATCGATTCACTGAAGATAAAACATCATTCAATAGTCCTCGGAAACATTCTGCTGAAAGGGTAATATCCCCTTGCAATATAAATCCAAGATCTTAAGTTATTCTTTCTGTAACACACTTAGCTAAGCTTCGAAAAAGGTTTGTATATCCGCTCTAAAAATGTTCGAGCAAACTATAACAAATTCCTTTTTGAATTCAACACTTACATTTTTTAAAAATTGCTTGGTACCAAAGCAATTTTTAAAGGAAAATAATCTTCTTTTTCTAACATGAAAGGTGAAGATTTTTAGTCTAACAATTAACTATTCAAATTTATGAAACTAACAAATTTCAGAATACTACTGATATTCTCGATAACAGCAATTTTAATACAATCTTGTTCTTATGATAATGAGGAATTAGATGAAGAAGCTTTAGGATCCGAAAGTATTGACGATGCTAGTAAAGGATCCAATGATTCTGATACTACTACTGATCTAATTATGGATTGGAATTCTTTATGGGTAGAACTAGATCAACATGCCTTCGGAATGCGACCAAATGCCACTGCAAGAGCTTTGGCGTATATACACTTGGCTGCATATGAAACTGCTGTACAAGATATGCGTGGATATAGATCTGTAGAAAACAGATTTGATGAATTACAAATAGACCAACGAGAAAGAGACAGAAATATCAGTTTAGATCTGGCATTAAACACGTGCTATGCTCTTGTCTTTGATCATTTCATGAATAACATTGATCCTATAATAGACGCTAAAATTGGTCAATTACAATCCGAATATGAAGACGAGCTTTCTAAACGCTTAAGAAGACGTGACATCCGAAATTCTATTGAATGGGGAACTCATGTGGCAGAACAAGTTATTGCATATAGCCAAACAGACACTGAAGCTGAAACACAAATTCTAGAGCCACAACCATTAGATTATGAACCTCCTATTGGTCCAGGTTTATGGAGTTATAGCGCAGAGCAAGAACGTGGTTTATTTCCTTATTGGGGAAAAGTAAGGACTTTTATAATTTCTTCTGAAGAAACAAGCAGTATTCCACCACCAATTACTTATAGTACCGATCCACAAAGCGATTATTATGCTGAGATGGATGAAGTTTATACTGTAAGTACAAAAGCCGCTGAAGAAAATAACGAAGATCTATGGATCGCAGAATTTTGGTCTGATGATGTTGAAGGTTTAATGGTAAGTCCTCCAGGTAGGCAAATCGCTATTGCCTATCAACTTATTGATCAATATAACCTTGATTATGCTAAATCATTGGCGATGTTACTCAAATTAGGTTTTTCTCTAAATGATGCTGCAGTTTCATCTTGGGCAGATAAATATGAATATTTAGTTATGCGTCCTAGTGTATATATTCAGGAGTTTATTAATCCTGATTATCAGACAAATTTATTCAAGTTTATTTTTTGGCCAAATCCAACATTTCCTGGCTACCCATCTGGCCACTCAACATTTGCATCTGCTGCTGCAGGAATATTCATAGATGAGTTTGGAAACGATATTAACTTTACAGATCGTACACACGAAGGAAGAACTGAGTTTTTAGGAGATCCAAGACAATTTGATTCCTTTTCTGAAATGGCAGAAGAAAATGCATTCTCCAGAATTCCTCTGGGAGTTCATATTAGAATGGACTGTGTAGAAGGATATCGTCTAGGTTATGAAATATCAGATGCAGTGAATAAATTCCGATTAAGGAACTAGTAGTACTGGTATCAAATAACTTGCTATAAAACTGCTCTTTTGCTTTTCTAAAATGATCATGAATATTGATCTTTTGTAAAAGAAAAAAGAAAAATAAAATCCAATAGTCTACTAAATCAGACTATTGGATTTTTTTGTCGGGTAGAGAGGATTCGAACCTCCGATCTCTGGTCCCCCAGACCAGCACTTTAACCGGACTAAGCTACTACCCGAAAATGGGACACAAATATAAAAATACTTTCGTTATTGCGAAGGATTATTATGGCGTTCTAAAATCTTAATCATTTTAAATGATTTTAATAAATGAAACAACCCAGGAAGAATAACTGCGCCACCGATAATTAGTGATATCCCAAGTACATTAATTACACTATCAGGAGCTATATTATCTAATAAACTCACCTCATTGGTTTTGGTAATAATTATGTTCGGAAAATGGGCTACAAATGCTGCGAGAAGAATTAAAAAAACCTGTAAACCTGCAAAAAATCTGCTTAACACTCTACGTCCTTTTTTTATAGTAATCCAAAGAGGAATTAAAAGTAATCCTGAGATAAACATAGCAACAATAGCATAAGGATCTGTAACAAATACGGTAACAAAACTATATTCGCTGATATATCCGTAAATAAAAGTTATTAAACCTGTTATAAAAACTACAATAGTGGCTATTCCTGCCTTTCGGATATAAATATTTTCCTTTCCTCTTACCGATTCCCCAATAAGCAATACAGAAGATAAAAACGCACATAAAGCTGCAAAAAACAACCCAACTAAAATACTGAATACATTAAACCAAGGTTTTATAAAAACATCATAGAACGAAAGATTCTCGACATCTTCTGTTAGTATAATTTGTCCGCTAATCAATCCTCCGAAAACCATACCTAAGAATATCGGTGTAATCAAACTAGATATTTTAAACATAGCATCGTATAATTTCTGCGAATTATCAATGACAGCATCATAATGTCTAAATACAAAGGCAACACCTCTAAGGGTAACTCCTAATAAAACTATCGTTAATGGAATATGTAGATTCACTACTAAGATATTATAATACGCAGGAAATGCAATCCATAATATTACTATGAGAATAATGATCCAAATATGATTGGCTTCCCATACGGGTCCCATGACTCTATAAATTGTTTTTTTTGTGATTTTTTGGTTTTCCTCTGAGGAAAACATCTCTACAATCCCTGCTCCATAATCCGCACCACCTAGAACAACGTATAAGTACAAGGAAAATATTAAGAAGAATAAAACGACGTATAGCATAGACTAGTTATTTTGAGCATTAAGAACTTTGATCTGGCGAATCATTAACCAGGTAACTGCAATCGATAGTGTAGTATAAACCACAATATAGGTATAGAAACTTACCACAATTCCTGGCATAGGTGTCACTGCATCTTTTGTTCGCATTATTTTATGAATAATCCAAGGTTGTCTTCCAACTTCTGTTACAATCCAACCAGCTTCTAATGCTAAAAATCCAAGTGGTGCTAGTACTATAAACAATAACCAATATTTTTTATTGGTAAGCCATTTTTTCTTTTTTAAAGAAACAAAATATAATAATCCTGCTAGCATCAGGATACCACCAATACCAACCATCACCTGAAACGCATAATGAACCATAGGAACATTAGGGCGTTCATCTTCCGGAAAATCATTTAATCCTTTTACTTCAGCATCAAAATCTCCAAATGCCAAGAAAGATAGCATTCCAGGAATAGCAAGCTTGTATTTTACTTCTTGAGTTTCGGCATCTACAATACCTCCGATATATAAAGGAGCTCCTTTTTCTGTATTATAATGAGCTTCCATCGCTGCTAATTTTACAGGCTGTCTTTCTGCAATATCTTTTGCCGAAATATCTCCACTAATCGGTTGCAAAATTGCCGCTATTGCTCCAAAAGTGATTGCTATTTTAAATGCCTTGGTATGCAAAGCCACTCTTCTACCCTTAAATATTTGATAGGCATGAATTCCTGCTACGGCAAAACCCGTTGCTGTAAAAGCGGCTAAAGTCATATGCAAGGCTTGGGTAAACCATGCAGGATTAAGCATTGCCTTAACAGGATCAATGTTTAAGAACTGTCCATCTACATAATCAAATCCTGACGGTGAATTCATCCATCCATTTGCCGCAACTACTAGAATTCCTGAGGCTACTCCAGACAATCCTATAATGACCCCAGTAAACCAATGAAACTTTTCCGGTAATTTATTCCATCCGTACAAATAAAAACCAAGTGCTATCGCTTCTACAAAAAAAGCAGCACCTTCTAAGGAAAAAGGCATTCCAATAATAGGACCCGCATGTTTCATAAATTCGGGCCATAACAGCCCCAACTCAAAAGACAAAGCAGTTCCGGATACGGCACCTGTGACGAAAAAAATTGCCACCCCTTTTTGCCAGGCTTTTGTTAATGTTAAATATAGTTGATCTTTTGTTTTTAACCACTTATAATGTGATACTACCATAAAAAAAGGCATGACCATTCCAATACAAGCAAAAACGATATGAAATATAAGCGTAAATGCCATTTGGAGTCTTGCTGCATCAAGGTTTTCCATAGAAAATATTTAGAGAAAGAGTGTGATTCTAATTACTCTATAAAGATACGACACAAAGCCCATTTTAAGAAGAAAAAACCTGAGTCTTTTCGGTTTTTTGAAGCTTTTTTTAATCACAATTTTAGTCATTTCCAAAACACCAAAAACCGTATTTAAAAGCAACAAAAAATTGCATCTTTTACTTACCTAAAAGACAGTTAATTAAACTCCCAACAAACGTTAATATGACTAATAAGACATTGTAATCCATGAAATACTACTATATTTAAACTAACCTAATTAATAAACCTTTTCTTTAATTAGAAAACCTACATAATTTTTCACCCAGATTACATGAATATCAAAAGAAAAATATTCATAGCACTACTCCTACTCAGTGTTTCTATCGGATACGGACAAGAATCAGCTACTTTAAGACTCAATAATGCTGTGGATTCTTTGGGTGTAAATCCTTCCTATTCGTATAAAGAACTATCAGAAATAGTAAAGGATAAAAACAATCAAGATTCTACAAAAGCAAAAGCAAAGCTTTACCTCGGAAGTTATTTTAACTCCATTGGTGTCATAGATTCTTCTGTTTATTATACAAGATCGTCCTTAATCCATCTTAGAAATAAAAAATATTTATCCCAAGCCTATCGATTATTAGGATCTGGATATAGAAGAAGCGGTAAAATCGATGATGCTATCGAAATTCTATACAAAAGTTTAAAGATTTCTGAAGAAATCAACTACTTAGATATGATTGTTAAGGTAAAATCTGATTTAGGGATTTTATCAGCTAACAAAGGGGATTACGATAAAGCTATTCTTTTTTTTGAAGAAAGTAATGCCGTTACAGACGATCAAAAAGTTATTTGTTCTAACTACATTAATATAGGCGCTGCCTATTTTAAAAAAGACGATTTTGAAAATGCTGAAAACTTTTTCAAAAAAGCTCTTGAAATACTCCCACCAAACTCCTCTCCTAATGCATCTTCTACACTTATCTTAAACTTAGGTTCTGTACTTTATAAAAATAAAAAGTATAAGCAAGCGATTGAATACTTTGATAAAAGTAAAAAGATCGCGGATGAATACGGTTTTATAGATAAAAGCCTTAATGCTACTGCTCATAAAGCTGAAGTTATAGGAGTGATGGGAAATTATTCGGAAGCGATACAAATGCTAAATAAAACCATAGCGCAAGCAAAAGAGATCTCAAACATAGAAATACAAAAAAATAGTTATGATAATCTAGTTACTGTATATACAAAAGCAAATAATCATAAATCCGCAAATGAAGCCTTAATACAATTTCACAGACTAAGAGATTCTTTAAATAATAGAAAACAAAAGAAAGAGATCACCGAACTCGAAGTAAAATATGAAACCGCTACCAAAGAGAAAGAGATTTTGCTTTTAAAAGAAGATCAACTTCTTAAAGAAAGTGAAATTAAAAGACAACGTTTATTAAAACGGTTTTACGTCATTGGTTTTATTATTGTTTTAGTACCAATCATGGCACTTCTTTTTGTGTACTATCAGAAACTACAAGTTAAAATAAAATACAATGCTCAAAAAGAAGAGATTAATAGACAGAAAACCGCTTCTTTTCTAAAAGAACAAGAACTAAAATTAGCGAATACCTATGTAATTGCTCAAAATGAAGAACGTAGCAGAATTTCTAGAGAATTGCACGATAGCATTGGAGGAAATTTAGCTGCGATCAAATTACAAATTGTGAATGTCCAAAAAGACCTTGAAATAAAAGATACATTAATCGATCAATTAGATGATACGTATCAGCAAGTTCGAGAAATATCACATAATCTGATTCCTAAGAAAATTAACCAAACAGCTTTTGCAAATTATATCAGAGAATATATAGATACGATAGAAAAGGTTACAGATCCTGAAATTACATTTATACCTCATCCTGTAGAAAAAATAAACAACATAAACGACAATCAGAAAGTTGAGATTTTCAAAATCATTCAGGAATTGATGACGAATGCTTTAAAACATGCCAAAGCTAAAGTGATCGAGATTTGTCTAAATGCATACCAAGATTCTATAGAAATTATTTTTGAAGACGATGGAATCGGATTTGACACAGATAAAGTAACGAATGGTATCGGTTTACAAAATATTCAAAAACGCATAGCGTTATTAAAAGCAAAAATGGATATTGACTCTTCAATGAATAGAGGTACTGCCATTCGTATTGAAATACCCACAATAATACATGACTAAAAAGCATACATATAAATTAGTCGTAGCAGATGATCATAAAATGTTTTTGGACGGTTTGATAAGTATCATCGCACATGAATCTGACTATGAAATTATCTATACAGCAAGCAACGGGAGTGATCTAAAAAAGTATTTAGATATCAATACCGATGACCAAATTGATTTGGCAATTTTAGATATTAATATGCCTAAGATGGATGGAATAGCTTTAAACCAACATATAAAGAAGAATCATCCTGGTATAAAGACGCTAATCGTTAGTATGCTATCAACTCCTGATAAAATTTATGAACTTACTCAGGATGGTGTAAATGGTTATATTCCTAAGAACTCTAGAAAAGAAGAATTATTAAAAGCTATAGAAACCATCCTAAAAGGTTCTAATTACTTTTCAGACAGTATTAAAGAAACATATACCAAGAGTGTTTTTGAACAAAAACAATCCAATGAAATCAATCTTAGTAAACGTGAGAAAGAAATCCTGCAACTAATTGCTAAAGAATATACCACACAGGAAATTGCTGATAAACTATTCTTAAGCAAATATACCATTGAAGGTTATCGCACCAGTTTGATTTCTAAACTAAACGTAAAAAACGTTGTTGGGTTAGCAAAACATGCGATTAAAATGGGACTGGTAGATTAACTATTTAATTTATACTACAGTTAAAAAATAATGAAATGAGCAGTTTGTATACAGATTTAGCTGAGGTTTACGAAATGATGTATGCAACATTTATTGATTACCAGTTAGAATATGACCTATATAAAAGTTTTCTCAAAAAGTATGACAAAAACAGTATTCTGGAAATAGGTTGTGGAACAGGAAATTTATCTCAACGTTTTATTAACGACAACTATGAGTATTGCGGACTTGATTTTAGTAAAGAAATGCTAAAAATAGCTAAGGAAAGAAACCCTAACGCTAGTTTTATTCATGGAGATATGCGACATTTCAATTTAGAAAAACCAGTAGAAAGCGTTATCATGACTGGGAGAACAATAAGTTATTTAGTTAAAAACAAAGATGTAGAATCCACTTTTGCCAGTATTCATAATAATATGAAAAAAGGAAGTATCTTTTGTTTTGATTTCATAGATGCTAACGAATTCATACCAGAAATAAGTAATAAAAAGGAAATTACCCATGAAGTTAACCACAAGAATATAACTTACCTAAGGAAAAGTAAATGGAATCCCAATATCCTAAATAGCTGGTGTTTCGATTGGGAATCTAACTTTTATAAAAAAGAAAAAAATAATTTGCTAAAAGTTGGAACAGATCACTCTACTGTAAGAACGTTTACAAAAAATGAAATTGAGCTTTTTCTAATTTTAAATGGATTTGAGGTACTAGAAATAATTACAAGAGAATCTTACGCATTTCCTACCTATGTCGTAGTTGCTCAAAAAAGATGAATTAGTAAAGAAATATTTTCAAAAAGCTAGAGAGCTTTCCAAAAACTAATTGAAAAATGACTTTCAATCTTTTAACATATTCCCATCTAACATAGGATTGGTAGATTGATTTATTTGGTATAAATTAAGCCCAGAATAGCAGATATATCTAATGTAACTAATAGATGAGAAAAATAATAAATAGCGTCATAGTCTTATCACTAATTTTTACTGCAAAAGCTCAAAACACGCTTCCCGAAGTCGTATCCGGAAAAGTGGATCGTATAGAGAATTTTGAATCAAAGCATGTAACCCCCAGAAATATTGATATATGGGTACCAGAAGCTTATTCTTCTTCTAAAAAATATGCAGTACTATATATGCATGATGGACAAATGTTATTCGATCCTAAGAGCTCATGGAATAAACAAGCCTGGAATATAGATAATGTAGCTTCTAAATTACTTGAATCGAACAAAATAAAAGACTTTATTGTTGTTGGTATTTGGAATGGTGGAGCAACAAGACATTCTGATTACTTCCCCCAAAAACCATTTCATTATTTGTCACAAAGTCAAAAAGACACCTTAAATACACAACTTAAACATTCGCATGTACCGATAAAAACATCATTTATTCCACAATCTGATAACTATCTTAAGTTTATTGTTGAAGAACTAAAGCCCTATATCGATAAAAACTATTCTGTTTCTTCAGATCAAGCAAACACTTATATTATGGGAAGTAGTATGGGAGGTTTAATATCTATGTATGCTATTTGTGAATATCCTGAAGTATTCGGAGGAGCTGCTTGCTTATCGACTCATTGGCCAGGTTCTTTTACACTTAAAAACAATTCAATGCCAGAGGCGTTTATCAATTATATGGATAGTCATCTTCCTAATCCCAAAAATCATAAGATCTACTTCGACTGTGGTGATAAAACTTTAGATGAATTATATCCAGATATCCAGAAAAAAGTTGATCAAGTTATGATAAAAAAAGGCTACAATGAAAACAATTGGAGTACTCAATTTTTTCCAGGAGAAAACCATAGTGAAAATGCCTGGAGTAAAAGACTACATATTCCTTTAGAGTTTTTACTTAAAAAATAACCTCGTAAACATAACCTTTATCCAAATATATTCTTGGATTAAACTGTAACATTCTTAACGTTTATTAATCATTACTACAGGAACACTTGTAATAAATGACTATAAATTTTAAGAATGAATAGAATCATCATAACCTCAGCTCTTTTTCTAATTCTTATGAATTTGAAGGCTCAGAGTAGCAGACAAATCATAAACTTCGAATTTGAAGGAATACAACTGAATGGGGTTTTAAACCTTCCGAAAGGTCAAAAACCTAAAGGAATTGTAATGCTAGTGCATGGATCTGGAAAGACAAATGCTGTTGCTCGGGAATGGTATATAGATATAAGAGAAACATTTGTAAAAGCAGGTTATGGTATCTATATGTGGGATAAAATGGGCTGTGGAAAAAGCGGAGGTGCGTTTAATTATAATCAGTCTATTGAAAATAGTGCGCAAGAAGTAATTGCTGCGATCAATACTTTAAAAGAAAAGCAAATACCAGGTTCGGATATTATCGGTTTATATGGAGTTAGTAGAGCTGGCTGGGTAAATCCCATAGTAATAAACACATACAACGATATAGCATTTTGGGTTTCTGTAAGTGGCGTTGATGACAAAGAAAATTTTGGATACCTACTCGAACAAAACTTGCGAATTGATGGATTGCCAAAAGATTCGGTTAATTTAATTGTTGGAGAATGGAAAGCAGCTGTAAAAATTCATCATTCAGGTGGAAGTTATGAAAGTGCTCAAAACGCTACACCCAATCTAAGGAAAAACGATTTTATATTAAGATTTAATAATGGTAGCACCATTACAGAAGAAGAATATTATAATTATCAGAAGCAACTTATGAAAGAAGAACTTGACGAAAAAACTGGCTTGCCCATTGTAGTTAAGGATTTCAAAACGATCTTATCGAACATCAAATGTCCCGTTTTGGCATTATTTGGAGAAAGTGATATGAATGTTGATTGGAAAAAGACCAAGTTGTTATATGAACAGACGTTAGCAACAAATACAGATTTAGAAATACAATCATTTCCGAATTGTGATCATAATATTCGCGAATGTAAAACTGGTGGATTCTACGAATTTCAGGATAACAATTTACCTTTTAAAAGATGTACCGGTTTTTTGGAAACTATAGAAAACTGGCTAAACCAAAGATAAAGCTACTCTTTACCTTGATGAACATATGCCAATTGCCTTTTTTATTAAAACTACCTCGCAGAACAAGTTACTCCATCATCCGATAAAATTTCGGTACCTGTATTCACTAAGTCACATACTGCTGTAGGCATAGAAACAATTCCATTTTCTGAAAGATCTAATAATTTCAAATTAATGAGATTGCTTATTTGATTCGGAACCATCTCTATCATATTTGTACGTAGATATAGGTATTCTAGATGAAACATATCTCCGATACTAGTATCGATATCTACCAACATATTACCCGACAATTGTAATCGCACCAGATTGGTAAGTTTAATAATATCAGATGGAATACTTGTTAAGTTTGTATTATACATATCTAACCTAGTTAGCGATTGTAGGCTTAATATATGTTCGGGAATAGTTCCAATAGGGTTACTAGACACTCCTAGAGTTGTTAATTTAGATAGCTTGGTAATTTCCTCTGGTATCTCTGTTAATCCAATATTATTCATAAATAAGACATTTAACTCCGTAAGATGAAACAACTCTGATGGCACCTCTTCTAAGGTGTTATTTGATATACTTAGTTCTCTAAGTTCTTTAAGACTTTCTATACTCGTTGGGATCTCGGTAAGTTGATTTGTATAGATCCTAAACTCCACAAGCTTTCTCAGACTAAAAAACTCTTCTGGTATAGCTTCAATTAAGTTAGCACCAAGATTTAGTGTTCTTAAATTATTAGATAAGTCTTCTATTTCCTTAGGAATTTCGGTTATGCTATTACTTTCTAAGGAAAGTGTTTTTAGGTAAAACAAATCGCAAATCTCTGGTGGTAGTACGGTTAGTCCTTTCTCATTCAACTCTAGTGCAACTACCTTATCATCGACTACCACTACTCCTTCCCAGGTAGAAACATCTTCATTTTCTAGATTCCATCCTAAAGTATTATCTGGGTTTTGATTGAAGAAAGAAGTCAATATTTCTCTGGCTGTACTAGTAACTACTCTTACAGAGATCGTGTAATCTTTGGTTGATCCATCCTCCGCTAGAACACTATAAACAATAGGTTCTGAAAAATCAAAAGTCGTATCAATATTCTGAACTACAATTGCTCCATCGGATACAACTATGCTAGGTTTTAAAGCTCTTATCGGTGTGCCGAAAGGTAATACTACAGAGATGGTATTTTTAAGTTGATCTATATTAGCCGTAATGTTAGTTTCTAATTCGCCATTCTCTGATGTTAAAAAACTAAATTCTAAGATTTCCTTATCAGAATTTAATAAAGTTATATCAGATCCGTCTATTTCTTTGGAACAAGAAAACACCATTAGACTACACACTAATAAAAGTGTGTTTCTGCAAAATAATAAGTCCCTCATTTGGTTTTAGTTTTAAGAGTTTTGTGTGTTTATTTTTATGTAAGATATAAAGTTATAAGGATAGAAACATCCTTGATTTTTGTGGAAATTATCCCCTGAAAACCACTATTTATTGATATAAGTAAAAGATTATTAAAAAATTATTCGATGCCAATCCTGTATCAAAATACTTATATATTTACTTTCTTTTTAGTTCAATATATTTCTCTTCACACTCGTTAAATAGTATATAATTGTTTAGAGAGTTTCCATAATTCTGAATTACTATATAATCATCTATAAGTTCTGCAGTCAAATCTTTTTTTAAATGATCTTTATGGACATTTTTAAACCGAAGGAGAACTGATTTATCATTAGAATTAATTTCTAATGTATCCTTTACTTGATAATCTCCATTTTGAAGAGTATAGTCCAAACCTGAAATTTTTATCGATATAAAACAATCAGGGTTTTCTGATTTATATTCGCCATCAACATTTTTAATCGATTGAAAAGAATTTTGTTCAACAGGAATATTAAGATCTTGATATGCACCATTGATCCCTAGCAAAAATGTTATGGAAAATACAAGGTGTTTTATTTGAAAACTTTTAACCATTTCAATTTTTTAAACTATTCAATCTACTTTCTACAAAACTTCGTATACTATTCTTATTATATCCATACCAATTCCTAGAAGGAGTTGTTCTTCCTGCTGCATTATTTAATGAAATAAAACGTTCGTAACCTTCTATAGCCTTTGCTCTATTTTTGGTACATCCCCTTTTATTTGTACCTGGATCATGCCATGCACCCCATCCAAAAGATCCCTTTTGTTCATTGTATGTTTTACTTTCTGAGAAAGTATAATCGGTAGTTTCGGAATTGGAATTACCACAACTATTTAGTAACACTTCAAACCCTCTGTTTACATATTCAAGACGATCATTGTATCCATTGAAACCTCCATTAATTCTATAGGTAATATAAATTAAATCATTATCATCGGCATTATCATTTAATTCCGCATTTTGCGCCCAAAACCAACCCGCCGATCGAGCAGCATGTGGATTAACTTCTAATTTCTCCTTATTTTCTTGAGAAGAAGTAAAGTCTTCTCCCACAAAGTTACCATATGCTTGATAGTTAGAGCGAAATGTAAGTTGCATTAATCCTCTTCCTTTAAAACCTCCATAAGCATCTTCTCCAACTCCTAATTCTTCCGTATATCTAAAGCTTCCTGATTCATGTATAACTTGAGCAAGAAAATGTAGCCTTCTTAAACAAGTATTTATATCATTATCCTTAAATGCTTCATTTATACCACTTAAATGAGTCTCTACATTACTTTCACGAGCATGAACAGCAATATTCATAAGTTGCTCTTTTGTCATATCTTGACTACAACAATTATTTCCCAATTGAAAATATCCATTCCCAATCTTCAAAAACTCTTCCTCATATTCTTGTTTGTCTCCATTTGCTTTTACTTTCAGCCATAAAAGATCTATAGTTTTTGGTGGTTTATGTATTGTTGGTGCTACAGAGGTGTCTAAATCATCAGGTCTTGGTTGTGGTCTTATACTTGTTTCAACAGCACCAGTTTCATTTGTTGATGTTTCTACAATAGGTTTGAACTTTTCTTTCCAGTCGTTAAAAACGTCATCAGGATCTTCTACTTTTGGTCTAAATTTAATTTTTACTACAGCTTCTCCTCCATCATTAAAAGTTGCCTTTAATTGTGTTTTATTAACACTTTCGTTAGGTTCTTCTGCATCCAAAGAATCATATTGTATAACGGTCAGTGGTGTTTCGCTTTCCATTAACAAAAAAGGCTCCTTTTCAAAAATTTCTATGGTCGCTTCTTTGTCCTTTAAAGCAAATCCTTTTACAACTATATAAGCTTCTCCACCCAAAGTTCCTGAACTTATTTTTTGATAGGAAATTTTTTCTTCAGTTTTAAAAATTTCAAAAGTTACTGTATCTCCATTACTATTACTATAACTATCATTTACTAATGCTGCTGTTATTAATTCTATTGCGGTATGCTGTCCATTCTGTTCTAACTGAGGAGAAACTCTATCAAAAATTATCTGAGCTATACGCCTTTTTCTATCTCCTGTACTGGTATCATTAGTGCCACCAAATGTATAGGTATGAGTCCCATCTGGTATTCCAAATTGTCTAGTTACTTGTTCCGCAAAATATGCATCTAATAATCCTTCTTCCGCTTCATTAGTAGCAAGAGTAATTTGATTCGCTTCTTCACTCCATTGCCCAAATCTATCTTCTATCCTTTGTAGACGTGCATTAGCATTATCTCTTGCTATATTTTGTACAGTGTCATTATGTCCGCTCATAGTTACAGTATTTTACCATTACCTAGTTTATGTACGATCAAAATTATTAAGGAATGAAGGCGCATAAGCAAAAAACTCTTTTTCGAATGTTATCTTGGTTAAAAAAGGTTTATAGCCTCTTAAATGTTGCAACACAAACCAAGCTCTAAATCCAGCGCCTAACGAATAAAACTTTTGCATATCTGGCAGATCTAATCCAAAGTGATCCCAGTAAATGACTTCGTATTTAATATCATATCCATCTTCCTTTTTGGTATATTCTATAATACTCACTTCATAACTCCAAACATCATTTACCGCTATGGTCATTCCTTTAAAAAGATTATTATCCTCACCTCTTGCAAATGAGGGTGATGCTCCTGGTCTCCTTTGCCATCTTATCGTAGTATTTTCTGCTCCAGAGATGTCGCCACCAGCATTTTGAATTCGTTGTGTGATATCACGTTCTAGTGCTTCACAAAACCGCTTTGTAGCAGAACTTTCCTTAGCCGCATCATTGAGAGCATCATTCTCATAAATTCCTCCTTCATTACTCTGAAATTTATCAATCATCGATGCGATATTCTCTCTTAAAGCTCCGGAAGAAAGTTGAAACGCCATGATTCTAAAGTCGCTAAAAAGCATAAAATCAAAATTCAATCTTGTAATATTGAAAAGAAAAGGTCTTAATTCTGTAATTTCATTGGTGCGATAAATAGCTTTGTCCGTTATTCGGTCTCCATTCGCAAATTTTATATGTTCAGAATCATTAAATCCATTCTGTATGTATTCTTCTGTATATGATTGTATCTCTTCTTCTGAATAAATTAGTGTACTTGGTTCTCCAAAACCGTACGTCATATCATCTGCTATAGCATTTCCAGATGTGTTTAATCCTGGTATTCTAAAGCGTTCTACATAAAAGGGTACTTCAATTTCTTTTAAGGTAGGTTCTTGCAAATCTGTTGGCACATCTATTTGGGCTGTATCTTCGATGGCAATATCTACTCCACCTGTGCTGCACATGATGGTAGAATCTTCTAATAGCATGAATTCTCCATCAATTTCGATATCTGTCGCAACTCCTTTCCATTGTGTTGGAGCAATAACACTAGCACATGGTGGAGGACTTTTTCTCCATTTTTTACAGACTCCACCGAAAACAAGATTGGTACCACTTTTATCTCCATTCGTAGCACAAGGCGTATCTTGTAATTGTACTTGGGTGTGGGATACCACTAAGGTACCACTGCTAGAACAAAGAGGACATTTTAGTGTAGCTCCGTTTTTTACAAATTGCCCAGCCATGGTTTTATAATTGAATTATATTAACGGTATTTCTGTATTCTTGTCTCCCATATTTTTCGATACAAGAAATAACTGCTCTTGTTAACCAAGACTCTTTAAATCCCGAAAAATTATAGGTTCCATTTACAGAGACATACTCTTCTTTCTCTGGATAATGAGCTTGCAATTGTAATTGGATATCTTCACTTTCGCTTGCAGACTGTAATAAGAACTCTTCTTTGGTAGTTACTTTACCGTACTTTGTGGTTAAACACTGAGAAGTTTCACTGCACGACTCGGAACTAAATTTCTGATAAACAGATTTTAACAAACCACCAAAGTTCTGATATAGCGTAAGATCTTTTATGATCTCCTCTTCTAAGTTTAAAATAGTATCTGTTTTCAGAATAAAACGTTGTACCTGATCTCCTTTATATTTACTTTCTAGGTATTCTTTTATAACGATCCATTTCTGTCTAATTACGTCAATGTTATCAATAGCTACAATTTCGCCTAAATACGACAACTGTAAACTTATACTTTCATAAACCGAAGCCGTTTTTTGAATAATATCTTGCATAGCAAAAGAACCGTCTGAGAATTTAAAAGTATCTCTCTCTACAGCTATATTCACTGTTCGAATGTAAGGTTGTTCTTCATGCTCATGTATAGCAATACTAATTTCTTTTTTACGATTGCAACGTATAGCACCAGTATAATTAATATAGTTTTCTGTTTCTATTAAATACCTGCGTACGCCTTGTTTGGGGATTTGCAATTGAATTTCTTGAGTTCTAAATGTATATTTACTTGGAATCATTGACTTGCGATTGATTTATGTTTACGTTAAAGAGTTATTATCCTTTGCTTATTTTTACATTTCCTCCTCCCTGAAAAGAAGCTGTTGCTCCGCAAGCAATTTTCATATTTGCTTTACTTTGAATTTGAGCATTTCCACTATTCTGTATTAGATCACCTCCTATTGTATTTTTCATTTTGTTTTCTACAATATTTGTATGATTCAAAGAAGATGTATCGAAATTATTACCTGTATAAATAACCGTATCTCTACCAATATTTAAAGTAGCATCTTCCTGAATATTCATTTCGAAATTTTTAGCATTTAACGTCATCTTCTCCAATGCTGTAATGGTGATATTATTATTGGCAGTATCTATATGGATCGTATTTTGATTTTTATCTATGATTGTAATAAATTCAGATTTTTCGGTATCATTAAGTTCAATAGTATGCCCACTTCTGGTTCTGATAGCTTTCACATTATTTTTATCCGTTTTCCAGCTACCTGGTTTTGCTGTTCCATTATACAGGGCGCCCATAACATAGGGTCGTTCTGCATTTCCTCCTTCGAATCCAATAAGAACCTCTTCTCCTACTTCTGGAATAAAATGAAATCCTTTATCTCCACCAGAATGAGGTGTCATGACTCGTAACCAAGGGGTATATACTCCTAAAGGTTTCTGCCAATCTAACTGAGCTCTGATCCTTCCTAAACCTTCTGGATCATTATTAGCAGTAACGGTAGCTACTTGAGTATCACTTTTAGGATTATTACGTATATCTGTATATGGATATACATCTTGATCTACTGCGATTCCTTCGAAATGATTGATATATTTTCCATTCTCTGCGGCATTATGTGTTATTTTTATGATTCTATAACTTCCTTGGCTTTTACCTTCTTGTTTTATTTGTACTACTTTACCTAAACATACTCCTGGATTATCACTTTTTCCAGTGATCAAAACCTGTTTGATCTCTTCTGCCTTTTTTTGTTCGGTTACTAAATGATTTAATCGCTGCTTCGTTTGTGGATCATTATAAGTGTTTAGAAAAACGTTGGTGTCGTGTGGAAACATCTCCTGACTTTTATTAGAAGCATAACCGTTATATCCATTTATAGAACTTGTAATTTCTGAAGTTGTTATCTTATGTTTTTCATTATTTAGATAATCATTGGTAAAAAAAGAATAGCTATTAGATCTAGGATTTAGGCTTCTGGAAAATTCCATTAAATCTACACCATAGGTTAAAACAACAGGTTCTGAATCCATTGGTTTTCCGAAAACTAAGTATTCTCCATCATAATAAAACCATTCTCCATATTGCTTGGATAATCTACTTGCAAATTCAAAACTACTCTCTCCATTCTGAACACAGTAATGCAATGTATCTTTCGATCTGGTTTTTATAGAAGTATTTAGTTTAGATCTATCATATTGCTGAAACGACTGAGTAAGAATGGATTCTAAATTTTCATCGCTAAATGATGTATAATTTGGTCCGTCATCTGTTAGAATAGAATTACTTTTAGCCTTAATTAGAATAGAATCTCCTGTGGATTGATGAAAACCATTGGTAAGCTTCACCTCGGTAACGATTCCTTTAAATTTTAATTCTTTATAAATATCTACAGCATCCAAAGAAGAAATCGTAAGCGTTATCGTTTGCCCCAAAAAATCATTGCTTACCTCTTCGTCCAAATTAGATGCATTTTCTAATACATCTCTACGACATAAAAGTTCTAGAGTATGATGGTTATCAATTTCTTGTTGGAGTGTAAGTTTTTTAAAGGCCTTTATACAAAATCCCCCTATAAATAGCTGTATTTTAGATTGAAGTGCCATTGTTAAGTTTTAAGATTAATGTGTGAATCCAAGTCAGAAACAAGAAATCTTACCTTCAACCAATAAGTGAAAATGAAATTAGGTTAAGTAAGAGTTACATATTTCTATGATGGTTATTTCAAATGTAAAACACAACTGCCTGTAAATCAACCAGACATTCAGTGAAAAGAAACCCCTGAAAACCACTGTGGTTATAAAAGGTTAGTTATTAAAAAAGATAAGGGTTAGCCGTAAAAAACAATAAAGAAGAAAAGTATACAGAGGAGAGTAAAAAAGAAAAACTGGATATAAAACAATATTTATATCCAGTTATATTAAGTAATTAGTATACATTTTACTGGGGATTTATTAATGAAAGTCTATCGGTGAATTGCATGGCTACTTGCAGCTGGTAATTCCTGTAAAAACTTTCTCAAAATACTCCAATTAATCTTAAATGAAATAAAATTTGTCATAACTCCTAAATTTTAAATTAATAAACTTTTTTAACTCGTACTGATAATCATCTCATCAGTTGTTTATTAAAATTCAAAACGCGTGCCAAACTTTACACAACTAAAAAACCAAAGTATAATTAATTGAAATACAGGTTTTTAAAAATTTCATTTTTTTATTTAAATCATCAATAAAAAAACCTGCCCAAAAAAATAATTCTCTAGACAGGTCTTAAATCAGCAAAATTTATTGGTTACTTTACCATTTTCAGCACTTTCACATTTTTGTTGGAAACGATCTTAAGAAGATAGATTCCTTTTGGAAGATTAGCTGTATTCATGGTTACAGTATTTGTTTTGGTATCTTTTGTTATGGATGTATTTGTATTTTTACCAGCAAGATCAAATATTTCAATTCGTACACGATTATCTTTCATATTTCCTGTAAAAGATAAAGTCAATGAATCATTAAAAGGATTTGGCCATGCCTTTACTAATTGCAAAGCGTCTCCTTCTGGTTTCTGATCTACAAAAGATCCTTTGATATCTTCAGAAGACGGACAATCACTCGGGCAATTATCAAACCATTGGTTATCATACCATCCGTCTATAGTTCTAAATAAATCATCTGACTGAGATCCTCCATTATCATTAAATACAATTCCTACTTCTACGGATTCATCTATCGTATAAGAATACCAAGGTGATCCTGCGATTTCATTCATCGCTACACCTGGCCAAGCTGGGAATCCAGGGATTGAAGTGTTCGCATTTTTATCGAATAGATAAATATAAGCTGTACTCCAAGACGAAGGTTTTTTAAAGAATACATCAAATGAATCATCTGGAGTAATACCAGGACATTCTCCAGGACAGGTATCTGTCCACCCATTATTGTACCATCCATCTGTAGTTCTAAACAAATCATCTGACTGGGATCCTCCGTTATCATTAAATACGATACCTACTTCTACAGTTTCATCTATTGTATAGGAGTACCAAGGAGAAGTTGACAATTGTGTCATTTCGATACCTGGCCATGCAGGGAATCCAGGAATTGCTGCATTCGCGTTTTTATCAAATAAATAGATATATGCCGTTCCCCAAGTGTCAGGTTTTCTAAAGTTAACCGTATACCCAGCTACATCTTCAATAGTATATGTACGACTTTCTATCGAAGAACTTCCAGCGTCGTTCATAGCGATAGCGTTTAATTCTGTAGTTCCAACAGAAGATATAGCAAATTCACCTTCATATAAAGTACTGGTATTATCAGGAATAGATCCGTCTAATGTATAGTATATAACTCCAGTGTTTGTAGCACTCATCGATACCTCAACACTTCCATTATATACTCCAGAATCTGGAGAAACCGTTAAAGTAGGTGGTTGTGGTCCTGTAGGACAATCACTTGGACAAGTATCAAACCACTGACCATCATACCATCCTTCTACAATTCTGGTTAGATCGTCAGATTGTGCACCTCCATTATCATTAAATACAATACCTACTTGTACATCTTGATCTATAAAATAAGAATACCAAGGAGTTCCTGCTACACCATCCATTTGTTCTCCTGGCCAGGCTGGGAATCCTGGTAATGGATCTCCTGTATTTTGGTTAAATATATAAATATAAGCTGATGACCAATCTGATGGTTTCTTAAAATACACATTAAATGGCTCACCATCACCAATGATATAATCTCTAGAAACAATAGCAGATTCATTCCCATCAGAATCAATTGCAATTGCTTTTATTGAAGCAGAGCCATTAATCGTAAAAGGTGCTGTATATAACATACTTGTAGCAGAAGGATCAGATCCATCCGTTGTATAGTAGATAGAAGTACTTGCTCCTTCTGCAGTGGTAGAAGCTGTCATACTTACTGTAATAGCATCATTATAAAATCCAGAAACTGGATCAATTGACAAGGTTACAGAATCTGAAAGATCAAAAGGTTCTCCTACCAGTACAATTCCAAAAGTAGTTCCGAAAGTAACTGTTCCTCCTGTTACAGTTGCGGTTGTATCAGAAAAATAATCTTTTAACAATGTACCATCAGGCCACATGCCAAATACATTTAAAGCTCCCGCAAAATCATTATCCTGTCCTTGGAAAACAAGAGCTTTATCAGACTCTCCATTACGATCATATTCACGTTTAAAGATATAAGGCGAATCGCTTAATTTTTGATGAGATCCTCCTCCAATAGATATGTGTTCTCTTCTAAATTTCCCAAGCTTTCTCCAATGTAATAATAGAGCATCATCTATAGAATCCCAATTCATATCAGAACGATACCCAGCATCTACGTAAGTAGTAGCGTTAAAAAACTGTCGCCCAGATTCATCTCCATAATAAATCTGCGCTCCACCAGGAGATAGTAATAATTTTACTGCTCCTTCAAACATATTACCTGTAAAGAACTCGCTAAAATCATGAGATCTTAGGTAGCTGATCATATTATACTCCCCAGGAGTATTAAAACCATTATCGTTATTATTTAATTTTGCAGCAAAAGAACTAAATATTTCTTCCTGTCCTAAATCTGTATATGCTTCTTTTGGAGAACGGAAATTAATCATACTATTAAACTTTCCTACTGTAAAATCATCTGGTAAAGGATCCCCTACATTACCAATAATATTTACACCAGAATGCTCTCCTGTCATGTAAAAATCAAGATCATCTAGTTTTTTTGTTGGATTATTTTGTTTCCATTCTCTCAAAGCAGAAACTGCTTCATCTTTTAACTCTGCCCATGCATCTACACCTACATGCCTTTCTGTATCTACTCTAAATCCATCGATACCGTATTCTCTTACCCAATCCGTTAACCATTTGATTAAATAATATCTAGGTGCTCTTGGTTTTCCAGTTCTAGAGAAATAAGCATTAAGCTCATCCAATTCTTGCTGTCTTCTTCCTTCAGCATCCCACTTATCTATTAACCATTGTGGCAACGCTACTGAATTGAAAGATTCTGTACGAATATCAGGTAATCCGAAAAGAGGGGTAGTTAAATCATCGCAAGGAAGTTCTCCATTTTCTGAACCGCATTGTAGTCGTACCCAATCCGATGGATAATCTTCGTCTACAAACTCTAACTGACCATTTACATTTTTATAGGTACGATAACCTGAATGATTCATCACAATATCAAGTAACACTCTAATTCCATGATCATGTGCAGTGTCTATAAATTTTTCGAAGTCTTCTGCACTTGTAAAATTAGGATCAAAAGCAGTCCAATCATTTGTATGATAACCATGATATGGATAATCTCTAAAAGTAGGATCATCTGCAGGAGGGTTATTAAAGCCATGTCGATTTTCTACTACAGGAGTAACCCAAATAGCACTCACTCCTAACTCATCAAAATAACCTTCTTCTAATTTTTGAGTAACCCCTGCGATATCTCCTCCATGGAAATCTAATTCATTATTTCTACTATCCTGAAAACGATCAAAATTAGAATCATTGGTAGTATCGCCATTGTAAAAGCGATCTGTTATCAAGAAATAAACCGTTAAGTTATCCCAAGAAAATGGAAGATTTCTTTCTGCTTGTGATATTCCTATTTTTGGTAAACATAGGCAAACCACTAATAACCCTAAGTAGAGTATTTTTTTCATAATTAAGATTTTGTTTGTGTGTTAATAAAAGAACAACGGGATAATTTATATGGGGAAATTATCTCAATCGTTGTAATAAATATTTCTAAAAAAAAATCGAATAATATAATTATGAGCACATCGAATTTTCACGAAAACGATTGAGTGTTGATATTTTGTTTTAAAGAAGGTTAAAAAAGTAGTAACCAATCAAAAAAACACTTAATATCTTGACATATTAAGAGATATATCTGCAAAATCTAAAGAGATCAGAACCTCGCAAAAAATGAAGCGAAAATTTGAAAGTTTCCCAAAAACAAACCACGGTAATTATTGTTTCCTTACCGATACAATAATTACCGTGGTTTTATATTCTAGATAATACAATGAGAATGTTTACTTTAACCTATGACTTTCAGTTTAGCAAATCGTAATAAGAGTTTCTTAATCCCTCCATTTTCAAAGTTAATTTCAGCCTTTCTATCTTGTCCTACTCCTTCTAATTTAAGAACTTTTCCTCGTCCAAAACGCATATGCTCTACAATAGTATCAGGCGCTAAATCCCCATCAATACTATTGGTTTTTGAAGCACTCTGAGTACCGTTGGTAATCGGCCGCAGCTTACGCAGTTTTCGTAACTGCTCTTCTGTAGGTCTATGCGATACTGGTGGAGATCCAGATACTGGTTTTTTTAGTCTCAACTTACTTTTATCAACTTCTCCAAAAATATCTGTATCCACCAAAGGCTTATATCGATATGTATCAATTGGAGTTATATATTCTAAATATTTATCATCAATTTCTTCGATAAACCTACTGGGTTCCGCATCTACAAGTTTCCCCCATCGATATCTTGATTGCGTATAGGTTAGATAAGCTTGTTTTTCTGCTCTTGTAAGAGCTACATAAAACAACCTTCGTTCTTCTTCCAACTCTGATCGGGTATTCATACTCATTCCTGATGGGAATAAGTCTTCCTCCATACCAACTATATATACATAAGGAAACTCTAATCCTTTTGCTAAATGGATTGTCATTAGAGCAACTCTATCATCATCTCCTGTATCTTGATCAAGGTCTGTAGCTAGTGCTACGTCTTCTAAGAATTCTGCAAGCGATCCGGTTTCATCAGCAAGCTCTTTTTGCCCTTCTACAAAATCACGAATACCATTGAGTAATTCCTCTATATTCTCAATACGAGCAATACCTTCTGGAGTTCCATCTTTTTTAAGCTCTTGTAGTAATCCAGTATTTTTTGCTACCATTTCTGCCAGCGTAAAAGCATCAGAAGTTTGGTTAGTGACCTGAAAACTTTTGATCATATTCATAAAGTTTTCCAATCGAGTTTTAGTTCCGCTATTAATTTTTAAGTTAATGCGATCTAAATTTTCGATTACTTCAAAAATAGATCGATCATAATGATTAGCGGCAACAACTAATTTATCTACTGTGGTACTACCGATTCCCCTTGCTGGATAATTAATTACTCTTTTTAACGCTTCCTCGTCCTTTGGATTAATGATTAATCGAAGATACGCAAGTACATCCTTGATTTCTTTTCGCTGATAAAAAGATAAACCTCCATAAATCCTATACTTGATATCACGTTTTCGTAATGCGTCCTCCATTGCTCTGGATTGTGCATTGGTTCTATACAAAATAGCAAATTGACCATTATTAAGCTGATGCTGCATTTGATTCTCGAAAATAGAACTCGCTACATATCGTCCTTCATCCCCATCGGTAAGCAATCTATTTACTAAAATTTTCGGACCTGGTTCATTAGCGGTCCAAACCACCTTGTCTAATTTGGTTTTATTTTTGTCGATAATAGAATTCGCAGCTTCTACAATATTCCGAGTAGATCTATAATTTTGTTCTAAGCGATATTGCTGTACATTATCATAGTCTCTTTGGAAATTCAGAATATTATTGATGTTTGCCCCACGAAATGCATAAATACTTTGGGCATCATCACCTACTACACATATATTCTGAAATTTATCAGATAAGGCCTTTACTATAAGGTACTGAGAGTGGTTTGTATCTTGGTACTCATCCACCAATATATATCTGAATCTATTCTGATACTTCGCTAAAACATCGGGAAAACGATTCAATAATTCATTCGTTTTCAACAATAAATCATCAAAATCCATCGCTCCCGCTTTGAAACACCTATCTACATAATGTTGATATATCTCTCCCATACGAGGTCTTTTGGCCATGGCATCTGCTTCTACCAATTCAGGGTTTTGAAAATATGCTTTTACCGTGATCAGACTGTTTTTATAAGAAGAAATTCGAGATTGAACCTGTTTGTATTTGTAAATATCTTTATCCAATCCCATTTCTTTAATAACAGAAGCTATTAATCGCTGAGAATCTTGTGTATCATAAATAGTAAAATTAGAAGGGTATCCAAGTTTATCTGCTTCTATTCTTAAAATTTTGGCAAAAATAGAATGGAAAGTTCCCATCCATAAATTCTTAGCTTCACTAGCCCCAACGATATCAGCAATACGTTTTTTCATTTCACGTGCTGCCTTATTCGTAAAAGTCAAAGACAAAATATTAAATGCATCTATTCCTTGATACATAAGATATGCTATCCTAAACGTAAGCACCCTTGTTTTTCCAGAACCAGCACCCGCAATTACAATCATAGGACCATCTTTTTGTAATACAGGAGCTCTCTGAGCGTCATTCAATCCAGCTAAATACTCTTCCAAATTTTCAATTTTTTATAAGCTTCGAAATTTAAGTAAACTATCTTTTTTTAAGAACTAATATGATTGATATTTATAAACAAATCATTAACTATAAAAAGATTAAAATTTTTCATCCGGGGAAATATTTCACAAGACAATTCTGAATTTTTATGCAAAAAACATCGTTTAATTACGGTTTTATAGGATAAAATACGTATCTTAGGAAAAGCTTATCTAAAACACCTAGATAACGCCTTAACCCCAACATTCACCTAATATTTTTGTTATGTCCCCAAACATGAACATCCAACCTATTGAAAAAGAACAAATTAAATTTCTAATCTTTCCAAAAAAAGACGTACTTGAGAAAAGAAAAGACCAAATTGATAGAGTCTTAGAACTTAAGAGAGCCTTATCATTAGGCAATCTAGAACGTCATAAAGTAAAAATTGTTTTTGTGGATAATAAAGGATTTAAAAAAGTAGAAACGACTATCTGGGGAATCACAGATAAAGAAGTTATTCTAAAACAATCAACAATTATTCCGTTAGAACGAATTATTAGTATATCCTAATAAAAGTAAAACTACTTATTTGAAAGCTCTCAATAATATTTAATTGAGAGCTTTACTTTTTATTTATGTTAAAACTAATTACTACCGACACCTTTTGTTTTATCATAGATCATATTCCGAATACAAACTTTTCTGATGTCTTTTTTGGCTATCATGATTATCAAAAATATATTTTAACTTTCCTTTTATAGATTTTTGAATATCTTTAGAAACCAAAAAAAAACGGCTTGAAACACACTTTTTTCTTTCTACTCGCTATATTTCCAATGATCCTTTTCTGTCAAAAAGAACCTCAACAAGGTGCTGTTATTAAAGAGTTTGGGAACACATATAAGGTTGAAAATCCTGATTTTAAAACAGACTTAGAAAATGATCTAAAAGTTGTTTTTGATGTTGGTCGTTCATTCGGTGATAGTACCAAAGTAAATCCACTGATGAATACAGCTGCTCGATATCTCAACATGCACGTAAATGCTGGAGTACCGTTTAAGAATTTAAAAGTAGCATTAGTGATTCATGGAAATGCTGCTAATGATATTTTGAGAGATAAAGCATATCAAGCTAAATTTAGTATTAAGAACCCAAATACTGATTTGATCACTGCATTAAGTGAGAAAGGTGTACAGATTATATTATGTGGACAAACAGCAGCACATAGAAAAATCACCAAGTCAGATATACATCCTAAAGTTCAACTAGCTTTATCTGCGATGACCGCTTTGGTACAACTACAAAATAAAAACTACAAACTCATTAATTTTTAACTCAACGTATCCTATGAAGAACAGCATATTCATCCTTATGGTATTAGTGTGTTACTTAACGAACGCACAAAAAATAGATCCCGATGTGGATGCAATGTCGGACAAAGTAGAAAGTAAGGTTATCAAATGGCGAAGAGATTTTCATCAGAACCCAGAACTTTCGAATCGAGAATTCGAAACTGCCAAAAAGATTGCTGCTCACTTAAAGAGTTTAGGGTTAGAAGTAACAGAAAATGTTGCAAAAACTGGTGTTGTAGCTCTTCTTAAGGGAAAACAAAAGGGAAAAGTAGTTGCATTAAGAGCAGATATTGATGCACTTCCTGTAACCGAGCGAGCTGATGTTCCCTTTAAATCAACTGTAAAAACAACATTTCTTGGTAAAGAAGTTGGAGTATCTCATGCTTGTGGTCATGATACTCATACAGCTATTCTTATGGGAGTAGCAGAAGTATTAAGTAAGAACAAAGATAAAATACAAGGAACCGTAAAATTTATTTTTCAACCTGCTGAAGAAGGACCTCCTCCTGGAGAAGAAGGTGGTGCCAAATTAATGATCAAAGAAGGAGTTTTAAAAAATCCTGATGTAGATGCTATTTTTGGGCTTCATATCAATTCTGGAACTCCCGTTGGAATGATCCGTTATAAACCAGGTGGTACGATGGCTGCAGTAGAACGTTTTGTAATTAACGTAAAGGGAAAACAAACACACGGATCTGCACCTTGGACAGGTGTTGACCCGATATTAATCTCAGCAAAAATAATTGATGGACTACAAACCATTATTAGTAGAGAGTCTCCGTTGGTAGATGAAGCCGCTGTAATTACAGTAGGTAAAATTACTAGTGGTGTTCGTTTTAATATTATTCCAGAAAGTGCTGAAATGATAGGAACAGTAAGAACATTAGACCCTACGATGAGAAAAATGATTATCCGTAGAATGAGTGAAATGGTACCTGCAATTGCAAAAGCCTATGGAGGAGAAGCAACAATCGATTTTCAGAATAATACTTCCATCACCTACAATGACCCTGCTCTGGTGACACAAATGTTACCCACAATAGAGGGAATTGCAGGAAAAGAAAATGTAATCCTATCTAAAGCTACTACCGGAGGAGAAGATTTTTCGTACTTTCAGGAAGTAGTTCCTGGATTTTATTTCTTTTTAGGGGGAAAACCTCATACTGAAGCAAAAGCACCTTCTCATCATACACCAGATTTTTATATTGATGAGAGTGGTTTATTACTTGGTGTAAAAGTAATGTCTCAATTAACTCTTGACTATTTAAACGCTCAATAATATTTATTACATGGAAGCTTTCTTAAATTTTCTCGGCTCAATATCCTGGTGGATGTGGATACTCCTGGCGTTAGGCTTAATAGCCATACGAGATATGTTTTTCAATAAAAAACACACTATCAGTCATAACTTTCCTATTGTGGGACATCTTAGATACCTTTTAGAAAGTATTGGACCAGAAATGAGGCAATATTTTGTTGCCAATAACAGAGAAGAACTTCCATTTAATAGAATAGAGAGAGGATGGGTATATGCATCTTCTAAAAACGAAAATAACTACGAAGGCTTTGGAACCGATAGAGACATTTATCAGCATCAACATATTTTTATAAAAAATTGTATGATTCCTTTTCAAATGGAAGCGGATCATCCTAATACTGTAGACAAAACATTTCTGCCTTGTGCAAAAGTTATGGGCGCTTACAATCAACGTAAAAAACCATATAGACCTGCTTCTATCATTAATATTTCTGCGATGAGTTATGGATCTCTTTCTGCTCGCGCTGTAGATTCTTTAAATATTGGAGTTCTAAAAGCTGGAGCTTATCATAATACAGGAGAAGGCGGGTTATCTCCGTATCATAGCAATGGAGGTGATGTAGTATTTCATTTTGGAACAGGTTATTTTGGTGTTCGTTCTGAAGACGGAAATTTTTCTATGGAAAAGATGAAGGAATTGGTTCGCAACAATCCATTTATAAAAGCCATAGAAATTAAGCTTTCTCAAGGTGCTAAACCTGGAAAAGGTGGCGTATTGCCCGGAGCAAAAATCACTCCTGAAATTGCCAAAATCAGAGGGGTTGAAGTTGGGAAAGATGTATTATCTCCTTCTAGTCATAAAGCATTTAAAGATGTACCCGAATTATTACAACTGATAGAAGATATTGCTGAAGAAACAGGTTTACCTGTGGGAATTAAAGCGGCAATTGGTAAAACCGAACAATGGGAGCTACTCGCAGAACTTATGGTTAAGTCTAATCGCGGACCTGATTTTATTGCGATAGATGGTGGTGAAGGTGGAACTGGAGCTGCTCCTCCAAGTTTTGCAGATCACGTTTCGTTACCATGGATTTATGGTTTTAGTGCGATTTATAAAATATTTCAAAAACATAATCTTACAGAACGAGTTGTCTTTATTGGTAGTGGAAAGTTAGGTTTTCCTGCAAAAGCTGCAATGGCTTTTGCCATGGGTGTTGACTGTATTAATGTAGCTCGAGAAGCTATGATGAGCATTGGTTGTATCCAGGCTCAAATATGTCATACTAATAAATGCCCAGCTGGTGTTGCTACACAAAGCAAATGGCTACAAAAAGGAATTAATGTACCACTAAAATCAGATCGTCTCGCGCAGTATTTTAAATCTTTTAGAAAAGAACTAATAGAGATAACGCATGCTGCTGGATATGAACATCCATCACAATTTACAATGAAAGATATTGATGTTAATGTGGATGATGGAGAGCTCACAAAAACCCTAGAAGATTCTTTTAAATATAGCAAGACACCTGTAGAATTTACCTGTATTCAGGATCTCAAAGATTGCTCATATCTAGGAGGACATTATAAAGAAACAAAATCAAAATAATATTACATGAAGATAGAAATCATTCCTTTATTAATCTCGCTTATTCCTTCTCTTTTTATCACTCTACTAGCGTTTTTCTATTTCAAAACGCATACAGATAATGAAGAAAAAAGAAGAAGATACTTACTTCATAGAGAAAATCAAAAGCAGGCGCTACCATTAAGATTACAGGCTTACGAGCGTATGGCTTTATTTATGGAGCGAATTTCGCCTGGTAAACTATTACTAAGAACTCCTCCTGTGGATAATGATAAAAAAAGTTATGAATCCTTATTGGTAAGTACTATAGAACAAGAATTTGATCATAATCTAACCCAACAAATTTATATTTCGGATGAGTGCTGGAATATGATTAAAACTGCTAAAAACGGTACTATCGCATTGATTAGAAAAAGCGTATTAAATGGTGAGGTAGATTCCGCCAATAAAATGAGAGAATTTATATTAACAGAAGTAGTAGAAAAAGGAGCTCCAAGTGATAAAGCACTATCTGCCATTAAATCTGAAGTAGAAGATCTTTTTAGTATCTAATTATGAAATAAGACAGGTCTAAAAATCTAATTTATATGAAGCATATAGCCTTTAACGTATTCATTTCATTATTTGTTACTTTTGGTTTTGCCCAAACAACAAAACATGAATTTTCTTATGCTTCTCCAGAGTCTAAAGGCTTCTCTACAGAAAAACTAAGCCTATTACAACAGCATTTAGAAAATAGCGGATCTTCTTCTATGATTCTTATGATAGACGGAGATATTATTTTTGAATGGGGACAGACAGATAAAAGACATCTCATACATTCCATGCGAAAAGCCTTATTGAACTCTCTTTATGGTATTGCAATAGAAAATAAACAAATAGACACTTCTGTAACACTTAAATCGCTAAACATAAATGATATTTCGCCGAGCTTGAGTGATAATGAACTTAGTGCTACAATAAGCGATTTATTAAGATCACGTTCTGGAATTTATCATAATGCAGCTGCTACGAATGATGCGATGCTCAGAGGTCGTCCCGAAAGAGATACTCATCAACCAGGAGAGTTTTATTATTATAACAATTGGGATTTTAACACCTTAGGCACCATATTGGAACAACAAACTGGAAAAAGTATATACCAGCTGTTTTATGATCAGATTGCCATGCCTATTGGTATGATTGATTATACTGGAACCTATGAAAATATTGATGGAGAATCAGATGACGAAACTATTCCAGATACCGATGGTATTTATCAGTTTGAAAAAAGCAAGTCTAAATATCCTGCCTATCATTTCAGGATGTCAGCCAGAGATCTCGCTATCTATGGACAATTGTACCTAAATCACGGTAATTGGAATGGAAAACAAATTATTCCAAAAGAATGGATAGATGTATCCACCAAACCCTACTCTATCTATAATCCTAAATACGGTAACGCCTACGGAATGCTCTGGAACGTACGAGTACCTGATAAAAATACCAAAAGAAACTCTTTTTTTCATACTGGCGTAGGTATACATATGCTAGGTGTTTATCCTGATTCAAAACTGGTTTTGGTACATAGAGTAGATACTGAAAAAGAAATCAATTACAACCAAGGTGATTTTTATAAAATGATTGGGCTAGTTTTTGGTGCCAGAAAATAATCTACCGTAATATTACTTAAAGCATTGGATTAATCGAATAGAAATTAGTGTGGTAAAATAGAACCCTATGAAAAGAACACTGTCAGAAATTTTTCAAATTGCTTTAGGTATTCTACTCGCTAGTTTGGGATTAAAAATGTTTTTACTACCAAATGGATTTTTAGATGGCGGAGCCACTGGTATTGCTATTTTGCTTAGTGAGCTTTTTGAGATTGACATATCTATTTTTCTATTGTTGGTCAGTATTCCTTTTTTGATTTTAGCTTGGTTCAGCCTCACTAAAAGAATTTTTGTTAAATCGTTATTATCAATCATTTCTCTTGCAATTATTATTCACTTTGAAAACTTTGCAGCTATTACAGATGATAAACTTTTGATAGCCATTTTTGGCGGTTTATTTTTAGGTGCTGGAATTGGATTAACTATCAAAAACGGTGCTGTTTTAGATGGTTCTGAAATTCTGGGGATCTTCATAAATGAAAAATTAGGAATAAGTATCGGAAAAATTATCCTTCTGTTCAATATTATTTTATTCAGCGTCACCGCCTTACTTCTTTCTATAGAAATCGCTATGTATTCTATTCTTACCTTTATTATCACTGCAAAAGTTATAGACTTTATGATAGAAGGATTCGAAGATTACGTAGGTTTAATGATTGTATCAGAACAAACCGATGAAATCAATAAACAATTAATTGATATTATAGGCACTGGAACAACCATTTATAACGGCTCTGGAGGTTTTGGAAAAAGAGGTCCTCAATCCGAAAAAAAAATTATTCATAGTGTAATTAATAGAATTGATATCCGAAGAACATATAACTTAATAGATACCATTGATAAAAACGCTTTTATTATTGAATTTGATGTAAATAACATAAAGGGAGGAATGTATACTAAGTTTTTATCTAAAGAAGGATTAAAAAAATTATCTTCTTCTTCTTCCATTAAACAAAATACTTCCAACGATAATACGTAGAACACTTAGCTAAAAATACCGTAACAAGAATTCTATTTTAATAGAAACCTCTATTAAATATATAGTTGATCTAAATCATCTAATTTTTATGTAAGAATTCCCGCATGAATCAAATAGTTCTCAAGCTATTTAACTTCTATGTAAAAAACTATATAACAACGCATTAAGTTAAAAAAGAATCGTGACCGTTATAATCTTTAGTAGAAAACCAACGCTTTAGCATATAAAACGTTTCTATTTCACATACTAAAACCAATATTTTTCAGTTTAGTAAATATGTTTTACTTCGTAAAACAACATTGCAACGCTTGTGTAATTTGATGAATACTTTTTTAAGGACTTCAGACATCCTTAAATTATCGCCTGAAACCAGACCCTTTAGGCAATCTTTCATCACCTCCCCTTCTTCAGCACAAGAAAAATATCTTAAGGATATGAACATTTTTTCATATCCCAGCAAGTCATTTGAACATTGAATCAAACCGTAATTACAAACTCAATACACATCAAATGAAAACAATTGCACTCTTAAAAACGACGAAAAAGCAGTGTTTTAAACAAATCAAATCCAAATCAGTCAAAACCTTATCATTACTCTTAGTGATATTCTTTTATCAGACAGATATCTTTTCCCAAAAGAATGAATCCTTTAACCTGGGAAATGAAAAAACATTCTCCAATAAATTTTGGGGAGCAAAAACAAACAAAATTACTCTTCAAGTCTCTAAAGAGATATCATATTCTGGGGTTATTACAAAGAGGAATGGAAACGCCAATTCTTATTCCATCATAGGAAGTATTGGCGATTCCAAAACATCTACATTTCATATTACGAAACAAGACAATCTCATCTCTGGTCAAATTGTATTGTATGAAGATAAAATTGCATATCAGTATTCCTCGGATGATGCGAAGGCTGTTTTCATAGAAGAAATTGATATTCATAAAGTACTTTGTGTCGATTACGAAAAACTTCCTTCTGTAGAAGTAACATCGTATCAATCAAAAATGGTAGTTCCTACTTTATCAAGTCTACCAGGATCTGCATTTACTGTCTATCTGGATTTTGATGGCGAAGTGGTAAGTGACACTTGGTGGGTTAATGGAGGAACCATTAATGCGCAACCTACTGGCTATAGTGATGCCAAAATTACTGAGATCTGGAGAATTATGGCAGAGGATTTTAGACCTTTTGATATTAATATCACTACCGATAGAGCTACTTTCGAAAACACTCCTATCAATCGTAGAATGATGTGTATTTTCACTCCTACTACTGATGCTGCGCCAGGATCTGGTGGTGTAGCTTATCTTAATTCTTTTTCAAATAATAATATCGACAACCCATGTTGGGTGTATAACAATGGAACCAGATCTGCAGGAGAAACGGGATCACATGAAGTTGGACATACCCTAGGATTATCGCATGATGGAGTTCCTGGAAATCAATATTACTCAGGTCATGGATCATGGAGTCCTATTATGGGATGGAGTGCCAGCAGAGCTATCGGACAATGGAGCCAAGGTGAATACGACAACGCTATTACTCAGGAAGATGATATGGCTATTATTTCTGGAAATAGAAATGGTTTTGGATATAAAGAAGATGATCATGCAGATACAGTTTCTGAAGCTACTCCAATTCAGGTAGGTTCTAATGGAACAGTAGATGCATCTTTGCATCAGGCACTCATTTCTACAAGAGAAGATAAAGATGTATTCTCTTTTATTACTGCTGGTGGCGAAGTAGACTTTACCATTGATCCGGATCCATATTATCCAAACCTAAACATACAAGCTAGAATTATAAGTGGTACAGGAGAAGAACTGGCCATATCTAGTCCACAAGATAACCTAAGTGCCAGTATAAATACTACCTTAGCAGGAGGTACTTATTTTCTAGAAATTGATGGTGTGGGAGAAGGTAATTTATCCAGTGGATATTCTGATTATGCTTCAGTTGGTTTTTATGAAATTTCTGGATCTTACACTCCAGGAAATAACAATCAACCTCCAATTGCTAATTTTGAAGCTACGATCGATTGTGATCAGGTTAGTTTTAGAAATACCTCTATAAATACCGTTACTTCTGTATTGTGGGATTTTGGAGATGGAACCACTTCTATGGAGCAAAACCCAACACATACCTATACTGCTGATGGAAGTTATACGGTATCATTAACGGCAACGAATACCATTGGAGATGATACCAATACTCAAGAAAACTTTGTTACCGTTACCATTGCTTCTTTACCTAATAATGACACGCAATCTATTTGTTCTGGTAATGTAGATACGATCACAGCTTCTGGTAGTAATGGGTATATCTGGTATGATACTCTAGATGGTGATACTGTTTTAGGAACAGGACCAACTTTAGATGTATCAAATATTACACAAAACCGAACTTTTTATGTGGCTGGAACTACAGAACCAATTGTAGAAGCAGTTACTGGAATTACAGACGTTGCAAGCATAGTTGGTAATATACATCAGGGAGGATTTAATTTGGTATTCGACGCTGATCAACCTATTATGTTAAAAAAAGCGACCGTTATAGCACAAGGATCTGGTAATAGAACCCTACAATTGATAGATGCTAGTGGAACTGTTTTAGAAACTAAGACTATAAATATTCCAGATGGAGAAAATGTTATCGATATTAATATGAACATCCCAGCTGGAAATGATATGGAAATAGGATTTTTAGAAGAAGCGAATCTTTTTAGAAGTAATGATAATGTAAATTATCCATATACGGTAAACAATATAGTTTCTATTAAAAGAAGTTCTGCTACCACAAATCCTCAAGGTTTTTATTATTATCTATATAATTGGGAAGTTTCCACACTCGGTGGTTGTAGTACTTCCGATAGAGCTGCTATTCAGGTAAATGTATCGGATGCTCCTACGGTTCCTACAATAAATGTAGACGCACAAACTAATGAACTCTCGGTAACCGAAAATTATGAATCATATCAGTGGTATTTAGATGATCAACCAATTACCGGAGCTAATGCTGCTACCTATATTGCCGAAGAAACAGGAACTTACACTTTAGAAGTGTTTAATGAAGGTGGATGTAGCACATTTTCTGAAGCTGTAGAGATTCAGGCATTATCTACACCAGATCTTCAATCACCAGAAGATCAGATTGTACTATATCCAAATCCTGCGAATGAAATATTACATATTGATGGCGTATCCGAATTAAAAGATAAATTCTCTTTAAAAGTTGTAAACGCTTTAGGACAAACAGTAATTCGTAAATCAGGTGTTCCAGAAACTATAGACACCACAAAACTTTCTGAAGGATTATATTTCTTGCTGATTAACAACAAACAGGTAGATAAATTTCTAAAAATAACACGTTAAGAATGATCTAAGTTCCTAAAAGGTATTTCTTAAACCAGTATAGCCAAATCAAATTATCATTTTTAAAAATAAGAAGTGATTATTTGATTTGGCTATTTTATGTAAAGATGGATACAAAGGAAAATATTTTATCCCGCCATATCGATTTCTTTCAGTTTATTTTCATCTGCTTGTTTAGCTTTTTCCGCAGCATAATCAAAACCTTGTTGCCACCAACTTCGCATTAATTTTTTATTAAAAACTAAAGAGTTTTCCGTTAATTTAGAAGGTGTATAATATAGGTTTAGTACAACATCTTTATTTTTTGCTGCTAATTTCCCAACTACCGTATCATGACCTTCTACTTGATCGAACATAAAACTGAATAAATTAACCATGAGCGAAAATGGATTTTTACCCAACACCTTATTATGTTCCATATTTTCAGACTCTAAAATTACAGCATCTACTTCTGTTGCGCCTCTTTTAATAGCTTCTCTAATAGGAACCATACAACCAAATCCACCATCGGCATACTCACATCCATTTTTAGTCACTAAACTCATAAATGGAACATAATTACAAGAGATCCAAATCCAATCACAAAAATCTTCATAAGAAAAGTCGTTAATAGACTTATATTCGGTAGTGTTTTTGGTTAAATTAGAAACTGTAACCACAATGTCCTTGACTTTTTTCTTAGCCAATTCGAATTCTATTTCAGAAAAATTTCTACGAATATTTCTACGCAAATTTTTACTCTCTCCGAATGTACGTTTGCGCTTTAAAAATTGAACTACGGTATTAAAGAAGTTAATAGAAACAAACTCACGATTTCCTTTTTTGCGGGTTCTAAAGGGATTAACACTAAAAATAGTACTCTGATTAACATTGGTGTACATATCATACACCTTGTCTATATTTCCGAGTGCCAATTGTGGTATTAACAAGCTTCCGGTAGAAGTTCCCAAAAAAAGTTCATACTTCCTGCCTTGTTCCTGAATTAAGTATTGAGCTACACCACCAGCATAAGCTCCTTTACTTCCTCCACCAGATATAACTAATGCTCGCATATTCTATTCTAATCGATTTGATTTGTTCTTCTCTTTGGCAAACTCGTACCCTTTCTTCCACCATTTTTTCATTTTTTCCTTTTCAAAAATTAATGAATTGGTAGTCAGTACCGTTGGTGTATAATAAAGATCCATAGCTACATCCTTTCTTTTAGCTATAAACTTACCTATTCGAATGTTCTGATGCTCTATCGTATCCATCATAAAATCCACCATACTAGTAATTAGTGTAAATGGATTTTTGGTAGGCATACGATTTAGATAATTGATCTCTGTTTCTAATATAATGACATCTACTTCTTTCGCTCCACGTCTAATTGCTTCTTCTATCGGAACCATAGAACCTAATCCTCCGTCTACATAATCACAATTGTTCTTTTGTACCAGACTCATAAATGGAGGATAATTACACGAAATCCAAACCCAATCACAGTACTCCTGATATGTACACTCTTTAATCGACTTATACTCTACTTCATTCGTAGACAAATTAGTGACTGTAATTATGATGTCTTTTCGGGAATCTTTAAGCGTATTAAAATAACTTTCGGTAACAGACCTTCTGATAAGATCTCTAAGATTTCTGCTATCTCCAAAGGATTTATTTCCTTTGATCAAGTTTCGTAATACATTAAAATGATTAATCGTGATGAGGTTGTATCCTTTTCTTTTTTTGATCACAAAAGGACAATTCCTAAATATCGAAGATTGATTTACCGAAGTATATATCTCTTTTATTTCTTTTATTTTAGATAGTGCTAAATGAGAGATCAATAAACTTCCGGTAGAAGTTCCTACGTACAAATCATACTCTCTCTTTAGGTCCTGAATAAGATATTGCGCTACACCACCAGCAAAAGCTCCTTTACTTCCTCCACCGGATATGACCAATGCGCGCATACGTTTGTTTATGGGGTTAATTTCTTTTCTAAAAATTCTTGTTGCCTCTTTGGCAAATTATTCTTTAAATCTACATATTTCTTTTGATATGCAGGGTTCTTCAGAAGGTTATCCAACACTTTTCTACAAAAGTTTCTAAATCTCCAGTTATGATGTACCGCTCCATCTACAAGATCAACCAACGATTGTTCCGAAAAAGCCTGAAGACTTTCTAGATACGTAAAAGCATTTTCTCTAGTACTAAAATGATGAACAGGAGACGAATAGCCTGACAGTTCTTTATAAAACTCCTGATGCTTTTCTGGTTGATATTCTTGTGTACTCAATGCCAGTACTAACCATAATATTCTCACATTTTTGTCGTGAAACCCTATAACTCCTTTCGTCTGTTCTAAATAAGAAGTTCTATCAGATGGAAAATTAGCCCATAAATGGTACAAAGCCGGTTCTATGGTAGCATAGGATTCGTCAGTTAGTAAGGATTCATATTGCTTCTTTAATTCTCTTGGGATCGTATTCATTGTATTAGCAATCGCCTGACGCACAAAAATATTGTTTGTTTCGAAAGCTTTGGTAAATAATCCTAATGACTCTTTAGAAGTATCTCCTTCCAATTGATAAATTACTTCTTGCCCTAGGTATTCATTAATAGGAAAGTCTAAAGCAGTTGCCAGTGTACCCCACTTACCTGCTATGGGCTGTGTACGTTCACCAGCTAAAGTTAAATAGCGTTTTATAAATGGAGATTTTGTTAAAATATCAAGTGCTTCCTGAGAAGGAAAAACAATGGCTTCTAACCATATTTTTTGATAATCCGATAAATCCTGACCACTTACCTGCTCTGCCTCTCTAATAAAATCAGAAGTGGTAACATTACCAAACTGATGTTTTTCGAGGTATTGCTTTACTGTCGTTTTAAAATTATCAGCTCCAATCATATCCTTCAAAGCGTGTAATGCCCAAGCACCTCTTTGATAAAAAGTAAGAGAACTGGCTTTAGGGTCTAATAAAGTAGTGGCATTATCGGCTTTGGATTGCTCAGTAAGTTGTTCTGCGCTTTCATATAATTTGTATTGAAAATAATCGTCTCCAAAAATCTCTCTTTCTGCCAATAAAGCATAATAGGTTGCAAAACCTTCTTGTAACCAATGATGTTTCCCTTCAGTCTCGGTTACTAAATCACCAAACCACTGGTGCGCTAATTCATGCGCATTTACATTGATATAATTCCGATCATTAAAACCTATATCATCCACTACAAAAGCATCAGAAAATATAGTGGTTCCCGTATTTTCCATACCTGCATACAAAAAGTCCTTTACAGGAATTTGTTTATAATTTTGCCATGGAAATGCATATCCAATTTCTTTTTCCAAAAAATCGAATAGTTGCTTACTATGTTTGTAGGTAGACTCAAATTTATCCTTATCATTCGGATAATAATACATCTCTAGAGGGATTCCACTTTCAGAAGTTTCAACGACCTTTTCATACTTTCCTATTGCTAAGGCCAGTAAATAACTACTCATCGGCTGTTGCATATCGTATTCCCATCTTTTTATCGTGTCATTAACAGCCTGGGTTTGTAGTAATTTACCATTGGCTATCACTTCATATTCAGCGTCATAATGAATCACCAGATCAAACTCTACTTTTTCATTCATATCATCAAAACTTGGCAACCAATTAGAGGTATATTTTCCTTGTCCTTGTGTCCAGATCTGGTCTTTGCCTTGATAATCATTTAAAAAATAAAGTGCCTTTTTCGGAACTGCGATATATTGAATTTCTATCCTATGTTCTGAATTTGCAAAAAAATTACCCCCAACCTTTATTTTTTTAGAGTCGTAATTTATCGCGGTCTTTTCTCCGTCTAGCAACACATCCATAATCTGCATCTTCTGGGCATCGATACTGATAGAATCTACAGGCTGTAACACTTTAAAGGTGTATGTTACTTTACCCTCTATTTTTTTAAAATCAGCATCTAGAAAAATAGATACATTTCCGGTAAGAAAATCTACATTAGGTTGTTCTTTTTTAGGTGGAATAGATAAGGTTTTTTCGTTGTGGGACGCGATGGCCGATACCGAAATAAAACCAATAAACAAATACAGAAAAAATCGCATATTTTATGAATAATCAAATGTTCTGCCAAAATAACGAATTTATTCGCGTATTGTGACAGAAGAAACATATGACCATACGACAAATACTACTTTTTTTACATATATCTAAAAACAAAAATCTGAGCTTAAACTCAGATTTTTGATAATAAAATTAAGTTAGTATTATAAAATGTTATAAAGAGGTCTTTTTTACTCTTACAAAATCAACATACATATCCGTATTCCAAAATACATTGATGGCATTATTATTAAAAATACCGTCATTAGAACCTATATTTAAGTTCAGAATTACATTATGTGGCCCAAAGTTTTGTAATTGTAAATCCGAATCGATTCCGTTATGATAATTAGCAACGGTAGCACCATCTACTAATACATCAACATATACATTGCCATTTACATTAGTCCAGTACATATCATAAGTATGCCACCCTTCTCCAATAGTATCATAATGTCTTACAGCATTTTGACCTAATAAACTTTGTCCTGCGTTATATCCATAAAAAAGATTACTCGCATATTTTTCTCCACCGTAATATCCATAAGAATATGCTTCCATCATATCGATCTCTCCTTGTGTAGGCCAAGCCGTTTCTTGTACAGTCCATACTGCAGGCCAAACACCATAAGTTTCTGCAAATCCTTTAGCATTTCCATTTTCCCAAGCAATAACTTTCGCACTTACTTGTACATGTACCTGCTCGTTATAACCAGGCTCAAAACTTGTCCATGACTTTACATGACCAGATTCCCATAATCCGTTTTGTTTTTTATACGAACGCAATCGTAAACAACTTCTGTTATCCAAGCTTTGAATACTAACATTCCATGGTCTGTACATACAAAAATCAGAATTATAATCTAATCGTTCTGTACGTTGCCATTTAGCATCGATATTACTTCCTGAATTAAATTCATCGATCAGAATATCGGTCCATGGAGCTTTGGATGTTACAGAACTAAAATCTTTATAGTTTTCATTGAAAACTTCCTCATTTTTATCACAAGAAATAAAAACAATAAAAGCAGCTAATACGAATGTGTAGAGCACTATTTTTTTCATAATATAAATCATTTGGGGTTAGATAGTTACGTTGTGACTACAACGTTTTCGTAAATGTACCAAAAAAAGCAACCGAGACGTAAGTTATGTGCGGTAAAGACGTAACGTGATGTCGATAAAATATCTCTTAAGAAATTATGAATACTAACAAAATCAATGCCTTTAGAAGAATTTAACAAAATATATTCCCTCCATCAAAAACCTAAAATTCAATATACTTTTAAGATAAAAAAATAATAAATATGTAATTTTTTAACATTTAAAAACAAAAAACAACAATTAAAAACTGATATTTTAATACTTTTTTTATTTCAAAACCAAAAAACAGTCAGTTTCTAATATACTATAGCATCCATATCCCTAATTATTTATTTTTATATTGTGGTCATTAAAGTGTTAAATAACCTGTTTATTTTCTTTGAGCGCTACAATCTTACAAACTCCTATCGATTACTTAAAAGGTGTTGGGCCTTCCAGAGCTGATTTGCTTCGTACGGAACTAGGGATTCATACCTATCAGGATTTAGTCAACTTCTTTCCGAATAGATATATCGACAAAACCAACTATTACAAAATCAATGAATTACAAAGAACTTCTGCAGAGGTACAAATCGTTGGTAAGATCATTCATATAAAAACAGTAGAACAAAAACGAGGAAAACGATTAGTAGCCAAGTTTATGGATGATACTGGAGAAATGGAATTGGTTTGGTTTAGAGGTCATAAATGGATCAAAGAAAACTTAAAACTCAATACACCTTATGTAATCTTCGGCAAAACAAAATATTATAACGGCTTTAGTATGCCACATCCAGAGATGGAACTCCTTTCGGAGCATCAAAAAAACCTCAAAATTATGATGCAACCGGTATATCCGTCTACCGAAAAATTATCAAATCGAGGAATTACTAATCGGGTTATTAGTAAAATGATGCAACAATTGTTTTTGGATACTAAGGCTCGATTTTATGATACCCTTTCAGAAGAAATAAGAACCGAGTTAAAACTGATCCCCAAAAACGAAGCGATTCTGAATATTCATTTTCCTAAAAATCAGGAGTTACTTGCCAAAGCACAATATCGCCTTAAATTTGAAGAGTTATTTTATATCCAGCTTCAGTTAATTACCAAAAAACTAATTCGGAAACAAAAGATAAAAGGATTTCCTTTTCCAGAAGTTGGACATCATTTTACTAATTTTTATAACCATCATCTGCCTTTCGAACTTACTAATGCTCAGAAACGAGTAATTAAAGAAATTCGAAAAGACATTGGCAGCAGTGCACAAATGAATCGCTTGTTACAAGGAGATGTAGGTTCTGGAAAAACTATTGTGGCTCTTATGACGATGTTATTGGCAATCGATAATGGATTTCAGGCATGTCTTATGGCTCCTACCGCCATTTTGGCAAATCAGCATTATCAAGGAATTACAGAACTTACCAAAGATCTGGATATTAATATAAAATTATTGATGGGTAGTTCTAAAGCCAAAGAACGTAAAGAGATTCATCAAGAATTAGAAGATGGCACCTTACATATATTGGTAGGAACACACGCTGTATTAGAGGACAAAGTAAAGTTTAAAAACTTAGGATTGGCTATTATAGACGAGCAACATCGTTTTGGAGTAGCACAACGTTCTAAATTATGGCATAAGAATATATATCCGCCACATATATTGGTAATGACCGCTACACCCATTCCTAGAACCTTGGCTATGAGTTTATATGGAGATTTGGATATCTCGGTAATTGATGAATTACCACCAGGTAGAAAATCCATTAAAACCGTGCATCGCTATGATAGCAATCGCCTTAAAGTATTTAAGTTTATAGCTGATGAAATAAAAAAAGGAAGGCAAATCTATGTTGTATATCCGCTAATTCAGGAATCCGAAGCATTAGATTATAAAGATCTTATGGATGGTTATGAAAGTATTGCCCGCTCCTTCCCTGCTCCGGATTATCAGATATCAATTGTACATGGTAAAATGAAACCTGCCGATAAGGATTACGAAATGGAACGCTTTGTAAAAGGAGAAACCAATATTATGGTGGCAACAACGGTGATAGAAGTTGGTGTAAATGTTCCTAATGCTAGTGTGATGATTATCGAAAGTGCAGAACGCTTCGGGCTATCGCAACTACATCAGTTAAGAGGTCGCGTAGGTCGAGGCGCCGAACAAAGTTTTTGTATTCTAATGACCAGCCATAAACTTTCTTCTGATAGTAAGACTCGATTAGAAACGATGGTACGCACTAATGATGGGTTCGATATTGCAGAGGTAGATTTAAAACTACGTGGTCCCGGAGATATTATGGGCACACAACAAAGCGGAGTTTTGGCACTTAAAATTGCAGATATTGTGCGCGATAATGATGTGCTTAAAACGGCAAGGCACTACGCGATGAAAATCCTAAAAGAAGATCCTTCATTAGCTATGGGGAAAAATAAAGTGCTCTTATTTACCTATCAACAACTAGCCAAACATAAAAACATTTGGAATTATATTAGTTAGGGCGTTTCCGCCTTTGCTACGGCAAATACAATTTCATTAAGTTAAGCTTGTAATTCTACTGTTTGTCACACTGAGCCTGTCGAAGTGTAATTAAAAATTACAGCTTTATTGATCTTCGACAGGCTCCTTTAGATTTGTTTTTTAGATATTTATGAAAGAGAAAGGAAACAAAAGTAACCTATGACAAGGCTCTAAGTTT
>NZ_CANLMM010000015.1:0-53213 GCF_947492115.1 uncultured Aquimarina sp.
ACTGATGATGGCAATGGAACTACTTATTCCTTTAATCCTACTACTGCAGGTATAGGAAATCAAAATATTACCTATAGTTTTACCAATGCAAATGGATGTACAGATACTGATTCTGATACTGTAGAAGTGTTGGAATCACCTGATGCTTCCGTAGATGATTCTCTTAGTCCAACTTTAACTGCGACTACCTCTGGCGCTACCTATCAATGGATTGATTGTGATACTAACACTCCATTATCAGGTGAGACAAATCAATCTTTTACAGCAACACAAGATGGAAATTATGCAGTGGATATTACATTAGATGGATGTACTCAGAGATCTTCTTGTTATTTAATAGCAAGTCTTGGCAATGAAGATGAAGAATTGATTACTGATAAATTACAAGTATACCCAATTCCAACTTCAGGACTTTTAAACATTTCTATTACCATAAAAAAAGCGGAGATATATGATATCACAGGTAAAAAAGTATTCGAAACTCGTAATACCACATTTGATATATCTGAATTAAATTCTGGAGTATATTTTATGAATATTGAAGGAGAAAAAGGAAATACAATAAAACAGATTATAAAAAATTAGCATCTATCTTTAGTTAAAAAAAAGTCTTTCAGGTTTCTGAAAGACTTTTTTTATACATATAAATAGGATTATTCTTTATTTTAAAGTAATCACTAAATCATCGGCTTCAACCATCGTTCCTGATTTAAGCACTATTTTCTTTACTACTGCATCCTCATTTGCAGTAATAGTAGTTTCCATTTTCATAGCTTCGATAATAAACAATGGATCGTTTTTCTTTATTTCTTGTCCAGTTTTCACCAATACTGAAGATAAAGATCCTTGTAATGGAGCTCCGATTTGTTTTACGTCCGCTTTATCAGCCTTGACGTGAACAATTTTATCTACTTTAATAGAATTATCCTTGATTTCAACATTTCGGGTTTGTCCATTTACTTTAAAAAAGACGGTAACCATTCCATTATCCTGAGGCTCTCCGATAGAAATTAGCTCAAACAATAAGATTTTACCTTTATCTAATTCTATAATAATTTCTTCTCCTGGAGTCATTCCATAGAAGAAATTCTTAGTAGGAATATTCATTACATTACCATATTGCAAATGGTGATTGTAAGCTCCTGTAAATACTTTTGGATATAGCTTATAAGAAAGAAAATCTGTAATATCTAACTCTCTTCCCATTCCTTTTTTAAAGACCTTTACAAAATCCTTAAATTCCGTTTCGAAATCTACTGGTTCGAGATGTGCGTTAGGTCTATTGGTAAACGGTTTTTGATCTTTTAATATTGATTTCTGAAGTTCTTTTGGAAAACCTCCTTCTGGTTGTCCTAATTCTCCTTTAAACAAACTTACTACAGATTGAGGAAATGAAATCGTTTCTCCTCTTTCTTTTACATCATCTATGGTTAAATTATTACTTACTAAATATTGCGCCATATCTCCAACAACTTTAGAACTTGGAGTCACTTTTACGATATCGCCAAACAATTCATTTACCTCTCCATACATTTTGGTAATTTCATGAAAACGATCTGCCAGTCCTAAACCTTGTGCTTGTGGCTTCAGGTTGGAATACTGCCCACCAGGAATTTCATGTTGATATACCTCACCAGTACCTGCTTTTAAACCAGATTCAAATACATAATAATATTCTCGTACCGCTTCCCAATAATTTGAATACTCATTTAATTTAGACATATTCATCGGATTCTCACGATCATGGAATTTCAACATTTCCATAACTGCATTGAAATTAGGCTGCGCTGTTAACCCAGACAATCCACCTAAAGCTACATCTACCACATCTACTCCAGCCTCAATCGCTTTGAGATATGTCGCAGATTGTACCGAAGAAGTATCATGCGTATGCAAATGTATCGGTATATTGATTTCTGATTTTAATGCAGAAACTAATTCATAGGCAGCATAAGGTTTTAGTAAACCTGCCATATCTTTTATTCCTAATATGTGTGCTCCTGCATTTTCTATATCTTTTGCTAATTGCACATAATATTCTAAGGTATACTTGGTACGTTTTGGGTCTAAAATATCGCCTGTATAACACAAAGATCCTTCTGCAAGTCCTTGTGTACGTGTTCTTACGTGTTCTATGCAAGGTGCAATAGATTTCATCCAGTTTAATGAATCGAAGATTCTAAAAACGTCTACTCCGTTCTCCCAAGATTGCTCTACAAATTTACCAATTAGATTATCTGGGTAGGCAGTATATCCAACTCCGTTAGATCCCCTAATAAGCATTTGCAATAATAGGTTTGGCATTGCTGCTCTTAAAGAGCGCAAACGTTCCCACGGGTTTTCTCTTAAAAATCGTAGACATACATCAAATGTAGCACCTCCCCAAACTTCCATACTAAACACTTCTGGATGGTTTTTTGCAAATCCTTCTGCGACTTTAAGCATGTCATACGTTCGCATTCGAGTAGCTAATAAACTTTGATGGGCATCTCTCATGGTGGTATCTGTAAAATGAACTTTCTTTTCATTTTTTAACCACTCCGCAAATTTCTCAGGTCCTAATTCTGTAAGCAGGTCTTTTGTACCTTTTTGATAGGCTGCTTTTTTATCAAATTCAGGAATATGAGGAGTAACGAAGGTTTTGGATGGATCCATTTTTTTTACATCTGGATTTCCATTAACAATGATATCTCCTAAAAAGTTTGCCAGCTTTGTCGCTCGGTTACGAGACTCTTTAATTTTAAAAAGCTCCTTGGTATCTCTAATAAAATTAACAGTAACTGCTCCTTTTCTAAATGTAGTATGATTAAGAATGTTATCTAAGAAAGGCATATTGGTTTTCACCCCTCTAATTCTAAATTCTGATAACGCTCTTCGCATTTTTCTACAAGCTCCATCCAAGGTTCTACTGTTTGCTGAAACCTTTACTAGCATGGAGTCAAAGAAAGGAGAGATAGTAACGCCTTGATAAACACTTCCTGCATCTAAACGAATACCAAATCCAGAAGCACTTCTATAAGTAGTTATGGTACCATAATCAGGTTTAAAATCGTTTTCTGGATCCTCTGTTGTAATTCTACATTGTACAGCATAGCCATTTACTTTAAGGCTTTCCTGACTTTCGATCTTAATTTGCTTATCTGAAAGTTGATATCCTCCAGCAATAAAAATCTGTGTTTTAATTAAATCTACACCAGTCACAATCTCTGTAACGGTATGTTCTACCTGTACTCTTGGATTTACTTCAATAAAATAAATACTACCGTCATCATCCACCAAAAACTCTACGGTACCTATATTATTATAATCTACAGCTTTACATATAGTTAGTGCATATTGATAAAGATTATCCAATATATCTTGAGACACTCCATAGGAAGGAGCATATTCAATTACTTTTTGATATCGTCTCTGCACCGAACAATCACGCTCAAAAAGATGTACCATATTTCCATGATGGTCTGCTACAATCTGTATCTCGATATGCTTAGGGTTTTCTACGAATTTTTCTAAAAAAACAGTATCATCTCCAAAAGCATTTAACGCCTCTCTTTGTGATTCTGGGTAGGCTTTTTCTAACTCTTCCACACTTCGGATTACACGCATACCACGACCTCCTCCACCAGAAGCAGCTTTAAGCATTACAGGAAAACCAATTCTCTTTGCTTCTTTAACTGCGATCTTAATATCTGTAAGATCTTCTTTATTACTTTGAATAATTGGGATATCATTAGCGATGGCAACTTCTTTTGCCATAATTTTATCTCCTAAAGATCGTAGCACGGATACCTTAGGACCAATAAAAATAATATCATTCTCCTTACATCGTTGTGCAAAATCTGCATTTTCTGATAAGAATCCATATCCTGGATGTATCGCATCTACATTATTATTTTTAGCAACTTGTATAATTGCTTCAATATTTAAATACGGTTTTAAAGGTTCATTATCTGCCCCAATTTGGTAAGCTTCGTCGGCTTTATATCTATGTAAAGAATATCGATCCTCATAGGTATAAACTCCTACGGTTTGTAAACCAATCTCTGTACAAGCTCTGAAAATTCTGATGGCAATTTCCCCTCGATTAGCAACTAAAACCTTTTTAATTTGCATGATAAAAATTTTGTGTTTAAATAATATTTAGCGAACATTCGCTGCGAAGATATCGATTCGAATGAACACTTCCAATACATTTTAAACAGAATCCCTGAAATAATTAATTTTTGTAGTTATTATTAACCAACTATTTCTTTCTGTTAAACCTTAAACGTTAACAGCAAATTCATACGTTGAATTAACACAAATACCTATTTCTGTATTTTATTATAGTATGCTTTTTCGGTTACTTCAGACCATTTAGCAATCCTATTCTGGAAGTTGGAATAGCTTTCATAGACCTCTTTAGATAAAGGATCGTCTCCTATCATTTCCTGAATGGCTTCATCAGTATAACTTCGTAATGCGTCCAAAGTTTCTTTAGAAAATTCTCTTACCTCTACGCCTTCTTCATTCACTAATTTATCTAAATAAATACCATTTTGTTTATCAAATTCAGACAACACCCAAACTTGAGCCCTTTTGGCAGCAGCCTGTAAGACAGCTTGAAGATGCGGTGGCAGTGCATCGTGTAAATTTTTATTAATAAAAAACTCTAACTGAGAACCCGTTTCATGCCAACCTGGTGTATAATAATATTTTGAAATTTTATGAAATCCCATTTTATAATCATGATAAGGTCCGATCCATTCCGTAGCATCAATAACTCCTCGTTCTAAACTCGTATAAATTTCGCTACCAGCTACCAAAATTGGTGCTCCTCCAGCTTTTTCTAGCACTTTACCCCCAATACCTGGCAAACGCATCTTTAAACCTTTAAAATCTTCTACAGAGTTAATTTCTCTATTAAACCACCCTCCCATTTGCACTCCAGTATTCCCTCCCATAAAAGGAACCAAATTAAACTGTGCATATGTTTTTTTCCAAAGTTCATATCCTCCTCCTACCTCTAACCAGGAAGTAATTTGTTGGCTATTCATCCCAAAAGGTACTGCGGCAAAAAATTGTGCTGCTGGAGTTTTTCCTGCCCAATAATACGATGCACCACACCCCATTTCTATAGTTCCTTGAGAAACCGCATCAAATGCTTCTAATGGTGGTACTAATTCTCCTCCACCATATACTTTAATTTTAATTTGACCATTAGACAATTCCTCTACCCATTCTGCATATTTTTCCGCTACTTCCCCGACCACTGGAAAATTAGGTGGCCAAGTTGTAGTCATCTTCCAATGGAATATTTTGTCAGGCTTAGTAGTATCATAGGAAGTAGGATTAGTCATACTTGCAGGAGGTTCTCCAAGGCAAGACAAAAAAAACATCATTAGAATACCATATATGAATGTTTTCAAAAATCTATCTCTCCGTATCTTATATAAACTCATGATTTTAGTTATTCTAATTAATTACTATTAAAAATAATCTCTGGAAAAAATAATACTAAGCCTACTATAAAAAGTTGTATAACAATAAAAGGAACTATCCCTCTATATATTTGGCTTGTTTTTACTGTATCTGGCGCGACTCCCTTCAGATAGAACAACGCAAAACCAAATGGAGGAGTTAAAAATGAAGTTTGTAAATTCAATGCCATCAAAATTCCTACCCAAAGCATATTCATATCCAAAGCATTAAAAACAGGTGTTACCACTGGTACGATAATAAATACGATCTCTATAAAATCAATAAAGAAACCCGCAATAAAAATTACCAACATTACCAATAATAGAAACATTAAGGGAGTCAGCTGAGATGAAATAATCAATTCTTGTAAGTATCGATCTCCTCCTAAAGTCCTAAAAACCAGTGTAAATGTGGTAGCTCCTAACAAGATAAAGAATACCATCGATGTAAGACGAGTCGTTTCTTGAGCTACTTCTTTTACTATTTTAAATGAAAACTTTTTCTGAATAATCGTTAAAATCGTTGCTCCCAAAGCCCCAATTGCAGAAGCTTCTGTTGGCGATGCAATACCACTAAATATAGATCCTAGCACTATAACAATTAGCAGTACTGGCAACAATAACACCTTAACAACTTTGGGCCCAAAATGAGTCCCTTTAAACTCCGCAATCTCTTCTGCTGGAATACTCGGTGCGTCGTTCTTATGAACAAATGATTTTATCAAAATATATAGAATGTAAAGCCCAACTAATATCAAACCTGGTAATAAGGCCGCAGAAAATAAGGTTCCCACATCTACAGACGCTGCTCCTCTTGATGAACTATTAATCGTATCCGCCAACAGCACCAATACTATAGACGGTGGAATTATTTGACCTAAGGTACCCGAAGAGGCAATAACTCCTACTGCGAGTTCTGTCTTATACCCTCTTTTTAGCATCGTTGGGAGACTAATTAAACCCATAGTTACCACTGTTGCACCCACGATTCCTGTTGATGCGGCTAATAAAGCACCTACAATAACAACAGATATAGCTAAACCTCCTCTAACTCGACCAAACATCATCGCCATTGTTTCCAAAAGGCTTTGAGCGAGCCCAGATTTTTCCAACATGATTCCCATAAAAATAAATAAAGGAACTGCCATTAACACATAGTTATTAACAACCCCCATAATTCTAGAAGGCAATAAATAAAATGTAGACATGGTAAACTGTTCTGGCGCGAAAATTGAAACACCAAAAGCAAAAGCAACAGAAATCCCACCTAAAGTAAAAGCTACAGGGTATCCTTTAAGAATTAAAATGAATATGATTACAAATAAAACAACCGCTAAAAACTCCATTAGATATCTCTCTTAAAAATTATCTGAATAGATTTTAGCATTTCAGAAACTCCTTGCAATAATAAAAAGGCAAACCCCAAGGTGATACAAAATTTTAGCACGTACAAAGCTGGTAATCCACCTGGTTGGGGAGATCCTTCATTGATCATAAAGGATGACAATCCATAATACCAAGAAGAAACAATCACTACATAACACCAAGGAATTAATAAACATACCCCTCCTAAAAGGTCTATCCAGGCTTTTCCTTTTTCGGAAAATCTAGTGTAAAAAACATCTACTCTAACATGTTTCCCATGTTTAAAAGTATACGCGGAACCTATTAGAAAAAGCATTCCGAAGAGATAAATTTCGGTTTCGATCATCCAAATGAACGTGAACTGAAAAACATATCGCATAACAACATCTAATCCTACTAAAACCGCCAATAGAACCGCAACCCAACTGACAAGAGTTCCAATTTTTTCCCCAATCCAATCTAGAGAATTAATGATTTTTTGCATCCAAAAAAGCCTAAAATATTGAAGGCTTAAGATACTAAAATTAGGAGCATTTAGAAATTTATTCTAATATCGAATATAAAAGCAAAATAAGAACATTGGAATTACCTTACAAAAACCAATTCATTAGGTTTTGTTGTATATTCTTCGCTATAACCATAACCATCATAGTTAAAACCTTTTAAGTCTTCTATAGTTTCCGCTCCAGTATCTATGATATAACGCACCATCATTCCTCTTGCTTTTTTAGCAAAGAAACTGATCATTTTTAATTTATCCCCTTTCCAATCTTTAAACTGAGGTGTGATCACAGGTACTTTCAGGGCTTTCTTATCAATCGCACTGAAATATTCGTTACTTGCTAGATTTACAAATAATTCATCATCTTTCAATTCATTATTTAGTTGTTCCGTAAGCTGCTTCTTCCAAAACTCATATAGATTATTACTTCGTCCTACCTTTAGTTTTGTCCCCATTTCTAAACGATACGGTTGAATTAGATCTAATGGTTTTAGTATACCATATAAACCAGAAAGGATTCTTAATTTATCCTGTAAGACATCTAATTTATCTTCTGGAATTGAATAACCATCTAAGCCTGTATAAACATCTCCATTAAAAGCATATACTGCAGGTCTCGCATTTTCTTGTGTAAATGGAAGACTCCAATCTTGATTTCGTTGCCAATTTAATTGCGCCAACTTATCACTAATACTCATTAGATCTGATAAATTTTTTGGTGACTTTTTTTGAAGAATAGTATTTAATTTTTCAGCTTCAACCAAAAAAGAAGGCTCCGTATATTTTTGAGTAGGTAATGCGGTTTCAAAATCTAAAGACTTTGCTGGTGATACTACAATTTTCATGTGTTTACAATATTACTTTATAAGTTACACTGCACTAAAGGCTGGTGTTAGACATAAAACTCATCATTGTTTATTATACTTTGACGTGCCTCATGAAGTGAATTTCGTTTTTTCAAAAATACAATAGTACTGGAATAAATAAAATCAACTCGAGTAATTCTTACCTATTGAAGCATTGATATACTTTATTGCAAAATACATAAACGCTTCTTCTTTACACGGTTTAACACACTGTTAAGGAATAAATTAACATATAAAAATAAAGGCTTTAATATTTTTAACAGAAAAAAAACCTTACCTTTATAACGTTTTAAACATAAAAACACTTTCGAAACACAGTAGTCATATATCGCTAATTTTAATTAGCAATTCACACTTCCCATCTTTTTTAGTACATCACGCTTATCTGTATTGTGTAATTAATTAATAAACCTATATGACAATGAAACTACAACCTACGATTAAGGCGTTTTTAATGGTTGCCTTAATGATTTTCATTTATTCCTGTGAAAAAGAAGAATTTCCAAGCATCGAACCAGAACAAACCGTCCCCCAAAGAATTCAAGACACAACGTACACTGATGCCCAATTAAAAAAAGTATTGGAAGAAGAAGCAGAAATCATCAAATTAGAAAAAAGCGGTTATGTGGCGGATATATCTGGAATGGATGTAGCAAAAGATAACCCTAAAAAAGTTTATATGCATTATATGCCTTGGTTTCAAAGTAAAGATTACGATGGATACTGGGGACAACATTGGACAATGACTAATAAAAATCCTGATATTACAGATAGTAACGGCAAACAAGAAATAGCTTCTTATTTTTATCCCGTAATAGGTCCATACTCCTCTAACGACCCTGACTTACATGAATATCATTTTTTAATGATGAAATTAGCCGGAATCGATGGAGTTATATTTGATTGGTATGGAAGTAAGGATCTCTACGATTACGAAAATATTAAAAGTGCTACGGAAAGTTTTATTGAAATTATGGAGGATTTAGATTTTGATTTTTCAATTATGTACGAAGATAGGGTTGCTAAGCAAGCATATGACCTAGGATTATCGAACAGTATTATTGAAGCAGCTCAGGAAGATTTCACCTATATCAATAACACCTACTTTACCAGCCCTAATTACATAAAACACAATGATAAAAATTTACTATTTGTTTTTGGACCACATCATATCACCACCCAACAAGAATGGGACACTATTTTCGATATCCTACCCACTGATAACCGTCCAGACTTTTTAACCTTGTGGGCAGCCAATAATTTAGTAGGACAGAATGCTACTGGAGAGTTTTTATGGGTAGACCAAGATCATCTACTAGCCCATGAGCATTATTATAATAATTACGATACCGAAAATCTTACCATTGTTGGGTCTTCTTATCCTGGTTTTGATAGCTTTTATGCAGAAGGTGGATGGTCTGAAGGGATTAATTTATGGAGTATCGACCATAATCAAGGGCAAACCTTTGCAGAAACACTAAATTATACACATCATGAAATTGCAGATTTTATTCAACTTATTACCTGGAATGATTTTGGAGAAGGCACCATGATTGAACCCACAGAAGAATTTGGTTTTATGTATTTACAGCTATTACAACAATATACTGGTGTTGATTTCACTACTGACGATTTAATAGTAGCATTAGATCTATATACAGCCAGAAAATATTTTAGTGGAAATCAAGAAGCCCAAGACTATTTAGATCGAACATACAAATATATAAAGCAACTCAATTTAGTTAGAGCAGACAAGATTATTAAAGCAGTTTATAAATTTTATTCTTAACCATAAAATCACATTAAAAGCAATTGTAAAAATCATAAAAGCCCGTCTGTATCAGACGGGCTTGTTCTTTAAAAAAGTCAAAATGTATATATTATAATACTCTCACGTTTACCGCGTTCATTCCTTTTTTACCTTCTTTAAGTTCGTACTCTACTTCATCACCTTCACGAATTTCATCGATTAAGCCCGAAATGTGTACAAAACGATCTTGATTAGATCCTTCTTCTGTAATAAATCCAAATCCTTTGGAGTCATTAAAAAATTTTACTGTTCCTTTGTTCATTATAAATAATTAAAGCACCAATATACTATTAATAAATGAGCATTCCCCAATTTATTTCAATAAAGACACATTTATTCTTTAGTTAGCTGATTTTTAGCATAATTTCTCCAACGTTCTACACATTGTTGCATATCATCAGGTACTGAGGTTTCGAAGTGCATTTTTTCTCCGGTAACGGGATGTACGAACCCCAAAGTTCTTGCGTGCAATGCCTGTCTTGGTAGTATTTTAAAACAATTTTCTACAAACTGTTTATACTTGGAAAAAGTCGTACCCTTTAAGATTTTTTCACCACCATATCGTTCATCATTAAAAAGTGTATGACCAATATGTTTCATATGCACACGTATCTGATGCGTTCTTCCAGTTTCTAATCTACAAGAAACCATTGTAACATATCCTAAACGTTCAATAACTTTGTAATGTGTAACTGCAGGTTTTCCTTTTTCTGCTTCATCGCTCTCAAAAACAGTATTTTGAAGTCTATTTTTAGGATGACGACCTATATTACCTATAATTGTTCCTTCATCTTCTTTTAGATTCCCCCAAACAATTGCTACATATTCTCTTTCTGAGGTTTTATCAAAAAACTGTTTCGCTAAATGCGTCATAGCGTCTTCAGTTTTAGCAATCACCAATAAACCACTGGTATCCTTATCTATTCGGTGCACCAAACCTGGACGCTCACTGCTATTATTAGGCAAATTATCAAAATGATAAATTAAGGCATTAATCAAAGTTCCGGAGTAATTACCATGACCAGGATGCACAACCATTCCAGCGGGCTTATTCACTACTAACAGAGCATCATCTTCATAAACAATATTCAATGGAATATCCTCTGGTGTTAGCAAATTCTCATAAGGTGGATGAGCAAATAACACTCTTACCACATCGTTAGGCTTTACCTTGTGATTTGATTTTACCGGAATATCATTGACAAAAACACTTCCTGCTTTGGCTGCTTGTTGAATCTTATTTCGGGTAGCATTCTCAACAAAATTCATCAAAAATTTATCTACCCTAAGTGGTACTTGACCTGCTCCTGCTACAAAACGATGATGTTCATACAATTCGTCTTCATTAGGTCCTAAATCGTCTATATCTGGATCTGATTCCAAAAGATGTTATTTTTAGAAGTTTTATTTATGGATTAAGTCGTAGATTACCACTTTGGTCACCTACAACAAGATCAATGGTAGAAGTCTTCATTATTTTATCTCCTGGCTTCAACCTTTTGCCTTTGTACCTAAGTTCTAGTACCTGATCAGAAGGATCTGGTTTAAAAGTAATAGATCCTATTTTAAAGCCAAGAGCCACTAGTCTTGGTTCTACCTGCCTTCTGGTTTTTCTAATAACATCAGGTACTTCTACTTTTCGATATCCCGATGGGTTTAGGGTTACATAGATCTTTCTATTTTCTTTTACCATATTTCCTGCAGGAGGATTCTGCTCAATTACAGAATAACGCGGATAATCAGGATTAAAATTAGCAGAATCTTGCACTTCGAATCTCAAATCTTTGGATTCGACAAGCTCTTTCACCTCATCGAGTGTTTTTTTACTTAAACTTGGAACTACAATTCTCTGATCGTGATTTGTAGAACTATCTAACCATTTCAATGCTATAAAACATAAAATAGCAGTCATTGCGACAGCAATTACTAATTGAATAAGAAATGCTTTACTCCAAATAAACCTTAAAAGTCCTTTAAAAAAATCCATGTATCTGATGATAGTTTCGGCAAAGATATAAAAACGGAAACTTTTTAGCTTTTGTTGTTGGATAAATGATATTTTTGTTTGCAAACCATATCCAATGAAGAAAAATATTGCCATCCTTATGGGAGGTTACTCCAGCGAATTTGATATTTCTATCAAAAGTGGAAATGTAGTTTATAAGCACTTGAACAGAGACCTTTATGAACCGTACAAAATTCATATTACCAAAGATTCTTGGTACTACGTTGATGACAATGATCAAAAAACCACCATTGATCGAAATGATTTTTCCCTAAATCTGAATGGCACTAAAATTATTTTTGATGCTGCTTTTAACATTGTACATGGAACTCCTGGAGAAGATGGTTTACTACAAGCATATTTCGAATTAATTGGAATACCACAAACGGCTTGTGATTTTTATCAAGCAGCACTCACCTTTAATAAAAGAGACTGTATTAGCACTTTACAACCTTATGGAATCCCTACCGCCAAAAATTATTTCTTGAATAAAGGAGATAAAATCAGCACCAGTGAAATTATTGATACCGTTGGTTTACCCTGTTTTGTAAAAGCAAATAAGGCTGGAAGTAGTTATGGCGTTTCTAAAGTAAACACCGAAGAAGAATTACTTCCTGCTATTGATGTAGCTTATAAAGAAGATGACGAAATTATTATTGAATCTTTTCTTAGCGGAACAGAAGTTTCGGTAGGTGTAATTACTTACCAAGGAAAAGACGTAGTCTTGCCAATTACAGAAATTGTTTCAGAAAATGATTTCTTTGATTATGAAGCTAAATATTTAGGCAAATCTCAAGAAATTACTCCAGCAAGACTAAGCAAAGAAGATGAAGAAAAGGTAAAGAATCTGGCCTTAAAAGTATATCAAATCCTAAAAATGAGTGGTTTTTCTAGAAGCGAATATATATTTCATGATGGAGAACCTCATTTTATAGAAATGAATACAAATCCTGGTTTTAGCGAAGCTAGCATTTTACCTCAACAATCAATCGCCGCTGGAATAAGTATACAAGATCTGTTAACTAATACTATAGAAGAAGCTATAAACAGGAAATAACGGAAGAAACATTGTTTTTGCATCATAACTAATTTCAACTTTACCTATATTTATACCAAATAATCACAAGTCACTTATGAGAAGAGCTGTTTTTCCAGGATCGTTTGACCCGATAACGCTAGGACATTATGATATTATAGAAAGAGGATTAACTCTTTTTGACGAAGTTATATTGGCAATTGGAGTAAATGCTGAAAAAAAATACATGTTCTCTTTGGAAGAAAGAAAAAGCTTTATAGAAGACGCTTTTAAAGATGAACCAAAGATAAAAGTAATGACATATAAAGGTCTTACTGTAGAGTTCTGTAAACAACAAAATGCGAACTTTATTCTTAGAGGACTTAGAAACCCTGCAGATTTCGAATTTGAAAAAGCAATTGCTCACACCAATAGAAAAATGTCTGAAATTGAAACTGTATTTTTACTAACCTCCTCAGGAAAAAGCTATATCTCCTCTTCTATCGTAAGAGATGTTATCCGAAACGGAGGTGACGTGACTGGCTTGGTTCCTGAAACAGTAGTATACAAAAGAAAATAACACGTTAAACAACATAATCCCAAATCTAAAACCCCAATCAATTAGCTATGAAAACCTACAAAAAACTTAGTATCACTCTACTTTTAATGTCCATAACGTTTTTCGCATGTAGTACGGATGATGATGAAAATGACAACACTATAGAACCGCCTATTAGCTGCGAAAATGCGACTAATTTCATTTTTGAAGAAAAGGATGGTTTAGTGGTTGCAGAATTTGAAAGTATCAACAATATTAATGATTGGAATAACGAAAACTCTGTAGCTGGTTTTTCTGGTACTAGTTATTTAGTATGGAAAGGAGATCAATTTCTAAATGCTCCTGGAAATGGTTTGTTAACTTATAACATAAACATTACTACCACAGGAACCTATAGATTTATCTGGAGATCAAGAATTACGAATGGAACTTCTGGATCCGAACATAACGATTCTTGGTTACGATTTCCTGATGCCTCTGCATTTTTTGGTCAACGCAATGAAAGTATTGTCTATCCAGGAGATACAGGTCAAACACCAAATCCTAATGGCTCCAGCAAAGATGGGTGGTTCAAAATCTACAAGAGTGGTCCAGCAGATCAATGGAAATGGCAAGCATCTACAAGTGATAATGACGCACATGACATTTTTGTAACTTTTGATACACCAGGAACATACATGATGGAAGTATCTGCAAGATCTTCTTTTCATGCACTTGATCGATTCGTACTATTTACAGAAAATGTTTCTCTGAGTGATGCTACAAGTGAAACTGCAGAATTAAGCGAAATTAACTGTAATTAAGAATAGAAAGTTCGTACTTTAAACCTTTTCTAAAATTGATAGTCAAAGCAGAAACACTTTGATTATGAGTTCTTTTCTAACAGATAAACAAATACAACATCTTTATTGGCGTACTGGTTTTGGAATTTCTCCTTCTGAATTAAAACGTGCAAGAACTTTTTCTAAAAAAGAAATTGTAGATCACTTGTTTTCTGAAAGTAACGAGATAACTGATTTATCTCTTGACTTTGGAATTCTACAAAAAGATCCAAGAAACTTATCACGCGAGGAACGCAAGGAATTACGAAAGCTTCGTAATCAAAAAATGCTAGATCTCAACTTACTATGGCTACGGCAATTAGCAGAGAGCAAACAAGTATTGAGAGAGAAAATGACTTTGTTTTTTCACAATCATTTTGCTGTTCGATTAAAAACTCCAAGAGCAGCGCTACACTTAAATAATGTAATCAGAAAAAATGCTCTGGAAAGTTTTGAGGATATGCTATTGGAGGTTTCTAAATCTCCAGCGATGTTACTATTCCTAAACAACAGACAAAACAGAAAGAACAATCCAAATGAAAACTTTGCTCGAGAAGTTATGGAGTTATTTACACTTGGCAGAGATAATGGATATACCGAAAAAGATATAAAAGAAGCTGCAAGAGCTTTTACTGGATGGAATTTTAATAAACAAGGGACTTTTGTTTTTAGACAAAAACATCATGACTTTGGCTCTAAAACTATTCTAGGAAAAACAGGGAATTTCAAAGGAGAAGATGTTATAAAAATTCTTCTAGAACAAAAGCAAACGGCAAAATACATTACAGAAAAAATATACAAGTTCCTCGTAAATGAACGTATAAACCCAACTCGTCTAGAAAAACTTAGTTCTATTTTCTATGAAACAAATTATAATATAGAAGCTTTATTAAGAGGTGTTTTGGAAAGCGATTGGTTTTACGATCATGAAAATATAGGAGCCAAAATAAAATCCCCGATAGAATTAATCGTTGGACTTAGTAAACCTTTTAACATACACTACAAGAATCCAAAGGTATTATTATACCTGCAGCGAAAATTGAATCAAGTATTATTTTTCCCACCCAATGTTGCAGGATGGAAAGGCGGAAAATCCTGGATAGATAACTCTACACTCATGCTTAGATTAAAACTAGCTTCTGTTTCACTCAATAATGGTGTTATTGAAATAAATGACACTGTTGATAGTGAGATGACTACAATGATGAAAGAGAAGTATTATAACAAAATGAAGTCACAAATGCAGAAAAGAGTGAAAGCTACTCCTCATTGGGAACCTTTTCTAGATGCTATAGAACAAAAATCCAGACAACAATTGATAAACTATGTACTTCAACCTAATTTATCTAAAGGTGCCCAAGAAGTAATCTCCACCATTGAAGAAAGAAACACCAAGAATTTTATTATTGAGCTAATGAGCTTACCAGAATACCAACTTTGTTAAAACTTTGAAATCATGGACAGAAGAAATTTTTTAAAACAATCCGTTTTTGCATCTGGAATCACATTAGTTCCATCATTTTTAAAAGGAATGGAGTTTTTAACACCAGAACAATTATCTGGATATAAAAATGTAATCATTATTCAATTATCAGGTGGTAATGACGGATTAAACAGCATCATTCCAATACAGAATGATATCTATCATCGGTTAAGACCTACTATCTCCAAAAAACAAAGTGAGACTTTAAAAATAAACGATGATCTAGCTTTCAATAGTGCTTTACAACCCATAAAAGATTTATATGATCAAGGCAATATTTGTATCATAAACAATGTAGGATATCCTAATCCCAACAGATCTCATTTTAGAAGTACGGACATCTGGCAAACGGCTAGTGATACTAACCAGTATTTATCTTCTGGTTGGGTAGGCAGATATCTCGATGCTAATTGCCAGCATCCGTATCAAGCAATAGAAGTTGATAATTCTTTATCTCTTGCTATGAAAGGTAACACATTAAATGGCATCGCAGTTTCGGATCCTAAACAGTTACATCGTACTACCAGGGAGCCTTTCTTTAATCAATTGATTAATAATACTCAAGAAGACATGTTACATGAGGACAACCAAGGTTATCTTTATAAAACTATGTTAGAAACGTACTCTTCTGCTTCTTATATTTATGAAACTTCCAAAATTTACGAATCTAAAGTAACATATCCGCAGTCGGCATTCGCACGGAATTTAAAGACCATAGCTGATTTTATCATATCCGGATTAAAAACAAGAGTATACTATAGTTCGCTGGGAGGTTTTGACAGTCATGTAAATCAAGTAAATAGTCAAGATCGATTACTGGGAATATATGCAAATGCTGTTAGTGCTCTTGTAAAGGATCTAAAAAAGAATAATAAATTTAAAGACACATTAATACTTACCTTTTCAGAATTTGGACGTAGAGTAAAACAAAATGGCAGTAGAGGAACAGATCATGGTGCAGCAAATAATGTAATGATAATGAGTGGATCTCTTAAAAAAGCTGGAATTTATAATGAATTACCAAATCTATCTGACCTTGATAATAATGGAGATATCAAATACACCGTCGATTTTAGAAGTATTTATGCATCTATTTTAGATAACTGGCTCGAAGTAAATGATCATACAATTCTAGGCTCCGATTTTAATAAATTATCCTTTGTATAACTATCTTGCTAAAGATAGACTAGAAAAACCAAAATTAAATGTAAGCCATAAGCTACAAAGCAACTCAATCTTAAAAAATATTACCCATCTATTTTAAATTTTCAAAACCTCATAAAACAATAAAAATCAAGAAGTTTTAACAATAAAAAAACTATCAAAAACCCTTTTTTCTAACAAAAGTCAACACAGTTTTTACGGTAAAACCGTAAAAACTGTGTTTTTTATCGATACAAAAGACCTCTTTATCTAAAAGATGTGAAATCATTTTATTTCATAACTATTTGATTGTAAATTTGGTACAAATCAAGTAGTACAATCGCTAAGCCCCGATCCTATGAAAAGCATTATTCTTTCCTTATTTGTTTTACTTTCTTTTTCTACTATGAATGCTCAAGAAATTGCTTCATTAAATACAATCAACAAGGAAATAAGTAATGTACAGAATACCAAAGTAGATTTTTATCAAACATTAATTGCTGTTAATAATTTTGACATTAAAGTTAAAGAGGTAAAAACAAGTACTAGAGAAACAAAAAAGGATTTTTACAAGGCGTTAATGATAAAAAATGGTTTTATCACTGATAGTACGAAGACAACAAGATTAGCGAATAGTAATGACAAAAAGCGAAAAGACACCATAATGGTGGACACTACACAAATCACTGGATTATTGCCATAATTTCTTTGAATATATACACATTAAAACACCACTATTTTCTTGCTTGATATAGTGGTGTTTATTTTTTTAATTAAAATTCAAAAAGCTTACATTTATGAATGCAAATTCATGAAACAGCTTTTATCGTATCTACGTATCGTTCTTATCACGAAAGTGTAAGTAAGGATATTTATGCCAAACTATGGAATAACCCGAAAACAGAGGCTATTATTCCAGAAATTCTAGATAGCGTATCTACAAATGAATCCATCCTTCATAGTTTACGAAATAGATTTTTTCATGAAAGCCTACAATCTTTTTTCTCTAAAAACAAAGGAGGAGTTCTAATTAATTTTGGTGCAGGTTTTAGTATGTATCAATTTTTATTAGGCGCTGATGTGCATACTATCGAAATAGACAAGAAAGATATCATCGAATACAAAAAGAATCAGATAGAAGTTTGGACCAGAGAAGGAAAATTACCTGAACGTAATACAACCTACATCAGTTTTGATTTTAATCATGATTCTGAAGAAACCATGATTACAGAATTAAACAGATTAATCAACCAACAACCTATATTCATTGTATTAGAAGGAGTGTTATTTTTTTTAGATCGAAAAGTAACAGATAAACTTTTTACAGTTTTTAAAAATATACAGTCAAGCGGTGATGTGGTAGGTAGTGTATCTTATATTCCCGAAATTGAACATACAGATGTTTACAAAAGACTATTACACTATTTTGATAGTCATAATAACACGAATGATTCTTTTGCCCATCAAACAATACCCACATCGTACTACACCCAAATTGAAGGATATCGGTTAGTAGAACATACTGATGAATGTAAATTATCTAAACTCTACACTCCAAATACACCATTAGAAGATCCAAATGAAATTCTAAACGAACACTTATATCTTTTGGAGAGAGTTTAATTTAACAGCATCATATATAGCTGTAGTAGCTTCTATTTTCTAAATAAGAAAACCTTAGTTAGCGGTAAGACTTATACTCGATACTATAATGTAACGCAAAATCTCACTCTAATTCAGTAATATCCCACAAATTCCTAATCCAATTACAAGATATACTCCCGATAGAATAAAGAATACTTTTCCTGCCTTTCGTTTTTTATTCCTAAAAAGAACAAGACCTATAATGGCCAGCAATGCAGGTGGGCCAAATAATATGAGTAAAATCAAAAATACTAAACCACCTAGGTTACCTACTTCTAATAAAATTAAATTGGTAGTCATACAGTCTCTTTTCTTAATTGTTCTAAACGCTCTTGTTTATCATCTCTGTAAAATAGATTCATTGTCTCAAAAGGAATAATTTTATAGTCCTTATTCACAATATGTACACAGGACTTCTTAACTGCTCTTACATCAAAATTATAAGCATCTATAAACTGCATAATAATAATTCGGAATAAGTTATCATAACCCAATTCCGGAGCGTCTATCTCGGGCAAGCAGCACATGATCGATTTAAGATTTTCGGAAGCAACATCTACAGAATTTCCAGTGCTAAATAACTCCAGCATTTTTTCCTGCAACTCTACATCTTGTTCATAAACAATAGTATTTTTACCATTATCTAATAAATCCGCAGGATTAATATATCTTGTTAACGGAGTTAATCCATCTTCGTTTTTTAAGGCATATCCCATGACCAAAGCATCAGGGTTGCAAGGAACCGGAATTAAATCGTCCGCCTCAAATATTGGAAATTGTTCTAATATTTTTCTACGAACTTCGGTTAAGGTAATTCGATCCGTTTGAGCATTAAAATCTTCTAGTCGGCCCGCAATTTGTGTAGGTTGCAATGTAACTCCTCTAACACATCTTTGGCGAGAAGCAAAAGATAAGATTTCTCCGATTTCAGAATCATTTAATCCTTTTTCTAGGGTAACAACCATAGTAGTAGAAAGATTAAATTGATTTAAATTTTCTATAGCTTTCCTTCTAATAGCAGTTAAATCTTCTCCTCTAAGCTTTTTCAGAACTTTTGCGTTCAAAGAATCAAATTGTAAATAGATTTCAAAATCCGGCATATAACTTGCTAATCGCTCTACAAAACCAACATCTTTTGCTATCCTGACACCATTTGTATTCACCATAAGGTGTCTAATTGGCAATTGCTTTGCATAGTCCAAAATATCAAAAAATTGAGGATGTATTGTAGGTTCGCCACCACTAATCTGAACTACATCAGGCTCTTTTTCATTTTCTACAATAGTATCTAACATCTTTTTAATCTCTTCCAATGTTCTATGTCTTCCATAATGTGGAGATGAAGAAGCATAGCAGGTCGGACAAGTTAAATTACATCTATCTGTAACTTCAATTATTGACAAACAAGAATGTTGTTCATGATCTGGACACAATCCGCAATCATAAGGACACCCATAATCCGTAGCTGTGTTAAACTTATACGGAAACTCAGAAGGTTTATTATAATTTCTTATGCTTTTGTAATATTCTATATCATCAGCAATCAAAACTTTGGATTTGCCATGTTCTGGACAATGTTTCAACATGAAAACTTTATCATCTTCAAAAACAATTTTAGCATCAATCCTTTTTAAACAAATAGGACAAAGACTTAGCGTAAAATCGTAATAGGTATAATTTCTAGTTGGCATATAAGATTTTTCGAATTGTTTTTTGATAGTACAGTAGGCATAAGATACACAAATACTGAATACTACTAAGCCCAAATATGAGAAAAGTATTGGGTTTTAGAAACTCGACAAGAAAACGAAAGAGAAAATAAAAAATCATAAAACATTTAAAAAGAAGACCTGATTCTAAATCTAGTCGCTGTTGAAAACGTTTTAAAACGATCCATAATAGTATCAAAAAAACCACTTCAAAAAGAGCAATAGGATATCTAAATAATCCATCACCCAAATCTAATCCCAAAAACGAAGTTGTTTCTTTCCCATAGGTAAATTCATTGATTCCTGCTAAAAAACAACCAATCCTTCCAATGATAATACCAAGAATAATGGGATATGTAAACAAATCCCCCGAAGATTTTTTTTCCTTAATTATCTTTTTAGCGATTTCAACTCCTAATAAACCACCAAAAAGACCTCCCATTATCGTTTTAGCACTTATAATCTGAATTAAATATTCTGGAGTAAAAGATATCGCTAAAGGATTTTCTAAAAAGCCAACGATTCTAGAACCTAAAAAAGCTCCGAAAACTGCTCCTATAATAATAGACAATCTATTTGAAGAAGATATTGTGTCTAAGGAGTCTTTTCTTAAATAAATATAATATCGAAATCCGATAAAAAAGGCAGCATATTCAAGCATCAAATGAACATTCAGTTTAACACCAAAAACTACAGGCTCAAAAGGAATATCCATCTAATATTAATTTCGATTAAAAACCGAAATATACGTTTTATTTAGACTACAATCGAGATTTAAACATCTCAAAATAAAGCGTATTGCCAGTTTACTTCATTGCCTTGGCCATTACATGATACCGTGGATCATCAATATCATGCTCTATCACATTTGCTAATCTTGGAGACGCTTTAATCATCAAAGCCTGGCATTCCTCACTAAGATGCTTAATTCTAACTTTTTTACCAGCTTCTTCGTATTTACCCACAAGATTAAAAATTGCTTCCAAAGCAGAGTGGTCACTTACTCTAGATTCTATAAAATCAATTTCCACATTTTCTGGGTCGTTGGCTACATCAAATTTAGAGTTAAATGCCTGAATACTCCCAAAAAATAATGGCCCCCATATTTCATATACCTTTGTACCATCTTCTTTAACATGTTTACGAGCTCGAATCTTTTTAGCATTTTCCCAGGCAAATGCCAATGCAGACATAATCACACCAGCTATTACAGCTACTGCCAAATCAAAGAAAACAGTAAGTGATGATACTGCAATTAAAACGATAGCATCAGTTAAAGGAATCTTATTCAATATTCTAAAACTAGACCATGCAAAAGTACCGATAACAACCATAAACATTACACCTACTAAGGCTGCGATAGGCACTTGCTCTATCAATCCAGAAGCAAACAGAATAAACATTAATAAGGTTACTGCTGCTACAATCCCAGATAAACGAGTACGTCCTCCTCCTTTGATATTAATAATCGATTGTCCGATCATAGCACAACCTCCCATACCTCCAAAAAGACCTGTGATGATATTCGCTCCTCCTTGAGCAAGACATTCTCTATTAGAATTTCCACGGGTCTCTGTTAATTCGTCAATAAGATTCAGAGTCATTAGAGATTCTATTAGTCCAATAGCTGCTAAGATTAGTGCATAAGGACCAATAAATTTCAAGGTCTCTATATTCATTGGCACTTTATCAAAAATATCGAACTGAAACTGAGGCAATCCTCCTTTAAGACCTTCTCCTCCACCATCTCTAATAAAACTACCTACAGTTGCCACATCTAACTTACCAAGAATTACAATAGCCGACACTACTAAAATTCCAATCAATGCTTCTGGTAATTTGGCTGTTGCTTTAATCTTCGGCAATCCCCACATGATCAGCATTGTTAATCCTACTAACCCTAACATTAAGAATAATTCAGATCCTTGCATCCAAACCTTTTCTCCTCCAACAAACTCTTTAAACATTCCTAACTGAGAAAGGAAAATAACGATTGCCAAACCATTTACGAACCCCATCATTACAGGATGTGGTATCAAACGAACAAACTTACCAAGTTTAAAAACACCTGCTAACATTTGTATAATTCCCATCAAAATAACGGTTGCAAAAAGATAATACAAGCCTAACTGCTCTCCTTCTGCTCCCATAGCATTCCCTTCTGCAACTAAGTTAACCATTACTACGGCTAATGCCCCCGTAGCACCAGAAATCATACCAGGACGACCTCCAAAAACAGAAGTAATCAACCCAATCATAAATGCTGCATACAAACCAACTAACGGGTCTACACCTGCCACAAAGGCAAAGGCAACTGCTTCTGGAACCAAAGCTAAGGCTACAGTTAATCCAGATAGAATATCATTTTTGGCGTTCGCTACTCTTTTTCGTACAAACTCAGTCATAATCCGTTTATTTTGAGGGTGCAAAAATACAGTTATTTTACATCCCAACAAGTAAAATCTAGAGCTATCTGAAGAAAGAAATAAACTAAAACGTTATAGAAGATCAAAAAAAAGTAAAACTTAGTATATTTAGGCCTAACTCATACTACACATGCGAATCATCACACTCATTATCAGTATTCTAACTATTATATCTTGTAACACTTCCAAAGAAAACTCCTTAAAAGACTTTGATTTTACCACGAACTTTGAAAAAAGTAATGGTACCGAAACACCAACGTATCAGGAAGTGATTACCTACTATAAAAACCTTGCAAAAGCTTATCCAGAGATCAACATACAGGAAATCGGAATGACAGATAGCGGAAATCCTTTGCATATAGTTACTTTAAACCCAGAAGCGATATTCGATTTTGAAAAAATCAGACAAGACAAACGTATTCTACTAATAAATAACGGTATTCATCCTGGAGAAAGTGATGGAATCGATGCAACGATGATGCTTTTTAGAGACATAGTAAATGGAACTATCGAATCTCCTAAAAATACCGTCTTAGTTACTATTCCTATTTATAATATTGGTGGCGCTTTGAATCGGAATACCGGAACAAGAACTAACCAAAACGGTCCAAAAGCATATGGATTCAGAGGAAATTCGAGAAACTATGACTTGAATCGAGATTTTATCAAAAGTGACACCAAAAACGCTCAAACTTTTGCTAAAATATTCCATCTAGTACAACCTGATGTTTTTATCGATAATCATGTTAGTAATGGAGCAGATTATCAATACACGCTAACACATCTTTTCACCCAACACAACAAATTAAATGGCGAGTTAGGAGCTTATCTAAACAAAGAGATGCACCCACAATTAGAAACACTTCTAAAAGAAAAACAATGGGACATTACACCTTATGTAAATGTTTGGGGTACTACTCCGGATAAGGGATGGACCCAGTTTATGGATTCTCCAAGATATTCTACCGGATACACCACATTGTGGAACACATTAGGAATGATGGTAGAAACTCATATGCTTAAACCATATAAACCAAGAGTTGAAGGCACTTATGAACTTATGAAATCAATGATTGACATTACTGAAAAAGACGGTGAAAAAATAAAAGATTTACGATCCAAGGCATTCAGCAATTTACCCAAACAAGAAACGTATATCGTAAACTGGAAAGTAGACACAACGAAAGCTACTTATTTTAAATTCAAGGGATATGAAAGTGCTTATATTGAAAGCAAAGTTACGGGTGCAAAACGGTTAAAATATTACGATGACAAACCCTACACTAAAGAAGTTCGTTACCAAAATTATTTTAGTCCTACTACGACAATCAAAACACCAAAAGCCTATGTAATTCCAAAAGGATGGTGGCCAATTATAGAAAAATTAGATCTTAATCATATTTCATATAAAACCTTAGAAAAAGACAGCACAATATCTGTTGAAGTATATCATATCGAAGACTACAAAAGTAGAAAAGCTCCATATGAAGGACATTATCTTCATTATAATACCAAAGTTCGCAAAAGTGTTGAAACCATCTTATTCAAAGAAGGTGATCATATTGTTTTTACAGATCAGAAAGGATTTAGATATATTTTGGAAACTTTGGAACCAGAAGCTTCAGATTCTTTCTTTAATTGGAATTTCTTTGATACTATTCTACAACAAAAGGAAGGGTTCTCTCCATATGTATGGGAAGATAAAGCATTGGAATTATTGGAGAATGATAGTACTTTAAAGCAACAATTTGAGGAAAAGAAAAAAGATACTGTATTTGCTAAAAATTGGTATGCACAATTAGAATGGATCCATAAGCAATCCAATAATTACGAAAAAGCGCACCTGAGATATCCTATTTACCGAATTAACAAATAACAACATAAAAAAACTAGTAGTTATTGCAAGTTAAGCTTATCTATTTTACGATGAATACCAGTGCTTTGCATTTCTTTTTCAATAGCTTGAAATTCTGATTTATCAGCACTTCTAAGAATACTTCCGTTTTTTAAGTAATGTAAGTAATCGCAGGTATCGTATAAGGTAGAAAAAATATGTGATGACAAAATTATAATCTTATTAAGCTCTTTTAACTTCAACAAGATTTGATTGATAATCGCATTGCTGTGAATATCAACCCCATTAAATGGTTCATCTAGAATATAAACATCATTTTTTTGCATTAAAATTCCTGTTAACGCCAATTTCTTTTGCATGCCAGTAGAATAGGTTTCGGCATATTGATCTAATGGTAAATCAAAAATGTTTTTTTCATTTATATCAATCTCTTTTTGACTTCTAGCTTTACATAGTAATCTTAAATACTCTTTACCTGTAATCTTAGATAGGAAGTAGGGATCTGTTTGCAAAAAACCCATCACGTTTTTAAGAGTTCCCTCAGAATATTCAATAACTCCTTTAAAACTTTCAATACCAGCAATAGCCTTAAAAAGTGTAGTCTTACCAGCACCATTTTCTCCAACTATTCCATGAATCTCTCCTGGATTAAAAGACAGATTTATATCCTTTAGTACTTCATTATCATTATAGCTTTTTGATAAAGATTTGATAGATATCATTGTAATGATTGATTTAAATTACGTAAAGCTTCTTTATAAAAATATGGTATTGTGATGATCATTATTGGTGGAAACAACAAACATAACGCTCCAACAATTCCTTGAAATATTCCTAATCCATAATATTCAAACGCATATTTCATAAAAACATACATTATCAAATACAACCAACCTATTAATAAAAACAGCAATGTAAAATGAGTTTCTTTGGCATAAAAAACAACTAATACAATTAAAATGGGAAGAACCAGTAGCAAACTATTCTTCAAAGCCACCATAACTTTGTGTTTTAAAAACTCTTTTGGATTCTTATCATATATCCAAACATAATACGCGGGATCAGGTTTTGTATAATAACCAGAACATACCAATAAAATTAGAATTAAAGCAAAGATTCCTAAGTTATAATTCTCCTTATATATTGCTATACCTGCCAAACAATAAACCAACGGAAAAACCCAAAATGTTTTTCGAAAACCAATGATAAATTCTGTAGGCTCTTTTCCAAAAGGAGTAGGTATTATTATAGTTTGTCGTTTTCCTTTTTTAAAAAAAGAAATTAAAACACCTATTACACATAATACAAACGCTTCAATAAAAAACCCCTTAACTACCAACAAAAGCGCAAACGGAATAACCTTTATAAGATTATTAAGAATCATGATTTTCCTGTATTCAGCAGCTAAAAAATGTTGCTTAAGAAATTCTACATGATTGGCATTCGTAAGACTATACGAAAATATTGTTGCTATAAAAATATAGATATAATTAGCGTATAAAACTCGATCAAAAAAACTCAGAGACATCCAACAAAAGAGAAAAACTATAATAGGATATCCAATAACAGGTTCTGTACCAAAATCTTTAAAGGCACGATACACGCGTTTATATTGTAATTGATAGTAGTATTTCAAACTATTGATTTATCCACTGAGATTATAACATATGTCACCTTCGTAACATATATGTTACAAAAAAATATTAGCAAGACCTTAAAATCAATCTTTCAATCTCAGATGTAAGCTATCCAACTCTTCAAAAACCTCGTTATTATTTAAGAAAAAGGATTTTTCTTCCTCTTCATCCACGTAGCGAATCATTTGATCTTTAACCAACACATTAGGATAATCTAAAGTATTATCTCTATACAGGTATTTTAACCTTCCCACCATTCCAGTTTCGACATTACTCACAAATATAGTATCAAAATAATCTGGAGCACCCGAAAACTGGATTACCAAATAGGTATCTAACAATACTACTTGTTTAATAGAATCCCATCTCAATTTACCTACACTTCCGGTTAGATTAATCTCATTTACCAAAATCCATTTTTGCAAATCTTTTTTCCTTACATAAACTCCGTGCGATGTTTTGAAAACCTCATACAGATCATTTTTAGTTACTAACTCTGGAGAGGATTCGTTCATTTGATGACATCTTCCGCAATACGACAAAAAACCTTTTTTTACTTCTGGAGCATTGTTTTCGTGTAATCTTATTTCTTCAGGAAAAAGTACCTTAATCATATCTTCGTCCAAAATCATGCTATAATTATCTTTAGGAACAACTATTGGAACACTATCCCAAGGGATATCTGGATAAATAATAAGATCAAAATATTTATTTTTAGAGAACTTTCGATTGGAAGATTTTCCTTTGATTATCCATTCTAAAGAAGGATCAGCAACTTCCTGTACTTTTGGAAACAGTCTTTTTTGAATAGCTGATAAGAACAATTGATTTTCTGGTTTTTGTAAAGCATCTGGAATCCAATGCAATGTCGTCATAGCACAAAAACAACCAAAATTACTAAGCTCATAGGTCTCAGCATTTTTACCATTAATAAGTTTTACATCTGTTCCCCCAAAATTACTTCCCCCATCATAAATCGCATACAAAGTATCTTTAACACCATCCTTATTAAAATCTTCTATAATCGGAGTATATTCTTTATGAGATTGCGCAAACATATGTATCATAGAAAAAAACAATATATGTGTAAAACAGTCTCTCATATATTGACTTTTACTTTAGGATAAATATTCGTGAGAAAACAATTGTTTGATATTTGCGTAAGAATCTTTTAAAGCCTTTTTCGCTTTTTTAGCATCCTTCCATTTCACTTTCATAATACCTTCATTCTTTTGCGGGGTTAAAACTCCATCATATTCGGTTTTCATCTCAAACCAATAGGTTACTTTAAGCCTAAATTCTCCGTTTCTTTTGAAGATATGATAGGTTTTATATAAGAATTTAGTAATCTCCAGTCCTGTAACTCCGGTTTCCTCTTCTACTTCTCTAATGGCAGTAGTTTCCATATCTTCCTTCTTCTCGGCTTTACCTTTCGGTAAATCCCATTTCCCATTTCTATGGATAAACAAAACCTCTTTTTTAGAATTATAAACCTTTCCTCCTCCTGCGACAACTACTGGTAGTTTTGCATACAAATGTTCCAAAAGTTTTTCTTCACTTTTATGATAGAAATGATATTTTACCTCTTTACCTTTATCTTCTTTATGCAAAATATCTCTAATAATTTCAGGAAATTCCACATCTTTAATATGAATTGTTTTATAATCCTCAATTCCCTTTTTTGTGGACAGAATAATAGGCGTATTATTCACAAAAACTTTATACATTTGCAACTATGATTTTTGACAAAAATACAGCAAAAAAAACTGCTGAACTACTATTGCAAATTAATGCAATTAAATTACAACCACAAGAACCTTTTACATGGGCTTCTGGATGGAAATCTCCTATCTATTGTGATAATCGTGTGACTCTTTCTTATCCCGTTATTCGTAACTTCTTGAGAGAACATCTTGCTAAGTTTATTGAAGAAAAATACGGAAAACCAGATGTTATTGCTGGGGTTGCTACAGGAGCAATCGGAATAGGAATGCTTGTAGCCGATTACTTAAATCTTCCATTTATCTACGTTCGACCTGAAGCTAAGAAACATGGTAGAAAAAATCAAATTGAAGGAATTGTGCCGTCTGGCAAAAATGTGGTAGTAGTTGAGGACCTTATCAGTACAGGAAAAAGTAGTTTAAATGCGGTAAAAGCTCTTAAAGAGGTAAATGCCAATGTTAAAGGAATGGTAGCTATTTTCAACTATGGTTTTGATATAGCATCTCAGAACTTTGAAGATGCGGCATTATCTTTGCACACTTTAAGTAATTATGAAAATCTTCTGGAACAAGCTTTGGACACAAATTACATTACAGAAGAACAACAAGAAACACTACAAAACTGGAGAGTAAATCCAGCAGAGTGGAATCAATAAATTTTTAATCTCGATGAATCTAGAAAGTCCTACAGTTACTGTAGAAAAAACTCAACAAGAAGTTTTTGAATTTTTAACAAAAGTTGAAAATTTTGAAGAACTTATGCCAGAAAGCAAACAAAAATTCGAAAAATTAAACGATTCAAGATTTCTTTTTCAATTAAAAGGAATGCCAGAAATCGTATTAGAACAAAAAAGTAACACTGCTCCTACAACTGTTGTTCTTGGAGCGGCTAGCGACAAACTTCCTTTTACACTTACCGCTAATATTGCAGATGCAGGAGAAGGGAAAAGCACTACTCAATTAGTATTTGAAGGGCAATTTAACGCTATGATGGGAATGATGATAAAAAATCCTATTCAAAACTTTATTAATACGCTAAGTGAAAACATAGGTAAATTATAGTTTTAACATCCTTGATCAATAAAGAAGCTTTACTTCTTTAAGATCAAAACTTCTAATAATTTCATCTTCTAATAGAATTTGAAGTTTTCCAGCTGTTGTTATATCTTTAATAATACCCACGAACGAATTACCCTTGACATCCATAAATGTTGAGGGTTTATTTTTTCTAAACAACAACGACTCGTATGTTTTTTTAATAAATGAAAAATTAGCTGGAGCTAGTATTCCAAATTTACTTTGTAACTTTTCTAAAAGAATAGATAATACTTCATCCAGTTCAAAATGTTTACCTAGAATTTGTTTTAAGGATGATGCCAGAGGAAGATTATCAAAATGCTGCTGATTCACATTAATTCCAATACCAATAATCACTCCTTTAAGCCTGCCATTATTAACCATATTTTCTATTAAAATACCACATATCTTAGACCTATCTGACAGAATGTCGTTTGGCCATTTTATAGACAGTTTTGGCAGCAGTAAAGATTCTAAAGTTTCGTATACACTGATAGAAACCACCATAGACACATAAAATTGATGAACAATATCAAGATCATTAATTGGCATAAACACACTGCAGGTAAGGTTTTCTCCCGGATTACTTTGCCAAGTAGTACCCATCTGACCTTTGCCCTGCAACTGCTCATGTGCTACAACACAAACAGGTTTATCCAAAGACTTTTCTCGATTCATATCTCGAAGAAAAATATTTGTAGAGTCAATGGCATCAACTTTGATTATATGCATAAATAACAGTGTGAAATTTTTTACAAATGTCTGCAAATGCAAACATATAAACATAAAAAGTAATAACTTTACACAAATTAAAAAAAATGCATGACTAAAAAAGAAATCGGTACTGACCAACTAATAACTCATATAATCAAAGGTATTGAAGAAGTAAAGGGTAATGATATTACCATTTTGGACTTAAGAGAAATTGAAAATACAGTTTGTAGTTATTTTGTTATTTGCAACGGTACTTCTAATACTCAGGTCAATGCCATTGTTAATTCCATCCAAAAAACGGTAAGCAAGTCTATAAAAGATAAACCTTGGCACGTAGAAGGTGGAGAAAATGCAGAGTGGGTATTGATTGATTATGTAAATGTAGTTGTCCATGTTTTCCAAAAACACATCAGAGAATTTTATGACATAGAAAGTTTATGGGGAGATGCGAAAACAACAACTATCGAAACAAACTATTAAAAAAGGCGTAAATGGCTAAAGACAATAAAAAAATGGACTCGAATAAAAAACCAAAGTTTAGCGCATATTGGATTTATGGTGTAATAATCGTTGGATTTTTAGCATTAAATTTTCTAGGTGGAGGAAGTATGGGATCTGCCCCAGAAACATCCACTTCTGATTTTAATAATTTCTTGAGTAATGGAGAAGTAGAGAAAATAGTTATTATTACAAATCGAAGGCTCGCTAGAGTATATCTTACTCCAGAAGCAAAAAACCAAGATAAACACACAAAAAACAAAAGAAATTCATTTTTACCAGCAAGCCCGAATGATCCTGATTATGAATTTGAGTTTGGTGATCTTCAAAATTTTGAGAATGAAATTTCTAGAATTAAAAGTGAGAACAATCTTTCTACTGAAGTAGGGTATGATACCGAAAGCAATATGTGGGGAGATATATTTATCACTTTACTTCCGTTTGCTTTAATTATTGGTGTTTGGATATTTATCATGCGACGAATGAGCGGTGGTGCTGGTGGTGGTGCTGGTGGTCAGATATTCAATATCGGAAAATCGAAAGCTAAACTTTTTGATCAAAATACAGACGTTAAAGTTTCATTCGAAAATGTAGCTGGATTAGAAGGAGCAAAAGAAGAAGTACAGGAAATCGTTGATTTTCTTAAAAACCCTGAAAAATATACTTCTCTTGGAGGTAAGATTCCAAAAGGAGCTTTATTAGTCGGACCTCCAGGAACGGGAAAAACATTATTAGCTAAAGCAGTTGCTGGTGAAGCTAAAGTACCATTTTTCTCATTATCAGGTTCTGACTTCGTAGAAATGTTTGTAGGTGTAGGTGCGTCGAGAGTACGTGACTTATTTAAACAAGCGAAAGAAAAATCACCAGCTATCATTTTTATTGATGAAATAGATGCCATTGGTAGAGCTAGAGGTAAAAGTAATTTCTCAGGATCTAACGACGAAAGAGAAAACACGTTGAATCAACTTCTTACCGAAATGGACGGTTTTGGAACCAATACTAATGTAATTGTAATTGCTGCTACCAACCGTGCAGATGTATTAGATAAGGCGTTAATGCGTGCTGGTCGATTCGATAGACAGATTTATGTAGATCTTCCAGATGTTCGTGAGCGTAAAGAAATTTTTGAAGTTCATCTTAAACCTCTTAAAAAGGAGGATGAATTAGACACAGACTTTTTGTCTAAACAAACTCCAGGATTTTCTGGAGCTGATATCGCGAATGTTTGTAACGAAGCTGCCCTTATAGCTGCTCGTAAAGGAAATAAAGCAGTTGGTAAACAGGACTTCCTAGATGCAGTAGATAGAATTGTTGGTGGTTTAGAAAAGAAAAATAAAATTATTACTCCAGCGGAAAAACGGGCAATTGCATTTCATGAAGCTGGACATGCTACAGTAAGTTGGATGTTGGAGCATGCCGCACCTTTAGTAAAAGTAACCATTGTACCAAGAGGACAATCGTTAGGAGCTGCTTGGTATCTACCAGAAGAAAGGTTGATCGTAAGACCAAACCAAATGCTAGATGAAATGTGTGCAACTTTAGGAGGTCGTGCTGCTGAAAAAGTGATCTTCAATGAAATTTCTACAGGTGCGCTAAGTGATTTAGAAAAGGTTACAAAACAAGCTAGAGCCATGGTTACTATCTATGGACTTAATGATAAAATAGGAAACCTAACATATTATGACTCTTCAGGTCAAAACGAGTACGGTTTCACAAAACCTTATAGTGAGCAAACTAGCGAGCTGATTGATAAAGAAATTTCGAACATCATCGAAGAGCAATATCAGCGTGCTATTGAATTGTTAGAAAAAAATAAAGATAAACTTACAGAACTAGCAGAAGTATTGTTAGAGAAAGAAGTTATCTTTAAGGACAACCTAGAGAAAATTTTTGGTAAACGTCCGTTCGACAAAAAAGAAGAAACGATCATTGAACCTTCTTAGAAAGAGATCGTTTTTTTACAAGTAAATTAAAAAAATCTTAATCTAATAAGAGTATTAGGTTAAGATTTTTTTATCTTTGAAAGTAATGTTAACCCGTAAATCCCCGACGACATCTAAAAATGAGTCTATTTAGAAGATTATTTTCCTCGAAATCTAAATCAGACCAAAAGAGTAAGGAGCGACATGCTGAAGATCGCAGTAAATATATGCCTGAAATCAACCTACCTGTTGATGAAAGCTTTATGATAAATTTTAAAAGGAATGGTGGTAAATTCCTTTATTGCGATAGTGATGATGAAGTTCTTGATTCTTTTGACAAGATCCTTTTAGAAAATGATTGGTATGAAAAAGATGTTTGCTGTTTTGATATTGGATTAGAACATAAATTTTCAGGATTTAACCTCAATTATATCAAGAAATCACCCGCTTCATTTTTTTTCGCCACATGCGAATATTTGATTGCAGATAGTGGCGCAATTCTAGTTTCCTCTAATCAGCTTAGAGAAAAGAAACTAACAGAATTACCAGATGATTTTATAATACTAGCATCAACAAGTCAATTAGTTAATAGTATTGGCGAAGGTTTAAAAGGAATAAAAGAGAAAAATAAAAACGCTATTCCTTCTAATATCACTACCATAAAAAACTTCGAACCGCAAAAAGAAAAAGACTTCTTAAGTTACGGAAGTAGCTCAAAAAATCTATATTTGCTGCTGTTGGAAGATTTATAATATGAAGGAAATACTCACAAGGTCTTTATCGGGTTTTTTATATATCTCGTTATTATTAATTTCTATTTTCGTTTCTCAATATACCTTCATTGGAGTGTTCGTGATCTTTGGGATTATCTGCTTATATGAATTTCAAAAATTAATTCATTTAAAAAACACTTGGTTATATCTTGTGTTTATTGGTTTTCTTTTATTATTTCATATTCCTGCTTTAAAAATTCCGATATGGGTCCCTTTAATTGTTTTAGGGCTTACCATAATCACTCAACTATTTTTAGTTAGAGACCTTATTACCATTAGGATCATTCCTATGTTCGAGAAAAGAAAATATTTTACAAGCATATTTTATCTTATCACATCCATTGTTTTCCTTACTCTTATACCCTGTTATGATGGTATATACAACCCAATTATGATTGCCGGACCTTTACTAATGATATGGACTAATGATACTTTTGCTTATTTGGTTGGAAAAAACTTTGGAAAACATAAATTACTAGAACGAATATCTCCTAAAAAAACAATTGAAGGTTTTATCGGTGGTTTCATTTTTACGCTAATAGCTGGTTATTTAATTGCTATATTTTCTAACACCTTATCTATCTATCTTTGGTTGATTATAAGTATAATAATGAGTATTTTTGGTACACTGGGAGACCTTATACAATCTAAGTTCAAAAGACAAGCTGGAGTAAAAGATAGTGGTTCTATAATGCCAGGTCATGGTGGTATTTTTGATCGTTTAGATAGTATTATATTTGCAAGTCCATTTTTATACGCATTTTTACAAATATTAAACCATGTTTCATAAAGAAGGTTATAAAATCATAGCAGTAGCCATAGTACTTTTTCTAGGCATTAATGCAGCATCTTATGTTGCAATTCAAATAGACCAATGGATTATTGCCATATTTGCGGTAACATTAGTTTTTTTAATATTGATACTACAGTTTTTTCGAAATCCAAAAAGACATACGGATATTAATGACAATACAGTTGTTGCTCCTGTAGATGGAAAAGTAGTTGTCATTGAAGAAGTATTCGAAAAGGAATATTTTAAAGAAAATAGACTACAGGTATCGATATTTATGTCTCCTATCAACGTTCATGTAACCAGACACCCGATTAATGGAAAAGTAGCTTTTAGCAAATACCATCCTGGAAAATACCTTGTTGCATGGCATCCAAAAGCGTCTGAAGAAAATGAACGTACGACTGTAGTGGTAAAAAACAATTTTGTAGAAGTGCTTTACAGACAGATTGCTGGGGCACTTGCAAAAAGAATTGTAAATTATGCAGAGGAAGGCGAAAAAGTTGTTCAGGGATCCGATAGTGGTTTTATAAAATTTGGATCCAGAGTAGATGTTTATTTACCGGTAGGAACAGAAGTAAACGTTTCCTTAAATCAAAAAGTAAGAGGTGGCGAAAGTATTATCGCCAATGTATAAGTATGACCAGCGAGGAATTAAATATTGCTTTTCAAAAGGCTTTTGAGAAAGCCTGTAACACAAAAATTGAATTACCTCCTGATGTAATGCTTCATTTTTATGCTTACTATAAGCACGCAACCCATACCGAAGGTTTTTACACACCTTCTGGAGATAGCGAATTAAGAAACGCCTTCAAACTCAATGCACTCTTTCAGGTAAAAAACCTTACTTCAGAAGAAGCAAAACTTAAATACATAGAACTAGTAAATAAGCATATTACAGATGTATAAAAAAAGGCTTTGGTGTAAAAATCAAAGCCTTTTTTTATTATCTAAACTATTCCTACTATTGCAGTCCTGAAAGACTTGCCTTTAGGGTAGCTATTTTGGCTTCTGCATCTGCTTGTTTTTTACGCTCATTAGCAATCACTTTTTCTGGCGCATTATTTACAAAACGCTCATTCTGAAGTTTTTTCTGTACAGATTTCAAAAACCCTTCAGTATAAGACAACTCCTCTGTTAATTTCTTAACCTCCTCTTCTACGTTAACCGAACCAGAAATAGGAATAAAATATTCATTTGATTTTACTCTAAAAGAAAGAGCCCCATCTACTTTAGCATCTACATAAGACAATGCCTCGATGTTACCTAGTTTAGAAATTACAGAATCAAAAGTCTTAGTACTATTTTCACTATTTAAAACTGATAATTCTATAGTTTCCTTAAAAGAAATATTCTTTTCTTTACGTATCGTTCTAATACCAGAAATCACATCACTAGCAAAATCAAAGGCCGCAATCAACTCTTCATCAACCGAAGTAATGATTGGCCAACTAGAAACAATCAACGCTTCTTCTTTTGTTCTATCAGCTATTTGTTGCCAAATCTCTTCTGAAATAAAAGGTACAAAAGGATGCGAGATTTTTAGATTATCCTCAAAAATCTCAATAATCTCTTTATAAGTTTTAGCATCTATAGGACTTTGATACGCTGGTTTCACCATTTCTAATAACCAACTACTAAAATCATCTCTGATCAATTTATAGGTAATCATTAATGCATCGCTAATTCGATACTTGGTGTACGCATCCTCTAATTCTACTAAAGCCTTTTGAAATTTAGACTTATACCATTGTATAGCCACTTTAGAAGCTTCTGGTTGTTCGATAGTACTATCCACTTCCCATCCACTAACTAAATTAAAAGAACTATAGATCTTATTTACAAATGATTTTCTTCCCTGATCACAAAGATCCTCATCAAACATCAAATCGTTTCCGGCAGGAGAACTCAATAACATCCCTACTCTTATTGCATCTGCTCCATATTTATCTATTAGGTCTAAAGGATCAGGAGAATTCCCAAGAGATTTAGACATTTTACGTCTTTGTTTATCTCTTACGATTCCCGTAAGGTACACGTTTGTAAAAGGTTTCTCTTTTTTATATTCATATCCAGCAATAATCATTCTCGCTACCCAAAAGAATAATATTTCTGGTGCAGTAACTAAATCATTTGTTGGATAATAATAATTTATTTCTTCATTTTCTGGCTCTAAAATCCCGTTAAAAACACTCATTGGCCATAACCAAGAAGAGAACCAGGTATCTAACGCATCAGGATCTTGCTGCAGATCACCTTCTGTTAATCCAGCGTTTCCAGTTTTTTCCTTCGCTAATACAAGAGCTTTTTCTTGGGTTTCGGCAACCACAAAATCCTCTTTACCATCTCCATAGAAATATGCTGGAATCTGATGTCCCCACCATAATTGTCTTGAGATATTCCAATCTCTAACATTTTCCATCCAATGGCGATAGGTATTAATAAACTTTTCTGGAACAAGATTAACATCCTTATTTATAACAGCATCTAAGGCAGGTTTAGCTAAACCTTCCATTTTCAGAAACCACTGATCACTAAGTTTAGGCTCGATAACAGCTTTGGTACGCTCACTTGTTCCTACTTTATTAAGATGTGTTTCTACTTTTTCAAGCACTCCTAGCTGCTCTAGTTCTTTTACAATCTCCTTTCTAACAACGAATCGATCTTTACCTTCATAATGAAGCCCAAAAGAATTTAAAGTTGCATCATCATTAAAAATATCAATTACTTCTAGAGAATGTTTATCTCCTAAAACTTTATCATTCTGATCATGAGCAGGTGTAACCTTTAGACATCCTGTACCAAATTCCATATCTACATATTCATCTTCTATGATCGGAATTGTTCTATTAGCGATAGGTACAATTGCTTTTTTACCTTTTAGATGTGTAAATCTTTCATCATTTGGATTGATACAAATTGCAGTATCTCCCATAATAGTTTCTGGTCGAGTAGTTGCAATTGTTAACACATTGTTACTTCCTTCTATTTTATAGTTTAAATAATAAAGATTTCCTTGTTTTTCTTCATAAATAACCTCTTCATCAGATAATGTTGTTTTTGCTTCTGGATCCCAATTGACCATTCGATACCCTCGATAAATAAGGCCTTTATTATATAAATCCACAAATACTTTTATCACAGATTGCGACAAATTGTCATCCATTGTAAAAGCAGTTCGTTCCCAATCACAAGAGGCTCCAAGCTTTTTTAACTGCTCTAATATAATTCCGCCATGTTTATGTGTCCATTCCCATGCGTGTTCTAAGAACTCTTCTCTGGTAAGATCATTTTTATTAATCCCCTGCTCTTTTAGTTTAGCCACAACTTTAGCTTCAGTAGCAATGGAAGCATGATCGGTTCCTGGCACCCAACAAGCATTATACCCTTTCAGACGAGCTCTTCGAATCAAAACATCCTGTATCGTATTATTTAGCATATGTCCCATATGCAATACACCTGTGACGTTTGGCGGAGGAATAACAATCGTGTATGCTTCTCGTTCATCAACTTCAGAATGGAAATAATTATTCTCCATCCAGTAGTTATACCACTTTTCTTCTACTGATTTTGCATCATATTTTCCTGCTAACGCCATAGTTTGGTCCGATTTTTGGATTTTAGAGTGCAAAAGTAATTATTATATACGACAACTTGAAAGTCTTTTGCAATTTTGAAGTTGGATAAAAAGTAACTACTTTTACATATTATAAAAACCTACGTTATGAGAAATGTAATCATGATTTTATTTATTGGTTTTCTGGGAATTACCCTAAACGCTCAGGATGCCAAAGCAAAAATCGAATTTAAAACAGAAGTAATTGATTATGGCGAAATTACTAAGGGTAGTGATGGTGTTCGCCAGTTTGAATTTACAAACACAGGAAATGCTCCGCTAATTATTTCTAGAGTATATTCAAGTTGTGGATGTACTATTCCTAAAAAACCGGAAGATCCAATTGCTCCAGGAGAAAATGGAGTTATTGAGGTAAAATATGACACTAAACGTGTAGGTCCGATTCGTAAATTAATCACTGTATATTCAAATGCTGAAGAATCTACGAAAGCAATTAGAATAACAGGAAGAGTATTGGATGATACAAAAAGTGTATTGGAAAAGAAAAATTAGAAATTATATGTATTAACCATAAAAAAAGGCTTTACTAACGTAAGGCCTTTTTTATATTACTTTTTTGAGTCTAAAAGTAAATTTCATTTCTATACCCAATCGTTCTATCTTAATACTTATTCTTTTCCCTTCTTCAGAATAGAACAAATCATTAAGATCCGACAGTTTATACAAACTAGCTTTCTTCCCATTAACTTCTAATACACTATCTCCTTTCATTAAACCTACTACAGCAGCTGGTGAACCAGGCCGCACCTCTGCAATTTTAAATTCGGGTTCTAAAGAGTAGACAAATGAACTCACATCAGCTTTAAAGACATTTACAGAAATTTTACCATTCTCCTTAGTAACAAAATCCAAGGATGGTCTTGATGGACTTCTACGTATATTATAATTCTTAGCAATTCTAACTCCATTATGCTGAATAGTAATTCCACTCATATTATAATGAAAAGGCTTGCTAAAAAATCTATTCTTCTTGTAAGTAATTTTCTTATTAGGATAATCAATGATCATATTAAACCTTTTCAAAACACTACCTCCAATAGAACCTTGTCTAGTCTTAAGAGAAATCCCCTGAATATATAAAGAGTCAGGAAAAGAAGCCGTTACTTGTTTTATTTCAAAATCTCCTATATTTAATCCTTCCACCTTAGTCTTTTTTCCATAAATATCTCCATTAAAACCTTTTCCAAGAAAATCACCAAATGACTCTTCTGGGACGGTTATACCAATTTTCGGATTTTCAAATAACCACAGAGCAGAACTTGATCCTGAATCTAATAAAAGATTCACATCTACAAGCCCCTTATCTGTCTTATATTTTGCTTTGATCATTGGTCTCTTACGATTATTATCTAAATTCAAATCTGTTTGATAGCACTTCTTACACTTCTTATATTTATAAGAAACCGGATCAAATACTTTTATAATGCCTTTTGAATAATTAATATTTAAAATAAATTTTTTAAAAAAATCATAGCCTATAATTCCATGAACGGGGAATCCCATCAACGGCGAAAAGTTCATGGATTCATCAAAAATCATATAGACGGTATGATCATCACTATAAGCATTACCAATCTTTAATATATTGTTTGTAGATTTAATTGCTTCCGCTGGTGCTTCATTTCCCAGGCCTCTGAGATAAATTTTAGAAGCATTCTTTAACTCTAATGACTTTCGTTTATCGATACTAAAAAGAATAGTTGAGCCAACACCAGTATCTAAAATAAAAGATAACTGCACACCATTGAGCTCTACAGGTATAATAATAAGGTTGTTAGCTAGTTCAAATTTAATCTTATCGCCAGTCTCCCCTTCAGGTAACTTAAAACCATCTTGCGCTTTTAGGATAAAAGGAGTAAGTAAAAGTAGAATAAGGGCCTTCTCTTTAAGAAAATGATAAAAATCCCTGTACAAAATCTTCATTCCGCTAAATATAGAAAAATACTTGAAAATTCCTGATAATAATTAACTTAAATCCTAAATAATTTAAGAAATTTACCGCTATTTTACTTTATAAATTTAAATAGAATGCCTGTAATATCAAGTAAAGGAAAAGCAATGCCAGAATCACCGATTCGGAAACTTGCTCCTTTTGCAGAAAAAGCGGTAAAAGAAGGGAAACATATTTTCCATCTTAACATAGGTCAACCAGATATAAAAACACCTATAGAAGCAATGAAAGCGGTCAGAGAACACAAATTAGATGTTCTTGCTTACAGTCATTCAGCCGGTTTTGAAAGTTTTCGAAATAAGCTTGCTGGTTATTATGCAAAACATGATATTACGATATCATCAGAAGATATTCTGATCACCACTGGTGGTAGTGAAGCATTAATTTTTACGATGGGTAGTATTACCGATCCGGGAGATGAAATTATTGTTCCAGAACCTTTTTATGCAAATTATTATAGTTTTTCTACACAATCAACAGTGACAGTTGTACCTGTAATCTCTAAAATAGAGAATGGTTTTGCCTTACCTCCTATTCAGGAGTTTGAAAAACTTATCACGCCAAAAACCAAAGCTATTTTAATTTGTAATCCAGGTAATCCAACAGGATATTTATATAGCAAAGAAGAAATAAAAGATCTAGCTGCCTTAGCAATTAAATATGATTTATTTTTAATTTCAGATGAAGTATACAGAGAATTCGTTTATGACGACTCAGAACACTACTCAATTCTTCAAGAAAGATCCCTTAATGATCATGCTATAGTAGTTGATTCTGTTTCTAAACGATACAGTATGTGCGGAGCTCGCATAGGTTGTTTGGTAAGTAAAAATAAAGATGTGATGCAGACAGCTATGAAATTCGCACAAGCTAGATTAAGTCCACCAACATTGGCACAAATAGCTAGTGAAGCTGCTTTAGAAGCACCAGAATCATATTATAAAGAAACGGTAGCAAAATACAAAGAGCGTAGAGATACTTTGGTTGAAGGTCTGAAGAATATTCCAGGCGTACAGGTAGCTACTCCTCGTGGAGCTTTTTACTGTATTGTTGAATTACCCATCAAAGACGCCGATGATTTTGCTAAATGGTTACTTGATGAATTTCATGTGAATAATGAAACGGTAATGCTAGCACCTGCTTCTGGATTCTATTCTAGCCCAAATCAAGGGTTAAATCAGGTAAGAATTGCATATGTACTTAACAGGAGAGATCTAAAAAAAGCTATAAATATTCTAAAACTGGGATTGGAAAAATATATGGATAAGAAATCTTTTGTACCAACAGAAGAAAAAGTTAGTTTATAAAACTATAAATAGTTATATCTTTCACATAATTAAAATTCATACAACTTTAAAATTCTTGTTTTTTGAAGATAGAACATCAGAAATCTCTTAAAAAGTACAACACATTCGGAATAGATGTAAAAGCAAAAAAGTTCATTTCAATAAACTCCGAAGAGGAACTTTATGAAGCATTGACTCTTTGTAAAGATGAAGACATTTTTATTCTTAGTGGAGGAAGCAATATGTTACTCACTCGAGATATTGACGCAACTGTTCTACACATTTCCATATCTGGTATTTCTGTTACAGAAAAAACCGATAATACAGTTTTAGTATCTGCAAATGCTGGAGAAAATTGGCATGATTTTGTACAATTCTGTATCGATAAGGGATACGGAGGACTTGAAAACCTCTCTTTAATTCCAGGATATGTAGGTAGTGCTCCGATTCAGAATATAGGAGCTTATGGAGTAGAATTAAAAGATAACTTCGTAAGCTGTGAGGCTATTCATACCCAAACAAAAGAAAAAAGAATCTTTACAAAACAAGATTGTAATTTTGGCTACAGAAACTCTGTTTTTAAAAATGAATTAAAAGGAACTTATATTATCACTAAGGTAACTTTTGAGTTAACTACAGCTCAACATCTCTTAAACACTAGTTATGGAGCCATTGAGGCAGCGTTAAAGGATAAAAATTGTACCAAACCTACAATTAAAGATATCGCTGAAGCAGTGATAAGCATTAGAAAAAGTAAACTTCCAGATCCATCCGAAATAGGAAATAGTGGTAGTTTTTTTAAAAATCCGGTGATTTCTTCTACTGCTTTTACTGTTTTACAAAACACCTACCCTACTATTCCTTCGTATAAAGTTGATGAAAAACATATTAAAGTCCCTGCAGGTTGGCTGATAGAGCAAAGTGGCTTTAAAGGAAAACGCTGGGGAGACGCAGGAGTTCATAGCAAACAGGCACTTGTATTAGTAAATCACAATAATGCTACTGGAAAAGAAATACTAGAACTATCCTTAAAAATAAAAGAAACTGTACGGCAAAAATTTGATATTTCTTTAGAAACCGAAGTAAATATTATTAAATAGCAAAATCCTTATAAAAATAGCACTTCTAATTTTCTTAAATTCTCATTTTAAGCTGTTTTTCTTCGTATCTTTGTACCAAATTAAGGAACATATTTAATTATGAAATTAGTATTACTTACCGTAGCACTTTTATTAGTTGCTTTTGCTGGGATTGCTATTAAATTATGGGCGAAGAAAGATGGAAAATTTGCAGGAACATGCGCTAGTCAAAGTCCTTTTCTGAATAAGGAAGGTGAGTCTTGTTCACTTTGCGGTAAAACACCAGATCAATATGCTAATTGCAATGAAACTGAACATGCTAAATAAATAACAAAGCACTTCTTTTCAAAACCACTTCATTGAAAAACGAATCAATAGAATTACTAGAGCATATTAAAAAAGCTAAAGAAGGAAAGCAAGCATCCTTTAATTATTTGTTGGACACATATTGGAATGATGTATTCAATTTTCAACTTAAAAGAACTAATAATGAATATGAGTCTGAAGATATAACTATACAAAGTTTCTCTAAAGCTTTTGATAAAATTGATACTTTTAAAGAAGAGTATAATTTTAAGACTTGGTTAATTCAGATTTCTAAAAATATTCATATTGATTTACTCAGAAAAAAGAACGCTTCCATACGATCGAAAACTACAACGGATGTTGATGATTCTGTTTATAAAATAATCGATGATGCTCCTACTCCAGAAGACAAATTAATTACCGAGCAAAATCTTGCCCAACTACTTAGGTTTATCAAACAACTTAAACCTCATTACCAAGAGGTTATTAATTTAAGGTACTTCCAAGAATTAAGTTATAAAGAAATTTCAGAAGTTTTAGATGAGCCTATGAACAACGTAAAAGTAAAACTGTTAAGAGCTAGAAAGCTTTTGGCGGAAATCATCACGAATAAAAAAAAGAATTAATCCATTTTTAGCAGTGATTAATTCTTTTCATTATTATGAGAGTAAACAATTCCCAATTTTATCGTAAACTAAAAGTGGAAATTTTCTTTAAAACTCCGTGTAAAGGCTCTATCCATTTATCATTGATTTTTTTATCATACTTAATAAACTTCTGAACCAGTCCTTTAGGAGCTGATATCTCTTTTTCGATTCCGGTTATATTAATAAATTTTTGATTACTAATTAACCATTTTTCTACTCGCTTTCTGTTTTTTTTCAGTTGTTTCTGTTGTTCTAATTCTTCTTTTGACATTTTTAATTGGTTTTTTAACTTTTTTTTAATGACTAAAAAATGGGGTTAAGCTAATTTTAACCATGACCTAAAGTATTTCTACTAAAAATTATGTACATCAAAAATAGGAAAAGAATTCATATAAAGCTATAAAAACCTTATTAAAATTACGGTTTTACCGCAATTTTAATAAGAATAAATCCCTTTTTATTCCTACAAAATCAAACTATTATTGATTCAAAACATTGATTTACAGAAATTTACAATATTTTCAAAGACCATAATTTTCGGCAATTAGTTAGTTGAAAAAATCTCTCTTTTTTTTCCAAAAATTCCCTTTTGCAAAAAATTGAGAAGATTTTAATCCTTAATATACTATTAACAGAAAATATACTCAATAATTGTATGCTTTTTTTTCGAGAACACGGTGATTTCTTACAAATTTTCTGTCTACATTTAAATCTCTCTATCTTTTAGAGTCTTTCTTAGTAAAGTCCCAAGAAAATCAAAAACCCTATTTTTATAGAAGCTTTCTTCGTATTTTTGCCTAAAATATTGCTTAGTATGAATAATGAAGTGACCGCAGTAGCACCACCCAAGGGAAAACCAAAATGGCTACGTGTAAAATTGCCTACTGGAAAAAAGTATACCGAACTTAGAGGACTTGTAGACAAATATAATTTACATACCATCTGTACTTCTGGTAGCTGCCCTAATATGGGAGAATGCTGGAGCGAAGGAACCGCTACTTTTATGATACTTGGTAATATTTGCACTCGCTCTTGTGGATTTTGTGGTGTAAAAACTGGAAGACCAGAGACTGTGGATTGGGAAGAGCCAGAAAAAGTTGCCCGCTCTATTAAACTAATGGATATCAAACACGCAGTGATTACATCTGTGGATAGAGACGATTTAGCAGATGGAGGATCTATTATATGGGCTGAGACTATTCAGGCAATTCGAAGACTTAACCCACATACAACTTTAGAAACTCTAATTCCTGATTTTCAAGGAAAAACAAAAAACATTGATCGTATTGTAAATGTTAAGCCAGAAGTTGTTTCTCATAATATGGAAACGGTAAAAAGGTTAACTAGAGAGGTTCGTATACAAGCTAAGTACGAACAAAGTTTACAAGTTTTAAAATACCTAAAAGACAACGGTATTAATCGCACTAAAAGTGGAATTATGTTAGGGCTAGGAGAAACGGAAGAAGAAGTAATCCAAGTTCTAAAAGACTTGAGAACTGTAAACTTAGATATTGTAACTATTGGACAATACTTACAACCTAGTAAAAAGCACTTGCCAGTAAAACAGTTCATTACTCCTGATCAATTCAAAAAATATGAACAGATTGGATTAGAAATGGGATTCAGACATGTAGAAAGCGGAGCACTAGTTCGATCTTCCTACAAGGCACAAAAACACCTTACCTAACTTCTTTTCTTTACTTAAGAATTAATGAATATACCTATAAGAATAGCCATTAATGGATTCGGGAGAATTGGTCGTAACCTGTTTAGACTATTGCTTAAGAACCCTAATATTGATGTTGTAGTTATAAATGACCTTGCAGACAGCAAAACGCTTAGTCATTTACTCAAATATGATAGTATTCACGGAGTGTTACAAGAAAACGTTTCTCATAATAATAGTCATATTATAGTAGATGATTTATCCATTCCTTTATTAAATGCAAAACAACCTGCTGATTGTAATTGGAAAGATTACAACGTAGATATAGTAATTGAAGCCACTGGTAAATTTAAGACTAGAGAGCTTGCTATGCAACATGTAGCTGCTGGTGCCAAAAAAGTTATATTATCTGCACCACCTTTAGAAGACTCTGTAAAAACGATTGTACTTGGAGTAAATGATGATTTAATAGATGGTACAGAAACGATTATTTCCAATGCATCTTGCACTACAAATAACGCTGCGCCGATGATTAAGGTAATAAATGAACTTTGCGGAATTGAACAAGCATATATTACCACAATTCACAGTTACACCACCGATCAAAGCCTACATGATCAACCGCATAGAGATCTTAGACGCGCCCGAGCCGCCAGTCAATCTATAGTTCCTACAACAACTGGTGCTGCTAAAGCCCTTACCAAGGTTTTTCCTGATCTGAGCGATGTAATTGGTGGATGCGGAATAAGAGTACCAGTTCCGGATGGATCTCTGACGGATATCACCTTTAATGTAAAAAAAGAAACCTCGATAGAAGAAATTAATACCGCTTTTAAAAAAGCGGCTCAATCTGATCTTAAAGGGATATTAGCTTATACAGAAGACCCTATCGTATCAGTAGATATTCTTGGTAACTCACATTCTTGTGTATTTGACTCGCTAATGACATCTGTTATAGGAAAAATGGTGAAAATTATTGGCTGGTATGATAACGAAATAGGATATAGCAATAGAATAATTGATTTAATTATTAACATTTCTAAGAAATAACTATATTAGTTGAGTTATAACAAGGAAAATGCCTTACCAAATCAAACATTTTATACTTATATTTTTATTCAATTGTTGTTTCTATGCGTATTCGCAATCCGAAGAAACAGAGAAAAATATTGCAATAAAAGATTCTATTGAAAATTATCTCATCAATGCTTCTGAAGCGATAAACACTGATAAATTAGCAAACGCTTTACAAAACATAAGTAAAGCTAAAGAACTTGCCATAGAAAGTCAGGACATTCAATATATAGCCCAAACTAATCGAGTACTTGCTGAATTATATTTAGAATTAGGTGATTTAAACAGCGCCAAAGAACAAATAAAAAAAGCAATAGAAATACAAACTAAACTCGAAAATGAAATTGCACTAGCGAATTCTTATAATGTATGCGGATCTATTCTTACCAAATTGAAAGAATTCGAAAATGCCAAAAAACATCTTGATTTATCTGCTTCTTTGACAGAAAAAAACAATCTAAAAGAGTTAGAAGGTCCAATACAAATAAATTTTGGACTATTGTCACTGGAAATGAATGAACCAGAATCAGCTATAAGTTATTTCAATAATGGTTTGCCAAAGATAGAATCCTTACAGCAATCCTACCATAAAGCCAAACTTTATATTGGAAAAGCTAAAGCTCAAATGATGCTCGGATTATTAGATGATGCTGTGAGCACAAATGAGCTCGCGATGAACATAGGAGCAAAAATGGGCTTCTTAGAAATACAATCCGAAAGCTTAGAACTAAATAGCAGAATTTTTCAGGAAAAAGGAGAATTTGAAACATCATTAATTAATCTAAGATCTCATGAGAGATTTAAAGATTCTCTTTTTAACGTCAATAAGGAAATCATTGCACAAGACGCAAGAGCCAAATTTAATATTGAAGATGAAAAATTTGAAATAGAAGAGCTTAAAGAAGAGAACAAACAACAGCAAAAATCTTTAAAACTAGGAAGACTAACTACTATTTTAAGTATCGCTTTAATTACTATTCTATCTCTACTTACTCTTTCCTTATATAAAAACAATAATTTAAGAGCGAGAGCAAACGAGCTTTTGCAAAATAAAAACACCGAATTAATCTTAGCAAAAGAAAATGCGGAAAGAGCTAGCGAAGCTAAAGTTCAGTTCTTATCAACTATTACACATGAGCTCAGAACTCCGCTATATGCAGTTACAGGCTTAACACATTTATTATTAGAAGAAAGCCCTACTCCTAATCAAAAAGAGCATTTAAACTCCTTAAAGTTCTCTGGAGAATACCTACTATCTTTAATAAACAACATACTAGATCTCAACAAACTAGAAGCCAACAAAGTAGAGATTGAGAACACTTCATTTAATCTACAAAAGAGAATTAACGACGTATTGATAGCTCTTGGCAAATCTGCCAAAGACAGAAATAATAAACTACACTACGAATTTGACAAATCAATCCCAGCCAAGCTGAAAGGTGATCCATTAAAAATTTCTCAGATCCTAATCAATCTGATAGGTAATTCCATTAAGTTCACTCAGAATGGAGATATTTGGATTACTGTAAAAATGATCAATCGTATTGAAAATAAAGTGTTCCTAAATTTTGAAATTAAGGATAATGGTGTTGGTATCTCTGATAAAAAACAACAGAGTATTTTTGAAAATTTTACACAAGGATCTGTTCAAATTAATAGAAAATTTGGAGGTACTGGTTTAGGGCTCTCCATCGTTAAAAATTTACTTTCGCTAATGGACAGTGAAATTAAGTTAGAAAGCGAATTAGGACAAGGATCAAGATTTCATTTTGACTTGAAATTCGAAGTATTTGAAGACGTTGTTTCTAACTATCAGGAAGAGGCCAAAAAGATTGACTATAATATTATGGTTGACAAAAGGGTTCTAGTAGTAGAAGACAATAAGATAAATCAACTTATTACTAGAAAAATCTTAGAAAAAAATAAGATGATTTGTGATGTAGCAGACAATGGGAATATTGCTATTAATAAAACAAAAGATAACGATTTTGATTTAATCCTAATGGACATACACATGCCAGGCATAAGTGGAATTGAAGCTACAAAACAAATTAGAGAATTTAATACTAAGATTCCTATAGTAGCCCTTACAGCAGTAACATTAGACGATAATTTAGATGAGTTTTACAATAATGGTTTTAATGATATTATCCCTAAACCTTATAAAACGGAAGAGTTCTTTACAAAATTACACAAAGCATTATCCGAAAAACAAACTGCAACTTAAAGTTTGGCACATCTATTGATATTACTAACATAACATAGAAACCTTTTTCTTTGTTGTTGAGTTAGCCAAAATATATAAAATGAGATCTTATAGAAGGTCTCATTTTTTTATGAAGGAAATGATATAATCATCAAACTTCTCCTGACCATTAATAAACTGCATCTCTATAGGTTGATACCAAAGAGATTCTGAAGAAAGGTGAGGTACCAACCTTACATAATCCTTTTCTGTAGTTACGATAAAAGGATGTGCTTTTAAACTATCAATATCTTGTTCTGAAAAATTATGATGATCTGGATAATTAATATGAGTAAACTCTAATCCCAATTCGGAATAATATGTTATCAGCGGTTTAGGATTGGCTATTCCTGTTACAAGTGTAAAAGGAGTGTTTTTCATATTTTGAATAGACTTCGTATCCGAAGTATTCATAATAAAATCTCCATAATTTATAGTTGCAAATAGAACCAGTTGCGAAGGTTTAACCTTTAGTTTATCTTTAATTGCTTTTTGTTCTTCTTCATTAAGATGATTAGGACATTTTGTAACCACTATTACATCTGCCCTATCCGCCCCACTTCGTGGCTCCCTTAAGTTACCAGTTGGCAATACAATATCATCACAATACAAATCATAATAGGAGCTCAGCAAAATATATATACCCGCTTTTACCTTACGATGCTGATAAGCATCATCTAATAAAATAACTTCTGGATTGGGTACTTGTTTTTTTATGTTAGCAATTCCATTACGTCGATCTGCATCAACAGCAACTAAAACCTCAGAAAATTTCTTTTTAAACTGCAATGGTTCATCTCCAACATCTTTAGCATTAGCCGAAGTTTTTACTAACTGAAAACCTTTTGTTTCTCGTTTATAACCTCTACTTAAAGTGGCAAGCACCGCCTTATCTTGTAACAACCTGATAAGATATTCTACCATAGGCGACTTACCAGTTCCTCCAACACTTAAATTTCCGACAGCTATGACCGGAAAATCATAACTGGTAGATTTTTTAATCCCATAATCATATAACTTATTCCTCAACCAGGTAACAACAAAGTATATCGGAACAATAGGTAAAAGTATTTTTCTTAAAAAGTTCAAAAGGAAAAATGTAACGATTCTATTAATAAAGCAATATTGGCAAATGTATAAAACGAAATTAGGCGTTACAAAACTTTTGGTAAGTTCCTATAAATGAAAAACATTTCTTAGCGGATAAAATTAAAACACCATTGAAACTTTGATTATTCTTAAAAGTTTTTTTACATTCCATAATAGATATTTAAAAACATATTTTGATGCAAATAAAAGAGGTAATACAACACCTTGAAAACATGGCTCCTACTAGCTATGCCGAAGATTTCGACAATGTAGGATTATTAGTAGGAGACAAAAACACAGAAGTAACTGGTGTCTTAGTTACGCTTGATACCTTAGAAATAATTATTGACGAAGCCATTGAAAAAAATTGCAATCTGATTGTTAGTTTTCATCCGATCGTTTTTAAAGGGATCAAAAAATTTAATGGAAATAATTATGTAGAGCGAGTAGTAATGAAAGCGATCAAACATGATATTGCAATTTTTGCAATTCACACAGCCCTTGATAATGCATTACAAGGTGTTAATGATATGATTTGCGAACAATTACAACTGATCAACAGGAAAATTCTTATTCCCCAAAAAGGTACGATCAAAAAACTAACCACTTTCGCACCAATAAAAGAAGCAGACACATTAAAATCTAAATTATTTGAAGCAGGAGCAGGAACAATTGGAAACTATGATAATTGCAGTTTTTCTTCTGAAGGAACAGGAACTTTTAGAGCCTTGGAGAATGCTAATCCATCCGTTGGTGAATTAGGAGAAACACATCAAGAAAAAGAAACCCAAATCCAAATAACATACCCAAAACATTGTGAAGGTAAAATTCTAAAAGCTCTTTTTGAAAATCATTCTTATGAAGAAGTTGCTTATGAAGTAACCTCATTAGAGAATACAAACCAACATATCGGAATGGGGATGATCGGAGAATTGAAAGAAGAGATGGAAGAAACAGCTTTTTTAAAGCACGTAAAAACCACTTTCAAAACAGGATGTGTAAGACACTCTGCACTATTAGGAAAACCTATTAAAAAAGTTGCCGTATTAGGAGGAAGCGGTAGTTTTGCTATAAGAAACGCACAATCCGCAGGAGCGGATATCTTTATCACCGCCGATCTCAAATATCATCAGTTTTACGAAGCCGAAAATAAATTGATTCTTGCAGATATTGGTCATTATGAAAGCGAACAGTACACAAAAAACTTAATTGTTAGCTATCTTAGAAAAAAAATCAGTAATTTTGCAATCATTTTATCGGATAAAAACACCAATCCAATTCAATACATATAAAATATGGCAAAGAAAGAAGTTACTGTTGAGCAAAAATTAAGAGCACTATATGATTTGCAATTAATTGACTCTAGAGTTGATGAGATCAGAAATGTACGTGGAGAACTTCCATTAGAGGTAGAAGATCTTGAAGATGAAGTAGCCGGATTAAATAAGAGATTAGAAAAACTAAATACAGATCTTGAAAACATAGATGATGGTATTAAGTCGAAGAAAAATCTAATCGAAGAAGCAAAATCCTTAATCAAAAAGTACGGCGAACAACAAAAGAATGTTCGTAACAACCGTGAATATAATTCTCTAAGCAAGGAAATAGAATTTCAAGAATTAGAAATTCAATTGTCTGAAAAGCACATCAAGGAATTTAAAGCTCAGATCATTCAGAAAAACGAAATCATTGATCAGACAAAGGAGCGCCTTACTGAAAGAAATAAACATCTTGCACACAAAAAAGGTGAACTTGATGCAATCTTAGCTGAAACTGAAAAAGAAGAGCAGGCATTAATAGCTAAATCAGAAGATTTTCAGAACAACATAGAAGAAAGACTTGTTTCCGCTTACAAAAGAATTAGAAAAAATGTAAAAAACGGACTAGCAGTCGTACCTATCGAGCGTGGAGCATCGGGAGGTTCATTTTTCACTATTCCTCCACAAGTACAAATGGAGATTGCTTCTCGTAAGAAGATCATTACCGATGAGCACAGTGGACGTATACTGGTAGACCAAGCATTAGCACAAGAAGAAAAAGAAAAAATGGAAGCTTTATTTTCTAAATTATCTTAATCCATTTTTCAACAAATACCAAAAGCCTCAGAATTCCTGAGGCTTTTCTTTTTTTAATCAAAACGCAAACTCTACGGTTACAATAAGACAATGAATAAGATACTAATTATTGGAAGTGTATGGCCTGAGCCTAATTCATCAGCAGCTGGCATAAGAATGCTCCAACTAATACAACTATTCTTATCTCATAAATGGAAAATCACCTTTGCTAGCGCAGCCTCAGAAAGTGAGCATATGCATAACATAGAAAGTCTTGGGGTAAAAAAAGCTACTATTCTCATCAACGATAAGAGCTTTGATGATTTCCTACTCTCTTTGCAACCAAATATTGTTTTATTCGATAGGTTTATGACCGAAGAACAATTTGGATGGAGAGTATCCAAACAACTTCCAGAAGTACTTAAAATATTAAATACAGAAGACTTACATAGCCTAAGAAAATCCAGACAAGAGCTATTTAAAAATAAGAAAGCTTTTAATTTTTTAGACGTAAAGAAAAACGACATTACGAAAAGAGAAATTGCGAGTATATACAGATGTGACCAATCTCTCATTATTTCAGATACAGAAATAGATATCTTAAAAACAGAATTTAACATTCCACAAAATATTTTATACTATTTACCCTTCTTATTGGATCCAATAAATATTGAATCTAAAAAAAACTGGCCTTCTTATGAAGACAGAAATCATTTTATAACCATTGGGAATTTTCGTCACGAACCTAACTGGAACAGTGTTTTATATCTAAAAGAAACCATTTGGCCCCTAATAAAAAAGAAATTACCAACTGCCGAATTGCATATCTACGGCGCCTATCCGCCTCCAAAAGCAACACAACTACATAACGAAAAACAAGGCTTCCTTATAAAAGGATGGGCAAAAGACTCTAAAGAAGTTATGAAAGATGCGAAAGTATGCCTAGCACCATTACGTTTTGGAGCAGGAATCAAAGGCAAACTTGCAGAAGCTATGCTTTGTGGCACACCAAGTATTACCACACAAATAGGATCCGAAGGAATGCTTAATGACGATACAGACTGGAATGGTTTTATTAAAGACAATCCTGAGGAGTTTGCCAAAGCAGCTGTAACACTATACAACAATAAAAACATTTGGCATCAAGCACAACAAAATGGAATTGAAATTATAAATACCCGATTTCACAAGGAAAAACTAGGTACACCTTTCATAAAAAGTATTAAAAACATTCAAAAAAACATAGAAAATCACCGTGCTTCAAATTTTATTGGCTCGATGTTACAATATCACACAATACGAAGTACCGAATTCATGTCGAGGTGGATTGAAGAGAAAAACAAGAACAACTAATGCCCTAAGACGTTTACAAAAAATTGATCAATACCAAAAAACAATAGCAGTAACAGAAAAACAAAACCAACTGTATGCCACCAATTTTGTTTTGCCCCAAAAGATTGACGCAAACCAATTAAACGAATAATTTTAATCAATCTCTCCTTATTCAACACCAACACCAAAACAAGCAAAAGAAAGTACAGTATTGCGCTTGCCATTGCGCCATAGGTATCAAAAAAGATCGCATCGAATACTATAATATTTAACAAAACAGGAATCAAAACAAAAACACCAAACAGTTTAGTTCTTTCAAACAACAATAAACCCGCTCCGATCAGCTGAGAAACACCTATAAATAAGATATAAGCATATGAATACCCCATAAAAGACCATGCTAAATCAAAACCACCAACTTCTGATAATGGAATATTAGCTATCTCATCTGGCAAATTACCTTTTCTGTAAAATTGCCCACCTAATAACTTCCCTAATCCATATACAGTAAGCAATGCAAAAACATACCATCGAGAAGCTAACTCCAGAAAATATAAAAACTTAGAATTCATTTCTTATCTTTTATAGTTAAGACGATAGTTCTTAAAATCTGGTTACGTTTTTTGATTATATAAAACGAAAAAACCTCTTCAAAAATGAAGAGGCTACAATTTCTTTTTAAGAATTCTCTTTATATTAAAGAGCTGCTACGTGCTTCGCTAACTTTGATTTTAAATTAGCAGCTTTATTATCATGAATGATATTACGCTTAGCTAATCTATCAATCATAGAAACTACAGAAGGAAATAACGCTTCAGCTTCTTTCTTATCAGCTTCACGTAATTTCTTTATAGCATTACGTGTAGTTTTATGCTGATACTTATTTCTAAGACGCTTAGTCTCACTATTTCTAATTCTTTTTAATGCTGACTTATGATTTGCCATCTTTTCTCTATTAAAATTCTTTCTTCTAAAAATTCGTAGCCCGTAGGGGAATCGAACCCCTCTTACCAGGATGAAAACCTGGCGTCCTAGCCGATAGACGAACGGGCC
>NZ_CANLMM010000016.1:0-23655 GCF_947492115.1 uncultured Aquimarina sp.
ATCGTAACCGTAGTAATAACCTCTGTATAATCACCTGGCTCACTAGCACTACCATCTGTAGTAACTATATCTATAACTGTGTCTGTCGCGTTTGGTATATTTAAGCTTACCGTAACCGTAGCATCACCTACATCCTCTGCAACTGTAATATCGTCGATGCTAACAACGATTGGAATCTCTGTACAAAAATCAAAACCACCAATAGCAGAACCATGTTGCGCTCCTGTATTACAAGTAGAACAGTTTTGCCATACAATTGTAATACTTGCTATTCCATCTAAATCTTCAAAATTAACACCTATTTGATCATTATCATTAGCAACTGAACTTCCAGTTGCATCTATTTGTCCATTAGCTCCATTAGATGTATATGAAGGTGTTCCAGAATCTGTAAATGTTGGAAAAATTGTATTTCCAGCACCATCAGTAGCAGTTACTGTAAACAAATCCCCACTACCAGAACCATTTGAATTTATATGGTATAAATCAAATCCTACAGAATATATATCTGTGCTAAATGTTATCGTTTGCGTAATTCCAGTAGTTCCGAAACCTGTGGTAAAAAACTCCAATACTTCATCGGCTAGATTTCCAGAACCATTAGAATCTACGGAAGGGCTTTGAGTGGATCCAGTTGTAGGCCAAGTCCCTAGGGTTCCAGTTTCTCCAGAAAAAGTATGTGTTATAGTTATTCCTGAACCATCAACATCATTAAAAGTATTCGTTAAAGCTCCATCTGGTGTCCAATCAAACTCATCAATTCCATTAGGAGCAAATCCATCCCATATTAAATTATATACCGTGTCCGTACAAGCTGGATTTTGGTGCAATGTAACTGGTGCTGGAGCTGTACAAATATTAGCTCCTCCCGCAGTAACATTAGTATTCGTTCCCAAGGTATAATCAACACCTGTTTCTGTAACAAGCCCATTCGCATCCACATTTGCAGGGTCTACTGTACCAAACTGACCACCATCACCACCATCTGCATTCGCATCATTATAAGCCTCATTTGCATCGCTACAACCATCATCATCTGAATCTAAATCTAAATGGTTAGGAATATCATCTCCATCAGCATCTTCGTATGTGCAATATGTAAAATTAGAAAATAGGAAAGTAATAAGTCCATTATTTGTTATATCCCCATCTTGTCTAAATTTATTTGTAGTAATTGAAAAAGATGTAACTAATCCTTCTATGGTTATATCAGAATAATTTAATGATGTATCACCAGAACCATTTGTGAAAGAAGTTATGGTTGGAGATAAAGTATTATTACTCGTTATGATATGAGACGCACCTCCAGAGGCTATAGCATAATCACTATTTGGAAAGGCTGAAGGATTCATTAAAGATCCTAAAGAAATACTCTGTACGTTAGGTCCAGCTGCTGTAACTGTTACGTTATCTCCTTGATCAATACCAGACCATCTAAACTTAACACCAGTTACTGCTTCGCTAAACGTAAACGTATATACCAAACTTTCTGATGCTCCATCATCTATTTCTTCTCCCTGAATTCTCAAAGTTGTAGTATCCTCAACCTCTAGTATATTTAAAGAACCTCCATTTACCTGATTAATTGTAGTTGTAACATCTACATCTACTCCATCAAAATCATAAATATCACTAATAGAACCTACTCCATTTTGATTACCTGTTGGAGCCGTACCTACATTAATATCGGATGCAGCACAATTAAGCCCTTCATCTGTATCTAGAATTCCATCATTATCATCATCATTATCACAGCTATTTCCTACGTTATCAGAATCTGTATCCGTTTGATCTCCATTCGAAACTACCGGACAATTATCTGAAGGATCTCCAATACCATCCCCATCTGTATCTATTACAAAACCATCAGGAGTTGATGCCGTATTTGTACCCGCGACAACTGTGATACTTGTAGGGTCATCTCCTTCCGTTTGAACCGCATTTGTTGGTAAATCTGTATCAGAATCTAAAACATCAATTGTAGCATTTCCTGGCGGCAACGTAGCCGTATAAGTACCATCAGGATTTGTTTGTATCGTTTGGGTATTTCCATTTACATCTGTAATTACTATGGTAACACTTCCTATACCTGATTCTCCACCACCTTGTACACCATTTCCATCCGCATCATTATATACCAATCCGCTAATTGTACCTGGATTAGAACAAGTAATAGCACTACTACTGATACCGGTAACAGACTCTCCGTTAGCACCTTCTGTCGCTCCATTTGCTGGAAATTCCGTTAAGGCACCACTATTCGTAACACCATTCGAACCACCATTGATATTAATCGTTGGCGTACCCGCAGAAATAGCTACAAAACCAGCTCCACCACCACCACCAGGACCTTCACTCTCGTTATTGGTAATCAATTGATTTCCACCATTACCACCATTAGCACTTAAAGTCAAAGAATTAGCGATTGAAGCAGCACGTAAAACAATACTACCTCCACCTCCACCTCCACCAGGTGCATCATTATGATTAGGTACTGTAGGCAAAGCATTAGCACCATTTGTAATTATATTACCAGAACCTGCAATAGTATCTGCACCTAACAAAATAATACCACCTCCATTGGCAGCATCCTGACTAGCACTATTATTTCTATCTCCAGCTCCTCCTCCTCCTCCGAGGAATATTCTGTTTTGTTCGTTTGCGATTAGTGGTCTTCCTCCTAATCCTCCAACAGCGTCTCTATGATCACCTCCCCAGGCACTGTTACCTGGACCTAAGGTTAAAGCATTTTGGTTACTAGATCCAAAAGAGTATCCACCTCTTCCTCCTCCTGAAGAAGTGGTAAGAGCATTACCATTTGCTATATAATCGGGATCTAAAGTCCAAGCCGCTGATCCTGTACATCCAGTACACATAACACCTGCCCCATTAAACCAAATATTCCCATTATTTCCATTAGAACCTCCTCCTCCAGCGGAGTTATGAGAGTTTCCTCCTCCTCCACCATTAGCAGGAGCTCCCCTTCCATATCTTCCTCCCAATGCATCATAATCCGTCTGATAACCAACAATACTTTCACCTTTTTCAGCACCATTACCCGCAACTGAAAAAACAAAATCACTAACAACAGTAGCTCCGTTTGTTGAAGTAGTATTATCGACCTGACCACCTCTAAACCCAAGACCAGAGGCATCTATATCTCCATTAATGTTTATAGTAGTTGCTGTAATTACAACTAATCCTCCACGTCTACTACCCGCAAAATCTTCCCAAGGTAAAGCAGTAACAGATGCACCAGCATCAATGGTTAGTACATTATATTGTGGAACTTTAATTACCTGTGTTCTCCCTGCTACAAAATATGAATTCGCTATAGCACAAGTTAATGTGATCGTATTGATCGCTGTGGAAGAAACGTAAGCAAACTCATAAAGACCCGAACTCCCATAGTCGGTTATATCACCATAACTAACTGTATTAGTGGTATTAATAGTTGCTCCTTGTGCCTGATAAATTAAAACGAGATCACCACTAACTAATCCTCCTAGATCTGCTGCTACATCATTTACGTCGATAGTGGTATCACCTGCAGAAATATCCGAGGTGACTGGACTATAGGTATTTAAAATTGTATTGGCAGTAGTTACTGTAAGATCACCATCTTTACCTTCTTGACTAAAGATATTGTTATAGGTGAATAAAAACATTAAGGCCATAAGGAATATAAATCCTTTTTGGCCCAATAAGACTTGGGTAATTCTTTTCATATGACGATGGTTTACAAAAACTTGTAAAAATAACTGGGTCCTATTTTCACAAGTATCTTATAATACTTTTTTACTATAAAATTTACTTAAAACTTAATTATTTACGGTTTTACCGTAAATTTTATATACTACAAATATGGCAATACATTTATAATTTTAGTATCTAATTTCCCTTATATTTTTTGATTTTTCGATGAAATACATAATTTTTAGCCGTAAAACACATGAAAAAAACAATAATTCTATTTTCATATCTTGAAAGTCACTTTTTTATTCTTTGTTCATATATATAGTATATTTGCAAACTTTAGCAATAGAACGACAATGAAATTCTCAGAAGAAATCAACAGAAGAAGAACCTTTGGTATCATTTCTCACCCAGACGCGGGAAAAACCACATTAACTGAAAAATTACTTTTATTTGGTGGAGCCATCCAAGAAGCTGGTGCGGTAAAATCTAATAAAATTAAAAAAGGAGCCACTAGTGATTTTATGGAAATTGAGCGTCAAAGAGGAATTTCTGTGGCAACTTCTGTTTTAGCTTTTGAATATCAAGGCGTAAAAATCAATATTTTAGATACACCAGGTCATAAAGATTTTGCTGAAGATACATTTAGAACTCTAACGGCTGTAGATAGTGTTATTGTAGTAATTGATGTAGCAAAAGGGGTAGAGGAACAAACTGAAAAGCTTGTTTCCGTTTGCCGAATGAGAAATATTCCTATGATCGTATTTATCAACAAATTAGATCGTGAAGGGAAAGACGCTTTTGAACTTCTAGATGAAGTGGAGCAAAAATTAGGATTAAAGGTTACCCCTCTAAGCTTCCCTATCGGAATGGGATATGATTTTAAAGGAATATACAATATCTGGGAAAAAAACATAAATTTATTTAGTGGAGATAGTAGAAAAAACATTGAAGAAACTACTGAGATATCTGATCTAAATTCGGCTGAATTAAACACGTTGATTGGAGAAGATGCTGCGGAAACCTTGAGAGAAGAAATCGAATTAGTGGATGGTATCTACCCTAATTTTGAACAAGATTTGTATCAAAAAGGAGAGTTGCAACCAGTCTTTTTTGGATCTGCATTGAACAACTTTGGTGTTCGTGAATTATTAGATTGTTTTATATCCATTGCTCCAACTCCGAGACCTAAGGAGAGTGATATTAGAATAGTACAGCCTGACGAAAAAGACTTTACTGGTTTTGTATTCAAGATTCATGCAAATATGGATCCAAAACATCGAGATCGTTTAGCTTTTATAAAAATTGTATCTGGAACTTTCGAAAGAAATGTCCCTTATTTACATACCAGACATAATAAAAAATTAAAATTTTCTAGTCCTAATGCATTCTTCGCAGAAAAAAAGGAAATCGTAGATGTATCTTATCCAGGAGACATTGTGGGGCTACATGATACGGGTAATTTTAAAATTGGAGATACATTAACCACTGGTGAGAAACTGAACTATAAAGGTATTCCTAGTTTTTCTCCTGAGCATTTTAGATACATCAACAACGCTGACCCTATGAAATCCAAACAGTTAGCAAAAGGTATTGATCAATTAATGGACGAAGGTGTCGCACAATTATTCACATTAGAATTAAATGGCAGAAAAGTTATTGGAACTGTTGGAGCTTTACAATACGAAGTAATTCAATATAGATTAGAACATGAATATGGTGCTAAATGTACTTACGAAAATCTAAATGTTCATAAAGCATGTTGGGTAGATGCCGAAGATGAAAATAATGACGAATTCAAAGATTTCAAAAGAGTTAAAGGCAAGTTTTTAGCAAAGGACAAACAAGGTCAACTCGTATTTCTTGCTGATTCTTCATTTAGTTTACAAATGACTCAACAAAAGTATCCTTCTATTACATTTCATTTTACTTCTGAGTTTTAAATCGATTTTAAGTGGTTTTCCAGAGTTTTCTCTAAGAAACCTTAAGATTACCATTCTTAAAAAATTAAAACTCATTAAAGAGGGTTTATAGAATGCGATTTACTATGAGTAATAATTAAAATCTATGATTTTAAAAAAATCAATAATAAAATCAAATATTAATCTTTCGAATTATCGAAAGCACGTTTTCCGATTAGAATTTCAAAAAACAATTTAAAATCCGATAACAAGCTCCACAACGGATACCTAAATGTAGCTGGTTTATTTTTTTCGAAAAACGCATGACCTACCCAAGCAAAACCATATCCTACCACTGGAACTAAAAACCATTTCCAACCCCAACCATAATAAATAGCTATACCAATTATTATAAAAACTAAAAAAGTGCCAATAAAATGGAGCGTTCTACTTGTTCTATTTTGATGTTCACTAAGATAGAACTTATAAAATTCAGAATAAGTTTTAATTCGATCAGACATATCTCACTAATTAGCCATAAAGAGTGTTTAAGATACTAAAAAAATATATCCATATCAAGGTTGTATTTATAATAAATAACCCACTAATTATAAAACTAGTGGGTCTAAAATCTTTTGTTATAAACACATATTTTTTTATGCTTGTCCTGTAGGTCCAAAATTCAAAGGAATTGGCGGTTGCTCGTAGTCCTTTATTTCTCCATGTGCTGCTTCAAATCGAGCCACGTTATCACCTAATGCTTTTAATAAACGTTTTGCATGTTGTGGAGTTAATATAATTCTGCTCTTCACTTTGCTCTTAGGTCTACCAGGCATAATATTTACAAAATCAACAACAAATTCTGACACCGAATGGTTTATAATTGCCAAGTTGCTATATATTCCATCAGCTACTGCATCATCTAACTCTATATTTAATTGATTTTGTTTTTGGTTTTTTTGATCTGCCATTTTCTATTTCTTTATAAAATAATGGATATAAAAAAGAAAGCCTGCCAATTGGCAGGCTTTCCATATTTTAATTATAATTTACTTCTTGTCGTTGCTCCATTCGATCTTCGAATTCTTCTTTGGAACCTACGATAATACTTTCGTAGTCTCTCATACCTGTTCCGGCAGGTATTCTATGTCCTACGATTACGTTCTCTTTTAATCCTTCTAGATCATCAACTTTACCACTTACGGCAGCTTCATTAAGAACCTTTGTCGTTTCCTGGAAGGATGCTGCAGAAATAAATGATTTAGTCTGAAGTGACGCTCTTGTAATACCTTGAAGTATTGGAGTTGCAGTTGCAGGAGTAACATCTCTAGCTTCTACTAAGTTCTTATCTTCTCTACGTAAGATAGAATTTTCATCTCTCAAATCTCTCGGTGAAACAATCTGTCCAGCCTTCAAGTTTTCACTATCTCCAGCGTCTTCAACTACTTTCATTCCGAATATAGCATCATTCTCCTGTATAAAGTCAGATTTATGAACTAATTGGTTTTCTAAGAAAATAGTATCTCCTGGATCTTGGATTCTTACTTTACGCATCATCTGACGTACTACCACCTCAAAGTGCTTATCATTAATCTTCACACCCTGTAGTCGATATACTTCCTGTACTTCATTCACCAAATATTGCTGTACTGCAGAAGGTCCTTTGATTTTCAAAATATCCTCTGGAGTCACAGAACCATCAGATAATGGCATTCCTGCACGTACAAAATCGTTCTCTTGAACTAGAATTTGATTCGATAACTTAACAAGATATTTCTTAATCTCTCCAATTCTTGATTCTACGATAATTTCACGGTTACCACGCTTGATTTTACCAAATGAAACTACACCATCAATCTCACTAACAACAGCTGGGTTAGAAGGGTTACGTGCTTCGAATAATTCTGTCACACGTGGAAGACCTCCTGTAATATCCCCTGCTTTTGCAGACTTACGTGGTATTTTTACTAAGATCTTACCAACCTTAATTTTATCGTTATCATCTACCATAAGGTGTGCACCTACTGGAAGGTTATAAGAACGAAGTACTTCATCACCACTTCCCATTATAAGAAGGGTAGGGATCTTTTTCTTATCACGAGATTCTGAGATTACCTTTTCTTGGAATCCAGTTTGCTCATCTATTTCTACTTGATAAGTAACACCTTGTTCTACATTTTCATATTTCACCTTACCGGCAAACTCTGAAATAATTACACCATTATATGGATCCCATTGACAGATACTTTGATCTTTCTCAACCATATCACCGCTATTAATAAACAACTGTGATCCGTATGGTATCAAATTAGTACTAAGTACTATCTTAGTTTTAGGGTCTACAATCTTAACTTCAGAAGTACGAGAAATTACTACATCAATCTCATTACCTTCAGAATCTTCACCTTTTACAGTCTTTAATTCTTCTATCTCTGCTTTACCAGCAAATTTGGTTTTTAATTGATTTTCTTCAGAAATGTTACTTGCAATACCTCCAACGTGGAATGTACGTAGTGTAAGCTGAGTACCAGGTTCTCCAATCGATTGTGCAGCAACAACACCTACCGCTTCACCTCTTTGAACCGTTTTTCCTGTAGCTAAGTTACGTCCATAACATTTTACACAGATTCCTTTCTTAGCCTCACAAGTAAGAGCTGAACGAACTTCTACAGATTCTACTGGAGAATCTTCGATGATTTTTGCCGTAGCATCATCAATTTCCACTCCTGCTTCTACAAGTACTTCTTGAGTCAATGGATTAATTACATCCACTAATGAAGTTCTACCTGTAATTCTTGAAGCAAGACCTTCTATAATTTCTTCGTTCTTCTTTAAAGGTGTTACTTCTACTCCTCTTAACGTTCCACAATCTTCGATATTAACGATAACATCTTGTGCAACATCCACTAAACGACGTGTTAAGTATCCAGCATCTGCAGTTTTTAATGCCGTATCCGCTAATCCTTTACGAGCACCGTGTGTAGAGATAAAGTATTCAAGAATTGAAAGACCTTCTTTAAAGTTAGAAAGAATTGGGTTTTCAATAATTTCACCACCTGCAGAGTTAGATTTTTTAGGTTTCGCCATTAATCCACGCATACCAGTAAGCTGTCTAATCTGCTCTTTAGATCCCCTCGCTCCAGAATCAAGCATCATATACACTGAGTTGAATCCTTGCTGATCTTCTCTAATACGTTTCATCGACAATTCTGTCAATTCCGCATTGGTAGAGGTCCAAATATCAATAACCTGATTATAACGCTCATTATTAGTAATAAGACCCATGTTATAATTAGCCACAATATTATCTACCTGACCATTAGCATCAGCGATCATTTTATGTTTTTCTTCAGGAATAATAATATCTCCTAAACTAAACGATAAACCTCCTCTAAATGCAAATTCATATCCTAACGTCTTAATCTCATCTAAGAATATTGCAGTTTCAGGAACACTAGTTACCTTTAAAATACCTCCGATAATATCTCTCAATGATTTTTTGGTTAAAACCTCATTGATATATCCAGCTTTTTCTGGTACTTTTTCGTTAAATAAAACTCTACCTGTAGTAGTTTCTATAATTTTAGTTACCAGCTCACCGTTCTCATCGATATCTTTAGTTCTAACTTTAATGTTAGCATTGATATCAAGTCTCTTCTCGTTATAAGCTATAATTACTTCTTCTGGAGAATAGAATGTTAGGTCTTCTCCTTTGATTACTAACTCTGGAGTCGATCTACGTGATTTTGTCATATAATATAACCCAAGTACCATATCCTGAGAAGGTACGGTAACTGGAGAACCATTTGCAGGGTTCAAAATATTATGAGAAGCAAGCATTAATAACTGAGCTTCTAATATAGCTTCAGGTCCTAAAGGTAAGTGTACCGCCATCTGGTCACCATCAAAATCTGCATTAAATGCCGTACATACCAATGGGTGTAACTGAATCGCTTTACCTTCAATAAGTTTTGGTTGGAAAGCCTGAATACCTAATCTGTGAAGCGTTGGAGCACGGTTTAGTAATACTGGATGCCCCTTAAGCACATTTTCCAAGATATCCCAAACAACAGGCTCTTTTCTATCTATAATTTTCTTTGCTGACTTAACTGTCTTTACAATACCACGCTCGATTAATTTTCTAATCACAAATGGCTTGTATAGTTCTGCCGCCATATTCTTGGGTAAACCACACTCAAATAATTTCAATTCTGGCCCTACAACAATTACAGAACGTGCTGAATAATCCACACGCTTACCTAATAAGTTTTGACGGAAACGACCTTGCTTACCTTTTAAAGAATCTGATAAAGATTTTAATGGTCTGTTAGAATCTGTTTTTACAGCAGATGCTTTACGTGTATTATCAAATAAAGAATCTACAGACTCCTGTAACATACGCTTCTCATTACGTAAGATTACTTCTGGAGCTTTAATTTCCATAAGACGCTTTAAACGATTATTACGTATGATTACACGACGATATAAATCATTTAAATCAGAAGTAGCAAAACGACCTCCATCTAAAGGTACTAATGGACGTAATTCTGGCGGAATTACAGGAACCACTTTTAGAATCATCCACTCAGGACGATTTTCTCTATTTTTATTTGCATCACGTAACGACTCTACAACTTGTAGACGCTTTAAAGCTTCTGTCTTACGCTGCTTAGAAGTTTCATTATTCGCTTTATGTCTTAACTCATAAGATAATTCATCAAGATCGATTCTCTTTAAGATTTCGATAAGGCATTCAGCCCCCATCTTAGCGATAAATTTATTTGGATCAGTATCATCTAAATATAGATTTTCCTGCGGAAGACTATCTAATATATTTAAATATTCCTCTTCTGTAAGGAAATCCATTTTCTGAACTGGTTCACCTTCTTCATTCTTAGCAATACCAGGTTGAATTACTACATATCTTTCGTAGTAGATGATCATATCAAGCTTCTTAGAAGGAAGCCCTAATAAATATCCTATTTTGTTAGGTAAAGAACGGAAATACCAAATGTGTGCTACAGGAACCACTAAGTTGATATGCCCTACACGATCTCTACGAACTTTCTTTTCCGTTACCTCTACACCACATCGATCACATACGATTCCTTTATAACGGATTCTCTTATATTTACCACAAGCACATTCAAAGTCCTTAACAGGACCAAAAATACGCTCACAGAACAAACCATCACGCTCAGGTTTGTGAGTACGATAATTAATAGTTTCAGGTTTTAAAACCTCTCCTTGAGATGCAGCTAAAACTGACTCTGGAGATGCCAAACCAATAGAGATTTTATTAAATCTCTTTACTGTATTCTTATCATTATTTCTTGCCATAATATATGGTTACTTAAGAATTATTGTAATTTAAATTTGAATAATAACTCGTTAGAAAAACCTCTCCCCAGATATAAAATCCAGGGAAAAAAGTTTTACTTATTATTATTCTTCTAATCTGATATCCAGACCAAGACCTTTCAATTCATGCATTAATACATTGAATGATTCTGGTAATCCAGGTTCTGGCATTGGCTCACCTTTTACGATACTTTCGTATGTTTTAGCTCTTCCAATAACATCATCAGATTTAACAGTCAATATCTCACGAAGGGTTGCAGAAGCTCCATATGCTTCCAGAGCCCATACCTCCATCTCTCCAAAACGCTGACCTCCAAACTGTGCCTTACCACCAAGTGGTTGCTGAGTAATCAACGAGTATGGTCCGATAGAACGTGCGTGCATTTTATCATCAACCATATGCCCTAACTTAAGCATATAGATCACACCTACAGTTGCCGGCTGATCAAAACGATCTCCCGTACCACCGTCATACAGATATGTATGCCCAAATCTTGGTATACCTGCTTCATCCGTAAATTCATTAATCTGATCTAGTGAAGCACCATCAAAAATTGGAGTAGCATACTTTCTACCTAATTTTTGACCAGCCCAACCTAATACGGTTTCGTAGATCTGACCAATATTCATACGAGAAGGTACCCCTAGTGGATTTAATACGATATCTACAGGTGTTCCATCTTCTAAGAATGGCATATCTTCTTCTCTTACGATTCTTGCTACGATACCTTTGTTACCGTGACGACCTGCCATCTTATCTCCTACCTTAAGCTTACGTTTTTTAGCGATATAAACTTTAGCTAGTTTTATAATTCCAGAAGGTAATTCATCCCCAACAGAGATCGTAAACTTCTCTCTACGTAGGTTACCTTGTAAATCATTTTCTTTGATCTTAAAATTATGGATCAAATCTGCAACCATTTTATTTAGATGGTCATCAGTTGTCCATGTTCCTTTAGTAAGATGTGCATAATCATCAACACTGTTAAGCATTTTCTGAGTAAACTTCTTACCCTTAGGAAGTACTTCTTCTCCTAAATCATTGATAACTCCTTGTGAAGTTTTACCTCCAACAATTACAAATAGTTTATCAACTAACTCAGATTTAAGAAGAGCAAACTTAGCATCATAAGATCTTTCTAATATTGAAATATCTTCTTTATCCTGTGAACGCTTACGCTTATCTTTTATAGCTCTAGCGAATAACTTTTTATCTATTACAACTCCATGTAATGATGGTGAAGCTTTTAATGAGGCATCTTTTACATCTCCTGCTTTATCTCCAAAAATAGCTCTAAGAAGTTTCTCTTCAGGTGTTGGATCACTTTCTCCTTTTGGTGTAATCTTACCTATAAGAATATCTCCTGGCTTGATTTCTGCACCAACTCGGATCATTCCATTTTCATCAAGATCTTTAGTCGCTTCTTCAGAAACATTTGGAATATCATTAGTCAACTCCTCATTACCTAATTTGGTATCTCGAACTTCTAATGAGTACTCATCTATATGGATAGAAGTAAAGATATCATCTCTAACTACCTTTTCAGAAATTACAATCGCATCCTCAAAGTTATATCCTTTCCAAGGCATGAAGGCTACTTTCATATTTCTTCCTAATGCAAGCTCTCCATTTTCTGTAGCGTAACCTTGACATAAAACCTGACCTTTAGTAACTCTATCTCCAGCTCTAACAATTGGCTTTAGATTGATAGAAGTCCCTTGGTTAGTTTTACGGAATTTAATTAAGTTATATGTTTTAGAATCACTATCAAAACTTACCATTCTCTCTTCCTCCGTACGGTCGTACTTAATGATAATTTTTTGTGCATCCACATACTCTACAACTCCTTCTCCTTCTGCATTAATTAATACTCTCGAATCGGAAGCAACTTGTCTTTCTAATCCAGTACCTACAATTGGCGCGTCAACTCTTAATAATGGAACTGCTTGACGCATCATGTTTGATCCCATCAAAGCACGGTTTGCATCATCATGTTCTAAGAAAGGAATCAACGAAGCAGAAATAGAAGCAATCTGATTAGGTGCAACATCGGCATAATTTACGTTACCTGGCTCGATAACAGGGAAGTCACCTTCCATACGAGCAATCACCTTATCACTTTCTATAGTACCGTCTTCTTTTAATGGAAGATTGGCTTGCATGATTAATTTTTCTTCTTCTTCTTCGGCACTTAAGTATTTAAATTCACTTAAATCAACTTTTCCATCTTCTACTTTTCTATATGGAGTCTCTAGGAATCCCATAGAATTTACTTTTGCAAATACCGCAAGTGAAGAAATTAATCCAATATTTGGTCCTTCTGGAGTTTCGATAGGACATAAACGACCATAATGCGTATAATGAACATCTCGAACCTCGAAACCAGCTCTCTCTCTAGACAGACCTCCAGGTCCAAGAGCAGAAAGTCTACGCTTATGAGTAATCTCTGCTAATGGATTTGTTTGATCCATAAACTGAGACAACTGATTCGTTCCGAAGAATGAATTAATTACAGAAGATAATGTCTTTGCATTAATTAAGTCAATTGGTGTAAAAACTTCATTATCTCTAACATTCATACGCTCACGGATCGTACGAGCCATACGCGCTAAACCAACACCAAATTGCTGTGATAATTGTTCTCCTACTGTTCTAACACGACGATTAGAAAGGTGATCGATATCATCTATCTCAGCTTTAGAATTAATTAACTCGATTAAGTATTTGATAATAGTAATAATATCCTCTTTGGTAAGTACTTGCTTATCCATTTCGATATTAAGACCTAACTTTTTATTCATTCTATAACGTCCAACCTCACCAAGGTTATATCGTTGATCAGAAAAGAATAATTTGTCAATTATACCTCTTGCAGTCTCCTCATCAGGCGGTTCTGCATTACGTAATTGACGATATATGTGTTCTACTGCTTCTTTTTCAGAGTTAGTAGGATCTTTTTGTAGTGTATTATGAATAATAGCATAATCACCTTTTTGATTGTCTTCTTTATGAAGTAAAATAGTTTTAGCTCCAGAATCTACAATCTCATCTAGGTGATCTTTATCTAAAATAGTATCACGATCTAAAACGATCTCGTTTCTTTCTATAGAAACAACTTCTCCAGTATCTTCATCTACGAAATCTTCATGCCAAGTATTTAAAACACGTGCAGCTAATTTACGACCTAATACTTTTTTCAATCCAGATTTGGATACTTTAACTTCTTCAGCAAGGTCAAAAATTTCTAAAATATCTTTATCTCTTTCAAAACCTATCGCACGGAAAAGCGTCGTAACTGGTAATTTTTTCTTTCTATCAATATATGCGTACATCACGCTATTGATATCTGTAGCAAATTCTATCCAAGAACCTTTAAAAGGAATTACTCTTGCAGAATATAACTTAGTTCCATTTGCATGGAATGATTGTCCAAAGAACACACCAGGAGATCGGTGTAATTGCGATACAACAACACGTTCTGCACCATTGATACAAAATGTACCACTAGGTGTCATATAAGGAATAGTACCTAAATAAACATCCTGAACTATAGTTTCAAAATCCTCATGTTCAGGATCCGTACAGAAAAGTTTTAAACGTGCTTTTAAAGGAACACTATACGTAAGTCCTCTTTCAATACATTCTTGTAAATCATATCTTGGTGGATCTACAAAGTAGTCTAAAAATTCTAGTACAAATTGATTACGTGTATCCGTAATCGGGAAGTTTTCCATGAAGGTATTATAAAGACCTTCATTTCCTCTTTCTTCGGACTTTGTTTCTAATTGAAAAAAGTCTTGAAAAGATTTGATCTGAATATCAAGAAAATCCGGATATTCTGGTCTATTCTTTACGGAAGAAAAATTCAATCTTTCAGTTTGCGTTGCTAACATCAATGGACGGAATTAAATTAAAATTTAAAAAATGGCGTAAGTAACCTAATAGTTATATACGCAAAATGGTTTAGACCTTAGAGAAAATTCTCCAGGTCTAAACCTCTATGTCAATATTTGGTAAGCTTACTTAAGCTCAACCTCAGCTCCAGCCTCTTCTAATTGAGCTTTAAGAGCTTCTGCTTCGTCTTTTGCTACTCCTTCTTTAATTGCACTTGGAGCACCATCAACTAATCCTTTAGCGTCTTTAAGACCAAGACCAGTTAATTCTTTTACTAACTTAACAACAGCTAACTTAGCACCTCCTGGAGCTTTAAGGATTACGTCAAACTCTGACTTCTCCTCTGCAGCATCACCACCACCAGCAGCACCACCACCAGCAACAGCTACAGCAGCAGCAGCAGGCTCGATACCATACTCCTCTTTTAATATATCAGCTAATTCATTAACTTCTTTTACTGTTAAATTAACTAGTTGTTCTGCGAATTCTTTTAAATCTGCCATTTTCTATCGTTTTAAATAATTTTTTTTAATTGAAATATAATTTGTTAAAAAGTGCGTACACGCTTAGATTATCCTTCTTTTTCGGATAATGTTTTAAGGATACCTGCTATCGTACCTCCACCAGACTTTAATGCCGAAATAACATTCTTAGCTGGAGACTGTAGCAAGCCAATAATATCTCCGATAACTTCCTCTTTAGACTTGATATTAACAAGCGCTTCAAGATTTTCATCACCTACAAAAATTGCTTCTTCTACAAAAGCTCCTTTTAATAAAGGCTTTTCTGATTTCTTACGAAACTCTTTAATTACCTTTGCCGGTGCGTTACCAGTTTCAGAGAACATTATAGAGGTGTTACCTTTTAATACATTTGGTAACTCTCCAAAATCCTTATCTGAATTCTCCATTGCTTTTGCAAGGAGTGTGTTTTTAATTACTTTTAATGATACGTTCGCTTTAAAACAAGCTCTACGTAAGTTCGACGTTGTACCTGCATCTAATCCTGAAATATCTGCTAAATAAATATTAGAATTTTCAGCTAACTGAGCAGTTAAGTCTTCAATTACTTGTGATTTTTCTTCTCTTGTCATAATCGTGTTTCTTAATTACCCAGCAAAGTTTTTAGAATCAATCTCTACACCAGGGCTCATAGTAGATGATATATAAATTGACTTTATATATGTCCCCTTAGCAGCTACAGGCTTTAACTTTACTAATGTTGTCAATAACTCTTTTGCGTTTCCAGCGATCTTATCAGCAGAGAAAGAAGACTTTCCTATTGCAGCATGTACAATTCCTGTCTTATCTACTTTAAAATCAATCTTACCAGCTTTTACATCAGATACAGCTTTAGCAATATCCATAGTTACAGTTCCGGTCTTTGGATTAGGCATTAAACCACGAGGCCCTAAAACTCTACCTAATGGACCTAACTTACCCATTACGCTAGGCATTGTGATGATAACATCTACATCAGTCCATCCCCCTTTGATTTTATCAAGGTATTCGTCTAAACCAACAAAATCTGCTCCAGCTTCTTTCGCTTCAGCTTCCTTATCTGGAGTTACTAACGCAAGAACTTTAACATCTTTTCCTGTTCCGTGAGGTAAAGTTACCACACCACGCACCATTTGATTTGCTTTACGCGGATCTACGTTCAATCGTACTGCTAAATCTACAGAAGCATCAAAATTTACGTTTGTTATTTCTTTTACCAAAGCAGAAGCCTCATCTAATGAATAAGCTTTATTCTTATCTACTTTAGCTCTAACTTCTTTTTGCTTTTTAGTTACTTTTGCCATTTTCTACACGTTTTGGATTAAAAAGGAGCATCTCCTTTTACGTTAACACCCATTGAACGAGCGGTACCAGCAATCATTTTCATAGCTGACTCAACAGTAAATGCATTTAAATCTTGCATTTTATCTTCTGCGATCGTACGAACTTGATCCCAAGTAACACTAGCTACTTTTTTACGGTTTGGCTCTCCTGAACCTTTCTTTGTTTTTGCTGCTTCCAGTATTTGAACTGCTGCTGGAGGAGTTTTAATTACAAAGTCAAAAGATTTGTCTTTGTAAACACTTATAACTACTGGTAATACTTTACCAGCTTTATCTTGTGTCCTACCATTGAATTGCTTACAGAATTCCATGATATTAACTCCGGCAGCACCTAAAGCAGGTCCAACTGGTGGGGATGGGTTAGCCGCTCCTCCACGTACCTGAAGTTTTACAACCTTACTTATCTCTTTAGCCATTTTTCTAATTTTAAATTAGAATCGTTCTATAAAGTGGAAGCAATAAGAACAATTCAGATATATAATGTAACAATTACTATACTTTTTCTACTTGCATATAACTTAACTCTAATGGTGTCTTTCTACCGAAAATCTTCACCATTACCTCAAGCTTACGCTTCTCTTCATTCACCTTTTCCACAGATCCGTTGAACCCGTTAAAAGGACCATCTATTACCTTTACAGTTTCTCCAACCGTATAAGGAATAGCAACATTATCAGTTTTAACAGCGAGCTCATCAACCTTACCTAACATTCTGTTAATCTCTGCCTTTCTTAAAGGAACAGGATCACCTCCCTTAACTTCACCAAGAAAACCAATAACACCATTTATAGACTTAATAATATGCGGAATCTCTCCCGATAAATTAGCTTCTATCATTACATAACCCGGAAAGTAAACCCTTTCCTTGTTTATTTTCTTTCCATTACGAATCTGAACAACTTTTTCAGTAGGTACCAAAATCTGAGAAACATAATCCTCCATACCTAAATGAGCAATCTCTCTTTCTATATAGTCTTTTACCTTATTTTCCTGACCACTTACAGCACGAACAACGTACCACTTTTTTGTATTACTTACCTCAGCCATTGTTATTAAGATTTAACTAACGTAAAATAATACTCTATAAGATTGCCAAACAATGTATCTACTCCCCAGATAGCTAAAGAAAAAATAACTGAAAAAACTATAGTAACTAAAGTTAACCTCTGTGCCTCAGCCCATGGTGTCCATGTTACATGGTTTTTCAACTCATTATACGATTCCGTTATGTAATTTATTAATCCAGCCATCTTATTGTTCTTTAAAATGACAACAAAATTGTCATTATTAAATTCATTATAGAAACCTTATGCTAAAAACACAAGATCTTAATATTGTTATTGCACGGGTTGAGAGGCTCGAACTCCCGACACCTGGTTTTGGAGACCAGTGCTCTACCAACTGAGCTAAACCCGTATACATAAGTCAAGGTATTCGTCGTAACGAATACCTTTCCTTATATCTATATATTATTTAGTCTAAAATTTCGGTTACCTGACCAGCACCTACTGTTCTACCCCCTTCACGGATAGCAAAACGAAGACCTACATTCATTGCAATTGGCTGAATAAGCTCAACAGTAATTGTTAAGTTATCTCCAGGCATTACCATCTCAACTCCATCAGGAAGCGCAATGTTTCCAGTTACGTCAGTTGTACGTACGTAGAACTGAGGACGGTAGTTATTATGGAATGGAGTGTGACGTCCACCTTCTTCTTTCTTAAGGATATACACCTCAGCTTTGAAATTTTTATGTGGAGTTACAGATCCTGGCTTAGTAATTACCATACCACGAGAGATCTGAGTCTTTTCAATACCTCTTAATAAGATACCTGCGTTATCACCAGCTTCTCCTCTATCTAATATCTGACGGAACATCTCGATACCTGTAATAGTAGAAGTTAACTTCTCAGCTCCCATACCGATGATCTCTACAGGATCCCCAGTGTTAGCGATACCAGTTTCGATACGTCCTGTTGCTACAGTACCACGACCAGTAATAGAAAATACATCTTCGATTGGCATTAAGAAATCTTTGTCGATCTCACGTAATGGCTCCTCGATCCAAGCATCTACTTCTTTCATTAACTCAAGCACAGTGTCAACCCACTTTTGCTCACCGTTAAGAGCACCAAGAGCAGAACCAGCAACTACAGGTCCATTATCTCCATCATACTCATAGAACGAAAGAAGATCTCTTACTTCCATTTCTACTAATTCTAATAATTCCTCATCGTCTACCATATCCACTTTGTTAAGGAATACAACGATTCTTGGAATACCTACCTGACGTCCTAATAGGATATGCTCACGAGTTTGTGGCATTGGTCCATCAGTAGCAGCAACCACTAAGATCGCACCATCCATCTGAGCAGCACCAGTTACCATGTTCTTTACGTAATCGGCGTGACCTGGACAGTCAACGTGTGCGTAGTGACGATTAGCTGTTTGGTATTCTACGTGAGATGTATTAATAGTAATACCTCTTTCTTTTTCTTCTGGAGCGTTATCGATAGTATCAAAATCTCTAGCCTCAGAAAGACCAGCATCTGCTAATACTTTAGTAATCGCAGCAGTTAAAGTTGTTTTACCGTGATCAACGTGTCCAATAGTACCAATATTTAAGTGCGGTTTGGAACGATCAAAAGTTTCCTTTGCCATAATTAATTTATTTAATCTTAGTTATATATTAGTGTTCAATTAATGCTTCTGAACTAAGAGCCAATGACGAGATTTGAACTCGTGACCTCTTCCTTACCAAGGAAACGCTCTACCCCTGAGCTACACCGGCTTTTTAAAGTACAGAATGATAAACCAGACTTCTTTATTTAATGTCGAAAGAAAACCGATTCATCATTATTTCTATATTAAAAATCCAATGCTAAAAATGCATCAAGATTAGCTCTATGCTTTTGAGCGGGAGACCGGGTTCGAACCGGCGACATTCAGCTTGGAAGGCTGACGCTCTACCAACTGAGCTACTCCCGCTTTTACAACCTTAATAATTTAAGATTGAAGGTGTGGGGAGAGCAGGATTCGAACCTGCGAAGGTAAAAACCAACAGATTTACAGTCTGTCCTCGTTGGCCGCTTGAGTATCTCCCCAATAATTCACTAATTTAATACTGAACTTTTCAATTTTGAATGCGCAAAAGTAAACAAATATTTTACAATTCAAAATTAAATTTTAAAAGTGTTAATTTCTTTCAAAATTACCACTCTAAAAGAGCCGATAGAGGGACTCGAACCCACGACCTGCTGATTACAAATCAGCTGCTCTAGCCAGCTGAGCTATATCGGCTTTTCACTATGTTTTTGAACATAAAAAAGTCCGCTATTTCTAACGGACTGCAAATGTATAGAATTTATTTATTACACAAAACATTTTTTTAAAAAAAATCATCAAACATGTGCATTTAATTTTTCTTTACGTTTTCGAAGTTGTCTTTCCAAAGAACTAACACACTCATCCACACCTTCTTCGAAGGTTTTATTTATTTTTTTAATAATAAACTCGTCTCCCGGAACACTCAATAAAATTTCAGTAATCTTATTTTCTTTTCCGCTTGTATTCATAACTTTCAAAAAAACATCTGCATAAATTATACGGCTAAAATGATTTTCCAACTTATCTAATTTCGCTTGAGTAAAATTTACCAATTTCTGATCTACATTAAAATTTACGGACTGCAAGTTTACTTTCATAGGTATTATTTTAATTGGTTGAACAAAATATTAAAAGCCTAAAAGAAGGAAGCTAGATATCTTCACTTTACTTTTTATTCCTAGGATGAGAGTTCTTGTGTATTTTTGCAAGCTGCGCTATACTCTGATTTGTATATACCTGAGTAGCTGCCAAGCTAGAATGACCAAGTAATTCTTTTACAGCATTTAAATCTGCACCTTCGCCTAGGAGATGTGTCGCAAATGAATGTCTAAGTATATGCGGACTCCTTTTTATCTTCGAAGATACCTTACTAAAATAACTATTTATGATTCGATAAACAAGTGTTTCGTATATTTTAACTCCTTTTTGAGTAATTAACAAAGCTTTATCTTCAGGATCAGAAAGCACTTCTTCTCTTAACAATAAATACTTATCTGCCGTATGAAGAATCGAGGGAATGAGAGGTATATACCTTTCTTTATTTCTTTTACCTACCACTTTTATTTGCTTCGACATAAAATCTACATCTCCCACTTTAAGATCTACCAACTCAATCCTACGAATCCCAGTACCATAAAAAAGCTCCACAATTAACCGATCCCTAACACTTATAAAATCATCATTCCCTTCTAATTCACTTAAGACTACATCCACCTCTTTATCAGAAAAAGGAATCTGTATTTTTTTAGAAACTTTCAGAGCCTGATGCTTCGCCAGAGGATTCTTTTCTATCTCCCCCAATTTCAACAAAAATCTATAATAAGCTTTTAAAGAAGAAACCTTTCTATTAATAGTTCTATTGGAGACCTGATGATCAACCAAGCTAACAATCCATGAACGAATCTGAGAATAATTGGACTTTGATATATCTTGATCTCCAAATTCTTGTAAATAAAACTCTGAGAAAGACACTAAATCTTTATGGTAAGCTATAACAGTATGCTTGGAGTATTTTTTTTCTAAAAGCAGATAATCAACAAACTTTTCAATCAACATAAAAAAACCATTGAAAAACAAAAGTATAAAACTTTTATTTCCCAATGGTCTAAATTTATATAGTAAAAAACGAAGTTTGACTCTTTATTCCTAAAAAGCCAATAAATACAACGCTTTACATTTTAATTAAATTTCCTCTTGATCTCTTAAGTGCTGAATATATTGCGCTTTTTGGATCTGAGCTCTGCGCTCCACAGAAGGTTTTGTAAATGCCTGACGCTTTCTAAGCTGACGCATTGTTCCTGTTCTGTCGAATTTACGCTTAAAACGCTTCAACGCTCTATCTATATTCTCTCCGTCTTTAACTGGTATAATTAACATAGTGCACCTCCTTTCTTTAAAAATTAGGCTGCAAAGATACTACAATAGTATTATCTACAAAGCTTTTTTTAATAATTTTAATTAGTCGCGTAATTATGTCCCTTTTTTATTTTAAAGACCACACTGTATATCCTTTTGGTGGGGCTTGTATTTTTACCCATCTTCCACCCTGTGTTACTGGTTCCCAGTTAGAATTACCTGTATAGTCCTTTATCCTTCTACTCGACCAATTTGTTTGAATCCATCTTTCTTTCCAGGAATTAGAATTGTTTATATAAACAACCAGACCATTTTTACCATAACCTCCATTTCTTCTTGCGATGTACTCATCATTATCTGTCCATAAATTAGTAGTACTTCCTCCGGCAAGGTTATTATGAATCCAAATAAGATTGTTCATCTTACTCTTACTTAACCAATCTTCATAATCTCTATAAAATATTGCTGGATATCCTTCATGTGTTAAGATATAAGCATATGCCAATAATTTATTATTAATAATTTCGTCCGTATCATGATTTGCCACAAAGGTAACCGCTCTACTAGCATTTCTTTTCCATAGCATATCACCACTAAGTGCATTTAGGTTATTACCCATAAAAGCATCTCTCATTTTATAGTAACAACCAAAGTCAAAAGCTGACATTTGTGCTTGATCTGTCCACCATTTTAAGGTATTTACATTTCCATCCCAGTATTCTCCAACCCCAAACACACCTGTAGATCTACGAAACTCTTTAGCAACCCAAGGAGCAAAACCTTTCACATAATCAAATCTATAACCATCAAACCCCATCGTATTCTTATAATACTTTGCTACAGAATTATTTCTTTTCCACAACCAATCTTGTACATACGATTTATTATGACTTAAATCAGGAAAACCTCCGAAAATTCCACTATCCGAATTATATGCCTCATTTGGATGAAAGTCATACTTTGTTCTATTGAATTTATTAGACATGGGATTAAACAAGGTATATGTATCTTTCCCTGCAAATTCATTCGATTCTAAATCACCTCCACTATTATGGTTAATTACAATATCAGCAATTACATTTACCCCATTATTATGTGCTCTAGATATGAGAGACTCTAGTTCGGATCTGGAACCAAATCTAGTTTCTGTGCTTCCCATTTGGTTATATTCTCCAAAGTCATAATAATCAAAAGGATCATACCCCATAGAAAAAGGACCGTTTTGAGCTTTGCTTACTGGTGGCAACCAAATTGCATCTATACCAGCATCACTCCAGGAACTAACTTTTCCTTTTACTACATTCCACCAAGTACCCCCCGCAGGAACATCCCAGTAAAATGCTTGCATCATTACTCCAGAACCAATAGTTTTAAGGCCTGCTCTGGTAGAAACTAATTCTTCAGGTTTTTCTGATTCGGGTTCTACATTGTCTAAAATCTCATCTTTACCACAAGAAGCTAAAAGAAATGTGATCGCTAGTAGAAAATAAACGAGCTTAAAAGTTTTCATAATTATTAGTGTTTTTTGTGTTAACTAGCTCACAATGTAGGGTTTTTACAATGAACGAAAACGTTTGAATAATCACTCAAACGTTTTCGTGTTGATAAAATTTTAACATTTTCATAAAATTACATCTACTTTATCATCAAAATCACATTTTTACGCATAAAAAATAGAAAAATCCACAAACGATATTGATTCATTAATCAATCGTTGTGGATTTTATAAAGTCTTTAAAGAATAATTAATAATTATCTCCTTATCGATTACTATTTTGGAAAATGAAAACCATTTTCGCCAAAATACAAATCTCAGTTAGGCCTCTACAGCTGGTTTGTACTCCTTCTTATCGATTACCATTTTGGAAAATGAAAACCATTTTCGCCAAAATACGAATCTCAGTTAGGCCTCTACAGCTGGTTTGTACTCCTTCTTATCGATTACCATTTTGGAAAATGAAAAAACATTTTCGCCAAAATACGAATCTCAGTTAGGC
>NZ_CANLMM010000017.1:0-11923 GCF_947492115.1 uncultured Aquimarina sp.
AAACTTAGAGCCTTGTCATAGGTTACTTTTGTTTCCTTTCTCTTTCATAAATATCTAAAAAACAAATCTAAAGGAGCTTGTCGAAGTACATTTTTAGTTCCGCTACCGCTACACAAAAACACTCGATGTGACGATCAACTATATAAAACCGTCAATTCGAGTGCTTCGATTTTAGGAGAAGTGTATCGAGAATAGGTTTTAAGTAATATATCATCAATTCAAGTACTGATATAAAATATAACTCATAGACTGTAAAAGGCCTATCGAAAAATTGTTGTGAAATTTGAAGTCACACTGAGCTTGTCGAAGTGTTGTCGAAGTGTTATCAAAATGTTGTCGAAGTGTTGGCAATGAAAAAAAGAAAAGAAATTATATCAAATCGAAATAAACAAAATATTCCTATCATTCATTTCCATTATCCTGATTTTATGCACGCTTAAACTTCAAAACAGAACTTTTAACAAAAAAATTCCTTCGATTACGGAAATCCGTAAGGACTTCAGCTAGAGTAGATTTATGTTTGTATCGTCAAAAAAGGAAATACATACTTAATCAGTATACACATCAAAAAACGTAGCAGTTAAACAAAAAAGGTAATGGGAAAAAGGAATACGGATCAAGCAGTTATTAATGGTATTTTGAATGGGGATCAAGAAATACTAACTATTTTTTACAGAGATAATATTAGCTATATCCAAGGATACATTCTTAGACATAGCGGTACAATGCAAGATGTTGAAGATATTTTTCAAGATGCGCTGGTTGTACTCTACCAAAAAATTAAATCTGGAACTTTTGAAATCCGTGTTCCTTTAACTACCTATTTCTACGGAATCTGCAAAAACACCTGGAGAACCCGTTTACGCAAAAAACATCAAATCGTTTTCGACGAAACGATGATCGATACAAAAAAAGAAACAATAGATGCCATTACAAGTTCCATAGAAAATGATGAACGTGAGCATTTATACCGAAAACATTTCCAAAAACTAAGTACTAGTAACAGAAGTTTAATGCTCCTTTATTTTGAAGGAAAATCAGTAAACGAAATCTCAAAGATCACAGGATATACTCCAGGATACACCAGAAAAAAGAAGTTCGATGCTAAAAAGGAACTTTTAATGAGAATCGAACAAGACCCAATGTTCCAGGAATTGAGAGTTCCTGCGTAAATTTTATTTTTTACCAAGACAAACAATTACAAATAACTATAATACCAGAGCCAGATTACTACGAGTGATCTGGCTTTTGCAGTTAGTATAAAGAAGGTTAATATGGTGGAAAGACTACTTGTAGTTTTGATAGTATAATCAATCTAATAGATAATTCGCCGAAAAGAACTCAAAACCAACTCTTAACACGTATTTTTTTCAATAAAAAAACAAAAAAATCAAATTATTATTTCACTACGCAAAAAGAATGCGTAGTTACTTAAAACATTTGCATTGTAATTAACAACAAAATACGAATAAGATGAAACGAGCATTAAGAAATTTAAAAATTATTTCACAAAGGAAATTTTTAAAATTCTTAATGAGAGAACGAAGTGGTAACATACGTTCTCAATTTTATAATTAACTATTTATTAAACAATTATTAAAATTTAAACGTATGAAATTTAATGTATTTACAAAATCAAAAAATGAGGTAAGAAATTATCAAGGTGCAAAGGCATTTAGATTATCTCCTGAAATGGAATTGTACACGGCTGTTGTTAATTCCACTTTGGAAAAAACCAATTACGAAGCTACCAATGATCGATTAGAAAGAATTATCAAACTGGTTCAAAAAAACGATCCTTACTTTGTAGCACAGCTAGCTGTGTATGCAAGACAAAAAATGTATCTAAGATCCATTCCTATCGTATTGGCAGTAGAATTATCTAAGGTTCATAGTGGTGATAATTTGGTTAGCAAAACCGTAAATGGTGTGATCCAAAGAGCAGATGAAATTACCGAGCTTTTAGCATACTACCAATTTGCTAATCAGAGAACTGGAACTAAAAAGTTGAACAAGCTTTCTAAGCAAATTCAAAAAGGTATTGTAATGGCTTTAAATAAGTTTGATGCATACCAATTTGCGAAATATAATAGAAAAACTGAGGTTACTTTTAAAGATGCTATCTTCTTAACACACCCAAAACCAAAAGATAATGTACAACAATCCATCTTTGATAAGGTGATCAATGATAGTTTAGAAGTTCCTTATACTTGGGAGGTTGAGTTATCAACTTTAGGTCAGCAAAAGTTTGCCAACGATATCGAAAAGCAAAACGCCTTTACTGCAAAGTGGGAAGAGCTTATCGATAGCAACAAACTTGGATACATGGCGCTAATGCGTAATCTAAGAAACATCCTAGAAGCAGAAGTAAGTCATACACATATTGCCAAAATCGTTACTACACTTACGAATGAAAGTAATGTAAAACGATCAAAGCAATTACCATTTAGATTTATGGCTGCATACCAGGAATTAAGTGCGGTAAAATCCTCTTACACTTCATACATTTTAGATGCTTTAGAAAAAGCAATCCAAATTAGTGTGATCAATATGAAAGGATTTGAACTAGACACAAAAGTGATAGTAGCATGTGATGTATCTGGATCAATGATGCAACCTATTTCTAGAAAGACTAAGATACAAGCTTACGATATAGGATTAGTACTAGGTATGTTGTTTCAAAACAAATGCAAAAATGTGATCACGGGTCTTTTCGGAGATCGATGGAAACAATATGTATTACCAAAAGGTAATGTATTATCCAATGTGATGAAACTAAAAAGAATTGAAGGTGAAGTTGGATATTCTACAAACGGTTACAAAGTGATTCAAAGTCTGAATAACAACAAAACCAAAGTAGATAAGGTGATGATCTTTACCGATTGTCAACTATGGAATAGCGGTCATTACAATTCGGATAAGCATATTGAAACTGAGTGGAAAGCATACAAAAAGTTAGCTCCAAATGCTAAACTATACATCTTCGATTTAATGGGATACAATAGTGTTCCATTACAAGTAGAACAAAATGATGTATACCTAATCGGCGGTTGGAGTGATAAAGTTTTTGAAGTGCTAGACGCTTTAGAAAATGGAAACTCAGTAATCCAATATATCAAGGAGCAATCCTTATAACAGTAGTAAGCTCACATCTATGAATGGTGTGAGCTTCTTAAACAAGTTCATTGAAAACACAGAAAATATTGAAAAAACAAGTGCCGTAAAAAAGAGTTACTTCGTAACTATAACGGTCCTAAGGTAGCGTATCACAAGCGATTGTGTGAGCGAAGCTGGGTTAAAAACTAGCAGGGTGAAATGCATATATGCGCACATCTCTCTGAGATTTCGAATCACCGGTTCACTGTCCGCCTATGGCGGATAAGAACGACGCTCTTCTAAGAGCATCTCTCTTTTTGCTTTTTGCCTTGTTTTACATAAAAATATTAAAAGTAAGTGTCGTAAATAAGAGTTACTTCGCATTCATAACGCCGTGGTCGTGGGTTCGAGTCCCACTTCATCTCTGATGAATAGCTCAGTTGGATAGAGCGCGCAACAGTCTCTTATTGTTTTTTACCTTACTTCAATAAAGAATACATATAGTAAGTGTCGTAGAAAAGTTTTACTTCGTTGTCGAACTATTGGGGTCATGGGTTCGAGTCCCATTCTGCTTAGGCAGGTAGCTCAGAGAGGTTAGAGCACAATACATAACAGACTTTTTGCTTTTTACCTTACTTTTTAAAATATATTCTCTAGAACATAAAGTGTCGTAGACTAGTGTTACTTCGTAGGTTCGATTCCGAATTCCTCCACAAAAAACCATAAACACAACAAATATCATGGGGGAATTACGCTCAAATTTGGTGAGCAAGATTCACTAATCGCTTTTTACCTTTATCAAAAAGAGAATACCATATTACTATAAAGAGTGTCGTAGAAAAACGTTACTTCGATTCTGGTTCCGGTAATGTAGGTGCAACTCCTACCCTCGCAAGAGGTCGTCTAATAGTAGGACGCCGTTATAGTCGTTTTTTGATCATTACCTCTTTTTTTAAATAATAAAAATAAAACAAGTGCCGTAGACAAAAGTTACTTCGCACTTTTAATGCCGGTGTTGCGGGTTCGAGTCCCGTCTCTTCCACAAATAAACTTTTAGGTAAACCTAGAAGAATTCAATCTCGATTATCGAGAGATATTTAATTGGGAGAGTAGCTCAATTGGTAGAGCACGTATTTGTCTTTTGTCGTTTTTTGCCTTGTTTTTTTTAAAATAAAAATCAAAAAACAAAGAGTGTCGTAGAAAAGTGTTACTTCGCACCGATAGTTTGAACAATTTTCACTTTTCAGCTAGTTACCTCTTTTTTATAGCAGCATAGCAGAATGTGCCGTTTTGTAATCATACTTCGCTTTTTGGATAGGTTCATATGGGTTCGAATCCCATCGATACTAATTGATTATACACTTGTAGCCATTCTGTACTATTATTAAATAAAAAAGAAAACCAGGTTTGAACCTGGTTTTCTCGATTAAAAAAACATCCACTGACGACTGACTGGTCGATTATGAATTGAGGTATTATCTTTTTATAGCATTTATTTACATAAACAGGCTTATTGACAAAAACCCTAAAAAAAAAGTAAAAAAAATCACATTTATCTTTAAAGCACTGGTTTTACTCGTCAAAACGCGGTATATTTTATTTAAATTTATCACCTAATTTATCTAGACAACATCAACCTAATCAACATGAAAAAAGCTTTAGCCCTTATCGTAATTACCATCTGTATACTATCTTGTAAGAATGAAGGAAAGAAAGAATATTCTGATGAGAAAACATCCGAAACTACGAATGAGAAAACAACTACAAATAGTAATACCTCTTCTACTACTGCTGAATTATCCAGTATAGATTTTGCTAAAGAAGTAGAAAACTTCATTACCTGTAAAAAAACTGCTACCGAAAGAAATGATTGTAGAAATAGTATTACCAAAACTATTACCAAAGCTTTTGATCTCACCGAATTTAGTGATCCAAAACTTGGGTATGTCATATACGATAGTATCCGACCTATTGTAGAAGATTCCAAAAAGTGGTTACAACTTGGATCTATAAACCAAGAAAGCATCGATCAAGCATTGGCACATACCAATAGAGGAGGTTTGTCTTTAATCATTGATACTGCAGAAACCTATGGCCATGTAGTAATGATTGTTCCTGGTGATGCTAAAAAATCTGGATCTTGGGATATGAAATTACCAAATGTTCTTTCCTTGTCTAATTATAAACCTGAAAGTTCTTTTAGCAACAAATCACTCTCTTATGCCATGAGAAAAAGTGATGACTTAAAAATCTATGTAAGACAATAGAGTTAATAGTAACATTTAGATTTTTAGAAAATTTAATGATATTGTAAAATAGGCTTCTTTTTTTTGAAGTAAATCTATTTTTACAGTTAATTTTTTGCACACTATTTCCCCATTCATTTCTCAATCATAATTTAAGTTAATTTTTATAAAACCTTAAAAACAACACCTTGATTTTTAATGGTTTAAAACCTGTTTTATCCATAGATATTAGTAATTTGAAATCCGAAACTTTATAAAAAAGGCGTGATGACAAACACACACATCAACAGACGAGAATGGTTAAAAAAAGGAGTATTAACTTTGGGATCTATAGCTCTTATTCCTTCAGACATTTGGGCAAATACGGTTATCGAAGCTCAAAGGCATAATCAGAAGTTTTTATATCAGAATTCGTTGTTTGATGAGTTTACGCCACCAGAACTCCCTGATTTAAGTACCGTAAAAGCGCGCTTAATCTGGAATGAAAACCCTTATGGGCCTTCAAAAAAAGCTGCAAAAGCTTTTCAAGAACGTGTTTTTGATGGCAATCACTATTCTTGGAAAGCTTTGTACCAGCTGATAGAAAAAATAGCCACGAAAGAACAGGTAAAACCTAGTCAGATCATGATGGGGCCTGGTTCTTCGGATCTATTAGAAAAAACTGCATTGGTTTTATTCCAAGAAAAAGGAGGAAATGTGGTAAGCGCAGATCCTAGCTATATGTCTTTAGTCCATGTAGCAAAAGCATGTGGTGGTAACTGGAAGTCTATTAAATTGACTAAAGATTATCAGCATGATCTGGATGCAATGGAAGCAGCAATCGATGAACAAACCAAGTTAGTTTATATTACTAATCCTAATAATCCTACTGCTACTATTACCGATGCCAAAAAACTAAAGGATTTCTGCGCTCGAGTATCAGAAAAGGTTCCAGTGTTTATAGATGAAGCCTATATAGAACTTAGTGATGCTGGCCATAAAAACAGTATGGTTTCCCTAGTAGCGGAAGGCAAAAATGTGATGGTTGCCAGAACCTTTTCCAAAATTCATGGAATGGCAGGGTTACGAATTGGATATATGATGGCTTCTGAACCATTATTAGAAAAAATTCAAAAAATTACCAGAGGCGGAATGGGAATTACCGGCCCCACCATTGCTGCAGCAAGCGCAAGTATGGATGATACCGAATTTCTGGATTCTTGTAAGCAAAAAATTGCAGAAGGAAGAACCTACACCACCAATTTTCTAAAAGATATGGGAATAACATGTATGCCTTCGCAAACTAACTTTTTAATGTTCCCCATCGAACTAGATGGAAATGAATTTTTAGAAAAAATATATGCCGAAAAAGTAGTTGCTAGGGCTTTTCGGTTTTGGGATCAAAATTGGTGTAGAGTAAGTATCGGCACCATGGAGGAAATGAAAATCTTTACAAAAACAATCTCCCAAATCTTAGCTTAAACATATGGAAACCACCATTCAGAAAACCATTGTATTTGGGGTTTTTATACTAATTGGATTTTTGTTAAAACGCAAATTCACATCCAAAGCAGAAACGCAAGGATTAAAAAAAATAATTCTAAACCTTGCGCTTCCTGCTACTATTTTCATAGCGCTGATGGGAGTAGACGTTGATCCAAGTTTGTTAACACTGCCTTTTCTAGCTTTACTTTTAAATGGTCTCTTATTCTGGATTTTTCCCTTTGTATTACCCATGGTAGGTTTCAAAAAAAATACCTCAGAATATAGAACGTTACGGTTACTACTACCTTCTTTGGCACCAGGATTATCATGTTTTCCTTTTATTGCCGAAATATTAGGACCAACGTATCTCGCCAAAGCGGCTATGGCTGATCTAGGTAACAAAATATTTGTACTCATCATTCTATATTGTGTGGCTGTACATTGGTTTATGAAAGTATCAAGTAACACTGGTGAAAAACAAAGTGGAAAACTAAAATCACTGATTACTACTTTACTATCTGAACCCGTAACGGTATTGATCTTATTGGCTATCGGATTGTTATCATTTGGTTTTTCTTTTCAGAATTTACCTAGTATGATTCAGGATGTATTACAGAAATTAAGTCTGTTAATGACTCCGCTTGTAATGATTTTCATAGGATTATCTGTAAAAATTCGTAAAGATCAATTCATCAAAATAGTGTCTATTTTGATACTTCGCGCTGGGATCGTTTTATTAATTTCTGCTGGAATCGTTGGTGTAATGGGAATCACTATACGAGAGGAAATTTTATGGTTGATATCATTTTCATTAAGTGCTTGTAGTTTTTGGCCTTATGCACATATTGCTAGTATTAGCGAAAAGGAAAAAGAAGAACTTGATGATAGTAAAAAAACATTTCACAATGGATTCGCTATAAACGTTCTTGCGATTTCATTTCCATTATCAACGGTGATGATCATGAGTATCATGTTAAATCCATCGATGGTAGGTGATCCTTATCGCATTATTTTACTAGCTATTGGTTGTATAGGTATTGGAGTGATACTCACTTTTTGGGTACGTTATCAAGAAATTAAGGATGTTGCTAAACGCAATACAACCATTGGTCCAAAGCAAAACATCTGGATAACAAGACAAGCTTCTAAAAATTAACGACCCTCTTCTTTTTGAAAAAAAACCGATTTTTTTCTATTAAAATTATATTGCGCAAAATCACTGCGTAATACAACTTCATCTTTGCCTTGTTACAAATCAAAACTCTCTTTAGCATAAAAGGAAGTGCTGCGGAAAAAGACCTTTCACGTAACCGTGGAGTGATTGGATGATGTTGTTAGTGGCGTGCCCGCTAATGAATAGGTTTTGCAGAAGCACCGAAATACACAGGATGTAATACCAGTTCTGATGTAAGAATGCTCAGAGTAAAATATAGGTATTTTTTGTTTAGGCAAAAAAAGAAAATACAAGCATAGCCAAAGCTACGTTTACATTTTATTTTGAAGCATCAACGAGAAAGAGCATATTTTACTGAGTAGTTTTACGTTGGAAATGGTATCAGTAGGGAAGCGCATTTAGAGCCAATCTGTTCGCCAAGGCGAAAGTCCCAGTTCGAATCTGGGAAGAGAGACAAAAAACCATATAAAGATGAAAACAAGATTAGAAAACATAGAAAAAGAGCGCGGTGTACATATACCGTTTGCCTGTGAATCTGGAAGTAGAGCTTGGGGTTTTGCTTCACCAGATAGTGATTATGACGTACGTTTCCTATACACAAAGCCATTGGATTGGTATCTGTCTGTATCTGAGAAAAAAGATACAATAGACATCATGGACGGTGATTTTGATGCTGTTGGTTGGGAATTACGTAAAAGCTTACAATTACTAAAAAAATCCAATGTACCAGCAACGGAACATTTATTTTCACCTATAATTTATATAGGAGAAAATGAACTTCTTACAGAACTTAGAGAGATTGCATCAGAATGCTTCTCTCCTATCGCTAGTATGTTTCATTACCTAAGTATGAGTAAAAAATATGAAGAAAAGCTGGCCACAGAAACTATTAAATTAAAGAATTTATTCTATGCTTTACGAACGTCAATGGCTGGTAAATGGATTTTAGAATACAAGACCATACCACCAGTAGTTTTTAGCGAAATGTTATCTTTAGCTCCCGAGGATGTAGTTGAGGAAATCTTTGGCTTATTGGACATCAAAGCCAAAGAAAATGAAAGTTATATGCATCACAGAAATGAAAAAGTTATAGCTTTCATCTCCGAAACGATAAAGACAAATGATCGGTTTGCAAAATCTTTGCCTTCGGGAAAACCAGATCATGAAAGAATAGATGCTTTCTTATTTAAAAGTATCACTTCAAATTAATTCAATAAAGAGGTTGGATTAAACTTGTCGAAGTCCAATGATACTTCGATAGGTTTAGTTTGACCTTTAAAATAATATTATAAATACATGAAAACTGTAGAAGAACTAAAGACATCAAACGCCATTATATTCGAATGTATTAGTGGAAGTCGTGCTTATGGATTAGATACCGCTACATCCGATACTGATATCAGAGGGGTTTTCATTCTTCCTAAAGAGAAATTTTACTCTTTAGAATATGTTGGGCAAATCAGTAATGAAACAAATGATATTGTTTATTACGAACTTAGAAAGTTTATAGAGTTATTATCTAAAAACAATCCAAATATTTTGGAGCTATTGAATGTTCCTTCTGAGTGTGTTTTGCAAAAGCATCCTGTTTTTGACCAACTCAAAATGGAGTATTTCATATCCAAATTATGTAAAGACACCTTTGCTAACTATGCCTATACACAGATCAAAAAAGCCAGAGGATTAAATAAAAAAATTGTCAATCCTGTAGAGAAAGAACGGAAAACAGTATTGGATTTTTGTTATGTAAGATCAGAAAAGCAATCTATTCTTATCAAAGACTTTTTAGAGTTGAAAAAGCTAAACGATACAAATTGCGCATTGGTAAAAATCCCTCATATGAAGGATTGTTACAATTTGTTTCACGGAATAGATATGGGATATCAGGGTATAGCCAGAGAAAATGCAAATGACGTATGCCTAAGTTCTGTGCCAAAAGAAGTACAACCTATTGGAATGTTATATTTTAACAAAGATGGATACTCTTCTTACTGTAAAAAGTATAAGGAATATTGGAGTTGGGTAGAAAAACGTAATGAAGATAGATATAAAAACAACGTTGCTCATGGAAAGAATTATGATACCAAAAACATGATGCATACCTTTAGATTACTTCATATGGCAGAAGAAATTGCAAAAGAAGGTATGATCAATGTTAAAAGATTAGATCGTGATTATTTATTACGAATCAAAAATGGAGATTTTGAATATGATGACTTGGTGAGAGAAGCTTCAGAAATTAAAGATGAGTTAGAAGCATTTTATGATGAATCTAATTTGCCTGAAAAACCAAATCTCACTCAGGTAAATGAATTATTAGTGAATATGAGAGATAAATTTTACAATTAATTTTTAATACGCAAAACTATTGCGCAATACCATCTCATCTTTGCTTCATTAATTAGAAAAAAAATGAAAAATAAAGTAAACATTACAGGAAAAACATTAATCGATTTAGGTTTTAGATCTGGAAAGTGGTTTCCAGAAGCCATCGAATATATCAATACAAATCAGCTGGAAGATGAAGCGATGTTTGCCTATTTAGAACAATACAAACTACCTCCATTACAAGAACTACATATAGATCCAGTGGATTTTAACATCAATATCAAAGCAGAGAATGAACAAGAAGAAGACAATGTTACTGCTGTGTTAGATTCTATGAAAATATTAATGAAAACACCTACGGTTATAGACGGTGCGGTGATGCCAGATGCTTGCCCTGCAGGTCCTAGCGGAACCATTCCTGTTGGTGGTGTTGTGGTTGCTAAAAATGCGATTCATCCAGGAATGCATAGTGCTGATATTTGTTGTTCTGTGATGTTAACAGATTTTGGTAAAACAGATCCTAAAAAAGTATTAGATGCTGCGCATGCAAGTACACATTTTGGACCTGGTGGAAGACCGAGAGGAAAACAATACCAGTTAACAGATGAACTATTAGCTGAGTTTAAAAACAACTTCTTTCTAAACGAAGATAAAGACATCAGCATGGCAAGAGAACATCTGGGAACACAAGGAGATGGAAATCATTTCTTATTTATTGGTACCTCTTCAAAAACGGGCAATACCATGATGATTACACATCACGGATCTAGAGGTGTAGGTGCTCGGTTGTATAAAAAAGGAATGCACGTTGCGAATAAGTTTAGAAGAGATATTTCTCCAGATACTTTGAAGCAAAATGCATGGATTCCATTTGATACCGAAGAAGGAAAAAGCTATTGGTCTGCTTTGCAAACGATTAGAAAATGGACAAAACTAAACCATAAGGTAATTCATGATGCTACTTTAAACGCATTGGGAATGAAAGCTGAAAACAGATTCTGGAACGAACACAACTTTGTCTTTAAAGATGAAGATTTGTTTTACCATGCTAAAGGCGCTACTCCGCTTGATGCTAAGTTTATGCCAGACATTACCGGACCAAGATTAATTCCTTTAAATATGGCAGAACCTGTATTGATTGTGGAAGGTACTACAACGGACACAAATCTTGGTTTTGCTCCACATGGTGCTGGTAGAAATTTGAGCAGAACGCAGCATAAAAGAAATAAAGAAGGACAAACGAAAGAAGAGATCTTTGAAATCGAAACAGCTGGACTAGATGTGCGTTTTTTCTCCAATGAGATTGATATTTCTGAATTACCAAGTGCTTACAAAAATGCCAAAGCCGTAAGAAACCAGATGGATGAATTTGGATTAGGAGAAGTAATTGATGAGGTGATGCCTTACGGATGCATCATGGCAGGCGATTTCCAAATCAATGCTCCATGGAGAAAGAAAAGGAGAAGGAAATAATAATAATAATATGTTAGCCTGAGCTTATCGAAGACACTTTTCTAAAGCAAAGAAAACACTTCGATAGGCTCCTTTAGATTTGTTTTTTAGATATTTATGAAAGAGAAAGGAAACAAAAGTAACCTATGACAAGGCTCTAAGT
>NZ_CANLMM010000018.1:0-11728 GCF_947492115.1 uncultured Aquimarina sp.
AGTTAGCAACCAATGCGCAGAAAAACCGAAAAGCAAGGTAACATTTTGCTCTGCTACGACACATATATTAAACGTTGGCAACAATTAAAAAATGACGAAATACATTAAAATATTAATTCTATTTTTATCCTTATCTGCTTGTGGACAAAATGTAACTGAAATGAAAACACCTGAGGACGTAACTGAAAAGTTTACGGAATTTATTGCAAAGAAAAAGTTCGTTGAGGAAAATTATTATCCTGGAATCGCTGACGAAAAAATGCGACCGATTTTTACGAACAAAATTAACAAAGTCGCGGCTGACTTTAAAACTGTTGCGGAATCTGAAAATCCAACTGACAAACAATATCAGGAGAAAATTGGAATCGGACTTTCGAGGTTTGCGGATGTTTATTTGGAATTGGACACCGAAGACCGAGAAAGAGTTTGCACATACATTGAGGAATTAATGGACATTGTCGGACTGGAAAGCTCGAATGGACAACTCAATAAATTCATGTACGGTTTTGACCCAAACGAATTGACTAATAAAAATTAAAAAAACTGTTGCCAACAACATATATGTGATCATAGCAGCAAAGTGATCAATCGAAAGGTTATTGTACATTTATAAAGGGGCAATGCTTGCAGAAAGTAAAAGTTAGCAACCAATGCGCAGAAATATCGAAAAGCAAGGTAACATTTTGCCCTGCTACGACACATATATAAAACGTTATATGCAATAAAAAAAGTGAGTACTTTAAGTAAAATAAGAAGTTGGTTTAAATCGGACTACCAAAAGAAAACGGATAATATTGATGTAAATGGAATTGATGATAGAGAATTTGAATGGTGTATTGTTGGAAATATTGTAGATCGTCACTTTTATGGAATGGAAAAGGAAGTAAGACGAGGAACCAAGCAATTTCGACCAGGAGCTAAAGTTTACTGTATGCCTGAATTTGGAGGAATGGCTCACGAAGAAATTAGGGTTATAGGAAAACCTAGAAAACAAAATAGGCTGATCAACATTGTAATGAAAACTAAAAAAATAAAGAATTTTAGGGTTCAAAAAGTATATAGTCCGAAAATTCAGTTCGACTTAGGTAGTCACACATATTACTGGAAAAACAGACGATCTGAAAATGAAATAGAGAATCTAAATGAGATGGTGAAATACTTGAACACTCTAACGGAAGAAATAAATAAAAAAAGCATATAACAAGATGTATAAATCATTAATGGCTTCGCCATAACGATTTATACATGCAACGTTGTGCATCATGTAGAAATGAGAAGTGATTTAAATAAATATAATACTTTAACTTGCCCTTGCTGTCGAAAAAAAAGGCAACTCAAGGAGTTCGAACAACTCGAAAAGTTAAATAAACAATATGTATTTGATTACCTTATAAGTGTATTTGAAAGTGCCAAATACGGATATTTACAATGGGCATGTGATGATTGTTTAAAAAGAGGAATTGCTATTAATGGAAAACCTGAAAAGCAAAACTGGGGAGGGTTTACTTATCCGTATTTCGCTTTCTATGATCAGGAAAAAAAGTGTTCTACTTGTGAACAAGACTTTATTTTCACGAAACAAGAACAAATTTATTGGTATGAACAACTGAAATTTATTGTTTGGTCAAAACCTAAAGACTGTGCAAGCTGCCGAAAAGAAAAAAGAGAGCCTAAATCACGGAATACCAAAATATCAAATCTTGTAAAAAATCTTGAAAAAGACAATATTGATCAAGTTGAGGAACTTATTGACTTGTATCTTGATATTAATAAGGTAGAAAAGGCTAAATATTATCTTGCTCTAATAAGAAAAAACCTTAAAAAGGAAATAAATGTGGTTTTGGAGCAACGATTAATAAAAATAAAAGAAAAAATTACGATGCACAACACTATATAACAAAACATAGCTGCCCTTCGGGTCAGCAACGTTTGTTATATTCACCGTTGTACATAATTTGAATAAACAAAAATGACCCAAATCAAAAACGTCAATAAAAATCCAATTCTTAATCTTCATATTGAATTGAATACTAAGGACGAAATAAAGGTCAATCGAATATTAAGACGAATTCAAGAAGTAATAGAAATTCCATTATATATTGACGAAATCTATAAAAGTGATCCAAAAGAATTCACTGTTTATTGTTATCTAATATCTGAATTTGAAAAAACCAATGATTCAATTGTATGGGCTTTGACTACATTGGATAAGATTGGAGAAGAGTGGTATATAGAATGTCCTAACTTAAATCATAAAGAATATTGGAAATTTAAAGGAATGAGAATAAACGAATGGAATACGTTCAAAATCAATGGTATAAAAAAAATAGATTTTGATTTGACTAATTTGAAAAAAGTGGGCAATCCGAAAGATATAATAAGCTAAAAATAAAACTATGTACAACAACATATATGTGATCATAGCAACTAAGTGATCAATCGAAAGGTTGTTGTATTTTTGGTAAGGCGCAATGCTTGCAGAATGGAAAAGTTAGCAACCAATGCGCAGAAAAATCAAAAAGCAGGGTAACATTTTGCCCTGCTACGACACATATATTAAACGTTGTAGTGCATTTGAGAAACCAAAATTGACATTAAATATTTATGAAAAAAAAGAACATAAAAGATGACATTTTAAGAGCTTTGGTTTCTGAAAAAATTCCAGTACTTCCGCCAGAGGAATTGTTAGCCAAAGTGAATTATGAAAAATCTATATTTGATTTTGCCATACTGGAACTTGAAAAAGCGAATCAATTAGCAATTCTCAAACCAAGAACTAAAGATGATAATCTAAAATATACCTTAACACAAGACGGAGAAATTTTTATCCGAAATACAAGTTATTACGAGCAACACAAAAAAGGAAAAACCAATAGTTTTTATAAAATTGCTGATAAATCAATTGCGATATTAGGTATTCTAACAGGTATAATATTTGGAATAAATTCCTGTTCGTCTGAAAACAAGAACGACAGACTCATAAAGTTAGTGGAGCAAAAGGACAGTATATTGAATCAAAGAGTAACTGAATATAAAACCTTGGAATTAAAAATAGATAGTGTTAGTTACGAAATGAAAGTTTTAAAGGAGAAATTTGCTAAACTCAATAAAAATAAAACCGAAACTAAAATTGGAAAGAAATAAAAACGCACTACAACAATGTATAACCGCAATTACGGCGGATTCGACTACATCCGAATCCACTCTGAATTGCTAACGCTAGTGAATAAAAGAAATTAATAACTAATTTAACCCGCAACTGACGGTTATACGAAACCGTTAGCAATTATTTAAAAGCCGATGCCAAAACCAGCTCAATACGTAAGAAAAGTAAAAAGTGGTGACTCTGTAAAGGTCTACTCTAAGGCTTTCAATGTTGACGAAAAAGGGCTTAAAAATGGGCAGGCATACGAGAAAAACACTTCATCTAAAAAGGTCAATGGCGAACAACTGAATTGTAAAATTGACAAAAAGAATAAGTCGATTACTGTTTATACTCCTAAGAACTTCCCTTTACCTCACTTTAAAGTTGCAGGGACTACATCTCTTTCAAGAGTAAAGGGAACATACTCCAACACAGGTGCATTTTACAAGGGATTCGGAGATATTATCCAAGAAATTGCCGAAAGCATACCCGACCTAAAAGAACTGACAATTGATTACACAAAAGACTCTGAAACTAATCTTCGTAAATATCGAGACAATCGTTTCTTAACAATAAGTGAAAAAGACTACAACTATATGCACGGTCTTTTTCAAACTGAAAAGAAATTAAGTGCTGATAACTCGAAAATTGAAATAATCAAGTATCTCCAGCAGCGAGTCCCAGATATTGAGATAGAGCAAAAGAAAAGCAGAGAAATAGTTTCAAGAGATTTTAAGAACTTAATTTTCAAGGAAGTTCTCAGTGATATGAGCGAGAAACAGGTGAAGGAACTTCTTTTTCAGCTCTACGACCAATACTATGACGTAATTGAATCAAAAGTTGAACTTTTCAAAGAAACAGATACATATAAACTTGACTACATCATAGGTGAATATGAGAGATATTTCAAAGAGTTCGCGAGTGATGAGTCCAAATGGCAAGAATTTTTTGAAGAAAACTTCAATATCATCAATCCCAGTTACAAATATGTTATTCGGGAAGTAGATACAATATTTAACGCCCTTGATATTGAAGCTGATAAAAGACCTGTCGACTTTATTGTCGTAGACATTTACAACAATGTTGAACTAATTGAACTAAAAACACCAAGCGCTCCAATTGTCTCTTCAAAAAAGGACAGGAACAATTACTACTTAGTACACAACTGCACTAAAGCTTGCACACAATTAGAGAAGTATCTACTATGCTTCGAACGCAATCACACCGAAGTAGAAAAACTTGTAAAAAGGAAAATCTCTGAAAAGTATGGAATTAGGCAGAAGGACATTACCCTCCTGACGACAAAACCGAAAGCCAAACTAATTATCGGAAAATTAGAACCTATAACAAAGAAAAAGTCAAGACATCAAGATTTTCAACTACAGCGACACAGTTTTAAGAATATTGAACTGATTACATATGATGAAATTTTAAAGAGTTTGAAAGAGATAAAAAGAGAACTTAGTTCAAGGAAAAAGAAATAAAAAAACAATTGCTAACAATGTATATAAAAAATAGGCAGAACAGCAGTAAATTCAAAGATTTGGGTTCGTATAAAAGTTCGTGTTTAACCGAGAATTTGGTGCTTCGAAATCGCCTACTTTTCATATACTAACCGTTAGCCGTCACCCTGAAAAAACCACCGTTTGAAATATGCATAAGTACGACTTAAATAGAGTTCATTTTTATTCCTTAGAAGATATGGCAGGCGGACATCAACTTTCAAAAGGAGAAAATATTTTGAGAGCTGAAATTAAGTCAAACTACGATGACGTCAATGAGATTTTAGAGCTTTACAACATAAAGAAATACTTTGACAACGAATTATATTTAAAAAGTTGGACACAAGAAGAAATTGACGACTTCAAACAAAAAGCCAAAAAATATGGACAAATAGTTGGAAATTATTTTTCAACTATTAATGACGAAAATGTCGTTGAGATATACAAGCAGACTTTACACGGTTACATTCATTCATTTTGGGAAATAGTATGTAATCATTCCCTTTTTAAGCAAATTTCAAAATCAAATTTTAGCAAAATTTTAGAAAACGAACCACACTTGGTACACGAAATTTTAACTCATAAAGTTTTAGTAAACCATTATGATAGAGAACTCAAAACCTTCTTATTAAACTATCCAACATCTGCTGAAATTTTGCTCTCAGTTTATGAGACCGAAGTAGATTTTAAAAGAAATCAAAAGTATATTCCTAAAAGTCTGACTATTTCGGATAAAGAAAGTATAATATCAAAATATTTAGATTCAGCAGATACAAACCTGAACTACATTGGCTTAATTGAAAACGCAAGAAATAGAAATGATTTCAGAATTTCAGACAAAACAAGGTTAAAAGCAAAACGATTGCACAAAAGTGAAACGGAAAAGTTCTTTTCCGACAAAGGAGGAATGCGTTTTGGTGTCTCTGTCGGCTTTTCAGAAAATGTAGATAAAGTAAAAGATGGTCACATTGACGATAATCTTGTAGCTCATTATACTTACAGTTCGGATTTTATAAAGAAAAACAATCATCCTTACCAACTATTTAAAAATTTTAAATTGCTCTTTGAATTTACTGATAATCAAAACAGAATAAATCTTGTTAGCAAAAAAAGTCAGTTAGGTTTATTCGAAAAAATTATGGGGGTTCATTCTCAAAATGAATACAAGATTGGAACAGGATTTTCTTTATCAGAAATGACATCTCGTGGCCAAATTTATGGCTACAACAAAATTATTGCTGAATTAAACACTTCATTAGAAGATATTTTACATTTTGTCTATACAGAGGCTTTTCAGGAATTATACGGATTTGCGGAGAATGCTCGTTTTTCTATTCCTAAGCCAACAAATACCTTTTTTGAAAAGGTAAGATTGTTTGCACCTGAATTTGAGTCAATTCTAAAACAATTCAAACTTTATGTCGAAGACGGAGAGATAGATTTTGAACTTTTGCAAATATCATCCTCACCAACCACAATTAAGAATATCCCAAGTCTCGTCCAAAATAAGTACGTCTATTTCAATTATGATAATCAAGAAATGGCTGGTTGTTCAAATCTATTTTTTTCTGACCAAACGCTTCTTGCTTATGTCGAACCATTTAAAGAAGATAAGTACCATACATTCTTTGATTTACTTGTAAATGAAAAAGTTAAATTCAGCAATTATCAAGAACATCAAAAACCACAGTTAAATTACTTGATTGAGAGAAATTTCATCGAGATTGATAATGACGGATTTATTCAAGTAACAAATCCAGCACGTCTATTCATATTTAAAGACCTGTACGATAATGAGTTTGCATCGTTTTATCGTTATCCTATAGAATTTCAAAGAGAAGCTTTGCAAATGCAAACGGAAAATATAGTGCTCTTTGAGAGTTCATTATTTTCAAAATCTGAACAGTCATATTTCAATTATTTTCTGAATAAAAGCGAGTTCACTAATGGATTGGATTTAAGAAACAGTTATTTGCACGGGACACAAGCTAATCCAGAAGAAATTGAAAAACACGAATATGCATATTTCACATATCTAAAATTGGTTGTCTTGACTTTGCTGAAAATAGATGATGATTTACAAATTTCAAATGCAATAGAACAGCAGAAAGAAAGGGCGAACGGCTAACAATGTGTATAAGTAATAGCGGTCGAAGTGATAAAACGAAAGTATAAACATAAAACAAAGGTCAGTACAAAATCGAAAGGTTTTTGAGTAGAAATCCGCTACTACTCATACACGAGACCGTTAGCACACATTAGAAAAAAAATCAGTACAAAACAAAACTATGGGAATATTTAATAAGCTATTTGGCGGAGAAAAACCAGAAAAGAAAACTCAAATTGACTCGTCAAGATTTAAAGACGTTCAGAAAGCGGACTACAAAAATCTTGAAGATTTAATTGAACAAAATGCAGGACTTTCGTTTGAAAAACAATTAATTTTTGGAGATGTAATTGGCTCAAATGCTTGGGAACTTGATATGGGAAAAGGAAAAATTATGTTTGGAACTTTAGAGTTTCCAATCCAAATAATAGGTTCACTTGCTTTCAACAATAGTTCTTGGATGTGGGCTTGGGCAAATACTCAAAGTGGAATGCCTGAAAATTTATTAATCCAATCAAACAAACTTAAAGAAATTGGAGAAAAGAAAAACATTAAAGAATTAACAGAAGGTAGTTTCAATGTAGAAGAAGGATTTGAGCATAAAATTGGAATGATGGCTTGTGGATTATTTAATTCTAAAAGTTATTATTGTGCAAATTATGGACAAGGGACACTTGTTGTAACAATTGACGACAATAAAATTCCAAAAATAGATAAAGACAGATTTGAAAAAATATTGACAAGTTTCCCTCAGTTAATTAGTGGGACAATATTGAATCATAAAAATGCTTTCAAGAATTATTTATTAGACAGAGATTTTAAATTATCAATTACCGAAAATAGTGTTGAAGGACTAAAAAATGATAAAGTAATTATTGGGGAATTTGACGAATTAAATAGACTAAAATCACTAAATGGGAAAATATAACGTGTGCTAACACGGTGTATAAAACATAGCTAGTAAGTGCTAAACCGAAGGGTTTCTGTATATTTAAAAAGTCCGCCAAATTTTTAATTTGGCTTTTAAAAAGAGTAAAGTTAAAAACAAAATATAAAAATTCGGCTCTGTGTTAACCCGAAAATTTAGTGTCTTTTTACACGCTACGTTCCATACACAAGTCCGTTATCCGTGCATTTTAGAAATCTGAAAAGCAAAACGAAAGCAACGAACGGTTAACCACACCATGACTTGAGTATGTTTGTGATGGTTAGTGTCAAATCGAGGAAAAAGCGATAAGAAAAATCAAAATTGAGGAGCATTACGGAGTAGTAACGTGCTAAAAAATCGCTTTTTTGGCTGATCACCTTCTGACGAAAAAAAGTTCAGATTCATTTGGTAAGGTCTGTCTCCTACTCTATGATTGCAAGATGATCACAAAAAGAAAAAATCAAATTGACGGAATAATTGCGCAAGTAATATCACCTTGCTTGGCTTGTCTAGTAAGGTTAGTGACTGAAAAAAGAACGCACGATAACAAGATATATGTGCCATAGCAGCAAAGTGATCAATCGATTGGTTGTTGTATATTTATGAAGGCTCAATGCTTGCAAAAGGTGAAAATTAGCAATCAATGCGCAGAAAAATCATAAAACAGGGTAACATTTTGCTCTGCTACGACACATATATTAAACGTTAGGCATAATTTGGAAAATGAGAATACGAATAATTATCATAATTATATTAACATTTAATCTATCATTATATTCTCAAATAGATGAAAAACGTGATTCTGGAAAAATGTATAAAATTTCTGGTGTTATAACTGACAAAACAACTAATGACACTTTACCTCTAGTAAGTGTTGAAATTCTGAATAAAAACCTAAAAAAAATTAAATCAACTCGTTCTGATTTTGATGGAATTTACTATTTCAATTTTTGTTCTAAAGAATTAATAACGGATACTCTCTTGATTAAAACAACTTATATATCTTACAAACAAGAAACATTATTCTATAAAATTAATTCTGATTCTGTTATCAATATTAAGATGTCCTACGATAAAAATAAAACAATTACGAAAGAGAAATTTAAAAAATACAATAGCAGTTTTCTTTATTATGAATGTGGAACAGAAGATTATGATGTAATATCTTATGAAGAAAATAAAACCTATCGCCACTTTTGTAGCGGACAAGAAAAAAAATATCGTCAACTGATTAAAGATAATGATAATCTTTCTGAATGGAATTTGATAGAAAAATAAAACTATGCCTAACAAAGTGTATAGCTCATTGCGGCTGAATTCCTTAAACGGAATTCATTGCAGATTTGCTAACTTAGTGACTTATCGGAATCTTCCTTCGGAAATTCCGCAACAAGCCATACACAGAACGTTACCAGCAATTAGATAAAAATGGATATTAGAAGCATAAATCCATATTCTTTAAGTGAAAAAGTCATTGAAAATGAGAATAAACCATTCAAATTATGGCTTGAATTTGAAATATCAAGTCCTTGGGATGATATTGAAAATGATTTTGCAAACATCATAGTTGATACTTTAGACGGTAGAAGTTATGGAATAAATGTTTGGACGTATAAATTTCTTGAAACTGCGATTAGTACAGATAAAGAAAATGGAGAAAACCTAAATGGACTTTATCTAGTACCTCCAGACTTATTTGTAAAAGAATTATCCAGAAATTGTATCGAAAAAACAATCGCTGACTTATTGAAAAATGGAAATTTAGAAGACATACTAAATAACACGACTTTTGAATTGAAGTTCTTAGATCCGTACTGGGATGTAATTGAAATGGAAGAGAAAAATATTCAAGCTTTAATGAACGAACTCAAACTTGAATTACCAGATGATCATATGTTACGTTATCAGAATACTGAACTAATTGCTAGAAAGACAAATAATGATGATATCGTACTAGAACTAGAAGATGAAAGAATTGCTGTTGTCCATCTAACATGGAAATCGAAAAAGGAAACTAATGGATACCCGATAACAAGAATCTATAAAGACAAAGTGAATTTTTGGAATAACGAAATGAAACAAGATATACTTGAATTCAAAGAATAAAAAAAAGCTGGTAACAAGGTGTATAAAATCATAATGGCTGAACGCCATTACAATTCATACACACAGCGTTATGCATTATCAAATATGAATTCGAAATTTAATCTTATAATCTTCATTTTCTCCATTTTATTTTCTTGTGGAGAATTAAATAATGAAAAATCAACTATACTTTTGAATTCTGAATATAATAAACGGTTAAAATCTGAATACGGTTACTTTGTTTGGAATCCAAAAAAAAGTGATCTAGAAATCGTAAATAAAGTCTTGAAAAAAGCTATTGCTGATAAAAAATTTGATTTTATAAAGAAACCTATTCTTGAAAACATAAATAACAATCTATTTAAACAATATATACCATACATTGATAAGAATAATAACCGAATAATACTCTTAAACGTATCTTGTGACGTTTTAGCAATACCTACTTTAGAAGATCAAAAAATGGAACATTGGAAAAATGAGTTTTACGAAGTATATGACGGAGGCTCATGCTATTGGAAAATTACTATTAATGTTGATACTGAAAAATACTCAAATTTATTAGTAAATGGAGTTTAAAAACAATGCATAACACTATATATGTGATCATAGCAGCTAAGTGATCAATCGAATGGTTGTTGTATTTTTGGTAAGGCGCAATGCTTGCAGAATGGAAAAGTTAGCAACCAATGCGCAGAAATATCAAAAAGCAAGGTAACATTTTGCCCTGCTACGACACATATATTAAACGTTAGCAGTTATTAAATAAATGACAAGATATAATCCAACAGAAAGAATAGGTGTTAATGCAACTGAAAACATTTTTATCAGTGAATTTGAGTGGATTTTTAGAGAGCAAACTATAGTAGATGTAGGAATAGATGCTCTAGTCGAACAATCTGAAAATGGCAATCCGAAAGGTAAGTTTCTTGCTTTACAAATTAAAACAGGTAAAGGTAATTTTCATTTTTCTGAGAAAAAAATAACTCATTATATTTCTAATGTACATTATAATTATTGGCTAAACTTTGATATCCCCATAGTTCTCATTGCACATATTCCAGAATCAAACGAAACATTTTGGATGGAAATTAATGAAAGCACAATGAAAAGAACAAAGAAGAAATGGAAGTTAGAAATACCTAAGTCAAGTAAATTAAACCGAAAAGCAAAACCTATACTAACTAAACTCTTAGTAAATAAAAGAATTGGACTATCAACGGTTCAAATTTTTAATGGTGAGAATATTAATGACCAAACCATCTATGATATTGCGGAAAAATCAAAATGTATAGTGGACGCCAATGAATCTACATCGAAAACTTCTGAACTCTTGAATGAGATGGAACAAAAAACTATAGAAACTAATGAAAAAATTAAAGAGTATAATTCCATAAATAAATCCTTTAATTCACCAGATGTAAAAGCTTCAATAAATGGATATGCAAAGACGTTAAATATATATGCAAGAAGATTTGAAAATGAGAATCTAATATTTTCAGAGACCTTTGCAGAAGGGGTTTTTGGATTTGAACAAGCAATAATGATACATTTTTTTGTGACAAAAGACGTTGAAAAGCTAAAATCTTCATTAAATAGTATTATCAGAGTTCCTAATTCTCTAGAAAATTTGATTATAAGTTTTGAAAAATTAGGTTCTAACCTCAAGTCTTTGCCGCAAAAAAACAACTCGCTCAAAGAAGCTAAAAAAAATATACTTTTGGTTATTGATTCAATGGTTGATGAATACAAAGCAGCAAAATCAATGGTTTTAAGTTTAATTGAATCAATTGAAAATGAATTAAAAAACAACTGCTAACATTATATAACAAAACATAGCTGCCCTTCGGTTAGCAACGTTTGTTATATTTACCGTTACCACATATTGGAAATGACCGATAAGACAAGGAAAATATTTTATCCAGCAACTTTATTTATAGGCTTATTATTAATGATATGGC
>NZ_CANLMM010000019.1:0-8469 GCF_947492115.1 uncultured Aquimarina sp.
GCCATTTCAGACACAATTTCTTTCTTTTTGTTTAAAGCTTCCATCCATCTTCCCATAATTTTCGTTTTAATGACACACAACGTCTCGGGTATGGTGTGTAGCGTGCTGAAAGCCGCTATGAACTATACCCATTGTTGGCATTTCGTTTTTATTTTTCTGTTTTATAGGTTAATATATAAAGTCCATCTTTTGCTTTTTTTCCATAAATCGCCATCGCAAATTTTGAATCGAAATACAAAAAGTCTTTATTTTCAAGACTACAACTACTTTTTTCTCCCATTTGAGCTTTAACAAACTCACGATATTTAATTTCAACTCCGTTACTTAACACAATCGGTTTTCTCTTTTCATGATAGGCTCCAATCCCTCCAAGATACAAGACCTCAGGTTTGGCTTCTATTGAAAAGTTAGTTTTTAATTCCTCTTTTGATAATATGTAATCTTTTGTTTCATATCCAAAAAACATTTCGTTACCTCTTTTTTCCTTAACATCATGATATGAAACTCTTATTACATTATCATTATCAATTAAACTTGTAGGTATTTCAATTGAAAAAGTTCCATCTGTTGAAGAATAAACATTCAATATTTTTTGTGAAGTTACAAGGATGATTTTTGCGTTTTCAATAGGTTTTTTCAAATCCTTAGAAGTTATCTTTCCCTTAAATATAATTATATCGTCAAGTTTTGGTTCACTGTGTTTAGAAGGAGACTTTTTCTTTTTTGGATTCACTATTGAGTTTGAACTTTGAACGAATTCAGTTTTTATATTGTGAGTTTTAGCGTGCAAAGTTTGTCCAATTGTTAATGAAGTTGCAAGTATTAAACCTGCGGCTACTTTAGATTTTGGAAAATTTAAATTGAAATTATTATCTAAATTTAATAATAGTGAATTCAATTGAGAATGTGTTAGTCTTGCACAAATTCTATTTCCCGATTTTTTCATCATCTCCGAAATCTCAATTTGATTTAGCTTCGTGAAGTCAACAACATTCTTTGAACACAAATCACAATAGCTGCCTCTTTCATTGGGTTTCATATTTTCCCACTTTTCATCACAAGGATTGTCTAATTTTAAAATTTTGTTCTTCATTGGGTTATGTTTTAATGAATGCCAACGTTTAATATATGTGTCGTAGCAAGGCAAAATGTTACCTTGCTTTTTGGTTTTTCTATGCAGTGATTGCTAGCTTTCACTTTCTGCAAGCATTGCGTCTTGCCAAAAATACAGTAACCTTTCGATTTATCACCTAACTGCTATGATCACATATATGTTGTTGTGCGATCGTTTTATTTTTCCGCAATTAATTGGATCTGTTCACAATTTAATCGAAACATTTTTCCATTCTCAAAAAGGTAAATTATATCATCATCCTTATTCGGCTTTTTGTGTTCCATAAATCCGTCATTCAATTCACGCATTGATTTAGGGAAGAATGAAATTGTACTTAAAGTATTTTCATCATTTGGGAATTCAGAATTATCCCCTTTCGCCGAACTTTTGAAAGAAATGTTTTTATGAACAAATGTTAGCCGTTCAAATTCATTTTCGTTAACCCACTGACCATTCGATTTAACGAACTCAATAATCACATCGTTTTTTGTTTCCGAAATTCCTTTGAATTCAAAGTTGTTATGCAAGTCAATATGGACTCCGTTTAATCGGACAGCATAATTTTCTTCAATTTCGAAGTTCGTATTCATATAGTTTATTTAATGGCGCACAACGTTAGATGTATGAACTGGAATGTCCCGATAGGGTATTATAGTTTCATACATTCCTGTTAGCAATAGTTTAATTTCTTATTTTATTCATTACATTTAACATTCGAAATACCTTGAAACATAAAGTTTAAGTTTAAAGAATTTCCAGCGTTATAATCATCTAGCATATTATTATTTACTTTACTTGAGAAGTCTTTGCAAGATTTGAAATGTGGTAATATTTGTTTTTTAAAAAATTCTTGGTCTTTCTTGTTTTTTCTGGAAATCAAATGTTTTTCTATTATAAATTCCCCTTTATTTTTGTCCAACAAATAAACATACATTCTGTTAAAATAATATTGTGTCAATATATAATTCTCATTTTCCGCAATAACTTCATGTATTCTTTTTAATCCTAAAAAACTACCAATTTCTAAATTGGTGAAGTATTTACCGTCTAAATAGGCTTCTTTTATTTTGCTTTGACGAATTTTCTTTTTTCGTTTCTGCGAATTAAAAAAGTAGAAATATTGGCCAGTTAATTCATAATCATTAGAGTTAAGATATCCGTATTCTCCAATATCTTTTCCATTCTTACCACTAGAAACTATAACTTTTTCACCATCTTTAGTGATAAAATAATTATCTGATTTTTGTGATTGAACAAAAGCAGTAGTTAATAATATTAGTAGAGTTATTTTTATTTTCATTTTATTTAGTTTTTCAAATGATCCTCTTGTTTATTGCTAACGGTCTCGGCTATGAGTAGTTGCGTGGGTTAGCACTTAACTTTGCAAGTACACACCTAACTGAAAATCCGCGAGGATTTTCAGAAGAAGGCGAGAACAAGCAATTACTTATAGCCATTGTTGTAAGCAGTTATATTTTATTAACTTGAAGGCTCTCTTCAATTCTTGTCTAAGGCGTGCAGGAACTAACATCAATTTCACTGTATAAATTTGGGTCTTGGTTTGGGTCTTCGACCGTGTTAGCCATCATTGAAATTTTAACAATTTCATCACTTGTAGAAAAACAAAGTTGGTGAAAGTTATCATTGTCATTTATATCTGCTATCGAAATAGGTGTATGCGGTATTAGAACTCCAGAACTTTCAGAATAGCCAATATAGTACTGAAATAAGTCAGATTCTGTATCACCACTTATATATGGTGTAATGCCACCATTCCATGCAACTTGAATCGTTTGTGTTCCTGAACCACATTCATTCAGATTGCCATCAATTCTTTGGGCAAAGAATAAACTTGGTCCATCAGCAAGCGGAATAACATTCGTTGTAGTGATTTCGTTTAGGTTTATGATTTCTGAACAAGCGGACTCTCCAGATGAAGTGTCAGTTGTAAATAAATCCCCTACAACTCTAACTTCAACAGGTGGATTAGTAACAGCGGTACCAAATTCACCTAACAGAAGCACAGTTCGATTTTCTCCGTTTTCATTAGCTGGTGCTAAAAGAGCACACATTGGGATGTGTTTATTTCCAAGGTTATCTACAACTTCAAAATCAGTTTCCGATAAACTGGATGCATCTAATGGAAATTTAAAATTAACAGGCATACCATCTAACAGGCTTCCTAGTTGATTACACAATAGACTTGGTAGTGCATTATCAAGTCCAAAAAAAGCTGACACAAGAGCATCTTGATTAACCTGTTCTTGAAGAGTATCTGGGTTAATCTGTTCTTCATTTTTGCTACATGAAAGCAAGAGGATTACTGTAAATAATTTAAATAGATTTCTCATATTTTATTAATTTATTTTCAGTTTAGACTCTTTTTATCTGGTTTGGTTTAATTGCTTACAACAACGTCTATTGTATGTTGCGTTTGCATCCCGAAGGGTGCATATGCAATATACAAATTGTTGTACGCAGTTTTTATTCGCTATAAATTGTTAGTTCGACATCCCTTTGACTATATTCCAAAATAACAATTTTCTCGTCTTTTGTCCATTTTTGTTCAACACCATATTTTTTAGATTTAGAACTATCAGGTTCTCCCAATTTTCCTTTGAGGTAGTTTGAAATATAATCGAATTTCTGTTTATATATTGTTTCACCTTTTTCTTTATTGGACATCGAAGCAACAACATCTTCAATGCTCTGATTTTTGTTTCTGTTTTTTCCCCATTCAAAACTTATTAGTTGTATTTTCTGGTCATTTTCCGAATAGTAATACATTACTATTAGTCTCAATTTATCACTCTCAATTTTTCTGTAAATTCTCGGTGTTTTAACATTTCGACCATCAAGGCGATAAGTTGAAATTTTATGTTTTTGAGTAATATCTATAGCATTAACATCTTGCTCAACGTTATCAATTTGGTCTAAAGTCAAAGCACTAAAATTTGAATAATAATTTTCAAAGGTGTTTTCAAGCCAACCATTCATTTTCTTTTCGCCAAATACTGGTTCTTTATAAATGTTGTTGAAATAGGTTACTTTAAAATCATTATTACTTATTTCTATAATACCGTAAACAGAGTCCTTGTCTGTACGAAATTGAACCGATTGAAAACTATTGTTTTGAATCGGATTTCTTGAGTCGTAGTTCCATTGAAAAGGTCTTATTTCAGATTTAAATTCGTAAGAAGGAATTAACTTTTTATTTTCTACTGTACCAATCTTAGTGGAAATACTGTCTTTGTATAAATGGTAAAGTTTGTCGTTAGAAATGAATGATGTCGCTAATGAAAATGTCGGATTGAAATAATCATCATTTTCATATTCAAATATTATTTCTGCTCCGTTTGTAGAATGATTTCCTTCTCTACGAAATCTTTCATCAAGTACAGCTTTTTGATAAACGTATGGTTCTTGGCTTTTATCTAGTTTTTTAGGATTGTCAATTTTTAGAACAGATTTTCCAGCTGTCAAATAATATGATTCTCCCAATTTATTTACAATTGGTGTAGTGGCTCCAATCTCAAATTGTTTTCCAGTTTGTTTATCTTTAAACCAAGTTACGCCACCCCATTCTCCAAAATCAAGAGAATAAACCGAGTAATCCTTATCGTCATAGTATAAATCAATTCCTTTTTTGGTCTCTATCCAATTGTTGTTTTTGTCAAGATAGAAAGTGTTATGGTCATAATATTCCGTCGTAAATATTGTATCGTTCTTAATATACAAATCGTAATAAAAAGTTTGAAGCTTTTTAGGAACATCAATTTTAGATTTGATTTGACCTTTTTTGTCAATAATGTAAAATTGATGATTAGAACCTGAACTAAACTTGTCATTGTCAGTTTTAAAATAACAATAAAAATTATCGTTAAATGCTATCCAAGGCCCAGGTCTTCCAGGAATATTAATTTCTAAATTTTTACAATCCACATTTAGTTCTTGTGTTTGGCAAGATGCTGCTATAAATGCCAAAATTATTATGTGAATTACATTTTTCATAAATTGCGTACAAAACGTCTAGTGTATGGATCGTATTGGCGTTCAGCCAATATGATTTTATACACTTTGTTGCCAGTAGTTTTTTATTGAGTAATATACTTTTCAAATTCCGATTTGTCAATTTTCAAAACGGTGGTTGGTTTTTCCAACTTAAGTTTTCCGTTTTTCGTAACAGAAACATTTTTGTTATATGGTTTTTTTATAAAATATTCAAAAGCTTTTTTGTTAAAATCATATTTTGACCAAACATAAATACCCTTTTTGCTATCACTCTTATAATAATCAGTTTCAGATTCCGCGTTTAAGATTCCATATTCAATTATCTTTTTGAAGTGTCCATCGGAGTTTTCCGATTTCCACCATTTTACAGTGAATTGATCAGAGTCATATTTTCTATTCTCCCAATTATCTCCAATTTTTGGTATTCCTAGTTTTTCGCGTTCAGAATTAAATTCAATTCCATGGTTTTTATTAAAAGGGACCACTGATTTATAAATAAAATTTACTCCCCCAATTACTAGTAAGTATAAAATACTTTTTAGTAAGCCTTTTCCTAAAGTTTTTAAAGAAAAATTAAATTCTTTTGGGTCACTTTTATAATCATAATAGTATGCTATTAAAATCGGCACAAGAATTATCAATCCAATTAAAATTCCGTATATCATTTTCGTTTTTTTTTAATTATTGGCAACGTTTAATATATGTGTCGTAGCAGAGCAAATTGTTACCCTGTTTTTCGGTTTTTCTGCGCTTTGGTTGCTAACTTTTCCATTCTGCAAGCATTGCGCTTTACCAAAAATACAAGAACCATTTGATTTATTACTTAGCTGCTATGGTCACATATATGTTGTTGTGCATAGTGTTTTATTTTTTTATCAGTTTTATAATCAAATATGGCATCAATATTCCTATTCCGATTAGTATTGTTGAGTATAGATCAAAAGGTTCAGTTTTTAAGTAATTTGGAATCAAAGGGTTTGAATGTTTTGCTGAAAAAACCATTATATAAAGTCCAATTCCAAATATTACTAGAACAAATACCAAAACGGTTATTATATCCATAATTAATTCATTTATTTTGAATTCTTCTCTGGTCGAGTTATAAATCATTCCAAAAAGTGGAATTGTTGATAAAGCTAAATAATCAAGAGTATTTGTTGAGATTCCAAAAAAGTAATCTGTCAATCGTTGAATATTTTCCGTCAACTCGATTTGAAGTTTTGCTCCAAAACCAAAGTTCAGAGTGAGAAATGTCAGTCCGCAAAGTCCGTATATGAGATATTTTATTCGGTTCGGTTTTTTATTCAATTTATTAGACTTTTTTTGAAGTACTTTCATTATGCACAACGTCTCTTGTATGGTGCGTTTGACTGCCGAAGGCGGCATATGCAATATACAAATTGTTAGATGCTTTTTAATTGTTCATCCACAATTTGTCTTAACGATGGAGATGAATCATTTTTCATAACTTTAAATTCTTCATCAGAACAATAAAATCCACAGTTTCTACAAGTCAGAAAATGTATTGTCCGTGATTTTTTGTTATTCAAAATAACCGTATTCCAATGAATCTCTTGTTTATTTGATTGGCAGGCTGCGCAAACACGATTTGGATAAGGAAAGGCAACTGCTTCTGGAAAGTAAGAAGATCGATTTGCCTCAAATTCACTATTTTGATTAATGAGATTATAATAATTAAAAATACGCCTTTGTACAATTAGCTTTATCTCATTTCTCATTAGTCCTTTTAATTGTATAAATCTTTTTCTTTTCCGAAAATCTGGATCTATTATATTAAATTCTTCTCCCAGCCACCAGCCATTCTTTTTCTCTATAAACTTGAATATCCATTCAAATATTTTATAAATTTTTTTCGTAAGAACAAATGAAGTACTATCGTCAGCTTTCCAATGAAACAAACCGTTTCTGTATTCCTTTATATATTCAATATCCATTAATATTCTTGAATTAATTGAAAAATAAATAGGAAAAAGTTCAAGAGCCAGGCCATAGTCTAAAGATCTAGTCAAATCGGAATAATTTGTAAGTTCTGTTTTGATAATAAGCCGCTTGTCCGATTTTGACATATTATGGGAAAACTATGATTTGATATTGTTCCATCTATTCCAGTCTATTCTTTTTATGAGCAATGGTTGCTTTTTTTCTAGGGAAGTCTTAATAAATGTTTCAATTCCAATACTCAAAAAGACAATCGATTCGATAAGTTTATGAACATCTGATGATGTCAAAAAAAGATCAAGTGATTTGGATAAAAAATGAGCAGGTAAAATCAGAGAATAATCTTGCTTTCCTAAAATTTTGGTATGAATTTTAGTCATAGTTGGTATTGCATCTAACGTTTAATATATGTGTCGTAGCAGGGCAAAATGTTACCTTGTTTTTCGATTTTTCTGCGCATTGGTTGCCAACTTGACTATTCTGCAAGCATTGCGCCTTACCAAAAATACAAGAACCATTCGATTGATCACTTTGCTGCTATGATCACATATATACTGTTGTAGCCTGTTTTTATTTATATAAATTTATGTTTATGACATTATTTTGAATGTCAAAAAAACCAATTTCCTTGCTATATACAATTTGAAAATTGTTGACATAATGATTATCATAAGTAGTTTTAACACCAGTTTCGTAAGTGTAAACTTTATAATCTAACAACTTCATTATTTTAATCAATTCAGAATTTTTCATTTCAGTTAGGTAAGTTCCATCTTTGTCAGAAGTTATGAAATAAAGTTTGTCTTTATAAGGAAAACTCACAAGTATTGTTCCTCCAATTTTTTTATAGAGCTTTTTAAGTCCACTATTCGATTTTTTTTTAAAGAATTTGTCTCTTTTTGAGTCAGTTGTTTTTAATTCTGTTAGTTCTTTTGGATCACCTATTTCATAAACCCCAAAGGCCCCAGACCTATGAGCTAACGAAGTTATTAAATAGTATTTGCCATTCATTTTAATTAAAGAAGATGGACAAGTAGCTTTTGCAACATAAACGTTATTATTCTCTTTATTTCTAAATTCAATTACTCCACCAAATTCACCTCTGCAAGAATCTTTTACAATAAAGTTTTCGTCCTCATAGAAATAGCTATATCTATGCTTAAATTTACGGTAATCAGAATTAAATTCAGATTTTTCTTTTTTATTGATTTTAACTTTAAATATTTCATTTTCTTGTGAGGAAATCGATTGAATTACAAAAAGAAAGATGAGTATTAAATTAAATCTCATAGTTTTTTTAATTGGCTACAACGTTTCTTGTATGGTGTCGTAGTATCCCGTAGGGTGCTATGCACTATACAAATTGTTAGCATTAGTTTTTTATT
>NZ_CANLMM010000020.1:0-8376 GCF_947492115.1 uncultured Aquimarina sp.
AAGTTAACAACCAATGCGCAGAAATATCGAAAAACAAGGTAACATTTTGCCCTGCTACGACACATATATTAAACGTTAGACACAATTACAAATAACCGATAATGAAATGTATAAATTAATTTTTATTGCAGTTTTTTTTTTAACAATAAATGTATTTGGTTGTACTTGTAGGGTTGATGAAGATTTTTTAGAAACGTTAAATCGGAAAAACAAAAAAGAATTAATTTCAGGAGAAATTATTGGGATAGATAACAATCTTTATCAAATAAAAATAAATACTGTTATTAAAGGAAAACTAGTACCAAATACTATTCTTACTTTAGAAAATGGAAATGGTGGTAATTGCTTACCTGTTTTCTTTGAGAGCGATGTAGGAAAATCCTACTTACTTATTCTAAACAAGTCATTAAATCAAACGAAAAACCAATATGAACTAACAACTTGTGGTACGAATATGTTAAGAATGTTTAATAGTAAGATAAAAGGACGAATCTCTGGAGGACGAGGACAGTCTCAGGAAATGCTATTATCTGACTTTCTTGATATATATCATAAAAAAGATTCCTCTAGAGAATTTAAAATATTTGACTTAACTACCAATGAAACATACAAACTTAATGGAGTCGGACAAAGAATTGGCAATTGGAAAATAGTTGGTTATAATAAATTAATAATTGAAAAAGGAGTCTATAATAGTGATGGTATAAAAACAGGAGAATGGATCTATTATCTAATTAAACAACCTTTGATTAATGGTATTCGCTATCCAAATGAAACAGCCATTAAAAAAATAGTTGTGTATAATTCTGGAAAACTAATACAAATTTTACACTACTTTGATAAAAACGGTAAAGCATTGTACTGGGGTACTTTATATGATGGGAATGGAGAATTATTTGAATATGATGATTTAGGTAAATTATATGGAAAATATTCTTATAAAAATGGAATCAGAGAAGGTAATGCCATTGAATATTTAGGTGACAGAATTATAAAGGGAAAATATAAAAATGGAAAACGAGAAGGTGTTTGGATAACTTATGAAAATGATATATGGATACGTAAAGAAGTTTATCTTAATGGAATTAGAATAAAATAAAAGTGTCTAACATTATATAACAAAACATAGCTGCCCTTCGGATCAGCTACGTTTGTTATATTTACCGTTATGCAACATCAGAAAATTATATAAATGAAAATAAAATTACTAATCGGGTTTGTACTTCTTCCTATTTTGACATTTGCCCAGGAGAAATGGACATATCAAAGTGATAGTCTATATAAGATCAATAAAGTTAAATCTAGAAAGTGGTATAATGGAAAAAAACTGAAAGCCACAACATTTTATAATAGAGATGGAAAAATGGTCAAGTTTCAACACGAGCCATTCGTTGGTGGAGAACAAAGAACAATTTATTTTGAATATGATAAAAATAAGAGGTTAGTCAAACAAGTGGATACTACAAGAAATGGTAAACCTGACGAAAAGACTTTGAAAAAATTTAAAAGCTTAGGACTCGACCTTTCGTCCAAAGCCAAATTAGCCAAACCCGAACTAGAAATTTCTGAGTTTAAAATAGAATACAAAGATGGAGAATTAAAAAAACTGACCAAATACTATCCTGATGGAAGCCTAAATCTAGTTGACCATTTCGAAAATAACGGCAAAATACAAACACGAGAATGGTATCGAGATGGGAAAAAGTATCGTGAAACTACAACAGAATATATTAATGATTTCTATAAAGAAAAATACTATGGCTGGGAAATACGTTCTAATTCTAAAAGAAGGGAATGGAATTACACTTACGAGTATACTTTTAAAGATAACGGGCAAGTAAACCAATTCATTCGTTTTGACAATAACGTTCAAAAAGAAACAACGGAATTTACATATGATGAAAATGGGTTACTTACCCAAGTGAAATATTATACCACAGAAAATTTTGAATATGAATACTATAAATAACATTGCATAACACTATATAACAAAACATAGCTGCCCTTTTGGTCAGCAACGTTTGTTATATTTACCATTATCCGTGCATTTTAGGAATCTGAAAGGTAGAACGAAAGCAACGAACGGTTAACCACCCAATGGTCTGAGTATTTTGTGATGGTTAAGGTCTAATCGAGGAAAAAGCGATAGAAAAAACCAAAATTGAGGAGGATTACGGAGTAGTAACGTGCTAAAAAATCGCTTTTTTGGCTGATCAGCTTCTGAGGAAAAAAAGTTCAGGTTCATTTAGCAAGGTCTGTTACTAATCCAATGATTGCAAGGTGATCGCAAGAAAAGAAAAAATAAAATTGACGGAGTAATAACGCAAGTAATATCACCTTGCTTGGCTAGTCTAGTAAGGTTAGTGACTGAAAAAAGAACGCACGATAACAAGATATATGTGTCATAGCAGCAAATTGATCAATCGATTGGTTGTTGTATATTTATGAAGGCTCAATGCTTGCAAAAAGTAAAAATTAGCAATCAATGTGCAGAAAAATCATGAAACAGGGTAACATTTTGCTCTGCTACGACACATATATTAAACGTTGGCAACAAGCTGAAAATAATGACCGAAGAAAAATTAAGTGAGTTAAAGATTATTTCAGAAGTAGATACTTTGAAAGTAAAAGTAGAGGAATTGGGTCAAGGAAATTCAACTCTTCTAAAGATTGCTCAAGAGTCATTTATTATCGGCAGTAAGTCTCATTTGAATTCTTTAAACCCTGAAATTCGAGAAGAATTAGGGTTACAATTGGACTATTTAACTCAACAAGACCCGAGGTTAAAATCTTCTTATATAGAAAAAAAGAACAGATATTTAAGTTTAGGTAAAAGCTTCGCTTCTATTAGCTTTCTTTTTGATTTAGTTGATATTAAGTTCACATTACTCGACTTGTTATTGTTACAAGAAATTTTAATGGACAATGGAGATTATAGAAAATCCAAAGTCTACATTCAACATCCAGATGGTTCAAAAATAGAGTTTGACTATAAAACAATAGATAGCGAGCTTAACAAATTATTTCAATGGTATTATAGAGTTAATGCAAATAATAAAATATCGTCATTAGTCATAGCTGTTTTATTTCATTATAAAATGGTTTCTATACATCCATTTTTAGATGGGAATGGTCGAATCTCTCGTCTGATTCTAAATTTAATACTTCTAAAGAATGGCTTTTTTCCAATCACAATTCCAAATGAAAAACGTAAAGAGTATTACGAATGTTTAGTTATTGGAGATAGGGGAAATTTTGAGCCACTTGTTCAATTCTTTGGAAAATTAACAGCTGATAAGTTAAATCAATATCTAACATTAGCAGGAGAACTTGACGAAATTGGAGACAACAAAGAATATCTCGTTCTTACAGAAGACGGTAATACAGATATGATATCTAAACTACTTGAAATTCATCAAATGGATTTAGATAAAGTTCAAGTAGAATCTTATGAAGGAAAAGACAATTTAGCTTCAGCGATATTCTTTGCTAAAAAATTAAAAGAAAAATCTAAAAACTTACGTGGAATATTAATTCATCGAGATAGAGATAATGACAATCCGCAACAACTAAATCAAATAATTAATAGACAATTAAAGAATTATCAATTAGATTCAATTACAACAGTTTTGATTACTAAGTTCTACGATATTGAAAGTTACTTTTTAAACCAAAACCATATAAATAAAATATATCCTTCCATATCAATAGAAAGAGCTAAAGAATTAATTGAACAAGCAACAATCGAAACCGAACCTACATCAAAAGCTAAATTAAGAAAAGCTTATGCTCAATATGGAAAGTACGGAAAAATGGAAGACCCAAAAGAAAAAGCAGATGAAATAGATGCACTTTACGATACTGACCCAATTAAATTTAGATATGGAAAAGACGTTTTGTGGAAATTAGAGGAACTAATAACAACCGAATTACAATTGACAGATAAAATTAGTTTAACAACATTATCTGAATTTATAAAAGTGACTGAAATAGAGAAATTAAAAGCGTGAAAAGCCAGTTGCCAACACGGTGTATAAAACATAGCTAATAAATGCTAAACCGAAAGGTTTGTGTATATTTAGAAAGTCCGCCAAATTTTTAATTTGGCTTTTAAAAGAGAAAAATTAAAAACAAAATATAAAAATTCGGCTCTGTGTTAATCCGAAAAGTTAGTGTCTTTTTGCACGCTACGTTTCATACACAAGTCCGTTACAAGCAAGCGGTAGAAAAAAACAATTAATGACTGAATTTACAGAACTTTATAAAAACTTATCTAATTCCGAACTTTTAAAAATTATTGCGGAATCTGATAAGTATAATCCAATTGCTGTAGAAACTGCAAAAACTGAAATTGATAGTCGAAAATTATCAACAGAAGAATTAAATCAAGCTAAAACGGAAATTAACAAACAAGAAGAAAAAAAGAAATTAGAAATTGAAAAGCGTAAACGACAAGAGGGAAAAATAAAGGAAAACGCTTCTACTCTTTTTGACACAATCAATCCTATTCAAAACGGAATTCAAACACCAGAAAAAATCATAAGACTTACAACTCTAATTTTTTCCGGAATTGCGGTTTATAGAATTTTCAAAGAATTTGGAATGCTTAGATATATGTTTACAGATAGTGGAGCAAAATGGGATCTAAGTATGGTTGAGTATTTCTTTCATCTCATTGTATTACCTCTTGCAGCATTCCTATTTTGGAAGCGAAAAAAAAGTGGTTGGATTTTGTTATCAATATTTTTGACTTATTCCGCAATCACAGTTATCGGACTATTTTTAATGAATATAGGTCGACAGCCTTCAGGAATACCTGCACTTGAATCATTATTTCCAACAGTTTCGCCAATTACCTATATAATGACTTTGATCTTTTTTGGTGGAACATTATGGTTGATTAGTAAAGAAGAAATCCGAAATATTTATAAAATATCTAAGCAGACAATGTTTTTGACTATCGGATTAACAATAGCAGTGAACGTGATTTATATGTACTCAATTATTGGATGATGAATATGATTTTGAATATTTTAAAATGGGTTTTAATAATTTTATTTTTTCCATTGTCCCTAATTTTTGTTGCTTACTATAAACAGAAAAGAGTGAAAAAAGAATACTATAAAAGTGAACAGAAAGCCAGCTTGTAACACTATATATAACAAATTGGGCGATTAGTGTTTAACCGAAAGGTTCTTGTCCATTTGTAAAGTCGCCAAATCTTTTGATTTGGTATTAAAGAGAAAAATTAAAACAAAATACAAAAGATTTGGCTTGTGGCTAAACCGAAAGTAATCGCTTATTTTCTGCCCAACTTGCCATATATTTAACGTTACCACATATTGAATAAATAGAAATGGGAGGATTTACAAACCTGATTTACTTTAAGGAATATCTATCTGATAAGTCAATTAATCAGATAAAAAAAACTATTGAATCTTGTGGAAAATTTGAGGTGGAAAACGAATTGGATTACGATATAACAGTTGAACATAAAGGTGAGAATTACCCTTTTCGAATTTATTACTCGGACGCTAAAGATGACAAAGATTTTGACTCAGAATCAAAAGCTGAGTTTATAAAAACAATTGGATATGTTCCAAAATGCTATATAGGATTTATGGCTTGGACTAATGAAAAATATGGACAGAAGTTTATTTCGGAGTTAATGCTCAAAGTTCTGGAAATAGAAAACGGATTAGTTGACTTTTCAGCAGCGATTGACCCAAGTTTAACAGGTAATAGAGATAAAATAAAAAAGTTTGTTTCGCAAATTGGAGGAAAAATAATGGAATTGGAATATGAAACCGCAGATGACCGAATATGGTTCACGCATTTAGCGGACAAAGAATTTTTAAATAATTGGGTTGGACATAAAAAGTTCTATATCCCGAAATAAAAACATGTGGTAACAACACCTATGCGATAATGCGAGTTTAGGTTCAAACGAAAAGACATTGTCTATTTGGTTAGTCGCCAAAGATTTAAATTTAGTATTTTAGAAAATATAAAAACAAAACATAAACTTTGGCTAAGTGCTAGTACGAAAACCAGTGATTTTCTGATTCCGCACTACGCATAGCTAAACGTTACCACACATATGAAAAAGTATTTACTAATAATAACTGTATTCACAGTAATAAAAGTCGTTTCGCAAAAACAGAAGACATTATTTCAACCTGAATTTGCGCCTTTTACCATACAATGTGAAAAAATTGGACGAACAATAACTGACAAAAGCACTAATTCTATTGTATCTGAATGGTATGAGGGGAAAAAGCTAAACGAAAAGATCTCACTAATTTCACGACTAGAGTCTGATATTGATGCATCTGAGCTTGATGTGACTTATTATTTAGTCCTTATTAATGAAAAAGTTCCTGCTTACTCATTTCATTTTTTTAACAAAGAAACAAAAGAAGAATTTGGACAATTATTCCTGCTTTTCAAGAACAGAGATAACGTATTAATTGATGAAATAAAATTAGTGGATAAAGCAGGACTGGAAAAAATAAAATCCGAATCTGAAAAAAAATCTGAATTCAAAAATATACCGCCACCTCCTCCACCGCCACCTTTAATAAAAAATTAAAACGTGTGGTAACATTATATATGAAATCAGAGCAATCTAATGTCGAATCGAAATGTCATTTTCCATTTGGAATGGCGCTAAATTTTTATAAGTTTAACAAGAAATAAAAATGCGCAGATAGATCAATTGGTTCAGGTGTGCTTGCCTTACTCCGATTCATATATTAAGCGTTATGCTCAATTAAAAATATGACTGCAAAAGACCTATTATATAAATTACTTGATTATAATTACTTGTGGGCAAAAGCTGATGTGATCAATGACAAACCAAGTGTTATTCGAAGACAACAAATAGAATCCTTACTAGACGCATTTGGACTGTCTAAAAAATATGTAAATCCTTTAGTTCAAATAAAGTACTCTATTATTGGAGAAAAAGAAAAGTTAAGTAGAGCAAAACAACTTAACAAACTTACAAATATTGAATATTTACAACGTGGAGAATTTTTACATGACAGGCCTTATGGAGAAAACAAAGAACTATCTGAAAGAGCGATAAAGAAAATTAAAGAACTCTATGAACACCCTCCAGAAGACAGGATGAAAAGACCAGTTGATATTGGATGGATGTTTAATGATCTATTAAACTTTCGACAAGAGATTTATAAAGTTGCATATCCTTGGGGTGGAATGCTCGAAGGATTTTCTGTTGGTTTAATTTATAGTCAATACTTACAATCGGAATTGAAAAACCTAATTAAAGAGAATATAGAAGAAATAGACAATACTCTTTGGCTAATTCTGGACCCAAAACAAAAAGAGATTGATATAGAAGAATTGAAAAATAAGTTTGACTATCCTGATGTTGATTTAGATAATATTGATTTAGATTGGAGAATAGATAATTATTAGAAAAGAGCATAACAGGTTGTATATTGCATATGCTACCTTCGTTAGCAAACGCAACATACAAGAAACGTTAGCAGTAAGTTGAACAAACCCATGAAATATCTCAAAATCTTACTATTATTCATAACTTTTTATTCTTGCAAAACAGAGAATAAACCTGAATTGAAATTCGAATCAAGTTATGGAATGTACTCAGTTCTAATAAATGAATTTAACAATACATCATTTCACATTGAAAAAGAAATCCAAGAAAAAATAAACGACCTAAACCAAAATGACTCCCTAAATTCGGATTTTCTCGTCTACGATGACTGGACAAAAGAGTATGTATCTTATTTAGACAATCTGACTGACCAACTTATAGAAAATTCTAAAATTGGTAATATTAACGAAAACCAAAAAGCTCTTACCGAAATTCAGCAAGTCAACAACTTGTTTTTTATTAATGGAGATTACAGCACAAAAGGAAATGAATTTATTAATAAAACCGACTCTTACAAGGAATTGATTTTAAAGTATGTTAGTAACCAAAATCTGATCTTAAGAATAACAAATACACTTGACACAAGAGACATAACTGACAGAAATGGTAATACTATTAAAACCCTAGATTATTTCTTTAAAGACCAATCTTTGATTGGAACAATAGCGTATTTAAAAAACAGAAAAAAGAATGTTCTCGAATTTGAGAAAGAATTTTTGAGCTGCGATAAACTAAATAAATAAAACCTACTGCTAACATGGTATAAATTTAATTGCTAAGCTCTGTGCTTACTTCGAAAAATCCTGCGGATTTTTCCAATGTCGTTTCCCTTTTGTTACCTTTAGGTCTTAACACCGCAACTAAACTTATACGAACCGTTGTACCTAATACCACTACGAAACTCAATGAAACTCAATGAAACTCAATAAAAGCATTTATACATTACTAATTTT
>NZ_CANLMM010000021.1:0-7205 GCF_947492115.1 uncultured Aquimarina sp.
AACAAAAAAGATATGCACTCGTGCCCTACCCGAAATTCCCTGAATTTCTACTCGCACGAATGCATATATTCACCGTTATCCATGCATTTTAGCAATCTGAAAAGCAAAACGAAAGCAGGGAACGGTTAACCACCGAATGACCTGAGTATACTTGCGATGGTTAGTGTCTAATCGAAGAAAAAGCGATAAGAAAAACACAAGTTGAGGAGGATTACGGAGTAATAACGTGCTAAAAAATCGCTTTTTTGGCTGACCAGCTTCTGAAGAAAAAAAGTTCAGGTTCATTTAGTAAGGTCCGTTACTAATCCAATGATTGCAAGGTGATCGCAAGAAGAAAAAATAAAATTGACGGAATAATTACGCAAGTAATATCACCTTGCTTGGCATGTTTGCTAAGGTTAGCGACTGAAAAAATAAACGCACGATAACAAGATATATGTGCCATAGCAGCAAAGTGATCAATCGAAAGGTTGTTGTATATTTATGATGGTGCAATGCTTGCAGAAAGTTAAAGTTGGCAACCAATGCGCAGATTTATCGAAAAACAGGGTAACAATTTGCCCTGCTACGACACATATATTAAACGTTACCACATATTTGAAAAATGACGGGATTTTTAGTTTTAATAACAATATTTTTAGGAATTAGCTTAGTGCTGATTTTAACAAAATCTGACTTTCCTAAACTGGAAAAGGTCATTAAACGAATTTCGTTTTTCTCTTTAATTGGAATTCTGATTTGTGCATTACTTTTGGTTTTTGACTTTCGATTTAAAGGAAAGTATACAACTACCATCATCGGACTGACTTTCTTAATCTCGACGATTCTACTATTCGGATTGACTAAAAAAATACAAACTAAAATATTAAGCGGAATTTTAACAATACCCATCACGATATTTGGGGTTTCAAGCCTGATTTGGGAAATGCCTATTATTTTCTTCTATCTTTTAGCAATGCCATTTCATCCACCAAAAGCAAAATTTGGATCTTAACAAAAAACATAACATAGAAGTTAGAGATGGTGGATTTATGGCATGTGGTGAAAGTCTGTTTATTACAGAAAGTACTATGCTTATTCTGGACAAAATAAAATACGTTGGAAATAACGCTTGCGTAACTGGAATAAACAAAATTGAGACGTTAGATCATAAAGAAAATAAAGTGGAATTTTTAATATATCATGATGGAAAAACTGAATTTGAAAACCCTTATAAATATCAACCTGAAATAAAAAACATGTGGTAACAAGTTGTATATTACATATGACACCTTCGGCGGGCAAACGCAACATACAAGAGACGTTAGGCACAAGCAAAACCAAAGAATGAATAAAAGAATTTCAAAAATACCAAATGACGTTCAGGACAGAAATTCTGATGCTTGGAAAAAGTTATGTGAATACGTTGACCAAGTTGCTGAAAATGGTTCTGACGAGTTTGTTCCGAGAGAAGCTCTTGGTGACGAATTGTTTGCTCAAATTTTCACTCTTCCCGAATCAATCGGAAAACTAAAAAAAGTTAAGAAAGTAGGACTTTATGGAAGTAATCTAAAGAGAATTCCGCCAGAAATTGGACAAATGGAATCTCTCGAATATTTCGACCCTTATACTTCGTACGATTTACACTGGTTCCCATTTGAGATTTATAAATGCAAAAAATTAAAAGATAGTCGTATAAGTACTAGAACACTTTACGGTAATTTTAAAAACAGAATGGGTTTCCCCAAACTTGACCACAATCCTGTAAAATACATTGGTGACAATTTAAAGTGTAGTGTTTGTGAAAAAGAACTGACACACGAAACAACTAATCAAATGTGGATTACCGCACACGTTGGCACTGATACAATTCCAATGCTAGCAAATCTTTGTTCGAAAGAGTGCGAACAGAATTTACCTAAACCACCAGAAAATTATGTTCAGTTTCCTCATAAAGGAGGTGCAGATTTAAAACAACCAATTATAGAAGATTGGTTTGTAACGCGTCAAAGACTTATTAAAGAGGGAAAAGCCATGGTAATTGAGCAAAATGAGAAAACAGAGAAAGAAAATACAAATGGACTAATAACCAAGGAATCGGAAAAAGTAAAATTAGATGTATCTAAACTTCCAATTTTAAAACTAGTGCGAAAAATATGGGATAAATAAAAAAAGCCAGTGCCTAACAAGGTGTATAGCCAATAGGGCATTTAGAGATAAATTGAAAGTTCTGTTCTTTGGGCAGGCTCAGGCTACGCCAAAACAAAGTTTTGACGTTTAACAAAAGAAATTTAAAAATAAAAACGTTTGTTTTGGCTTAGTGTAAACCAGAAGTTAAATGCTTCGAATCTGCCCTACTGTCCATACACAGAACGTTGTACACCATAAATAAAAAGAATTTACTGAATGGGAATGAGAACCACTCTTTATGGTTATATTGAGGAAATGGATTTTTGGCAAAGTCCAATTAAAAATCAAGTAAAAAAACATAACTATAAAACTATTAATGACCTCAATACTGATGATGATTGGCCTCCCCTTTCAAGAGAGATGTTTGCTATAACATCCAATATCAATCGAGAACTTTATCGTCCAAATATGGAATATTCTGGAAGAATCATTCATTTTGGTGCTAACTTAAAGTCAGTTGAACACGAAATTGATGAATGGATTATCAAATTTGAACAATTATTATCCAAATTGATTTGGATAGAATCTAAAGTCCATTTTCAAACAGAATATTCGGAATTGCAAACTTTATGTTGGAGAGTTGACTTAAACACTTACAAAGTTTTTCATAATGGACATTTCCCTAATTCATTGGATAAATCTTGTTGGAATTTTGAATCAACTTGGCACTCTGAAAAATAAAAACAGTGTACAACACGATATATGTGTTCATAGCAGCAAAGTGATAAATCGGTTGGTTATTGTATATTTATGAAGGCTCAATGTTTGCAGAAAGTAAAAGTTAGCAACCAATGCGCAGTTTTCGTCGAAATCAGGGTAACATTTTGCCCAGCTACGACACATATATTAAACGTTGGCAAACATTTGAAAATGAGAAACTACAAATTAGAAAATATTGATATTGAAGATATTGAATTAGTTCTTCAAAAAATTGAAGATACTTTTGAATTTAGATTTGTAAGTAACGAATTAATAAATGTAACCAATTTTGGAGAATTATGTGATGCAATAATGAATAAAATTACTCTTGAACATAAAGAAGATTGCACCACTCAACAAGCATTTTACAAATTAAATGAAATTCTAACTTCTGAATTTGGACTTGATGGAATAACTCCAAAAACCAAACTTTCTAAAATATTTCCTAAAAGAGAACGTCTTAAATTGATCCGAAAAGTTGAACGGAAATTGAATTTTAAATTAAATATTACAGAACCAAAAAGAATTTATACAAACCTTTTACTGATATTTTTTTGTATTTCGATTTTCAGTTTTTTCTATGACTATAAAATTGCATTGATTGGAATTGGAATATCAATTTTCGGAATTTGGATCACACATAAATTAGGAAAAGAGTTGAATTTGAATACTATTGGAGAATTAGCCGAAAAAATGAAACGTGAGAACTACATAAAATCACGAAGAAATCCAAAGTATATAAATAAAAATGAGATAGAACAAATAATAATAGATTTGTTCTCTATTGAGTTGGATTTGGACAAAAAAGAACTGACTAGAAGTGCTCTAATATAAAAAACGATTTGCCAACAACATATATGTGGCATAGCAGCAAAGTGATCAATCGAATGGTTTTTGTATTTTTTGAAAGGCGCAATGCTTGCAGAAAGTAAAAGTTAGCAACCAATGCGCAGAAAAACCGAAAAACAGAGTAACATTTTGCCTTGCTACGACACATATATTAAACGTTGGCAGCAACTTATACAAAACTTATAAATGGAATTACAATGACTGAAAACGAAGAATTCATTTGTGAATCAATTTTCAATCAAGTACGAATGGGATTTCTTTCTATTTCGGAAATAAAAGAAAACATTATCGAAGAAATAGAAGATAATGGATTTGAAGAAGAAATTTCTAAAAATTGGGCTTTTGAAAAGATTGAGCAAGAATTTAAAAAAATCATTGAAGAAAGTAAAAGCTGGAAAAGCCCAACTGATAGTGAAAAATTAATTGCCGCTTTTGACGAACTATGTGAACAAAATATTATTGCTCTTCACAACTCTGGATATACTACTAGTGATGGAGAATATGAAGTTGTTGAAGTGGAAAGAACGTTACACGAAAATCAAATAATTTCAGACGGTTATTGTTTTTATCACGAACAGGATCTTTCAAGGGCAATTACTCCTGAAAACTCTAGTCTTTATATTGCATTTCAAAAGGTTAATAATTCAGATGATGAAGTAACATTAAAAGTTGGGAAAAAAGTTGTTAAAATATTAACTGACAAAGGTTTAGAAATAGACTGGAACGAAGATGTTAATTCAAAAATTCTTATTCCTAATTTTAGATGGCAATATCTTTATGACGATAAAAATAGAGATTTACAAGATTACAATAAAGTCGCTGAAATGATAATAAAAAAACAGCAGCCAACAATGTATAAAAGCAATGGCAATAAAAGTGAAAAATCAAAGGATAATACTAATAACAAAAATACGTCTTGGTGGAAAAAGTTGTGGTCATGAATCTGCCACTGCTCTTATACGAGACGTTGGCTACAATTCAAATGAAAAATTTTATATTCATATTAATTGGATTTCTTTGTTTAAATACAAATGCCCAATTAATCAACGATGAATCTTATTTAGATTTAGAATTTTTAAAATTTAAAACAGATCTATTACACTGTGTAATCCAAAAGGATAAAGAAAAATTAAAAAACTTTCTGGCAGATCGTGTATTTGAAAGTAAAGATACGTGTGGATATCCTGGTTGTACGAAGGATGAATTTATCAAATATTATTTTGATGAAAGTTCAGAAGAATCTTGGAAAGATATGTTAACTGTTTTAAGATTTGGATTTAGTAGAATTGAAGATGAAAACTCCAACAATATTATCCCGCACGACAAAATAATATTTCAAGGACCTTCGTATTTAAAAAAAATAGATACGGATAACGAAATAATAGTACTTGGAGAGAATGTAAATATTAGAGAAAAACCAAGCTTGAAAGGAACAATTATAAGACAATCATCTTTCGAAAAGTTTAGCTGCGACTGCAATATTATTACAATGAAGAAAAGCACATATCAAACGATTGACGGAATAAATTGGCTGGAAATAAAACTTAAATCCGGACAAATTGGATACATTTCTGCAGATTTAACTTCATATTCGGTAATAAAAGAAATGACTATTGCAAAAATAAATGGAAAGTGGAAAATAATATCTTTTTTCAACCCTCCAGGTTGTTAAAAAACTGTAGCCAACACCATATATGTGATCATAGCAGCAAAGTGATCAATCGAAAGGTTATTGTATATTTATGAAGGCGCAATGCTTGCAGAATTGAAAAGTTAGCAACCAATGCGCAGAAAAATCGAAAAACAAGGTAACATTTTGCTCTGCTACGACACATATATTAAACGTTGTGCATAATAAAAAATGAGATTTACCTTAATAGTGCTGTTAACTTTAAATTTGACTGCCTTTTCTCAGAATAAAAAAATTGATGAAATAAATAGATATATAACAAGTATTGACTCAAATTCTGACCTGAAAATAAATGAGTATGATTGGAGTAAAGTTACGGGGACTCATATTGACAAAGGAGCAATTCTAAAAATTTGGAAAAAAGATAATGAGATTGTAAAAATCAAAGAAGAATTTGGAGCTTCTTATGGTAGGTGTATAAGATTGATTTACTTAAAAAATAGTAAACCCATTAAAGCAATCGAAACTGAGGAAAATTTCGAATTCAAAAATAATGAGATTGATTATACAAGCTTGAAATTACAATTTAAAATCCAAGTTTTCGTAACAGGATTTAATAAAGTAATAGACGAATATGAATTTGATGTAATTAAAGAAGGTAAAAGAAAATTAACCGAATATTATTGTGATCTAAACGAAGTGTTTTCAATAAGAGATGAGATTAGCAACTTATAAAAAACTATGCACAACAACATATATGTGATCATAGCAGCTAAGTGATGAACCGGATGGTCATCGACTATTTGGTAAGGCGCAATGTTTGCACAAATTAAAAGTTAGCAACCAATGCGCATTTTTTGTCGAGAATAGGGTAACATTTTGCTCTGCTACGACACATATATTAAACGTTACCTGCAATTAATAAAAAATGACAACAGAGGAATTTGTAAAAGCTTTTCATAAAGAGAAACAAGAACTATTAAAAGAGTATTTATCAAACCATTCAGAGACTGAGGTTGGAGTTTTAATAAAATCTCTCAATTTGACGGACGAACAGAATGAGATAATGAAAAAAGTATTAGACTCTTCATTCTCTGACATATTTTACACAATTTTGCTGGGTTTAAATGGTTCTGCTTCAATTGGTGGAATTCAAGAAATGTATGACTTGAAAGACGATAACGGAAATCAATTGACAGGTGAAATCGAAAGTTTCGCTTACAAATATTTTCAAGAGAATAAATAAAAAATAATGTTCCAAGATTCAATAACACTTAAAAATAGACATCTAAAATTCATAAAAACTGTTTCCGAAAATGAAATTGTTTATGGATTGAAGAGTAAAGATGGATTTGCTACATCAAACTCGACTCAATATGAAGACGATTATGGAAAACCAATCGGAATGATATGTTTTTGGTCAGAAAAAGTTCAAGCTAAATCTTGCGCAAAAGACGAATGGAAAAAATATAACGTTACCGAAATTCCATTAGTGGAGTTTATAGAAAACTGGTGTATTGGAATGGCTAATGATGAATTACTTATTGGAACGCAATTTGACCAAAATCTTTTTGGTTATGAGGTTGAGCCATTAGATTTGATTTTGGAATTGACTACTGAATTAAGATCAAACGGAAAGGATTTGAACTTTAGAAAGTTTAGTGGAATTTCTGATATAGAAAAACAAGTAAAGGAAATTATTAAATAAAGAAAGCAGGTAACAAGGTGTATAAATCATAGTGGCTTCGCCACAACAATTCATACACACGACGTTACCACACATTGGAAATGACCGATAAGACAAGGAAAATATTTTATCCAGCAACTTTATTTATAGGCTTATTATTAATGATATGGC
>NZ_CANLMM010000022.1:0-6293 GCF_947492115.1 uncultured Aquimarina sp.
AAGTTAGCAACCAATGCACAGAAAAAACAAAAAACAGGGTAACATTTTTCTCTGCTACGACACATATATTAAACGTTGTGCTTAATGCAGAAAAATCTGAACTGAATTAATATTTAGAACTTTGAAATACAAAAAATACGCTAAAAAATCTTGTCAAAATCTGACTGAAATTCAAGATAATTTCAGAAAAAAATATGACATAGATAATTATGAAAATTGGTTTTATAATCAATCGAGTGAAACATTAAGACTTTATTCGGAAAACAAAGAAATTTATTTCAAATACATCCCAATTGGAACATTTTCGCAAAAGAAAAATACTTGGATGTGGTCTTGGGCGAATGAAAGTTCTATTGAACCGAGAAAATTTCAGACTTTAAAAGTCAAAGAATTCGGAGAAAAGAAGAAATACGAAAATTTAACGAAAGAGCATTTTGAAGGAGACAATTTCACAGGTTGGGAATTAACTTCTATCGCATTTGAAATAATTGGAGGAATTGGAACTTATCGAGTTATTTCAGACAATTTAGAAAAGTATTTCTTATTAACCGGGGAAATAAGAAAAGAAGAAGTTGAAAAAATAGAAAGTGAATTAATTGACTGTGGAGTTCACGGAAAATTAAGAAAAGCATTTATTTGTCAACATTTGAATTCTAAAGAAAAAACTGGATTTGAGGAAGCTTTTGAAACTTATCGTGGAATGGAATTGGACGAAGATGATGATTTCCAAGCTTGGTGTTCAGAATGCGAAAAAGAGAGACTTAAAACAGATGGTTGGAATGACGAATCTATGGAGTTTGCTCAAATAAGTTTAGTCTGTGAAAGATGTTATTTTGAAATTAAGGAAATTAACGAATGAAAAAGCACATAAGCACAACACCGTATATAATTTATTACTGGCTTATAGCCTACTTACGAAAGTCCTCGCGGACTTTCTTGGTCAATAACTATTTACTAAATTAGTTACTTAAAACACGTAACAAATCATATACAAAACCGTTGGCAACAATATGAAAAAAATTGTTTCATTATTAATATTCACATTGACAATTAATGTTTTCGGACAAAAAATTGAAATTGATTCTTCTCTAATTACTGAAAAAACCTTCCTCAAAACTTCTGGTTACATTTTTGAATCAGTAACAGCCGAGATCTTTAAAAATGATACAATCAAATTGGTTTTTATCCGTCCTTCTATGTCAAAAGCGTTTATTATTAACCTATCTGACAAAATTACTCCTGAGATTATATTAAGATCTGATTATCCCTCATTTGGAAAAAAATATTCCTCGTCTATCCCATTAGAATCTTTTAAACTTAAATTTAATAAGGCTAAATACAAATTAGGAGATACCCTAATGGCCAGAGTTGAATGTGTATCTAAGTCTTTTAAAAAATATACTGGAAATCCAAAATTTAAATATTCAGGTGAAATAATGCATATTATTCAGCACTAAATAAAACTGTTGCCAACAACATATATGTGATCATAGCAGCTAAGTGATCAATCGAATATTTCTGGTATTTTTGGTAATGCGCAATGCTTGCAGAAAGGAAAAGTTAGCAACCAATGCGCATCCTCCTGAGGCGGACAGGAAAAAACCGACAAAAAGGGTAACATTTTACTCTGCTACGACACATATATAAAACGTTGTAACACATTAAAAAAAACACAGAAAAGTGAATTATCAGAGTAAACGAAGTTTTAGAATTTGGCATTATATAGTAAGCCATTCAACTATGATAATTAGAAGTGAAAAACAATATGATGACGTAGAATATTCAAGTAAGTATTCACCGAATTGCACAATTGATATTGAGTTTTCTGGCATCGAGTTCATTTCGTTACCAGATAATTTAAACGGACTGAATATCCGAAAAGAAAATGGAATTTATCGATTTGACGAAAATAATGAGCATTTTGTGAAAGCAAGTTCGTGCAGAATCGGAATTAGTCAGTTTGACCATACTCAAGACCGAATTTCGGATTTATCACTTGAGTATGACGAAATATTAATGACATTATAATTATGCTTAATATTTTCAAAAAGTCAATAAAAAAAGAAATTGCAGAATTGAGCAACGAAATCCTTAACGTAATTGTGAAAAATGGATTTGAAACTGACTCTTGTGGAATTAAAGATGGAAATGAAATTATTACGGAATACTTAACTAAAAATGAATTAGGGCTTGCATATGAACATCTTGAATATGTGATTTCAGAAACAGAATTAAGTTTAAATTCTGAACAAACAAAAACAATGATTTTTATTGCTGGAAAACTCGGAATAAAAAAATAACGTGTTACAACAACGTGTATAAAACATAGCTAATAAGTGCTAAATCGAAAGGTTTTTGCTTATTTACAAAAACCGCCAAATTTTTAATTTGGCTTTTAAATAAAGAGAAAATTAAAAACAAAATATAAAAATTCGTCTCTGTGTTAATCCGAAAAGTTAGTGTCTTTTTGCACGCTACGTTTCATACACAAGACCGTTGTGTGTAATTATGAAAATGACATTCAGAACAATAAATATTATTCTATTCATACTTTGTTTTAGTCCAGTTTTTGGACAAACAAATGTGCTTATTCCGAATAAAGGAATTGAAGGAATATCTATTGTGATTGACTCATCGACAATTTCGGATGTGATTGAAATTTATGGAACTGATTATACTATGTCCGAAAAGACTTTAATTACAAACTATCGTTATGACAAAATAGGTCTAACTTTTCAAATTGACCCTTATGATAAAAACAAAATTGTAAGGTCAATTTCAATACAATCGCCATTTAAGACTAAAACAGAAAACGGAATTGTACTAAATGAAAGTACAATGAAGGATGTTTGGAACACATACAATGACAAAGGTTGTTTCACATCAAAGACTTATGCTTGGAACACTCAAAATGGAATTTCTTTCTATATTAAAAAAGACCCGAATGAAAAAGGATATGATACAGAAGAGAAAATATTTAAAATAGAAATAAATAATAATGGCGATTTTGGAATTTCTTCAAGAACAAACTTCGAGTTTAACGATGAACCTGTAAAGGAAAAATTAAACAGCTTGATAACAATTCTTAAATCGGACAATTTCAACTTTCAAAAATTGGACAGCTTTTGGAGTGCAGAAAAAATTACCGAAAAAGAACCTTATGGACTTGAAAAACGGACAAGTTTCAATAGAAAGATTGAGAACAACTTAACTCAAGAAAACTCTGAATTATGGCTTGTAGGCAGCTCATATAATCTTAACATAATTACTTCATCAAATAATCAATTGGTTTATTTAAAACTAACGGACAATAACGAACAAAAAACACTATTTGAGAGAATAGAAAACTCGAACTTTGAGAAAACCGACTTTGATGTTTACACATACGGAACTTTTTGTGGAATTGCAGGAACACCACCAGACAAATGTCAAAAAATGCTTAACCTAGTTAATGAAAAAGACTTTAATGAATTAGCTAAATGGATGCAATCATTAAATCCAGAAATTGCGACCTATGGTTATATCGGACTACAATACCTAGTACAGAATGAAATTGATATTCCAGAATCTTGGTTTACTCGAATGAGAAAATTGAAAAAATCTGAAGTTCAACTCAATACTTGTGAAGGCTGTATTTATGGAGTAACAGAAAAAATTAAAGACGTATTAAAAGAGGATAATTTAAAACAAATATATAAGTCATTCAAAGCAAGTGGATGGCTAAAATAACTACACACAACAATGGCTATAAGTAATTGCTCGTTCTCGCCTACTTCTGAAAATCCGCGAGGATTTTCAGTATGGTGTGTACTTGCAAAGTTAAGTGCTAACACACGCAACTACTCATAGCCGAGACCGTTACCACACATTAGAAAAAACCTATGGCAATACCAAAACACGATGAAATAAGAATTCCAGTATTGGAAATTCTAAAAGCAAAAGGAAAAACTAAATTGCGAGATTTTATCGAACCGCTTGCGGAACATTTTGGATTGACCGATGAAGAAATTAATGAAATGTATCCTTCTGGAAATGGACACATTTTTTACGATAGAGTTTCTTGGGCTTTAAGTTACCTAAATATGGGTGGACTTGTGGACAAACCAAAAAGAGGTGTTTATGAAATAAATTCTAAAGGACTTGAGATTTCACAAAAACCTGAACAAATACATTCTTACATCGAGAAACAACTCGAAAAAAGAGAACCGACAAGGCAAAAGAAGAAATCAACTGAAGAACAACTTAAATTTGAGGACACTTCATCTGAACTTACGCCTCAAGAAAAATTATATACATCGTTTGAGAATATTAGAAAGTCGGTTTACACAGATATTTTAAATACAATTTTAACCAAAACACCAATCGCATTTGAAAAATTAGTAGTTAGTTTATTACAGAAAATGGGATATGGTGGCGAAATTGAAAATTCTGGATTAGTAACAAAAGCTTCTAATGATGGTGGAATTGACGGAATAATAAAAGAAGATGTTTTAGGACTTGGACGAATTCATATTCAAGCCAAAAGATATAAAATTGACCTTGGAATTGGTCGAGACGAAATTCAAAAATTCGTTGGTGCTTTAGCTGTTGCTCAATCTAACAAAGGAGTTTTTATAACAACTTCTTACTATTCAAAAGGAGCTATTGAATACGCGAATAATTTAAATGGTTCAACTACTCTTGTGCTGATAGACGGAAAACAACTTGCAGAATATATTTATGATTTTGGACTTGGAATGCAAATCGAACAGACAATAGAAATTAAAAAATTAGATGCTGATTTTTGGGATTCAATGAAAGATGCGGAATAATAACGTGTGGTAACAATGTATATAAAAAATAGCGCAAGTCTTTGCTAACACTAAGGTTTTGGCGTTTTTGGAAAGTCGCCAAATTTTTAAATTTGACGATTTCCAAGTAAAAAAGATAAATAGTAAAATTTAAAAATTCGGCTTGTGTATAATCCGAAAAGTTATCGCTAATTTTCAGCGCTACTTTTCATATACGGAGCCGTTACCCAACATTAACAAACATTGAACAATAGAACAAAATATATAATTCTGACTCTAATTATTTCAGCACTTGTATTGTCTGCTTATAATCATAACAACGAATTGACAGGAACAAGTTTTGATTCGGTTGAATTGAAATACGCCAAGAGATTTTTTGGGATAGGGATTTTCTGCCTTGGACTATATTTTTTCAATAAAAATTGGCGAAACTTATTGATCAAAATTATGATTGGAACATTCAGTATATCGCTAGCATTGAATTTATATATATTCCCGCGGATTTATGAAAATGTTCAGATTAACAAAAAATATGCTCAATATTCCGAAATAAAAAGTTGCGAAGAAATGGAAAAAAGATTTCTAACTGACTTAGAAAAAGGAGAATTACAATATTTCCATTTTGGTTTAGGTTCCGTAATAGGAATGGAAGATATTATGAAATCAAATTATGGTATTGAATACCACCCAATGGGTTGTCTTTTAAGAACGGAAATGGAATGTTATAATAAACTGGTAAATGAATATTTAAAAAAGAACTTTAATAAGTCAATATCTGATATCCAAAAAGAAACTAATATCTATAAACTAATAAAAACCGATTAAAAACGTTGGGTAACAAGATGTATAAATCATAGTGGCTTCGCCACAACAATTCATACACGCAACGTTATCTGTGCATTTTAGGAATCTGAAAAGTAAAACGAAAGCAACGGACGGTTAACCACACCATGACTTGAGTATACTTGTTATGGTTAGTGTCTAAACGAGGAAAAAGCGATAGAAAAAACCAAAATTGAGGAGGTTTACGCAAGTAAAACGTGCTAAAAAATCGCTTTTTTGGCTGATCAGCTTCTGACGAAAAAAAGTTCAGGTTCATTTAGTAAGGTCTGTTACTAATCCAATGATTGCAAGGTGATCGCGAGAAAGAAAAAATAAATTTGACGGATTAATTACGCAAGTAATATCACCTTGCTTGGCTAGTCTAGTAAGGTTAGTGACTGAAAAAAGAACGCACGATAACAAGATATATGTGCCATAGCAGCAAAGTGATCAATCCAATGGTTTGTGTATATTTATGAAGGCGCGATGCTTGCAGAAAGTAAAAGTTAGCAATCAATGCGCAGTTTTTGTCGAAAACAGGGTAACATTTTGCTCTGCTACGACACATATATTAAACGTTACCACATATTTGAAAAATGACGGAATTTTTAGTTTTAATAACAATATTTTTAGGAATTAGCTTAGTGCTGATTTTAACAAAATCTGACTTTCCTAAACTGG
>NZ_CANLMM010000023.1:0-4969 GCF_947492115.1 uncultured Aquimarina sp.
AGTTTTAACAAAATCCACATTGGTGATAGAAAAAAAGGATCGATTTCCTCCTTCCCACGAACAATTCTTATTTCTAAGATGTCTTTTTGAGGAATAGATATTAAAGTCCGTCTATTCGAAAAATTTGTATGCAATAAAAGTCCGTTGGATCGTTTTTCCAAATTACACTTCGAGTCAGTTCTGATTAAATCCGAATTATTATGCTTATTAACAAATGATTTAAGGAAAAGCCCAGGTCCACCAATTATTTTTGGATTTTTCGAACCCACAGAAATTGGCTTTCCAATCAACTTACTAATTTTTCTTTCGTCAATATTTTTTTCCGTTAATATCATTCCTGCTTGTACCTAACGTTTTATATATGTGTCGTAGCAGTGCAAAATGTTACCTAGCCATCGACAAATCTGTGCTGATTTTATAACTTTCTCACAATAAAATCTTAACACCCTTGCAAATATACACGAACCAATCGATTCATCTGGTAGCTGCTATGCCACATATATGTTGTTGGCAAATCGTTTTTTATATTAGAGCACTTCTAGTCAGTTCTTTTTTGTCCAAATCCAACTCAATAGAGAACAAATCTATTATTATTTGTTCTATCTCATTTTTATTTATATACTTTGGATTTCTTCGTGATTTTATGTAGTTCTCACGTTTCATTTTTTCGGCTAATTCTCCAATAGTATTCAAATTCAACTCTTTTCCTAATTTATGTGTGATCCAAATTCCGAAAATTGATATTCCAATTCCAATCAATGCAATTTTATAGTCATAGAAAAAACTGAAAATCGAAATACAAAAAAATATCAGTAAAAGGTTTGTATAAATTCTTTTTGGTTCTGTAAAATTTAATTTAAAATTCAATTTCCGTTCAACTTTTCGGATCAATTTAAGACGTTCTCTTTTAGGAAATATTTTAGAAAGTTTGGTTTTTGGAGTTATTCCATCAAGTCCAAATTCAGAAGTTAGAATTTCATTTAATTTGTAAAATGCTTGTTGAGTGGTGCAATCTTCTTTATGTTCAAGAGTAATTTTATTCATTATTGCATCACATAATTCTCCAAAATTAGTTACATTTATTAATTCGTTACTTACAAATCTAAATTCAAAAGTATCTTCAATTTTTTGAAGAACTAATTCAATATCTTCAATATCAATATTTTCTAATTTGTAGTTTCTCATTTTCAAATGTTTGCCAACGTTTAATGTATGGTGTCGTAGCTATCCCGCAGGGTAGCTATGCACTATACATATTGTTGTGTGTAGTTATTCATGTTTAAAGAATTCATTCATAATTCCTATAAATAATTCTGTTTCAGTTATTTCTTTTAATGCAACATCTTGGGTTTTAATGAATTCAAAATCCTCCATAATCACATTTTGTTTTGTTAAAATATCTTTATCCAATTTAAAGCCTGTCCATACATGATTTTCAATTATCCTTTTTATTGATTTCAATTTTCCGAATTTGTCATTATGGGCAAAAATTGAACTGTAATGTTCCATAGTCAATAATATCTTTTGCATCCTGTTGATTTCATCTTTACTAATATTTGGAGATTGAGAAATTACTTGTTTATCCAATTCTCTAAAATCAATCGTTTTGCTTATCATGCTAAATCTGTAAGTAGCATGAATTATCTTTTGAAGATTAAATAGTACTGTAAAAGCATTTCTAGGATGTATGGTGTTTTTATGCTCTTCAAATTGATTCCTGAACAATTCAGTCGCTTCTGAAAATGGAACTTTAACAGTTTCCATGTTATCACCCTTTAGTAAACTAAAATCAATTGTTTTTTCAGTAAGTTCTTGGTAAGCAAAAATCAACTCTTTTTTAAGATACATTATAAGAGCAGTTGCTTCTTTAATAAAATAGAAGTCTTCACCGTGTAAAGAAGATTCTTCCCAAGGAACTTGCTTTCCATTCGTTTCTTCTATTACATCTGTTCTTGTGTTTTTAAATACCCGTTCAACCGAGTTATTTGGAATCTTAAGGTTTTTAAGTAAGTGTTTAGTATATACTCCATTTCTGTCTGCTGATTTTTCAGAAGATGTCATGTTAGGGCTTGTTGAAAAAGCGATTAAAGTACCCATTGGAGCTACCATTCTCGCAAGTCCACCTGATATGCTTTTTATCCCACTTTTAAATGGATTATTACGACAAGCATCAAGTACTATCAGATGCATTATTTTTGAGCTTAGTCCGATATCAATTAACAAATCTGATGCATTTATACAGAAGTAAGGTATTTCTTCAGAAATACTGATGTTAGCATCAACCGGCACAAGGAAGTTATCGCCTTCAATTTGCAATCCATGACCTGAAAAGTAAATTACAGAAATAGTATCTTCAGTAAGTTTCTTTTTATAATCAGCAAGACTTTTTATTAGCTCTCTTTGTGTAGGATTAAGTAAAATTTCTGTATTAAAGTCACAGCTTGTTAGAAAACTATTTAAATCATTTGCATCATTTTCACACTTGTCCAATGTTTCTAAATATTGGTAGGAGTTAATTCCAATTATAAGTGCTTCTTTATTCATAAATGATTTTGGTCTTAATTACACACAACGTTAGGTGTATATTTAGTGAAAGGCTGTAGCGCTGGCATATAGCGTCATTAAATATACACAATGTTGTTTGCTGTTTTTATTTTAATTTTTTATTCCAGTCAAAATTAATAATAAATTAAGGGACTGTTGTTCCATTTGCCATGATCATATCCCCAATCTTTTTCGGTGATTCCTTTGCTAATGACATATACACAATGGTATATGATGTTGGTCAAGGAAACTTTACACTCCGTTTTACTTAGGATCCGTCCACTTCACATTCCGCTCAAATTTGACTTTGTCCAAAATTTTAACGAACTTTCCAGTCAAGTATTTGTAACGTGGCAACGTTTGGATAGTGTAACTCTCCACGATACCATCGCAACATACTTGTCGGGATATCCTTTTTCACAAAGGCTATTGTTCCGCTTTACTGATCCGCGTAAAACTCCGTTTACCTTCCCCGCGTAACCCTCCGAAAAAATTGTCCGTTCAAATTGAACAATTGCATACAACGTAGGAATATATCTATTGGTAGATATATATCCTTTATGTTTTCTACAAATCTAGGGGATTTTTGATCATTCTGAAACTATTGGTAGCGACATGTGTGTAAATCTCTGTTGTTTTGCTAGAACTGTGTCCTAATAAACTTTGAATATATCTTAAGTCCGTACCATTTTCTAATAAATGGGTAGCAAAACTATGACGTAGTGTGTGCGGAGTAACCTTTTTAAGTATACCCGCTTTTTCGCTAGCATTTTTTACTATTTTGGCAATACTTTGGGCAGCATATTGTTTACCATTAACTCCTTCGAATAGATAGTTTTTTGGTTTCCATTCTTTATAATATGCTCTTAAATCATGTAATAAGGTTTTGGATAATAATGTATAACGATCTTTGTTACCTTTGGCATTAGCTACCATAACTAGCATCCGATTACTATCGATATCTGTTATTTTTAGATTTAATAATTCACTTCTTCGTAAACCTGCAGAATATAATAGACTAATAATACATTTATGTTTGATATTATTAGTGTTATTAATCATAGTAATTACTTCTTCTTTGGATAATACCGTTGGCAATCGCTTTTGTTTTCGAGGTCTGTCTATATAATAGAATCTATTAGGCATTTCTAATACAATTTCATAATAAAACTTTATGCTATTGATAGCTTGATTTATATAGGAATTGGATCTGCCTTGTAAATTTTGTTCTTTAAGATAGTTTTTGATATCTAATTCATTAATCTCTAAAAAATCTTTATCACTATAATAATTGATAAATGCTTCAAAAGCAGATACGTAATTTTTTATAGTGTTTTTAGCATATCGCTTTAGTACTAGTTTTTCTAAGTAAGTATCTGGGCAGCGACGATAATTTTTGTTGATTACACGTTTTTCTAACCAGCTTACATCAGCTTCTTTATTCGATGGATTGATGATTCTGTTTTTGAAAAAATAGTTACAATTAATCCAGGCTACACCTCTGAATGTGCTAAAAATTAAGTTTAGGTTTTCTTTAGTGTTTTGTATATAAACCATCCCATATTCCTCACTCCAGCTAGGATTGGGGAGTTCTTTTATAAGCGCTTCGATAATTTTGTCTTGATAAAACTGTAGACCAATCATCTTCTGTTGATCTATTAATAAATGTTTTAGAGTAATATGTTTGCCTGAGAATTTCATAGATATTCAAATATGACTAAAGAACGTAATGTGAGCAAGTCTAAGTGTCGAATTAAACGTTTATTAAACGTTTAATTCGATGGATAGGTAACATTTTTAGAATTGAAGACACTATTTTAGAAAGGTGTTTTATGAATCGGAATTGTAGTTATTGTAATGAGAAATTGGAAGGAAGAGTAGGTAAGAAGTTTTGTTCCTCTTACTGTAGATCAGCTTTTTATTATCAGCGCACCAAAGAAAAAGAAGATACCTTGTTTAAAAAGATTGATGTTCAACTTAAGAAGAACAGAAAAATACTTAAAAATTATAATCGAGCAGGTATGGCAAAAATTAGGAAAGAGAAATTGATTAGAGAAGGTTTTGATCCTAAATACTTTACGCATTACTGGAAAAATAAAAAAGGACAGGTATACCTCTTTTGCTACGAATTTGGTTTTATGGAGTTACAAGAAAAAGATCATAAGAAATATCTTTTAGTCGTTTGGCAAGAGTATATGAATAGCTAAGATTTGCTTTAGGGATAGGAATGTCATCCTATTTATAATAGTTTGCTGATGTAAAGAGGCAACTAGTATAAATAGATATAATGGATAGCCCGACCGCCTGTTTGCGATCAATGTCATTAAGTTAAGGAATTTCGATGTCAATCTGATTTCTATGACAAAACCAAATTGTTTTTATAAGCAGTTTGGTTTTTTATTATAGCAAAGATTCTATGAATAAT
>NZ_CANLMM010000024.1:0-4458 GCF_947492115.1 uncultured Aquimarina sp.
AAAGAAGCTCCTACCACAATTATGGTGATGATCACTATTAGTATATGAATTATTCTTTTCAAATGAGAGATAACGTTGTGTGTATGAATCGCTGTGGCTTTTGGCCACTATGATTTTATACACCTTGTTACCAGCTGTTTTATTTTTTATTCCACCATCTATTTAGAGTTCTGAATTCAGTTCCATCATTGAAGCTTGTCCATCCATTTTTTTCATACTTTTCACATATATGCATTTCACCATCTCCACAATCAAGATCAAATGTGAACGGAAGTCGATAATCACCCCAAATACACTTTTTTACTTTACCACTTTTATAGCTCTTCCAAGTTCCCACATAGGTTCGGTTGTAATAGCCATCGGCAATAGCAAAACTCTCATCTAACTTAATACTTTTAGTAGTATGATTTATTTTAATTGCACAATCAAAAGTGCCTTTAAAAGAGCCTACGTGGTTTTGATTTTTGTCCTCAAAAAACTCATACTTAGCAAAAAGTTCTCCTTGACCATTGAAATCATAACCCTCTTTTACTTCAAAAACCTTGAGTATTTTCAACTTACCTTTAAAATCACAAATGTTTCCTTTTACATTTGATTTTCCATAGATCAGGAATGTTAATTTATTTTTTTTATCAACTTCTGTTTTTGATATATGAATTCTTATTCTTCTATTATCTAATCCAATAATTCCATTCTGCTGTTTGTTGTAGGTATTAAATAAAGAATCTAAAACAAAATTATAGTCAGATATTTCTTCTGTTACTTCAGTAGCAACTTCCGATATTCTTTTTGTTTGAAGCTCTAAATACTCTTGGCTAAAATCAGATTGTTTTGGATCAAAGTTCTCGCAAAGATGTCCGTTATAATAAGGGTCAAAATGTGCAGAATTATCTGCTGATAAATTACATCCGGTCCATTCACAATAATTTTTGGTTTGTCCGAAACAAAAGGAAGTTGAAAAAATAAGAATTATTAAGTGGTTTAGTTTCATTTGTTTCAAATTGCTGGTAACGTTTAGCTATGCATAGTGCGGAAGCAGAAAATCGCTAGTCTTCGAATCAGCACTTAGCCAAAGTTTGTGTTTTATTTTTATCTTTTCCAAAATACTAAATTTAAATCTTTGGTGACAAACCAAACAGGCAAAGCCCTTTCGGTCAAACCCTAATCCGCATTATCGCATAGGTGTTGTTAGCTGGCGTTTTTTTCTATACAATTTCTTTCAAACTCTCCAAATATTTTATTCAATTCAGTCCGTTGCGATTCCGTTATTCCATATTCCAAATCATTTAAAACCTCTTTGATAACATAATATTCGTCAAGATTTTTAATCTTCTTTTTTTCGAGTACTTTTTTGGGTAAATTTTTGATTTGAGAAGTCAAAATATTTAATGAAGGAAATTTTTTCGAAGTCAAATTGTTATTCAGTTCCGTTTTTAAATCATTCGGTAAATCTTTAAGTTCAGTTAATGAATCTCTTAATCCCTCTCTCAATCCTCTTCTAGCTAGGGATTCACTTTCCTTTTCCCAATTTCGTAACACATTTACAGGAGAAAACTCCGCATTAGGATCCATTTTTGCATATTTCGCTTCAAATTCCCAAATAATTGTGAAAATTTCTTTGTAAAATTCGTAGTTCGATTTATTAATTTTTATCATTTCTAATGACAGCTAACGTTTAATATATGTGTCGTAGCAGAGCAAATTGTTACCCTGTTTTTTGATCTTTTTGCGCATTGGTTGCTAACTTTTCCATTCTGCAAGCATTGCGCCTTCATAAATATACAATAACCAATCGATTGATCACTTTGCTGCTATGGCACATATATCTTGTTATCGTGCGTTTATTTTTTTCCAGTCACAAACCTTAGCAAAGCTGCCAAGCAAGGTGATATTACTTGCGTAATTACTCCATTAAATTTATTTTTTCTTTCTCGCGATCACCTTGCAATCATAGAGTAGGAGACAGACCTTACCAAATGAACCTGAACTTTTTTAGTCAGAAGCTGGTCAGCCAAAAAGCCGATTTTTTAGCACGTTACTACTCCGTAATCCTCCTCATTTTTGGTTTTTTTATCGCTTTTTTCCTCGATTAGACACTAACCATCACAAACATAATCAGGTCATTGGGTGGTTAACCGTTCGTTGCTTTCGTTTTACTTTTCAGATTCCTAAAATGCACGGATAACGCTAAATATATGAATTGGAGCAAGGCAAACATACCTGAACTAATTGATCTATCTGCGCACTTTTATTTCTTATTAAACTTATAAAAATCTAGCGCCATTGCAAAAAGGAAATGACCTTTCGTTTAAGCGCTAAATTGCTCTGATTTCATATATAATGTTGTGTGTAGCCTTTTTTATATTTCTTCATCGACTGATTCTTTTATTTCAAATTCACCAGTATTTATGTCAAAGAAATGTTGAAATGCGAATGTCCAATCATCTCCTTCAGGTTTTGATATTACTCCAAATAATTCGATTTGTTGGTCTTTGATTTTGTTAAACCAATATCCATGAAACCTGGAAATATCAATTAACTGTTGACCAGCATTCTCCACAAATTTTTCTTTCTGAAATACTGTGTCGATTAGAACTTTTGTGCCTTTTTTTATCGTCAAGTGATGTTCAAAATCACGATACTTATGAATATTTTTTACTCCATCACTATCAAATTCATCGACAACATATGAGTCTAAAGAATTTTGAGTGATAGAAATTCGCATGTCCAAATTGTCAATCAAAGTATCTTTTTTGACAGTTTCTTTTTCTAGAGGAAAGAATCGTTCAATAGTATCATTTATCTTTTGTTTTTTTTCAACAGATTTCTCATTTTGGACGACCTCAATTTCGGTATTTAATTCCTTTTTTGAGTTAGAATTTATATTTTCAGGCTTTCGTTCAGATTTGCAGGAGATAAAACCTAATGTTAGCACAAGAATTATGATTTTTACTTTCATATAATATTTTGGGTTACACACAACGGTTTGTGTAAAATGCGTTTTAATGCATTTTTACACTTTGTTAGCCAAAGTTATTTTTCGTACTTATAATAAGTTTCTCTTACTATTTCTTTGGTTTCGTAATCTTTGACAACCTCCTTTTTAAGAAGTTTATCATTGGAATAGTAATGTTCTATTTCATCCATAAATTGAGCTTTCCCCATAATTTTAAGCCCCTTCCCAATTAAATTTTTTTTGTAAGTTAAATGGGGAAATTCAATTAGTTTGAATAGCATATTGTCTTTGTATTCATATTCCGTTTTTTTAACAGAACCTTCATACTGAAAATTTAAGCATTCTTTTAAAAAACCATTTTTGTCAAAAGTATATTTTACCCTTTCAGGTTCATCTATATGTATTACTTCACATACAGATTTATCTTTATTCCAATTATGTTGGATTATGTATTTAGAGTCAGGGTAGATATAATTTTCTTCTATTAAATACTCTCCAGAATATTTATAAGTGCCAGTATAAACTGTTGTTTTTTTACCATCTCTAATTTCGGTAAGATTTTCTTTTAGTTTTATACCGTTCGATTCAGAAATTTTTTTAATTGAATCTAGTTTTTTTTCAGTTATCGATTCTTCAAACAAATAAAATCTGATTTCAAAATCATTGTCATTTAAATATTGATATTCAGATAAAACTCCATTTAGGTAGTTAATTATCTTTATTACTTTACCATTTAAATAGTAATACTCTTTATGAATAAATTCTTTACCTTCTTCAATAGAGTATATGGTTGTTTTGGTGAAGTCTAATGGTTGTTTTAATAAATCAAAATGCCCTTTAAATATCATTTGTGTTAATTTTGGCTAACGTTTAATATATGTGTCGTAGCAGAGCAAAATGTTACCTTGCTTTTCGATTTTTCTGCGCATTGGTTGCTAACTTTTACTTTCTGCGAGCATTGCGTCTTACCAAAAATACAACAACCATTCGATTGATCACTTTGCTGCTATGCCACATATATCATGTTGTAACCTGTTTTACTTTTTTATCAATTCAGATATTTCTTCTAGATTTAATTCTATCATTTTTTTATGAACAACTCCTACAAAAATTACAAATAACCCTGTCAAAACAAGTCCCAATAAGACTCCATTTTTATATATGATTGTGATTGTCCATAAAATTAAAACAACTAACGTCAAAATCAGAAGAGTTTTTTTAGGTTTAACCGTCAGTTTTACATCTGGAATATTTAGTTCGCAATTAAAGTCATAGAAAGCTTTTCCAAGCACTAATATTCGGTCATTTTCTATTTCCATTTTTTTACTGTCAAACTTTTTAAGAGAATCTATTACTTCGGATTTAGTTTTTTGAGTTTTTATGAGTTTATTTATGTCAAGTTTATTAATATTCATTCGAATAGGTTACAACGTTTCTTGTATGGTGTCGTAGTATCCCGTAGGGTGCTATGCACTATACAAATTGTTAGCATTAGTTTTTTA
>NZ_CANLMM010000025.1:0-4162 GCF_947492115.1 uncultured Aquimarina sp.
AACTTGTTTTTTTGCCATTCCAGTTGTATCCGTTCCAATAAGGTTTTGATTTTTGTCAAAAATTGGCATTGGAGGTGAAGGCGGGGAGAGTCTAATGGCAAAATTTAAAGAGTCTACTAATTGTGGGAAAACTTCATATAAAACAGCTTGTTCAAATTCTAATTCCGTTTGTTTTTTATTGCAACTAAACGAGGCTAGAATTATTGAAATAATTAAGAATGTCCGTTTTATAGTCATATGTGCTGTAACGTCTCTTGTATGTTGCGTTTGCCTGCCGAAGTCGGCATATGCAATATACAAACTGTTGTACACCGTTATTTATATTTTCTTTTAGCAACAAGATATTCCTTTCCGTTTACTGTTTTATACTTTTTAGTCCAAAGTCCATTCTTGTTGTATTTATATCTAAAATATTCATACTCATACAAAAATGGTCCTCCTGTGATTGGGATTGGAAATTCTCGCTTCGGTTCATATTCCCTGTGAATTTCAATCAAATTATTTCGGTCGTCGTATTTATAATTTGTTGTGGCCTTTTCGTTGATAATTTTTCCGTTCAAATCTTCGTAAATACCGAATTCTATTGATTGAATAACATTTCCATTTTTATCATATTCTATCAGTTCTTTGTAAGGCCACGCTTTGATATCAGGTTCCTCCATTCTTTCAATGAGTTTGGGTTTTCCTAACTTGTTGAAGTCAGAATATTTTTCTGTCATTCCAAAATCAAATTCCTTTCTTACAAGCAATGTGGCATCATATTCCAATTTAAGATTTGAAATATCGTTTATCTGTCCCTCGTTGATGTCAAAGGTGTTTGTTTCACGTTCTACGTTTCCATACTTGTCATATTTAAATTCCTTTCGGCTTCGAAGTTCATTTTTCCAATAATTTTCTTGGACTGAAACAAGTCCATTTGTGAGGTAATATTTAGTACTCCATTTTCCCATTTCTATGTTTTTTTCAACATAGAAGTCATAATTTTCCAATAATTCAGATTCGCTTTTTTGAGCGAAAGAAATACCAAAAATTGAAAAGGTTATTATGAGTGCTGGGAGGTTCTTCATAATGGTGTACAACGTTTTATATATGTGTCGTAGCAGCGCAAATTGTTACCTTGCTTTTCGATTTTTCTGCTTATTGGTTGCTAACTTTTACTTTTTGCAGGCATTGCGCCTTACCAAAATTACATAGACCATACAACTAATAGCTTAGCTGCTATGATCACATATATGTTGTTGTATACTGGATTATTTTCCTTTATAATCTGAAAACATATTATTTTTAATAAATTTATTTCCAAATTCTTTACTTATCATTAATTCCATAGTATCAATTCTGCTTTTGGAGTTTATTTTTCCACTGAACACAAACTTTACTAATTCAAATTCATTCCCTTTTTTCTGATTTACCCCAGCTCTGATTAATACGATTTTTTGATGTGTTAAATTATTTTCGTATTTCGCGTTATCAAGTTTAAGTTTAGATTCTTCTAATCGCCGTTGATCATATTCTATTTGAATTAAATATTCATTTTTTTTGTTTTTATTTAATTTGATTAGTTTGTTCCGGTTAGCAATATTTTTTTCGAGTAAAGTGATTCTTTGCTTTTCCTTTTCAATAATTAATTGATTTAAACTTATTACGTATTTTAAATTGTTTATTCCGATATTTTGAAAGTAGCTAAAATCAACTTTTTTAGTACTCAGTATTTTAAAAGAATCTATTTGTAAAGTGTCATTTTCTGTTTCGGCCGAAGCAGTGTATATATATTCTAATTCCTTTTCTAATTTACTATTACAAGAAAGGAAACTAAGTGATAGTATGAAAATATAAATATATTTCGTCATTTTTTTCTTGTATACAACGTTTAATATATGTGTCGTAGCAGGGCAAAATGTTACCTTGCTTTTTGATTTTCCTGCGCATTGATTGCTAACTTTTACTTTCTGCAAGCATTGCGCCTTACCAAAAATACAACAACCAATCGATTGATCACTTTGCTGCTATGGCACATATATCTTGTTATCGTGCGTTTATTTTTTTCAGTCACTAACCTTACTAGACTAGCCATGCAAGGTGATATTACTTGCGTTATTACTCCGTCAATTTTTATTTTTTCTTTTCTTGAGATCACCTTGCAATCATCGAGTAGGGGACAGACCTTACCAAATGAACCTGAACTTTTTTTTGTCAGAAGTTGATCAGCCAAAAAAGCGATTTTTTAGCACGTTACTTCTCCGTAATCTTCCTCAATTTTGGTTTTTTCTTATCGCTTTTTCCTCGATTTATCCTTAACTATCACAAAAATACTCAGGTCATTGGGTGGTTAACCGTTCGTTGCTTTCGTTCTACTTTTCAGATTCCTAAAATGCACGGATAACGTTTAATGTATGGTGTGTTTGCATCACGAAGGGTGCATATACACTATACATAATGTTATCTGTTTTTTTATTTCTTTAATATCCATAATAAAGCTAAAATTATCAAACAAATTGGAAGAACAATTTTCATCATCCAATTCCGATAATCATTTTCACCTTTCCAAAATTCACGTTCAGTTTCTTTATACTCTTTTTTCATTTTGGTTTTAAGGCTGCTATCCAGTCTTTTTTTCAATTCAAGAATAAGCTTTTCAGGGTCTTTTATTGTAAACGTTGTAATTCTATGATTTTTTCCATTCGAAAACAGTCTGATTTCTTTTCCAGTTCTAAAAGAATAATCACTACCGCTACTTTTGGTCGTTATGAATCTCATACCTGCGTCCGAAATTGATTTCCATTCAATACTTTTCTTTCGTCCGATCAATGGATAATTTAGAATTAGAAAATCTTTCGTAATAGCTACTGAACAAAGAATTAGCGTATTCGATGCAATCAAACCTCCAAGAAATATGAATCCTAATGGAAAAACAATAGCCCAGTTGATTCCGGATTCTTGGGTGTCTAAAAGAAATTTAATTCCAATTCCGATCAAAAATAAACTTCCAAATATCATCAAAATCAAATTAAAGGTTGATAATTTACTTTTATAAAGGATTTTGGAACTCTGATTAGACATTGATTATTTTACGGTTTTTTATTCAAATTCAGCAATTACAGATAACGTCTCTTGTATGTTGCGTTTGCTAGCCGAAGGCAGCATATGCAATATACAACCTGTTATGTTCTTTTTATTTTTTCAATTGCAAGTTCCAATTTTTCTATATCAAATCCCTTTTGCAATTCAGTTAAGATTAATTTTTGCTGATACTTTTCTTCCAATCCATTCAGCGATTTATCATCATCAATAATCAAGAAATCAGAAATCTTAAAATCCTCGATAAATCTTGTTATTTCATCTTTTCTGGTCTTGCAATTATCATATTCAGGTAAGAAACCACCAATTTGAGTTTTAATATTTCGATTTCTGAAAATATGATTAAATTCTACTAATGTTTTTACTGTTCTGCGTGTTGAACTTAACCAAACTTCAAATTCCCATTTAGATAAAAGCTCGTTCAAGTTATTTACACAATGTTTGTTAAATTTAGAATAACCATCAGAATCAATTTCATCAGCCTTCCATATAGGAGTTGTTATCAGAACTCCATCCAAGTCTAATATCAATACAGACTTAGTCATTTTTTGAGTTCTTTTTTTGCTTTTATCAACTTATTCAGTTCTTCAATGACGTTTAGTTTTGAGTTTTTTGGTAAATTAACACAACCCATTCCTCCAAAAATAACTTCCCAGTACCCTCCTTCATCTATTATCATTTGTCCAACAGCTCTCATTTCAGTTTCGCTTAATGACATCGGTAAACCAATAACCTCAAGATTGTATTCTGATTCAGCATAGACCTCTTTAAAAACAAATATTTCTTCCCCATCTCGTTTTTTCTTCTCAGGAAGAACTTCTATAATAGTTCCGTATGTCAATATTTCATTAAAAGGATCATTATTCGTCAGTTTGTATCTATGGTCAGAAACTTTGATTACGTCATAATTTGCCGTTGAAGCTTCATCAGGAACATACATTTTTATTTCTATAATTTCTTCTTCGTTCATTTTTGTAATTGAACATAACGTTAGTGTATGGGTAGTTCTGCTCGTAGAGTAGTATTGACCATACACAATGTTATGTGCTGTTTTTATTTTAATTTTTTATTCCAGTCAAAATTA
>NZ_CANLMM010000026.1:0-4062 GCF_947492115.1 uncultured Aquimarina sp.
ACGATAATGAACAAATTATTGCAGTAAATATTCCGAATAGAATTTTTTTCATTTCTTTTTTGTAATTAATGCTAACGTTTAGTATAAGAAATGTAAGGCAGTTGATAAGCTATACGTTTCGGATTGGTACTAAGCCAAATATAAATATTTTGTATTCACCTTCTTAACCGTAAATGCCAAATTTTATATTTGGCGACCTCATAAAGAAACACAGACTTTTAAATTAAGCCTAAACCGCCTTATGTTTTTTATACATTGTTACCTGCTGTGCTTTCTTGTTTACTATACTTTTGCTTTTAAAAAGAAATCATTTAGCGCTTCTTTTAATTTTTTATTTTCCATTGATAAAGCTTTATTTCTTATATCATTCGGGTTGAAATATGACACTTTGTATTTTGAAGCAGAGGAAGATATATACTCTAGTTTTTCAAGAGCATCATCAGTAAAGCCTCCAGTTGACCAAAATTCAAATTCAATTTTTTTCTTTTTCCAAGTTTCTTGTTTCTCTATCCATTTTTTAAAAGCTGGAATTTTTTTTCCTAACCACTTTTCTATGGTTTCTAGGTTTATTTTGGAGCGTTTTGCTTTACATTCTGCAATGACAACCCTATCATTATAAATAGCTAACACATCCATTTCGTGGCGAGAATCATTTTCATAAATTTCACGACCTAAGTCAATACTACTATTACTATCTAAAGAATGAATGTGTCCAACAACAAATTCGAAAAGCGCTCCTCTTATGTTATTTGCTAGACCTTCATTATACTTTTTTAGTTCTTTGATTAAATCTAGATATTTTTCAGGTGAAGATTTTAAACTAGCACCTGCATTATTCAGAACACTTATTAACTCTTTGAGTGTATCAGCATATTTTTGTCCAAACAATTCTTTAATAAAACCGACAGCAATTCCGTGAAATTTAAGAGCAGTTAATGCCTCTTTACTTAAGTCATCTACTATTAGAAAAGGAATAATTCTAGAAGCATTATTAAAACTTTGAATATGTTTTATTTTTTCGATAAAGAATGAAACATCTTTTTCATTAATTGAAGTTCCAATTATAATATCAGCTAATATAAATCCAGATTTATTTCCTTGCATTAATCCAGTGATATTTGAAACTCCTTTGAAAGCCCATCTGAATTTTCCAAATTCCGCATACTTTTCAGCTGTGTTGTATGAAATGAGTCCTATGTTTTTATTTAAAGTACCAAAATCAGTAAGAATATTATCTTTAATAGTCTCGATTGTCTTGTATGTTAATGAATTTAAGTTAGTTCTTTTTAACTTAGGAGAAATGTAGTAATATTCACTATTGTAATTTAAAATATTGGACTTTATGAATTTTTGAATTATTTTATTGAAAGGTAAATGTCCTTTTAATGCTATAATTGGATAGTTTGTATAACACTCTAAGAATTTTTGATTAATAATTCCTCCGTGAAGTTCTAGAGCATTTAATGTATACCAGTATTTTTTTCCATTTTCGAACATTGCTTTATTTAATGAATCAAATAAAAGTCCATCTTCAATATGTTTTTCTAAATAGCATAAGGATAGATTACTTACAAAATAACCTTTGATTTTTAGTATTTTTTTATTCCGTGCAACTCTTTGACTAGCTGTGTTATAATTGATTTTTTCGGAGGTCTCTATTAAGCTAGATAATTCATTTGACATCAAAGGTCCTTTTCTATCTAATATCTTTTCTATTGATGTCATATCACACTATATATAAATAAACTCTTTAGAGTTTGTGTCTAGTATTTTTTTTCGTGTTAGCTCAGTGTTTGCGTTGTTTTTTTATTAAAATCCTTAAAAAAAACCTGTCATATCAATATTTGAATCAGTGTTTTGTGCATTGCAGGTAACGTTTAATATATGTGTCGTAGCAGGGCAAATTGTTACCCTGTTTTTTGATTTTTCTGCGCATTGTTTGCTAACTTTTCCATTCTGCAAGCATTGCGCCTTACCAAAAACACAAGAAACATTCGATTGATCACTTTGCTGCTATGATCACATATATAGTGTTGTGCATAGTTATTTTTTTGATTTGTATATCGCTCCATAGTAAACAATTCCTTTTGGACTTGTCGACTTGTAAACGTATCCGTCGTTATCTAAAAGTTTTAGAATTTCAACCTCGATTTTCTCTCCAATTAAAGTTTTTAGGTTATCATCGGACATTCTTTTGTAAGTCAAAGTATATTTAGAATTCGATGTCCAGTTAATGCTATAAATCTGTCTACTTTTATAACTTTTTTCTTTTTGTGTTTTTTTTCTCCTTTTAATTTTAGTGTCTTGATGATTTATATGATGATAACTAAAATTCCCTGTTCTGAATTTTGAGCATTCCTCAATTTCTTTTTCATTTAATTTTAGGTTTTCAAATTCAGGATTCATAAATGAGAAGGTTAAATTTCCGCATCTACCAATTAAAGGACCGTCTTTTGGATAATCAAAACTCTTTATGTAATCGATAAGTTGATCAATATTAGCTTGATTTTTATGGGTTGTTTTTTTCGCAATCAATTCAACATCGGTTATTCCATTTATACTATCAGCACAAATCTCGAGTGTCACATAATCTACAATTTCAACTCCTTCAATGAAGTATCTTGTCATTATTTGAGCATGTAGATTGATGGAAAGTATTAAAAATCCAAAAAGTAATATTTTATTCAATTCGCAATTATTTTTAATTATGCACAACGGTCTCGGCTATGAGTAGTTGCGTGGTTTAGCACTTAACTTTGCAAATACACACCAAAATGAAAATCCGCGAGGATTTTCAGAAGTAAGCGAGAACAAGCAATTACTTATAGCCATTGTTGTACCTAGTTTTTATATTTAATTTCCCTATAAGTTCTGTAATATGGTTTTTTCGTGCCATCAGGACTTATAACGTTTTTGATTAATTTAATCCAATTCCCTTTTTCATCATATTCATAATCTATTTCGTGAATAAAAGGTTCTGTTTTGTCAGTCAAAATCCAATACAGTTTGGTAATGTCTCCATTTTTATTTTTTTCAAGAACATAATCCGAATTTATATTCCCTTTTATTTCTTCTTCTAATCGACCTTGGTAATTAAAGTCCATTAGAATGAACTTACTATTTGGATAATCATAATTTACAGTTTGAAGTCTAGTATGGTCTGGTCCAACAATTGTATGCTCAATTTCAATTGGGTTTTTCATGCTGTCATATTTTACAGTATATCTCAAATAAGTCTCTCCAGAATCATTTATTTTTTCCTTTATCTTTGTGTTTTCTTGATATTGATATTTGACTTTAGTTATATACCATTTCCCGCCTTCATATTTTAAATTTCCTTCATAGTTTAGAATTCTATTGTTAGAATCTAATTCAATTATTTCGTCAGCAATTAGTTCATTATCTCGATATTTCTTTACTAACATTTCCCTTCCAGATTTAAAACTGTAGATGTTTTTTTCAATCCAAGTTTCAGAATTCGCCAAAAAAATTGTGTCATTAACAATTACTTCGGCTGGATTTCCAAATTTCACGCTGTAATAATTTCTTGGTGCTACTCGCTCGGCAATTTCTGAATAGAAAGTTGGTTCAAATTCTTGGTCATGTTGAGAATACCCAACTGCAGTTATGAGAAGGAAAAGTATGAATGGAATTTTATTCATTTTTTAAATTAGGTACAACGGTGAATATATGCATTCGTGCGAGTAGAAATTCAGGGAATTTCGGGTAGGGCACGAGTGCATATCTTTTTTGTTTGACGCTAACTTAATTCAAACCAGCGACTAATCAAAATTATATGCACGTCTTAGCAAAAATACACCATACATTAACTCAAAAAGATTACTTCGCATGATGCATATATAGTGTTACCACACGTTATTTCTTTTTCCCAAAATGTTTGGCATACAAATATAATATTGTCAGTACAGTTAAGAATATATAGATTACAGTTTCTCCTTTTTCAGCAAGATTCATTTGAAGAAAATTTTTTAATTTACATAGACAGAATTCTAGTCTGTTATTTTGAGATTCTTATGGAACTTTTCGCTTTACTTAATAAGT
>NZ_CANLMM010000027.1:0-3641 GCF_947492115.1 uncultured Aquimarina sp.
CAAGGTGATATTACTTGCGTTATTACTCCGTTAATTTTATTTTTTCCTTCTCGCGATCACCTTGCAATCATTGGATTGGTGACAGACCTTACTAAATGGACCTGAACTTTTTTCGTCAGAAGCTGATCAGCCAAAAAAGCGATTTTTTAGCACGTTACTACTCCGTAATCCTCCTCAATTTTGGTTTTTTATCGTTTTTTTCTTCGATTAGACCTTAACCATCACAAAAATACTCAGATCATTGGGTGGTTAACCGTTCGTTGCTTTCGTTTTACTTTTCAGATTCTTAAAATGCACAGATAACGGTTAGTATATGGAAAGTAGGGCAGTTTAAAAGCACTTACTTTATGACTTACACTTAGCCATATTTTTTGTTTTATTTTTATATTTTTTCTAAAATACAAATTAAAAATGTGGCGGACTTTACAAACAAACACAAACTTTGGATTTAGCAATAATCGCCCTATTTTTTATATACATTGTTACCTGCTGGCCTTATTAATTATGAATTCAATCGGAATATTCTGTCCTGTAAGGTATTCGGTGATAGTTGGAACAACTTTAAAATTAGGGATTACTCCTCTTCCAAATTCACCACTCTGTACATTCATCTCGAATTTTAGTGATGGTATGTCTATCAATAATCTTGAATGTGGTAAAACCAATTCGCTACTATAGCCACTTGTATTTCCATAATATCCACCACCTGTTTCCTCGCCAACAAAAATCCCTCGATTACTAGTTTTAATCATATTTGAAAATTCACTACCGCCAGAATAAGTTATAGGACTAATTATGACAAAAAGTTTACCGTTATATTTATATTTTGGCTCTTTCTTGTAAGCCATTAAGCCAAATCCCTTATTAGGTTTTCGACAATAACTTCCATCAGTCATTTTATCATTTGCGAAAATCCGTTCAAAGAACCCGAAAGTCTTAAGTTTTATAGGTTTGTCAATACCATTGTCAAGAACTGAAACTTGGCTTTTTGCACAAACAGATTCATATTTTTGGTAGTTATCAGCGATATAAGAAAATAATAGATTTTCATTGCCCTCATTTCCACCGCCATTGTTACTTACATCTATAATTAGATTGTTAATCTTTGATTCTTTGATTGTCTTAAAGCTTACTTCTAAAAACTTTGATAGGCTTTTATGGATTTCATTTTGTTTGTATAGGCCGTTAGAAAACGTATGAACTCCTAAATATGCTATAGTGTCATTCAATATTTCAAACTCTAGGCTTTCTTTATTTGTTTTTCTTTTTTCATTATCGACTAAGCTGTTTCTGAAATCTGTAAGTGTTTGTGATTTTAATTTTAGCCTATTAATCAAACCATTTGAATCTTTAACCACTATATCATACTCATTTATAAAACCGTATTTAAGAAAATGATGTTTTGAAAATGAAAACCCATATAAATCTGAAAATTTGACTGCTTTAATAAATCCGTCAGATGCAAAAAGCTCTCCGAGTTCATTTACTAACTGTAAAGGATTTTTATCATTAATACTCAAAATTTCGTGACCGAGAAGAGGTTTATTATACAGGTTACTTTCTTTGGCGACATACATTTTCTTATTCAGAAAAATGACATTCAACGGAAGATACCGTGCCTCATTATCTAAAAAGGTTTCTGTTTCTTCGGAAAATTCGATATTAGTATGGTCTTCTCTTGAAAGACCAACTAAAGGTGCAACAACATTAAAAAATTCAATTTCATTTAAATCTTTATTAATTTTCATCTTTGCATCTTTAAATGCACTATCGACACTATCTTTAGGCGTATACCAATACATTCCTGAGTGATGTTTGTCAAGACCTTGATGAAGTAATTCTAAATCTCTTAGAAGTAAATTTTTGTTGATTTTTTTAAGAGGACCATAGTCTTGCGCAACAGTAATCGAAAAGAAATGGAATAATGTTAAAGTCAGTATTAATTTCTTCATTTATTAATTGATTTTTGACAAATAGAAGAAAATTATACTGCCTTGATTGGTATAATATTGACTTTTTAAGTCAAAAACTCTTTTTGGTAGGTTTTAGGTCTTATTCCAATAAATTTTTTGAATGATTTTGAAAAATGAGAAGTATCGGTAAAATTATACTCATAAGCTTTCTCTGTAATAGAACATGTCTTTGTTATCGTCTTTTTACAATGAAAAACTTTTTTCATTAAAGTGTAATGTATTGGTGAAATACCTGTCGTTTCTTTAAATTTTCTCGCAAAGCTGTATTTATTAAGATTTACTATATCTGCTAATTGCTCTAGAGATATATTTTTTTTTATATTCTGTTCTATGTAAGTGTCAATACTATTCCAGTATTCTAGTGGTTTTTTAATTTTTAATGTTTCGGTTAATTCACCAAAAGAGGATAAATGCAAAATAAATCGTTGTAGTAAGGGGTCGTCAGGACTAGCTTCAAGATTCATTAGGCTTTCAAATAATTCATTCAATTCATCATTCCGTATAACTCTATTCTCAAAATATAAGGTTTGTCCTAAAGGAAGTATTCCTCTCACCATTTCATCAGAAATATATAAAGTGTCGAATGATAACAAATTAGTTGAAGAATATATAGGATTTGAATGTAATTCGTAGGGATGCGTTATAGTTATGTCACCCACATTTCCTACAAATTGTTTTTCCCGAATATTTATAAGTTCAACACCATTTTTAATCATCGATATGCAAAATTCGGGATGAAAATGAAGAGGGAAAGCTTCTTTTTGGTTCTTGAATGATAATTTATTCACAGTATTCTTTGGCTTGCAGGTAACGGCTTCGGCTAAGGTTAGTACGGGAATAAATAGGCGATTAATTTCCTATTAAGCACTTAGCCAAAACTTTTTATTTTGTTTTAATTTTTTCATTTTAAAAGCCAAATCAAAAGATTTGGCGGACTTAATAAAAATACACTAAACTTTGGATTAAAAACCAACCCCGTATTAATTTTAGCCATTGTTGGCAGTAGGTTTTTATTGTTCGTTCAATTCGTTGAGCAACTCACGAGCCATGGATTTAAAGTCATTATATAGTTCCTCAAAACTTACAGGTTCGTCATATAGAGTTTCGTGGTCAAACATAACAATTGGACAATCCTTATTATTCATTCGGTTTGTGTCAAAACAAACAATTCCCCAGTCACTGTAGTCTGCAAAAGGAATAAATCCTTTTTTAATTAATTCTTCAGGTTCCCAATAATTAAAATAATATTCTGTTAGCGTAGTCTTCCAATCTCTAACACAATGTTTAAAGAATCTTATCTCCGCAATATTTTCCAATTCGTAGAAATGCTTATACTTCAAAAAGTCTTTATAAAGTTCAGGATATTTATGTCCTATTTGATTTTCTAATTCAAGAATATCTTCATCAGTTACTTTACTTGAAATAGCTTTCCAAGGAATTCGGTCACTTTTTTGTTTAACATCATTATCAATCATTTCAGGCGGCATATTAGAATGAGGAATAAACATCCAGTTCTCATTTTTAAGGCTAGATAATGACTTGTCTACATATTCATAAATTTCTTTTTTGCTCATTTTTTTCGACTTACTGCCAACGTTTAATATATGTGTCGTAGCAGGGCAAAATGTTACCCTGCTTTTGGTTTTTTTTGCGCATTGGTTGCTAACT
>NZ_CANLMM010000028.1:0-3478 GCF_947492115.1 uncultured Aquimarina sp.
ATTGTTTGTTAGGGATTATTTTTAGTCTTAGCTGTTAATTAATTGAATTAGTTGTTAGTTTTTGGTTGTTAGTTGTTAGAGTTTTAATTTATAAGACAGGTAACTATCAACTGTAAACCATCAACCATCAACTATGAAAAAAGTCTCATAGCTCAGCTGGTTAGAGCGCTACACTGATAATGTAGAGGTCGGCAGTTCGAGTCTGCCTGAGACTACTATCTAAGATGGGTTTAGTTTTTTTATAAGCTTAGTTTTAGTAAAGTTCATTGATTATATATTGAAAAGGAAATTCTAGAAGTTTGAGAATTCTAAATTCGTAATTCTGAATTCTACATTCTGAATTCATGATAGGGGAATTAGCTCAGCTGGCTAGAGCGCCTGCCTTGCACGCAGGAGGTCACCGGTTCGACTCCGGTATTCTCCACAAGGCGATGCCTTGAGATATAAGTTTCAAGAGTATTGCATGGGAGTAGTGACTGATAATTAATATCAGTGGTTACTCACCACAACGTTCATTGACATATTGATTTAAAGAATACGAGCGTTAGATGTTTTCACAGGAGACATTTAACGACAAAAGAGCGATAATAGAATTATATTTTATTATTGAAAAAACTAAAAGAGCAAGTTAAAGCAAGACGCATAAGCTAATTAAGGGCGTATGGGGAATGCCTAGGCTCTCAGAGGCGATGAAGGACGTGATAAGCTGCGAAAAGCTGTGGGGAGTGGCACATACACTATGATCCGCAGATATCCGAATGGGGCAACCCACTATATTGAAGATATAGTATCCGTAAGGAGGCGAACCCGGAGAACTGAAACATCTAAGTACCCGGAGGAGAAGAAAACAATAGTGATTCCGTTAGTAGTGGCGAGCGAACGCGGATTAGCCCAAACCGATGTTGTTACGGCAATATCGGGGTTGTAGGACCACGCTATAAGATGTATATTGAATTAGAATTGTTTGGAAAGACAAGCCAAAGAGGGTGATAGTCCCGTATAGGTAAGATATATTGATTTAGTGGTATCCTGAGTAGTGCGGGGCACGTGTAACCCTGTATGAATCTGTGGGGACCATCCCATAAGGCTAAATACTCCTGAGAGACCGATAGTGAACCAGTACCGTGAGGGAAAGGTGAAAAGAACCCTGAATAAGGGAGTGAAATAGATCCTGAAACCATACGCTTACAAGCGGTCGGAGCGATAAGTGACGGCGTGCCTTTTGCATAATGAGCCTACGAGTTACTTTTACTAGCAAGGTTAAGATTTTAAGAATCGCAGCCGTAGCGAAAGCGAGTCTGAATAGGGCGATTAAGTTAGTAGTAGTAGACGCGAAACCGTGTGATCTACCCTTGGGCAGGTTGAAGCTTTGTTAACCCAAAGTGGAGGACCGAACCCGTTGACGTTGAAAAGTCTTGGGATGACCTGAGGGTAGGGGTGAAAGGCCAATCAAACTCGGAAATAGCTCGTACTCCCCGAAATGCATTTAGGTGCAGCGTTGATATATAGTTTTATAGAGGTAGAGCTACTGATTGGATGCGGGGGCTTCACCGCCTACCAATTCCTGACAAACTCCGAATGCTATAAAATGATGATCAGCAGTGAGGGCATGGGTGCTAAGGTCCATGTCCGAGAGGGAAAGAACCCAGACCATCAGCTAAGGTCCCTAAATATATGCTAAGTTGAATAAACGCGGTTGAACTGCTTAGACAGCTAGGATGTTGGCTTGGAAGCAGCCATTCATTTAAAGAGTGCGTAACAGCTCACTAGTCGAGCGGTTCGGCATGGATAATAATCGGGCATAAGCATATTACCGAAGCTATGGACTTCGTAAGGAGTGGTAGGGGAGCATTGTAGTGACGTTGAAGGTGAGAGGCGATTCTTGCTGGAGTAGCTACAAAAGAAAATGTAGGCATAAGTAACGATAATGCGGGCGAGAAACCCGCACACCGAAAGACTAAGGTTTCCTCAGCTATGCTAATCAGCTGAGGGTTAGTCGGGACCTAACGCGAACCCGAAAGGGGTAGTGGATGGACAACAGGTTAATATTCCTGTACCTGCTCACGCTAAAAGTGACGGAGGCGTTTATTTGGTGCGAACTGACGGAATAGTTCGTTGAAGCGAGTAGTAATACCGCGATAGTACACAGAGGCTTCGGCTGATGTGATAATCCAGAGGCGCGACTTCCAAGAAAACCGAGTGAAGCAGCCCGTACCGTAAACCGACACAGGTAGTTGGGATGAGAATTCTAAGGTGCTCGAGAGATTCATGGCTAAGGAACTAGGCAAAATCGACCCGTAACTTCGGGAGAAGGGTCGCCACACTTCGGTGTGGCCGCAGTGAAGAGGTCCAGGCGACTGTTTATCAAAAACACAGGGCTATGCTAAATAGAAATATGATGTATATGGCCTGACACCTGCCCGGTGCCGGAAGGTTAAGAGGAGGGTTTAGCTTCGGCGAAGATCTGAATTGAAGCCCCGGTAAACGGCGGCCGTAACTATAACGGTCCTAAGGTAGCGAAATTCCTTGTCGGGTAAGTTCCGACCTGCACGAATGGTGCAACGATCTGGACACTGTCTCAGCCATGAGCTCGGTGAAATTGTAGTATCGGTGAAGATGCCGGTTACCCGCTGTGGGACGAAAAGACCCTGTGAACCTTTACTATAGCTTAGTATTGACTTTGGATAAGTAATGTGTAGGATAGGTGGGAGACTTTGAAGTGGCGTCGCCAGGCGTTGTGGAGTCATTGTTGAAATACCACCCTTTGCTTATTCGAAGCCTAACATCGCGAGATGGACAGTGCTTGGTGGGTAGTTTGACTGGGGTGGTCGCCTCCAAAAGAGTAACGGAGGCTTCTAAAGGTCTGCTCAGTACGGTTGGTAATCGTGCGTAGAGTGCAATGGCATAAGCAGGCTTGACTGAGAGAGATACAGCTCGATCAGGTACGAAAGTAGAGCATAGTGATCCGGTGGTTCCGCATGGAAGGGCCATCGCTCAAAGGATAAAAGGTACTCCGGGGATAACAGGCTGATCTCCCCCAAGAGCTCACATCGACGGGGGGGTTTGGCACCTCGATGTCGGCTCGTCACATCCTGGGGCTGGAGAAGGTCCCAAGGGTTGGGCTGTTCGCCCATTAAAGTGGCACGCGAGCTGGGTTCAGAACGTCGTGAGACAGTTCGGTCTCTATCTACAGTGGGCGTTAGAAATTTGAGTGGATCTGACTTTAGTACGAGAGGACCGAGTTGGACGAACCTCTGGTGTATCTGTTGTTCCGCCAGGAGCATTGCAGAGTAGCTACGTTCGGAAGGGATAAGCGCTGAAAGCATATAAGCGCGAAACCCACCACAAGATGAGATTTCTTTAAAGGGTCGTGGGAGACTACCACGTTGATAGGCTATAGGTGTAAAGGCAGTAATGTCATAGCCGAGTAGTACTAATAACCCATAGGCTTATGCGCACACCTTGGTATTGAAGTATC
>NZ_CANLMM010000029.1:0-3474 GCF_947492115.1 uncultured Aquimarina sp.
AAAATTAGTAATGTATAAATGCTTTTATTGAGTTTCATTGAGTTTCATTGAGTTTCGTAGTGGTATTAGGTACAACGTTTAATATAACAAACGTTGCTGACCTAAAGGGCAGTTATGTTTTGTTATATAGTGTTATGCTCTTTTATTTTTCTATTATTTCTTCTTTATTAGTCAATATATAAGCACTCGGTATTTCCATTTCATCAAAATGACGATTTAATAGTTCATTTTCTCTATCCTCAACGAGCCAGTAAACGACTTTCATTCTATCGATTAACTTTTTAAAGCATTCGTGAAATGTAGATCCCATTCCATCCAAATTCCTAAGATCTAATATTAACAAATCATTGGATTTTAAAGTTTTAAAGAATTCGGTTAATTGGTCTTTTTCATAAATACTTAAACTTCCAAATAATCTTATTGTCAGTGGATTTTCATTTGTGATTTTCCATTGTTTTCCAATTCCAAAATAACCTTGAATTAATTCAAGATGGTTTAAAATAGGACCACTTGTAAAACAATCGTTTAAGATTGAAAATAGGTTTTTAATAATTTCGAATTCTCTAGTTTCAATATCAGGTGAACGAAATTCTATTATTCTTGATTTAGAGTCTGATTGGCTAAGACTACATTCAATTCCTATTCCGTCAAGAATTGCTCTTTTATCAATTTGAGGTTTTTCAAATATTTGAATAATCAATTCTTCTATTTGGAGCTTTTTGGAAATATTCTCATCGAGAATATTATTTTTTTCCGAATAACGTTCTTTTTCAGCCTCTTCATTAAAAGACTTTAATTTTTTTAATTCAAGATATTCTGCTGTTGTTAATTTGTCTTTTTTATCAAGCCCATTCAGGTCTTTAAGCCTAGGATGAATTTCATATTCAATATCATTCTCGTCCAATATAATTGAAGAAAATTTATGAAATGACGGTTTCAGCTTAATTTTTATCATTGAAGTTATTCAGTTTTTGAAGTATTGAGCATAACGTTTTATATATGTGTCGTAGCAGAGCAAAATGTTACCCTGCTTTATGTTTTTTCTTGCGCATTGGTTGCTAACTTTTACTTTCTGCAAGCATTGCGCCTTACCAAATATACACGAACCATTCGATTAATCACTTAGCTGCTATGGCACATATATCTTGTTATCGTGCGTTTATTTTTTTCAGTCACTAACCTTACTAGACTAACGAAGCAAGGTGATATTACTTGCGTTATTACTCCGTTAATTTTATTTTTTCCTTCTCGCGATCACCTTGCAATCATTGGATTAGTAACAGACCTTACTAAATGAACCTGAACTTTTTTTCGTCAGAAGCTGATCAGCCCAAAAAGCGATTTTTTAGCACGTTATTACTCCGTAATCCTCCTCAATTTTGGTTTCTTTTATCGCTTTTTCCTCGATTAGACACTAACCATCACAAACTTACTCAAGTCACGGTGTGGTTAACCGTCCGTTGCTTTCGTTTTGCTTTTCAGATTTCTAAAATGCACGGATAACGTTTAATATATGTGTCGTAGCAGGGCAAAATGTTACCTTGCTTTTCGATCTTTTTGAGCATTGATTGCTAACTTTTCGATTCTGCAAGCATTGCGCCTTACCAAATATACACTAACCTTTCGATTCTTCATCTAGCTGCTATGACATATATATAGTGTTGTGCATAGTTAATTTTTCCAAATTCCAAATTCGTGTCTGATAATATTTAATATCTCACACATATAAATCAATTCATCAATTTCGGGGTAGTGTTTTAAATAACCGTCTGGATTAGAATATTCAAACTCATTGTTTTTACCCCAACCTGTCACTTGAATTTTAAAACCTTCTCCATCCAGAATAGCAATTTTTTTCTGTGAAAATTCATATTCTTCTATTTTTTTTCCGCGAAAATTGCGTTCAACCTTTTCAATATTTCCGTGAGTAACTAACTTCCAATTAATTTCAGATTCATTTGGTAAATCCAAAATATGACTCCGCGTAAGATTTTGAAAAACGAATTCCATATCATTTTTCGATTTTAGAGTTTGCTTTTCAGTCCGAAGCTCTACTTGCCCAACAACTATTGCGTAATGTTCGTGAAATTCCGCTGTCCATTTTTCTGATTTATCCTTAAACATTCTTAAGAGGGAAGAGTAATTAGTTATTCCTCCACCTTGATAAATTCTAACTTCAGTTTCATAAGTTAGAGAGTCGGTTAAATTAAGATCAGAATTAATTTCTGAAAGATTTTGAGAATAAAAATTAAGACTTAATAATGGGATCAAAAATAAAATTATGTTTTTCATCGATTGAATTAGTTTACTCGAAACTAAGTTTATTAGGTCAATTGTGTAAATTAGAATGAGTAAATTATTCTTTTGAGTTAGTCAACTATTATTTTTTTACAATTATGCACAACGGTCGGTGTATGTGCCTGTAGCCTGCCGATAGGCGGCTATGGCATATACACAATGTTGCCAGTAGTCTTTTATTCTGTTATTATTTGTTCATTTATTTTTTTTACAATTGATGAGTCAACGATTACCTTACTTTTTACTTTTATTTCACGATATGAAATCAATTCATATCCATTTTCTCGGTTATAAGATTCATATTCCTCAATTTTCTCAACAATTCCATTTTTGCCATAATAGTATTTAGTCTTTTCTTCCAGTCCATCTTTGGTTAATTGCAATTCTTCGATTTCAATCAAACGACCAAGATTGTCATAAGTTCTAATTTCTTTTTTTGAGTAATCTTTTCCGTCATCATAATATGTCTGGAATAGGCCAATTCTTTGACTGTCAGAATAAAAATAATTCGTTTCCCAATTCAGTTTTCCATTATAAATCTGCTGTAACTTTAAAAGATTTCTCTTTTCATTGTATTCTCTTTTGTAATAGTAAGTTGAATCAAAGAATACGCCTTGATATTCACCATTCTTATTATACCAATAGTCGGTTTGAGTGCAAATCGTATCGGATTTAATTTCATACATTTTTTCCGAAATAATCTTTGATTTTGTGCTATCTAAATCATATTTTTTATAAAACTGATATGATAGATTTTTATCGTAATCCGTTTCCCAAATGTCAACTTTAGTTTTCAAACCATTTGAATCGTAACTATAAATATTGATTTGGTTTAAAAGTCTCAAGTCAGTATTGTGATGTTTTCCAAAACTTATTAATTTAAGCAAAATTCCATTTGAATCGAAAAACATTTTTGAAAAGGGTCGATTTTTTCGGTTCGTTTTCTTTTTGGTCAATTCGTAATTTGAATTTCTTTTGAAGTTATGTCCAACTAATTCAACCTCAATTTCTCCAACTTTTTCAGTCGGTTTTTGTCCGAATAAATTCAAACTCAAAAAGATTGATATTAGAAAAAATGTTTGTTTCATCAAATTACTGGCAACGTTTCTTGTATGGTGTCGTAGTATCCCGTAGGGTGCTATGCACTATACAAATTGTTAGCATTAGTTTTTTATT
>NZ_CANLMM010000030.1:0-3400 GCF_947492115.1 uncultured Aquimarina sp.
AATTATACTTGCTGCTCTTAACCAAATATAAGTTCTATTTAATTTCCAGTCTTCCATCTTGAATTGCACACAACGTTGCGTGTATGAATTGTTGTGGCGAAGCCTCTATGATTTATACACCTTGTTAGCCACAGTTTTTATTTTATTTAAAATTACTTCTTTATCTTTTTTGTTGCAAAGCGCAAATCTTAATTTAAAATCAGATTCTTGATAATAGTTCAATTCATTTAATACTTTTGGAATTCCTTTTTCAAATTCAATTATACAGGTTGTTTTATATCCAAAATCAATTATGTTTAAAGGAAGCATACCATTCCACATAGTTTGTTGAATTGTAGATTTTACTTCAATTCCACCATTTACGTCATTTATGTCAATCAGAAAATCAAAACTCGCAGGAATTTGTAATTCAAACATTCCATAACCATTATAAGTAACTATTTCATTTTTATTTTGAGTCCAATTCAAGTAATTTTTGATTTCAATTGTTTTCTTACCCGCTTTTTCAAATTGATTTATTGTTTCTATCGTCGGAAGCATGTCTTTTGTCAGCAAGCAAAGAATTGGGACGTATTTATCTTCTGCTAAAATCTTTTTGCTAGTCACAATTATTTAATTTTTCTGAATGTTAAACTCATTCGACCATTTTCAGTATCCGACTTTGGAATTGCATGTTGCCATTCGTCTTGAACTTCGTTAGTCATATAAATAAAAGAACCAGAAGGCAATTCAAAATCCTTTATTATTTCTCGGTTTTTTATATTTCTAAACCTTAGAATTCTAGTTTCTCCAATCGAAACAATTCCTACACCAGTATTTTCAAATAAAATGTCGGTTTGATCAGAATGAAACCCCATTTTAGATTTTCCATCCAAATAATAATTTATCAGACAATTATTTGGTTTAAAGTCTAAAGTTTGGTCAATTAAATCAATTATTTTGTTTAATTCAGAGGTGAATTCTTTAAAAGGATAGCTTATTTGTGAATAGTTATAAGCTTTTCCAAAACTTGCTGTTTTTCTAGCAGACATTCTTTCATCCCATTCCACGTCATTTTTTAATCTATCAAATAACTCAGCTGGACTTTCAATAAAATTCTCTATGAATGTTATTCCGTTCATTTTTATTAATTGTGGCTAACGTTTTATATATGTGTCGTAGCAGAGTAAAATGTTACCCTTTTTGTCGGTTTTTCTGCGCATTGGTTGCTAACTTTTCCTTTCTGCAAGCATTGCGCGTTACCAAAAATACCAGAAATATTCGATTGATCACTTAGCTGCTATGATCACATATATGTTGTTGGCAACAGTTTTATTTAGTGCTGAATAATATGCATTATTTCACCTGAATATTTAAATTTTGGATTTCCAGTATATTTTTTAAAAGACTTAGATACACATTCAACTCTTGCCATTAGGGTATCTCCTAATTTGTATTTAGCCTTATTAAATTTAAGTTTAAAAGATTCTAATGGGATAGACGAGGAATATTTTTTTCCAAATGAGGGATAATCAGATCTTAATATAATCTCAGGAGTAATTTTGTCAGATAAGTTAATAATAAACGCTTTTGACATAGAAGGACGGATAAAAACCAATTTGATTGTATCATTTTTAAAGATCTCGGCTGTTACTGATTCAAAAATGTAACCAGAAGTTTTGAGGAAGGTTTTTTCAGTAATTAGAGAAGAATCAATTTCAATTTTTTGTCCGAAAACATTAATTGTCAATGTGAATATTAATAATGAAACAATTTTTTTCATATTGTTGCCAACGTCTCTTGTATGGTGCGTTTGTTTCCCGAAGGGAGCAAATGAACTATACAAATTGTTATCTGTTTTTTTAATTTTCAATAATAGTTTTTAGAGTTTCGATATAACCTTTGAAATACTCAGTATCAATTGAGTTGTCAATTGGACCTATTTTATTTAGTTCCTTATCAATTTCGTCAGATTTTTCAGGAACAGTTTTTTAAGGTTTTGTAAATTTCTATAAGTATAATTATTTCTCCAATTTAACATATTATTCCAGTCCTCTATATGTTCGTCAACATGATTAGTGTCATTAATTTCGTCCAAATATTTTAGAGCAACCATTACAGAGTCTTGATCGAAATAAAGCTCAGGTTTTTTTAGATAATACTTTAGGTATCTTTTTAGGTAATTTGGAGATTTACTGGTGTTAAAGCTAGCTATGGTTTTGGCATATTCGGCTCCTGCGTAACAAACTTCGCTTTTCAACAAATGTGTTCCAATAATATCTTCTAAATGATATGCTTGCTTTATCGAAGCAAAATAACTTCCAGTTGATCTTGTACGCCAATTAAAATCTCCTAAGTTTTTGAGAATTACTTCTTCGGTCAATTCTAATTTTACCTTAATCATTGTTTCAATCCAATCATCGGATTGATTGTTAAGTTCAAAATAGAATGGAATAACCCATTTGTTTATAAACTCCTGATCTAGTTTTTCCTCGTTTTTATATGACTCCAATTCAGAAAACGGACTTTTATGCCTTACAGTAGCTCCAGCAGAGTGTAATTCAATTTGTTTTTTAGTTTTTTCGTCCATTTTGATCTTATTACAGATAACGTTTAATATATGTATCGTAGCAAGGCAAAATGTTACCTTACTTTTGGTTTTTTTTGTGCATTGATTGCTAACTTTAACATTCTGCAAGCATTGCGCCTTACCAAAAATACAATAACCATTGGATTGATTCCTTTGCTGCTATGATCACATATATAGTGTTGTGCTTTCGTTATTTTTTAAATTGTATTTCTCTGATTATTTTCATCAAGTTCTTAATACCTTCTATTTCTGCTCCATATTTAATCGTTACTTTTTTTATGATATTGTCATACTTTATTTCTATCCATTCTGCTCCTCCATCGTCACAATCTGGACAACCTATTCTATTATCTAATTTTGTGATTTTCTCAATATTAATAGAATTAATTATTTTATTATAATCATTAAATGAAATGTTATATGTTTTTATTTTTGGAGGTAATTTAGGAAGGTCTTTTCTGTAGTTTGGAGAAGACTCAATATATCTTACTCCCTTAGATGTAATAGTTAATTCAGTATCACAATATTCAATACACTCTCCAGCAAAAGTTCCATATTTAAATTTAATAGAATCAACACTTTTTTCAATCTCGTTTAACACTACAATATTATCAGCCTCTAATAAAATAATGTTTGGATTAATCTTAGGTTTAGAAATAGATTTTCTTTTTTGAGTTTCATTTGAATTACACCCAAATATTATTAATATATTAAGTACTAAAAGTATAATTCTAAGTTTTTTCATAATGAAGCACAACGTTTAATATATGTGTCGTAGCAGAGCAAAATGTTACCTTGCTTTTCGGTTTTTCTGCGCATTGGTTGCTAACT
>NZ_CANLMM010000031.1:0-3369 GCF_947492115.1 uncultured Aquimarina sp.
ACGATAATGAACAAATTATTGCAGTAAATATTCCGAATAGAATTTTTTTCATTTCTTTTTTGTAATTAATGCTAACGCCAAATATATGAATCGGAGCAAGGCAAGCAAACCTAAACCAATTGATTTATCCGTGCGTTTTTATTTCTTGTTTAATTTATAAAAATCTAGCGCCAGCACAAAAAGGAAATGACCTTTTGATCTAGCACACTTTGCTCTGATTTCATATATGATGTTATCAGCTTTTTTTTTAGTTTTGCTGTTCTTTCCATTTCTCAAATTCCAATCTAGATTCCTTGAGTTTATTTTTTATTTCAGGCCAATCTGATTGATTACATATTCCAATACTAATAGAGTCATAATTGTCAATTGGTAACCTGTCAAACAGTTTAGGCTTACCAGACTCACAACTTACAAAAATCTCGCAGTGATGCCCTAAAGGGAATTGGATTAAATAGTTATTTTTTAGAAATAAGATATGAGAAACCGTCAAGTCCGCAGTCTCTATATCATGTAAATTCTGATAGTCGAAGATCATGTTGAATTTCACAGGAGTAAATTCTTCAATTGGCGACCTTACAGAAACAAGTCTGAATACATTGTCTTTTAAGATGTCCTTTTGTAATGCATCTATTTTTTGAGATTCCCTATCGGTTAGTTCTTCTCTTTCAGAAATTACTTTTTTTAGACTTTCAGATAATCGATTACCACTTTTAATTAAAGTATCTTTTGATAATATTCTATCTATTTCTAAGTATCTCATTAAAATATATTGCTGATAACGTTCTGTGTATGGCTTATTGCGGAATTTTCCGAAGGAAGATTCCAATGAGCTACTAAAGTAGCAAATTTGCAATGAATTCCGTTTAAGGAATTCAGCCGCAATGAGCTATACACTTTGTTACCACACGTTTTTATTTATTCCGATTAATTTTTTCATTACTTGATTATAGCGATACAAAATTCGCATTTCACTTTGACTTGGTTCAAAAATATACTTGTAATGCACATTATATAATTTGGTAATTTCTTTAATTCTTTTAGTTGATTCGTCCGTTCGCCAATCAATTCCAACTGCGAGAATTATACGTTTTCCATTTGCAAAGTCCACATTCGCTTGATTTTCGCTGTATTTATTATAGAATTCAGGTTCAAGTTGAGAATCAAGTTTAATAGCTAAATTTTTGTCAGATATCCCAAGTTTTAAAGTGTCTTTAATTTCACTGAAGTCAAATTCAAATTGTCCGTTAAAAACGGGTGAATGTTCATTTACTATGATTCGAATAGAATCCTTTAAAGTTGTCTTTAATACAAAAACTCCATTTGAGTCAGTTTCGATTTCGGTTATGCTATTTCTCTGTTTTAATTTGATTTTACTTTTTCTTTTGTTTAAGTTTTTAGCATATTGATTATCCTCATCTCTATGTAATACAAAATCGGTAGCTTCAGATTTATAAAACTCTACTTTCCCAACAATTTCTTTTTGCGAGTAAAGACTTTGCTGGAAAATCAAAATTGTTAATATTAATATCGTTTTTCTCAAATGTGTGGTAACGTTTAATATATGTGTCGTAGCAGGGCAAAATGTTACCTTGTTTTTCGATTTTTCTGCGCATTGGTTGCCAACTTGACTATTCTGCAAGCATTGCGCCTTACCAAAAATACAAGAACCATTCGATTGATCACTTTGCTGCTATGATCACATATATGTTGTTACAGCACGTATTTTTTTACGTAATTATTGCGTTTCAAAGTTCCCTTTCGGTTAATTCTCCTCAAAACTCTTCATTTAGTCGTCCGAGTAATGTCCGCCGCGCGTTTTGATTGCGTTTCGTTCCTCAATCTTAGGTTTTTCTTTCAGATTCTAGTTAAACTTTCACAAATCCGTCATTTTGCCGTTTGAGTAATGTCAGTCGTTGCGTTATGCTTTTCAGATTTCTTTAATTTAAAGTATTCCAAGCCATATGAGAATAAACAAAGCCCAAAACATAGAAATATTCCAAATAACCACTTTTCTTTTTTTCTTATCTATAAATTTTTTTCTTGCGATAAACTTGTAAGCATAAAAAGAAATTAATCCTAAAAGGTAAGAAAGAACCAAATGGCTAAGTCCATAACCAATAAAAGATGCATTAAACTCCCCTCTATCAAGTACTCCATAACCAATACCAATAATAAAGATAATTATAACTCTTAATATAATTTTACCATCTAGTTTCTGTAAATTCATTTTAGTTTTTGATGTGCTGTAACGTTTAATATATGTGTCGTAGCAGGGCAAAATGTTACCCTACTTTTTGATTTTTCTGCGCATTGGTTGCTAACTTTTACTTTTTGCAAGCATTGCGCTACTGCAAAAATACACAGACTTTTCGATTGATCACTTAGCTGCTATGATCACATATATGTTGTTGTAGAGCGTTTTATTTATTTTTCAATTCAATTTTTCGTCCATCCAAATCTTGAATTAAAGCGGTCAAACCCCATTCAGTTTCTTTAGGTTCTGATAATATTTTCCAGTCAGAACTTGATAAATCAATAATTTTACTTTTCAAACCTTCAATGTCAAATCCTAGTCTTATTGAATTATCAGCCTTCTCCATTGATTTGGTCAAAGGATATATCTCAAATACGAATCCATTTAGTTCAGATGCGTAATGAAGTGGACCATTTCCATGTTGGTGATAGTCAAATTCAAATCCAAGTCTCTCATATTGATCTTTTAAAATCTCAGGATTTGATGTTCGTATTACGAGTAAGTTTAATCTCAAACTTATAATTGAATAGGTTTATAACTTAATGCTTTGTCGACAATCTGTTCAGGTGTCAATTCATCATAATATATTAAGTCAGACACTTCTGGATCCGGGACATTTTGTTCCAAAATTTCTAATAGTCGGTCGATTTCTTTTTCCGTTTTGTTTTCAACGTTTATAATTTCTTTTACCAACTCAATCAATTCTCTTCTAGTCATCTTTTCAATGCTCTACAACGTTTAATATATGTGTCGTAGCAGCGCAAAATGTTACCCTGCTTTTTGATTTTTCTGCGCATTGATTGCTAACTTTTATTTTCATCAAGCATTGCGCCTTCATAAATATACAACAACCAATCGATTGATTACTTTGCTGCTATGTCACATATATCTTGTTATCGTGCGTTCTTTTTTCAGTCACAAATCTTACTAGACTAGCCAAGCAAGGTGATATTACATGCGTAATTATTCCGTCAATTTTATTTTTCTTTCTCGCGATCATCTTGCAATCATTGGATTAGTAACAGACCTTACCAAATAAACCTGAACTTTTTTTCGTCAGAAGCTGATCAGCCAAAAAAGCGATTTTTTAGCACGTTTTACTTGCGTAAACCTCC
>NZ_CANLMM010000032.1:0-3318 GCF_947492115.1 uncultured Aquimarina sp.
GCCATTTCAGACACAATTTCTTTCTTTTTGTTTAAAGCTTCCATCCATCTTCCCATAATTTTCGTTTTAATGACACAGAACGTTTTATATATGTGTCGTAGCAGAGCAAAATGTTACCCTACTTTTCATTTTTTCTGCGCATTGATTGCTAACTTTTACTTTCTGCAAGCATTGCGCCTTCATAAATATAAAACAACCATTGGATTGATCACTTTGCTGCTATGGCACATATATCGTGTTATCGCGCGTTTATTTTTTCAGTCACCAAGCTTAGCAAACATGCCAGGCAAGGTGATATACCTTGCGTAATTACTCCGTCAACTTTATTTTTCTTTTCTCGCGATCACCTTGCAATCATCGGGTAGGAGACAGGTGTTACCAAATTAGCCTGAACTTTTTTTTATTCCGATTGTGATCAGCCAAAAAAGCGATTTTTTAGCACGTTACTGCTCCGTAATCCTCCTAAATTTTGGTTTTTTCAATCGCTTTTTCTTGAATTAGTCCTTAACCATCACAAATATACTCAGACCATTGGGTGGTTAACCGTTCGTTGCTTTCGTTCTACTTTTTAGATTCCAAAAATGTTGCGATAACGTTCTGTGTATGGCTTGTTGCGGAATTTTCCGAAGGAAGATTCCAATGAAACACTAAGGTAGCAAATCTGCAATGAATTCCGTTTAAGGAATTCAGCCGCAATGAGCTATACACGTTGTTTCCATACGTTTTTATTTTTCCTTTTTAGGTTTTACAACTATTGTTTTCGCAACAATATCTCCAACCCGTTGATTTTTTTCAGAATTATTTATCGTTAGAATTCCAACTAACCCAAAAAAGAACATGTCAATTGGATCAAACAAATGCCTTAATAAAGATTGTCCGAATGATAATTTTTTGGAAATTCCATTTATTGAGATCGGTTTTAATCCTGCAATTGAATTCCCTATAGTAGCTCCGAATATTTGTTCAAGTCCGATCGTCATTATTGCCCAAAACAATATTGGTATCAAAGCGGGTAATCCATTCACAGAATAACCTCCGTCAGAACCCGGTTCTCCGTAAGTATATACATAAGCAGAGAAAAATCCGTAAATAATTAAATAGTCGATAAATCCAGCTAAAATTCTACTTCCAACATTAGATTCCGTTTTCGTATCCGTAGAGTTAGTCATTTATTTAGTTTTGATAATGTATGGTAACGTCTCTTGTATGGTGCGTTTGCTTCCCGAAGGGAGCAAATGAACTATACAAACTATTGTACACTGTTTTTATTTAATTATAAAATCCGAAATATTTAATTTTTCAGATTCCATTTTTTTCTCATTTAATATTCGGTCAAAAGGAATCCATCCTTTTTTGGTCAATTCTTTAGAAACTCTTTCCGCATATGAATGAGCAAAGTTTTCTTTTTCTTGTGAAGGTATTTTATCATAGTCAGCCCAAAAATCATATTCATAGTCTTTTCTTGATGGTCTCTCCACTTTTTCTAAATACTCAACATAATGTCCAACTTCGTGAATAAATGTCCGATAAAGCATCGTATTTCTTAATCCATTAATTGTTGGATGAATAGTGAAATCCCTTTTACTTTCGACCATTTTATGTCCATCACTAAATAATCTTTCGAATTCCTTTCTATCTTCGTTTTTTAGAGATTTGGACCACTTTATTTTTCTGTCAAAGTCAAAAGATTCCAACATTATGGCAGCTCCTTCGTGTTTATCAATTTCTACAAAATAGTTTAGTCTTCCCCAAACAGGTTTTAAAGTTTCTTCTCGTCTTTTAGGTTGTCTTAAAACAATTAAATTTAAGCCTTCCAAATCCTTTGGATTGAGTAGTTCAATAATTTTCGAAATATCATCTACAGTACAAGGATGGATACTATTCTTTCGGGTTTTTTCTACAAGAAATTTGTATTGTTTACCGTATATATTTCTTTTAACAACAGTATATTCCTCAAGTTTCTCCCAAAATATTCGAAGGTCATTCCAACTATTAGAAATTACATTCCGATTATTTTGTCCATAGCCTTGTTTGGCTGTTCCGATATTTTTATTTCTTCTTGTTGGATTAAACATTTTCGTCAATAGTGTACAACGTTTTATATATGTGTCGTAGCAGAGCAAAATGTTACCTTGCTTTTTGATTTTTCTACGCATTGGTTGTTAACTTTTATTTTCCGCAATCAGTGAACCTTACCAAAAATACAAGAACCAATCGATTGATCACTTTGCTGCTATGACACATATATGTTGTTGTGCAACGTTTTTTTATTCAGATTTTAATTTATTGAACTTGATTTCTATTCTTTCAGGTCTGTCTAAATACTCAATATATTTATTGTTGTAATAGGCTCTTTTACCAACTATAGGAATTGAGTCATAATAATTAAAATTAATGGAATCTTTTTCAATAACAGCCTTTCCTTTCCATATTTTACTTGTTGTAATTCCACTTAATTCAAATTCAAAAGTACTATCCTTGAATACTGTCAGATGTATATGTCCGAGAGGAGCTTCTCTATGTGCATAGAGAATAATATTTTCCATATTAGGTTTTCTAAAGCAAGAAGCTAAAGTTGTTAAAACTCCAATTATAATTACTAGTTTTTGAATATTCATAATTTACAACGTATTCTACTTATTTTTTAATCCGACTACATCTTTCCGTATTTCTTTCCGCCAATTTTTTCCGTATTTCTTGTCAAGATATTCAAAAACAGTTTTGTTGTATTCATAAAGACTTTCTTCAGGAACTGCTTCGCATCCAAATTCTACAAAATTTAGGTTGTATTTTTTAGAGAATTTTTCGTCAGACTGATAGACAATTGGAGCTATCCCTCCAGATAATAATAAATTAATTTTTCCAACCTTAATATGATCAAGAGCTTGCTGTCTGTCAATTCCAAGATTAGGTTTGAGTATAATATTCAGGTTAATATTTTTTCCACTAATTATATTTATTATAGTGTCCAATGGTTTATAACCCATCGCGATAGTTTCAATCCTTTCTATACTATCTCCGGGCCTCAAATTATAAACATATTTGAATTCTCCATTTTCACTTGTTGAAGCACCTCTTGATCTAGAATCAAAAGAAACAATAACATCAGATAATGGCTTGTTGTTAACAGAGGAGTAAACTATTCCACTTATCTCTACAGTATTTTCCTTTTCAGATTGAGCAATACTGGACAGAGTGATAAAAAAGAATAATATGTTTAAAATTTTTGTCATATGTTGTACAACGTTTAATATATGTGTCGTAGCAGGGCAAAATGTTACCCTGCTTTTGGTTTTTTTTGCGCATTGGTTGCTAACT
>NZ_CANLMM010000033.1:0-1817 GCF_947492115.1 uncultured Aquimarina sp.
AAAGAAGCTCCTACCACAATTATGGTGATGATCACTATTAGTATATGAATTATTCTTTTCAAATGAGAGATAACGTTAAGTGTATGGTGACTTAGCTATCCCGAAGGGTAGCTATGCACTATACACCGTGTTAGCTTACGTTTTTTATTAATTTTTCTTTTTCAATTAGTATCAATATTCCTCCGAGGATAAATCCGCTGATTAATCCTCCAAAATGAGCAGCATTGTCAATTCCTCCTAAAAATCCGAACAGTAAACTTACTCCTGCATAAAGTCCTAATAGCATCCAAGTCATTCCACGCATATGGGTCGGATAGATTTTGAAAACAGTAAAAGCTAAAATCAACCCATACAGTCCAAATATTGCACCTGAAGCACCAACACTAATCGTATTCTCGTGCCAATATACACTTGCAATACTTGCTAGAATACCGCAAACTACAAAACTTATTATGAGCTGGGTTCTTCCGAGAATTCCTTCTAATAAACTCGCTCCTAATCCCAAACCGAATAAATTCATAAAAAGGTGCATTAGTCCACCGTGAATAAATATTGAAGTGAAAAGTCTCCAATATTCGCCATTTAACACTTCAAATCTCCTATTACCTCCAATCTCCAAAAGTTCTTTCGTTGTTGGTGAGACTAGATTCAGTCCTGAGAAAATCATTATTAGGAAAACGGCAATGTTTACAAGAAGTAGAATTGCAGTTGCTTTATTAGGTCCTCTCGGGTCTAAAAACTCCAAAATATCTTTAAGGTCGTCTTCTTTAAGTGGTTTATCTTTTTTGAAGTCTCTTAATTCTTTTTCGTCAATTTTTGGAATGACAACCATCAATAGCAAAACAAAAGCTCCTATCCCAAATGAGCCGAAAATCCAAGGAAAAGTATTTCCAAGTCTTTCTTCAAAAACGTCAGATTTAGGAACAAGGATAATTCGTTCTGATTCCTTTATATTGGGATTCTTTTCTTTGATTGCTTCAATAAAACCGTCTCTGTCGTCCGAGTAACCAAGCTTCTCAAAGTATTTCACATTTTGGAAATCATAAGTTTCAAATTCTCTTTCAGATTTCTCAATGAAACTTCTGTATTCTCTATTTTTTTTATCGTCACTAATTCGATTGCTTAAATTCTTGGAGTACTCAACTCCGTACCAAACATTATTTGAATTTTCAAAAGGACAGGCGAGATATAGGTAGAAGTTAAGATTGTCATTGTTTCTTCCTGAAGTCCTTGCTGTAACATATGGTAGGCTGGCGTTTTTGACAACTTGAAATGAACTGATGTCAAAGTACTTTTCATTAGTTTGATTTTTAGCTTCATATGGACTAGATATTGAAACCAAGTCAAATGAAGCTTTTTCAATGTAATTCTGGCTCACAATTATTGGAACCGCGATAGCACCTGCCATTGCAAATTGATAAAGGAAATGTCCATTATCTCTTTTTCCTCTTAAATTCAAAATTCTGTTTCTTCGTCTAAGCCAAATCAATATTGGTATCCAAGGAAGAGCAAAGGGAATCCAAAAGTTGAGTAAGTCTTCTTTTAGCGGAAGAATTCCTAGTTTAATATCCAAAGTCCACCTGAATAGGTTGTAAAAAAGAATAGTCCCAAATGAGACTGCTAAAAATGGCAGGTATACTTCTTTTATTTTTACAGCAATGTCTTTCAATTTTTCGTATCGTTTTTAAATGCAAGCTAACGTTTAATATATGTGTCGTAGCAGGGCAAAATGTTACCTTCTTTTTCGATTTTTCTGCGCATTGGTTGCCAACTTGACTATTCTGCAAGCATTGCGCCTTACCAAAAATACAAGAACC
>NZ_CANLMM010000035.1:0-1576 GCF_947492115.1 uncultured Aquimarina sp.
ATAATGAACAAATTATTGCAGTAAATATTCCGAATAGAATTTTTTTCATTTCTTTTTTGTAATTAATGCTAACGTTTTATATATGTGTTGTAGCAGGGCAAATGTTACCCTGTTTTTCGATTTTTCTTGCGCAGTGATTGCTCACTTTTCCATTCTGCAAGCATTGCGTCTTCATAAATATACAATAACCATTGGATTGATCACTTTGCTGCTATGATCACATATATGTTGTTGTGGTTAGTTTTATTTTTTCAGAAACCAAGACTTTTCAGTCAATTCAGATAGGTTATTAGCTGGAATTCCGTTCAATTCAGTCATTTTTTTACAAACTTGATCAAAATCCGCATCTTCATAATATGCCATATCCATTATATGATCAGTTTCTCCAAATCCACCAGCACCAATTAATATCTTGTCAGACATCCTAAATTCATTTGATAATTCTGTCAGTATTTTAAAGAGTTCTTTTGAGATGTTTCTCTCTTCAAAATATAAACTTGAAAACCTTTCGATACTCCCAATACAAATTACTTTTTTATAAATATCAATACTAAAACTATCACCTTCTCCCATTATATACTCGGGTTCTCCATTTTCAGAAGGGATGTGTTTAATCAACCAATTTCCATCTACATTTTTAGTAAATGTCCCGTGTTTTTCCAAATGCAAATATTCGGGTTTTAATCTTTCGAAAACTGTTTTCAGTTTATGTTTTATTTCCTCAACCGAATAATCTTTTTCCTTTGGGATTATACAGTCAATACTTGTTCCCATAATCTATTTTAATTAACCACAACGTTTAATATATGTGTAGTAGCAGAGCAAAATGTTACCCTATTTTCGACAAAAACTGCGCATTGATTGCTAAATTTAACTTTCTGCAAGCATTGCGCCTTACCAAAAATACAACAACCATTCGATTGATCACTTTGCTGCTATGACATCATATATCATGTTGTGCAACGTTTATTTTTTCAGTCAGTTTATCCATTTCGGATTTCACTAATGGTTTTAATTCGTAATCCTTTAGTTTATTCAAATATTCTTTTGCTGAGGATAATTCCTTCCGTTCATATTCAATATTTGCCAAATTCAACAATACAATTGAAGTGTCATTTTTTGTTCTAAGTCCAATTTCAAGAGCTTTGGTCAATTCAGATTTTGCTACGTCGAATTCATTTTTCTCAGATGCAATTATTCCAGTTGTGAAATGGTAGTAACTTTTTTGCTGTTTAGACAAATTATTGGGATTTCTCACTTTAGAAATCAATTTTTCAGCTTTGTTAGTGTTTTCTTTTTTGAGTTGTTGAAATGCAGCATAAACGGTTCCGTATCTAAAATATCCATATCCGAAAAGTCCAGCTGCTAATATCGTCAGACCAGTATTGATATAGTCTTCTCTTAAATAAAATAGAATTGCCATCACAAAACAGGCAATGATTAGAATAACTCTAATTAGTGGCGTAAACATAAATCTTAAGTGGTTTATTCAAATGTTGCACAACGTTTAATATATGTGCCGTAGTAGGGCAAATTGTTACCTTGCTTTTCGGTTTTTCTGCGCATTAGTTGCTAA
>NZ_CANLMM010000036.1:0-1199 GCF_947492115.1 uncultured Aquimarina sp.
GCTCCTTTAGATTTGTTTTTTAGATATTTATGAAAGAGAAAGGAAACAAAAGTAACCTATGACAAGGCTCTAAGTTTTAAGACTTATAAGCTGATTTAGACTTTTGTTTCCCTTTTCATCAAAAGGCTCATATAGAAATTTAGGTAATACCTATTATCAAGGAGTTAAGCAATTGATGAATTTTCTCTATTCATTTTCACTTAAAAACAAAGTTATGAAAAAGACAGTTATTGGTATTGATGTAAGTAGTAGAACATTAGACTTGAGTGTTATTGAGCATAAACAAGTTCATTATGCTACAATTGAAAACAAGGTTAAAAGTATTGTGAAATTTTTAAAAGCGTATGATGATACAAAAACCATTATAGCTATGGAAAATACAGGAAGATATAACTGGTATATCTATGAAGCCTTAGAACAGTTTTCATTTGAAGTATATGTAATATCACCTTTACATTTAAGCAAAAGCTTAGGATTAGTTAGAGGTAAAAACGATAAAATAGATGCTCTTAGAATTTGTCAATTTGTTCAGAAAAACAAAGCAGAACTTACAGCTTGGCAACCTACTGCTAGGAACATTCAATGTCTTAAGGTTTTATTATCAGAGCGTAATTCTAGAATCAAAACCAAAAGACAGCTTTTGGCTAGACAGAATGATTATAAACTAATGAAAACCTTAGGATTGGATAAAGAATTGTTAGCCTTAAATAAACAACAAGTCAAAGCCTTAGAAAAACAAATTAAAAAGATAGAACACAAAATAAACGATATTATTGAATCAGATCAGAAACTTAAAAATCAACAACAATTAATTAAAACCATTCCTGGAGTTGGTAATGTATTGTCTTGGACTGTAATTGGGAAAACAGAAGGTTTTTCAAAATTTACAAACCCAAGAAAATTTGCTTGTTTTGCTGGAGTAGTACCTTTTGAATATCAATCAGGATCCTCTATATATCGAAAACCCAAATTATCGATGTTTGCGGATAAAGAACTCAAAAGTATTCTACACTTGGCTGCAATGAGCGCTATAAGACTAGACAACGATCTAAGAAAATATTATGTGAAAAAAGTAAAAGAAGGTAAAAATAAAATGAGTGTACTTAACGCAGTGAGAAATAAAATTATTCATAGAATCTTTGCTATAATAAAAAACCAAACTGCTTATAAAAACAATTTGGTTTTGTCATAGAAATCAG
>NZ_CANLMM010000037.1:0-821 GCF_947492115.1 uncultured Aquimarina sp.
CAACGTTTCTTGTATGGTGTCGTAGTATCCCGTAGGGTGCTATGCACTATACAAATTGTTAGCATTAGTTTTTTATTTTCATAACTTCAAATCCCATTTCTAACATCATCTCAGCATAATCTTTTTCCGCTTTTTCAAATTCGGGCAATTTAAATAACTTATCATCAATTGGCTCTTTAGAAATGTCAATTAATGTCATTTTTATTGTAATAGAATTATTCAAAATTTTTATTATCTCTAGAGGATATGAATTACTCAATTCAAGAATTTCATTTAAATATTCAAAATTATGTTTTTTAAAAAGTTGAGGGTTAAGTTTAGCCGTCTCTGTGTTATAGAAATAATATTCTTCAGCCAGTTTTCCCCAAGAAAGCCTTATACCATTACAAGATATTCCATTAATAATTTTTGAAGAGTCTATTTTTTCAATTTTACGCTCTTTAAAATCGATATTCATTGAATTATATTTATTCGCATCGGTTATAGTAACGTAATCAAAGTCTTTTTGAAAAGAATAGATTTTATTTAAGTTTGATTTATAAATGGCTTTTTGCTCCAAATTAGTGTTTGCAATTTTTGCATAGTTACCTCCTTTAATAAATACACTAACCGAATCATAGAATTCTCCATCTTTCTTCATTTTTTCAATTATTTGCTCTTTCGAGATCTTAAAATCACCAATTTCTTTTGGTTTAATATCAAACTCAACTTTATAAATCAATTTTCCCTCAAAAGATTGTCCATACGATAATGAACAAATTATTGCAGTAAATATTCCGAATAGAATTTTTTTCATTTCTTTTTTGTAATTAATGCTAACG
>NZ_CANLMM010000038.1:0-753 GCF_947492115.1 uncultured Aquimarina sp.
CAACGTTTAATATATGTGTCGTAGCAGGGCAAAATGTTACCCTGCTTTTGGTTTTTTTTGCGCATTGGTTGCTAACTTTTTCATTCTGCAAGCACTGCGCTTTGCCAAAAATACACGAACCATTCGATTCATCACTTAACTGCTATGGCATCATATATTTTGTTATCGCTCGTTTTTTGATTTTAAATGATCAATTATTTCCCGTTCCAAATTTTGGTCAGAATATTCATTTGGAAGAATCAAATATTGATATCCCCAAGCAGTATTGTCTATATTTAAAAGACCGTAGTTCTCCTTAAATAACATAGCTCCATTTCCATCAACTACAGGTTCTTTTAGTTCATACAAGTCAAATCCTTTATTTGAAAAAATACCGTTATAATAAACGTCATTTTTTATTTTCTGAAATTCAAATGAACCAAAGAATAATTGACTTGTTTTTGGTAAGAATTTCACATCAGTTATTCTAGTTGAATCTGGTAAGTTATAATAATGATATTTCACAATTGAATCCGTATAAATTATTTCCACTCTATATGGGATTTCATATGCAAGCGTATCTAATTTATATGAGTGCATAGTTCTGTTTTCCGTCCGATTATAGATTTCACTTTTTAATTTAAAGTACTCAGAATCAGTTTTACTTCCCATTATTGAAACTCCGAAAATTAAAATTAAAGAAGCTCCTACCACAATTATGGTGATGATCACTATTAGTATATGAATTATTCTTTTCAAATGAGAGATAACGTT
>NZ_CANLMM010000039.1:0-741 GCF_947492115.1 uncultured Aquimarina sp.
TCGATACATAGATCAGCTGGAGCTGTAAAGGATACTGTTGGCAGATCGAACACTTCTACAGTATCAGAAGCAGTATCAGTACATCCATTTGCATTGGTAAAACTATAGGTAATATTTTGATTTCCTGTACCTGCAATAGTAGGATTAAAGGAATAAGTAGTTCCATTGCCATCATCAGTTACTCCATTTCCAGAATACGTTCCTCCACTCGGAGTACCACCACCTAATCCTGTTTGTATTCCAGCATCGATACATAGATCAGCTGGAGCTGTAAAGGATACTGTTGGCAGATCGAACACTTCTACAGTATCAGAAGCAGTATCAGTACATCCATTTGCATTGGTAAAGCTATAGGTAATATTTTGATTTCCTATACCTGCAGTAGTAGGATTAAAGGAATAAGTAGTTCCATTGCCATCATCAGTTACTCCATTTCCAGAATATGTTCCTCCGCTAGGAGTTCCACCACCTAATCCTGTTTGTATTCCAGCATCTACACATAGATCAGCAGGAGCTGTAAAGGATACTGTTGGCAGATCGAACACTTCTACAGTATCAGAAGCAGTATCAGTACATCCATTTGCATTGGTAAAGCTATAGGTAATATTTTGATTTCCTGTTCCTACAGTAATAGGATTAAAGGAATAAGTAGTTCCATTGCCATCATCAGTTACTCCATTTCCAGAATATGTTCCTCCACTCGGAGTTCCACCACCTAATCCTGTTTGTATTCCAGCATCT
>NZ_CANLMM010000040.1:0-692 GCF_947492115.1 uncultured Aquimarina sp.
CACCTCCAATGCCAATTTTTGACAAAAATCAAAACCTTATTGGAACGGATACAACTGGAATGGCAAAAAAACAAGTTGAGTATGAAAAACGTAAAGCAGAATTACAATCTGATACTACAACTCTTGTAATCGCCATTATTGACACCGTTTATAGTCTTGAAAAAAAAGTACAAAAAGAACTAGTAAAGCATTTTGACAATATTGAACTTAATACTCGAAATTCAAAATCAAATTACAAGATCGATATTGAAAAGCTAAAAACTAATGGAAAGTGGAAATTTAAACCTAGATCAAATTTTCCAACTGGAAATAAATTATGGAAACATGAGTATGATTTTCATTTAGCAGGAACAACTTGGCTATCTAACATTCAATTTGACAAAACTAAATCTTTTGGAATGCTAGAAAGTGGATATGGTTGCGGAGGCTTATGTGGCTATTCTGTTAGAGTATTTATTTATAAAAAAGAAGGTGAATGGTTTATTGATGAAGTATTTGTTACGACAGTTTCGTAAAAGAAAACGTGCTGTAACACTATATATGTGCCATAGCAGCAAAGTGATCAATCGATTGGTTTGTGTATATTTATGAAGGCGCAATGCTTGCAGAATGGAAAAGTTAGCAACCAATGCACAGAAAAAACAAAAAACAGGGTAACATTTTTCTCTGCTACGACACATATATTAAACGTT
>NZ_CANLMM010000041.1:0-687 GCF_947492115.1 uncultured Aquimarina sp.
TATCAGAAGAATACTCCATCATCCTCCAGCGTATCCCTCCGAAAAAATTGTCCGATCCAATTGAATCATAGCATATATCGTGTTAGGCACTTTTTAATTTTTCTATTTTTTCAATCAATTTTTGATAATCAACTTTTTGTTTTCCGATTAACCTCAGTTCTAAAAGAGTTTCACTTATAACTTTCTTGTCTTTAATTTTAAGAATTGATGGTTCATGAATTTTAATATTTTCATTCCATTTCATAATTTCTAGAACTATTGAGCGCTTTATATTACCAACCAATTTGGGTCCGTCATAATAAATCTCCATAACTGGGAATGGTATTTTAGGTATAAATTAGTCTTTTATCAGATCTTGGATTGGTTTTTTACAGGGATAAAATAAAATCAGACTGTTCTGATTCTGTTTTATCCAGTTGTCTAATTCTCGGGCGTAATTGAAATTGTCAATTCCAGATTTAATTACAGCAAATAAAATGAGTAGTCCAATAATTATCCTTACATATCCATCATTAGCAAATCCCCACCATAATATTCCACTTCCGATTAGAATACCTATTAGATTAGATTTGATTATTGAGAATAACTTTTCCATTTGCGAATTGTGCCTAACGTTTAATATATGTGTCGTAGCAGAGAAAAATGTTACCCTGTTTTTTGTTTTTTCTGTGCATTGGTTGCTAACTT
>NZ_CANLMM010000042.1:0-674 GCF_947492115.1 uncultured Aquimarina sp.
CACAACGTTTAATATATGTGCCGTAGTAGGGCAAATTGTTACCTTGCTTTTCGGTTTTTCTGCGCATTAGTTGCTAACTTTTCCATTCTGCAAGCATTGCGCCTTACCAAAAATACAACAACCGATCGATTGATCACTTGGCTGCTATGAGCACATATATCGTGTTGTACCTATGTACTTTTTTTTCTTTTTTCGTAAAGTGCTTTGGTATATTTTCGATAAAATTCTTTCCAGACATTTCGCTGTTCGTCACTAAATGAGTAAAACTTTTCTGCTTCTACATCATAGAAGAACCCTCCATAACCACTAACTTTAATTCTTCTTGTTTCTCCATTATTAAATTTAGCAATAACTAACCATCCTCCACCTTTCCAAAAATATTTTTCCTTAGTAGACGTAGATTGATTAAGAATTCTCTTTGCTGAATTGATATCAGCTTCTATAAATTCCATTAAATCTAAATCCGCATTATTTATAGCTTCGATCTTTACCTCAGGTAAAGTGCTATTGTCATAAAATCTCAATGAAGATAGGTTGTCCCAAATTATACTATTATTCTCATTCAAATTTTCATTACCACAAGATAAAAGAGCAACCAAAATTAGTAATGTATAAATGCTTTTATTGAGTTTCATTGAGTTTCATTGAGTTTCGTAGTGGTATTAGGTACAACG
>NZ_CANLMM010000043.1:0-657 GCF_947492115.1 uncultured Aquimarina sp.
TATAGGTTACTATATAATCACCGGGATCACTATTTGTGATATCAATAACTCCTGAATCAGGATCAATATCCAATCCAGTTGTACTAGAGAATACTCCACCAGTTAGTCCTGTAATAGCAGGTGTTGCCTCAGATTGATCTTTACAATATAATGATTGGTCATAGCTAAAGCTAGCATCATCAAGATCTGTTATATTTATGTTTACTTGACTGGAGTTAGGACAAGTTCCAGTTGTGGTATAGGTTACTAAATAATCTCCCGGATCACTATTTGTGATATCAATAACTCCTGAATCAGGATCAATATCCAATCCAGTTGTACTAGCGAATACTCCGCCTGTTAGTCCTGTAATAGTAGGTGTTGCCCCAGATTGGTCTTTACAATATAAGGATTGATCATAGCTAAAGCTAGCATCATCAAGTTCAGTTATATTTACGTTTACTTGACTGGAGTTAGGACAAGTTCCAGTTGTGGTGTAGGTTACTACATAATCCCCAGGATCACTGTTAGTAATATCTATGATTCCTGAATCAGGATCAATATTCAATCCAGTTGTACTAGAGAATATCCCTCCTGTTAATCCTGTAATAGCAGGTGTTGCCTCAGATTGATCTTTACAATATAAGGATTGATCATAGCTAAAGCTAGCATCATCAA
>NZ_CANLMM010000044.1:0-638 GCF_947492115.1 uncultured Aquimarina sp.
AACGTTGTGTGCAATTCAAGATGGAAGACTGGAAATTAAATAGAACTTATATTTGGTTAAGAGCAGCAAGTATAATTGAGCCTGAAAAAAATGTAAAATTCTTTATTGATAAAGAAGATAAATCGCTTTTTAATCTCATTCGAAAAAATAACGAGTGGAAAATGGTTTTGAATTATGAGATTGGAGTTAACTATTCGGATAAGGATATTTTCACTCTTGAAGAAAAAATTGAATCCATAAAAAAGAAGAAAAATAGCATAATTGAAATTCCAAAATTATCACAATCTCAAATTGACGAAATTGAAAAAACTAAACTTGAATATAAGTCAGGGAATAAGAATGGAATGGATATGTGGGAACACGAAAAAATAGTTTATTGGAATCCCACTGACTTTGTAACTAACTGGTTAAATGGAATTGGAATCAAAGTTGAGGACACCAAGCTGATCGGATAGTAAAAATAAAAAAAGCACACAACACGATATATGTGATCATAGCAGCAAAGTGATCAATCGAATGGTTGTTGTATTCTTGGTAAGGCGCAATGCTTGCAAAAGGTAAAAGTTAACAACCAATGCGCAGAAATATCGAAAAACAAGGTAACATTTTGCCCTGCTACGACACATATATTAAACGTT
>NZ_CANLMM010000045.1:0-614 GCF_947492115.1 uncultured Aquimarina sp.
CACATATATTAAACGTTGTGATTAATCAAAAATGTCCGGAATAAATTGGAAATATAATAATGATTCTAAATCAAGGATTTTTTGGTCAACTTCCAGTGACTACTATACCTATTTAGAGAAATTGTTGATTGATTTTGAATTTAAGTTCAATCAATCACTGGGAGAACAAACATCTGAATTTCAATTATTGGACGAACAAATTGAATTTCTGGTTAACGAACTTGAAATAAGAATTGAAAAACTACTTTTGAATTTCAATCCTGAAGTCCCAGGAGGTTTAACTTCGATTTCAAATGAGTATAAAGGAAAGAAATATGATTTCTTTATTAAAATGTCAGAAAATCACCGCCTAATAAATAGGCTAATAAAATTTCATAAGTTTTTATCTGACTCTCTCAACAACGAAAAGGAAGTACTATTTTGGGGTGGAAAAATTGAATAAACTAATCACAACACGATATATGTGGCATAGCAGCTATATGATTAATCCTATGGTCTGTGTATATTTGGTTAGGCTCAATGCTTGCTGAATGGAAAAGTTAGCAACCAATGCGCAGAAAAACCGAAAAGCAAGGTAACATTTTGCTCTGCTACGACACATATATTAAACGTTG
>NZ_CANLMM010000046.1:0-602 GCF_947492115.1 uncultured Aquimarina sp.
ATTGGAAATGACCGATAAGACAAGGAAAATATTTTATCCAGCAACTTTATTTATAGGCTTATTATTAATGATATGGCAAATAGAAATATATCGAAATACTATTATTGACTTCAGACTTCTACTTGGTTTTGTAATTATTGTTACAATTATAACTTTTCTTATTGATGTTAAAAACTACAGTAAAACATACTACGAATACAGTAATACAAGTTTGATTTTCTACTCTTTACTTCAATATCTCTTCAGTGCAGGATTAATTTCTTGTTCAGCGATTACATTAACAAATTACTACTTTGCAGATAAGGACCCCATTAAAAAGAGATACACAATCATTCATCGGTCATCTTTAACTGGTGGAAAATACCATAGAGATGAAAGAAAGCCTACTTTTTATATTAATTACAAAGGCACTGAGAAAGAATTGGTTTTCCCTCATAAATATTTTGATAATATGCACTCCTACAAAAAGATAGAATTTGAGGTTAATCAAGGTCTTTTAGGATTTGATATACTAAAAAACAAAAGACTTATTAAGTAAAGCGAAAAGTTCCATAAGAATCTCAAAATAACAGACTAGAATTCTGTCTATGTAAATTAAAAAA
>NZ_CANLMM010000047.1:0-550 GCF_947492115.1 uncultured Aquimarina sp.
ACGTTGCGTGTATGAATTGTTATATGGCGAAGCCATTATGATTTATACACCTTGTTGTGGGTGCGTTTTTTTGTCCATTTAATATTCAAACCTCTCCTTTCCAGTTCATCAAAAAACTCGTCAAAAGTCGGAAAGTTAAGATTCTCATCAAATGCATCATATTCCATTCCATTGCAATATACTTTTTTTGATTTCAATGATTTTGAATCTGTTAAATACTCAATTCTAACCCATTTATATCCAGAAAGTAAATTTATACTAGTGTCATCTCGAAATATTATTCTTTTTATTCTATCCAATCTAATTTTTTCTTCTCTTTTGAAGAATATGAATCGATTTATAATTAAAATCTCCTCATCATTAAGAATAAAATCACTATTCATAATTGCGTAATAGCTGTATACACCAACTAAAAGAATAACTGATGTAATTACAATAAAAATACTTGATAAATCTATGTTAATCAATTTTGTTTCAATTCCAAATGTCAATCCTAACCCTAAAACTGCGATCAAGATTAGAATTATTTTTAACTCTAATATGTGACTTT
>NZ_CANLMM010000048.1:0-512 GCF_947492115.1 uncultured Aquimarina sp.
GAAACTGGGGCACAAGGACCACAAGGTATTCAAGGTATACAAGGAGAAACTGGTGCGCAAGGACCACAAGGTATTCAGGGTGACCAAGGTGTAACTGGTGCACAAGGACCACAAGGTATTCAAGGTATACAAGGAGAAACTGGTGCGCAAGGACCTCAGGGTGATCAAGGTGTAACTGGTGCCCAAGGACCGCAAGGTATTCAGGGTATACAAGGAGAAACTGGGGCACAAGGACCACAAGGACCTCAGGGTGACCAAGGTGTAACTGGTGCACAAGGACCACAAGGTATTCAGGGTATTCAAGGAGAAACTGGTGCCCAAGGACCGCAAGGTATTCAGGGTATACAAGGAGAAACTGGTGCGCAAGGACCACAAGGACCTCAGGGTGACCAAGGTGTAACTGGTGCACAAGGACCACAAGGTATTCAGGGTATTCAAGGAGAAACTGGTGCGCAAGGACCACAAGGTATTCAGGGTATACAAGGAGAAACTGGTGCGCAAGGACCACAAGG
>NZ_CANLMM010000049.1:0-503 GCF_947492115.1 uncultured Aquimarina sp.
CAATCTGAGGCAACACCTGCTATTACAGGACTAACTGGTGGAGTGTTCTCTAGTACAACTGGATTGGATATTGATCCTGATTCAGGAATCATAGATATTACTAACAGTGATCCGGGAGATTATATAGTAACCTATACCACAACTGGAACTTGTCCAAACTCCAGTCAAGTAAACATAAATATAACAGATCTTGATGATGCTAGCTTTAGCTATGATCAATCCCTATATTGTAAAGATCAATCTGAGGCAACACCTGCTATTACAGGACTAACTGGTGGAGTGTTCTCTAGTACAACTGGATTGGATATTGATCCTGATTCAGGAGTTATTGATATCACAAATAGTGATCTGGGTGATTACGTAGTAACCTATACCACAACTGGAACTTGTCCAAACTCCAGTCAAGTAAACATAAATATAACAGATCTTGATGATGCTAGCTTTAGCTATGATCAATCCTTATATTGTAAAGATCAATCTGAGGCAACACCTGCTATTACAGG
>NZ_CANLMM010000050.1:0-464 GCF_947492115.1 uncultured Aquimarina sp.
GTTACTGTTGATGTTCCTGTTATCGATGATGCTATTGATGAGCCAAGTGAGGACTTAACAGTTAGTGGTACAGTTACCAGTGGTAATACGAGTAATACCGATCCAAGTGGTACGGTAACGATTACTGATAATGATAATACCCCTACGGTTAGTATTAGCGATATTACAGTTGCAGAGGATGTAGGTAATGCTACGGTTACAGTAAGTATTGATGTAGCGAGTAGTGTAGATACGGTTATAGATATAGTTACTACAGATGGTAGTGCTAGTGAGCCAGGTGATTATACAGAGGTTATTACTACGGTTACGATTCCAGCGGGATCGACTAGTGTTACTGTTGATGTTCCTGTTATCGATGATGCTATTGATGAGCCAAGTGAGGACTTAACAGTTAGTGGTACAGTTACCAGTGGTAATACGAGTAATACCGATCCAAGTGGTACGGTAACGATTACTGATAATGA
>NZ_CANLMM010000051.1:0-452 GCF_947492115.1 uncultured Aquimarina sp.
CTGCTCGTAGAGTAGTATTGACCATACACAATGTTATGTGCTGTTTTTATTTTAATTTTTTATTCCAGTCAAAATTAATAATAAATTAAGGAACTGTGTTTCAATTTGCCGATATCGATATCACTTTTTTCGGGGTCTTCCCTGAGCCAATTTGGTATACACTTGCCGTGTATGTAGTGTTGGTGTAAGGGATTTTTTTTCCGTTTTCTTCTGATCAGTACTGCACAATTCCGTTTCAAATTTGACTTTGTAAAAATTTTTCACGACCTTGATCAAGTATTTATAACGTGTTAACGTTTGGATAGTGTAACTCTCCACGATACCATCGCAACATACTTGAACATATCCTTTTAACAAAAGATTTGTCCGTATTACTATCAGAAGAATACTCCATCATCCTCCAGCGTATCCCTCCGAAAAAATTGTCCGATCCAATTGAATCATAGCATATA
>NZ_CANLMM010000052.1:0-440 GCF_947492115.1 uncultured Aquimarina sp.
TTAGAAATAAGAATTGTTCGTGGGAAGGAGGAAATCGATCCTTTTTTTCTATCACCAATGTGGATTTTGTTAAAACTTGGAGTTTCGATTCTTTACGCAAGATATTTTAGATTTCGCTCTCACGAATATTCAATTGATCAGATGGAATTGATTATCCTGACAACTGAATACGAAATGAACTTCATATCAAACGGATATTTATTTGAGAGGCAATTGAAATTTTTGAAAAGCTTGAATTATGGTGAGAAACTTAAAACGGAAAGAAAAGCCAGTACCTAACATCATATATAAAATCAGAGCAAAGTTTATGTTTAATCGAAAGGCCATTTACTTTTTGCAATGGCGCTAGATTTTTATAAATTATACAAGAAATAAAAATGCGCAGATAGATCAATTGGTTCAGGTATACTTGCCTAGCTCCGATTCATATATTTGGCGTT
>NZ_CANLMM010000053.1:0-425 GCF_947492115.1 uncultured Aquimarina sp.
GAATTCCATAATTATAAATAGATTTTTACTTCTAAATTTTGTTCGATAGACTTTTTGAAGAAAGATTGTAGCTCATAGATGTCATTATTTATATCTTTCAATTTGTAGTCCTCCGTCGTCCAAAATTTTAATATTTTTTCTGAATTCACATTAGGAACAAACTCGTCTCTGTTAAGTATTCTGCGTACTCTTTCGATTTCTTTTTTTAGTTCAGATATTTTGTCAGATTGAAAGGTTTGTGATTCGTCTATCCATTTATTCGAATGGAGATCCAAATTCAATAGTATTGGAAATTCATTTTTGATATTTTTCGGTAAATGTCTAGAGCAATAAATAAGAAAGTTAGGAGCCATTTCAGACACAATTTCTTTCTTTTTGTTTAAAGCTTCCATCCATCTTCCCATAATTTTCGTTTTAATGACACA
>NZ_CANLMM010000054.1:0-389 GCF_947492115.1 uncultured Aquimarina sp.
CATAAAAAAACCCTTCATTGTCATAATGAAGGGTTTTCAAGGAAGGCGGCGACCTACTCTCCCACGATTGTAGTACCATTGGCGCTAACGGGCTTAACTTCTCTGTTCGGAATGGTAAGAGGTGAGCCCCGATGCTATAACCACCTTAAGCCGTTTGTTAATAGTAGTTAGTTATTGGTTAATAGTATTTAAACTATCAACATCTAACCATAAACTATTAACCAATATTGTTGACATATTGATTTAAATATATAAAATACGATGAGCTTTTCACTAAAATACACTTGTTAAGCAAATCTCCACCTTGGTATCGATACTTCAATACCAAGGTGTGCGCATAAGCCTATGGGTTATTAGTACTACTCGGCTATGACATTACTGCCTTTACA
>NZ_CANLMM010000055.1:0-347 GCF_947492115.1 uncultured Aquimarina sp.
GTTACCTTTAGTGTTACGGTTACCAATGGAGGCCCTAACAATGCTACGGGAGTAGGCGTAGGAGATACGGTTCCAGATGGGTATAGTACCATAGGAAGTATCAGTAATGGCGGAAGTGAGAGTGGTGGCTTGATCAGCTGGAGTGGCTTAAGTGTTACCACGACCACCCCATTAGTATTGACTTATACGGCAGTAGTGACTGCTACGGGCAACTATACGAACTTTGCAGAGATCACTGCGAGTGATAATTTTGATCCCGACAGTAGTCCTGATGCTACAGCAGATACGGATACCCCTGCGGAAGATGATGAGACCAGTGCTACCCCTACCGTTGCCAGCGTTAGTGA
>NZ_CANLMM010000056.1:0-305 GCF_947492115.1 uncultured Aquimarina sp.
TAATAACGCAAGTAATATCACCTTGCATGGCTAGTCTAGTAAGGTTAGTGACTGAAAAAAATAAACGCACGATAACACGATATATGTGCCATAGCAGCAAAGTGATCAATCGATTGGTTGTTGTATTTTTGGTAAGGCGCAATGCTTGCAGAATGGAAAAGTTAGCAACCAATGCGCAGAAAAATCGAAAAGCAGAGTAACATTTTGCCCTGCTACGACACATATATTAAACGTTAGGTACAAGCAGGAATGATATTAACGGAAAAAAATATTGACGAAAGAAAAATTAGTAAGTTGATTGGAAA
>NZ_CANLMM010000057.1:0-305 GCF_947492115.1 uncultured Aquimarina sp.
GGTCCTTGTGCACCCGTAACACCTTGGTCACCCTGAGGTCCTTGCGGTCCTTGTGCACCAGTTTCTCCTTGTATACCTTGAATACCTTGCGGTCCTTGCGCACCGGTTTCTCCTTGAATACCTTGTGGTCCTTGTGCACCAGTTTCACCTTGTATACCTTGAATACCTTGCGGTCCTTGCGCACCAGTTACACCTTGATCACCCTGAATACCTTGTGGTCCTTGTGCACCAGTTTCTCCTTGTATACCCTGAATACCTTGTGGTCCTTGCGCCCCAGTTTCTCCTTGTATACCCTGAATACCTTG
>NZ_CANLMM010000058.1:0-296 GCF_947492115.1 uncultured Aquimarina sp.
TCAGCTTCTTGACGTTGTCTTTCTTCTTCAGCTAGTCTTGCAGCCTCTGCCTCTTGACGTAATCTCTCTTCCTCAGCTAATCTAGCAGCCTCAGCCTCTTGACGTAATCTCTCTTCCTCAGCTAATCTAGCAGCCTCAGCCTCTTGACGTAATCTCTCTTCCTCAGCCAATCTAGCAGCTTCTGCTTCTTGACGTAATCTCTCTTCTTCAGCTAGTCTTGCAGCCTCAGCCTCTTGACGTAATCTCTCTTCCTCAGCTAATCTAGCAGCCTCAGCCTCTTGACGTAATCTCTCTTC
>NZ_CANLMM010000059.1:0-286 GCF_947492115.1 uncultured Aquimarina sp.
CAAGCGTTATTTCCAACGTATTTTATTTTGTCCAGAATAAGCATAGTACTTTCTGTAATAAACAGACTTTCACCACACGCCATAAATCCACCATCTCTAACTTCTATGTTATGTTTTTTGTTAAGATCAAATTTTGCTTTTGGTGGATGAAATGGCATTGCTAAAAGATAGAAGAAAATAATAGGCATTTCCCCAATCAGGCTTGAAATCCCAAATATCGTGATGGGTATTGTTAAAATTCCGCTTAATATTTTAGTTTGTATTTTTTTAGTCAATCCGAATAGTA
>NZ_CANLMM010000060.1:0-275 GCF_947492115.1 uncultured Aquimarina sp.
TTTTTTTGTTGTGGAAAAGAAAAAGGGTTGTATGTTTGCACCCGCAAAACGGAATAAGTTTTGAGAGTTCATTGAGAGAGTTTGGTTTTTTTGAGGATGTTTTTGGAGAGTTTTTAGTTGATAAAAATTTTTTAAAAAAAAAGTTCAAAAAAGTTTTGCGGGGAATAAAAAAGCGTTTTATATTTGCACCCGCTTTGAGAAACAAGCCAAGTTCATAAGCATAGAAATTATACTGGAGTAGGATAAAAGAGATTTTATTTTTAAGGTTCGATTCC
>NZ_CANLMM010000061.1:0-271 GCF_947492115.1 uncultured Aquimarina sp.
AGAAGAATACTCCATCATCCTCCAGCGTATCCCTCCGAAAAAATTGTCCGATCCAATTGAATCATAGCATATAACGTCTCTTGTATGTTGCGTTTGCCCGCCGAAGGTGGCATATGCAATATACAACTTGTTACCACATGTTTTTTATTTCAGGTTGATATTTATATGGGTTTTCAAATTCAGTTTTTCCATCGTGATATATTAAAAATTCCACTTTATTTTCTTTATGATCTAACGTCTCAATTTTGTTTATTCCAGTTACGCAAGCGTT
>NZ_CANLMM010000062.1:0-265 GCF_947492115.1 uncultured Aquimarina sp.
TCGTCAGAAGCTGATCAGCCAAAAAAGCGATTTTTTAGCACGTTTTACTTGCGTAAACCTCCTCAATTTTGGTTTTTCTTATCGCTTTTTCTTCGATTTGACCTTAACCATCACAAAAATACTCAGGTCATTGGGTGGTTAACCGTTCGTTGCTTTCGTTTTGTTTTTCAGATTCCTAAAATGCACGGATAACGTTAGTGTATGGGTAGTTCTGCTCGTAGAGTAGTATTGACCATACACAATGTTATGTGCTGTTTTTATTTTA
>NZ_CANLMM010000063.1:0-252 GCF_947492115.1 uncultured Aquimarina sp.
GCGATAGAAAAAACCAAAATTGAGGAGGTTTACGCAAGTAAAACGTGCTAAAAAATCGCTTTTTTGGCTGATCAGCTACTGACGAAAAAAAGTTCAGGTATATTTAGTAAGGTTAGTGACTGAAAAAATAAACGCACGATAACACGATATATGTGCCATAGCAGCAAAGTGATCTATCGAATGGTTCTTGTATTTTTGGTAAGGCGCAATGCTTGCAGAATAGTCAAGTTGGCAACCAATGCGCAGAAAAAT
>NZ_CANLMM010000064.1:0-251 GCF_947492115.1 uncultured Aquimarina sp.
CCTTGTGGTCCTTGTGCACCAGTTTCTCCTTGTATACCCTGAATACCTTGTGGTCCTTGCGCACCAGTTTCTCCTTGAATACCTTGAATACCTTGTGGTCCTTGTGCACCAGTTACACCTTGGTCACCCTGAGGTCCTTGCGGTCCTTGTGCCCCAGTTTCTCCTTGTATACCCTGAATACCTTGTGGTCCTTGCGCACCGGTTTCTCCTTGTATACCTTGAATACCTTGTGGTCCTTGCGCACCAGTTAC
>NZ_CANLMM010000065.1:0-250 GCF_947492115.1 uncultured Aquimarina sp.
CCAAAAAAGCGATTTTTTAGCACGTTTTACTTGCGTAAACCTCCTCAATTTTGGTTTTTTCTATCGCTTTTTCCTCGATTAAACCTTAACCATCACAAAAATATTCAAGTCATTGGGTGGTTAACCGTTCGTTGCTTTCGTTTTGCTTTTCAGATTACTAAAATGCACGGATAACGTTGCGTGTATGAATTGTTATATGGCGAAGCCATTATGATTTATACACCTTGTTGTGGGTGCGTTTTTTTGTCCA
>NZ_CANLMM010000066.1:0-242 GCF_947492115.1 uncultured Aquimarina sp.
GGTATTCAAGGTATACAAGGAGAAACTGGTGCGCAAGGACCACAAGGACCTCAGGGTATACAAGGAGAAACTGGTGCGCAAGGACCGCAAGGTATTCAGGGTATACAAGGAGAAACTGGTGCACAAGGACTACAAGGACCTCAGGGTGACCAAGGTGTTACAGGGGCACAAGGACCGCAAGGTATTCAAGGTATACAAGGAGAAACTGGTGCGCAAGGACCACAAGGTATTCAGGGTATACA
>NZ_CANLMM010000067.1:0-229 GCF_947492115.1 uncultured Aquimarina sp.
CTTGCGCACCAGTTTCTCCTTGTATACCCTGAATACCTTGTGGTCCTTGTGCACCAGTTTCTCCTTGTATACCCTGAATACCTTGCGGTCCTTGCGCACCGGTTTCTCCTTGTATACCCTGAATACCTTGTGGTCCTTGCGCACCCGTTACACCTTGTATACCTTGAATACCTTGTGGTCCTTGCGCACCGGTTTCTCCTTGTATACCTTGAATACCTTGTGGTCCTTG
>NZ_CANLMM010000068.1:0-223 GCF_947492115.1 uncultured Aquimarina sp.
TAGCTAAAGCTAGCATCATCAAGTTCAGTTATATTTACGTTTACTTGACTGGAGTTAGGACAAGTTCCAGTTGTGGTATAGGTTACTACATAATCTCCCGGATCACTGTTAGTAATATCTATGATTCCTGAATCAGGATCAATATTCAATCCAGTTGTACTAGAGAACACTCCACCAGTTAGTCCTGTAATAGCAGGTGTTGCCTCAGATTGATCTTTACAAT
>NZ_CANLMM010000069.1:0-221 GCF_947492115.1 uncultured Aquimarina sp.
TCTGCATTCGCATCCTCTATCTCAATATCGGTTAATGTAACATTACCTGTATTGGTCACTACAATATCATACTCGATTACATCATTTAAGACGCTTCCTGCTACTCTAACCGTCTTGATAACACTTAGACTTGGGTTTGGAACCTCATTATCGGTAATCGTTACCGTACCACTTGGATCGGTATTACTCGTATTACCACTGGTAACTGTACCACTAACTGT
>NZ_CANLMM010000070.1:0-212 GCF_947492115.1 uncultured Aquimarina sp.
CAAGGAGAAACTGGTGCACAAGGACCGCAAGGACCTCAGGGTGACCAAGGTGTTACGGGTGCACAAGGACCGCAAGGACCTCAGGGTGACCAAGGTGTTACGGGTGCGCAAGGACCGCAAGGTATTCAGGGTATACAAGGAGAAACTGGTGCGCAAGGACCACAAGGTATTCAGGGTATACAAGGAGAAACTGGTGCACAAGGACCACAAGG
>NZ_CANLMM010000071.1:0-207 GCF_947492115.1 uncultured Aquimarina sp.
GAGTGGAGGAACATATTCTGGAAATGGAGTAACTGATGATGGCAATGGAACTACTTATTCCTTTAATCCTATTACTGCAGGAACAGGAAATCAAAATATTACCTATAGCTTTACCAATGCAAATGGATGCACTGATACTGCTTCTGATACTGTAGAAGTGTTCGATCTGCCAACAGTATCCTTTACAGCTCCTGCTGATCTATGTGT
>NZ_CANLMM010000072.1:0-203 GCF_947492115.1 uncultured Aquimarina sp.
ACATAGATCAGCTGGAGCTGTAAAGGATACTGTTGGCAGATCGAACACTTCTACAGTATCAGAAGCAGTATCGGTACATCCATTTGCATTGGTAAAACTATAGGTAATATTTTGATTTCCTGTACTTGCGGTAGTAGGATTAAAGGAATAAGTAGTTCCATTGCCATCATCAGTTACTCCATTTCCAGAATACGTTCCTCCAC